>DATLRR010000026.1:0-21871 GCA_035534595.1 Nitrososphaerales archaeon
CTGAGAGTAGCACCGTGCTAGGAAGTCTCCTACCGGGATTCATTGTGCCAACAGGTCTCCCGGGACGGAGACCCTTAGCATCCTATCTCAATCAGATTTTGCTAACGCGTCAATCAACGATAGAATTATGCCCATGCCTCAATTGTTTGTGTGAATCCAGTTGATGGGATTGTGCCCAGATGGGAATGTGCCTTGAGCATCTAGCCCATTCTGTTTGATTCTCGTGTGCTTGAGGAGCGTGCGCTTCTCCCCAGGCATGAATCACCACAACTCAGTCCTGAGGATGGCGCACGAGTATGCTGCGTCGAGGGAGGCCTTTGAAAGGCTTACCCAAATCATGTGCACCGAGGTGTCAATACCCGTCTCCGGCAGGTACAACGCCCTCTACGAAGAGGAGGACCTGCACCACTCGCTCACCCTCCTCTCCATCGAGGGTCGCTACGCGGAGTCCGGGATGAGGAGGCTCTCCGTGGAGGCGTCCTCGACCAGGGTGCCGTCAGGCTCCTGGGTCCGGGACGCGGTCTCGAGGCTCTCCGAGAGCGACGTCTCGACGAAGGTGGAGAGGGCGCTGGACTCGACCCTGCGCGAGCTGAGGAGGTTCGGGGTGTTCAACGAGCCCGTCGTCTGTGCCATGGACAAGCACCAGATCCCCCGGTACGACGACGGGATGGAGCCCTTCCTCACCCGTGGCCAGGAGAAGGCGGGGACGTTCAAGTTCGAGACGTACGCCACCCTCCAGTGCGTCGAGGAGGGAAGGAGGGCGCAGATAGCCTGCGCCCACGTGGGGCCGCTGGACGACAGCGCCGACGTCGTCGCCAGCCTGCTCGAGACGACGAGGCTCCGCGAGGTCGAGGTCTCCCTGCTCCTCCTCGACAGGGAGTTCTTCTCGGCGTCCTGCATGGCGAGGCTCGAGAAGGAAGGGCAGCGGTACCTGATGCCGTGCAAGCTCACGAGCAGGACGAAGGAGGCGATCAGGGAGCACGCCCGGGGCGAGAGGAGGAGGGTCTCGCGGTGCAAGATCACGTCGACGGAGAGGAGGGAGGGCGCCTACAACATCGTCATACTCCAGAGGAGAGGGTGCGAGGACGAAGCTGACCCGTTGAAGAGGTACATCGCGTTCGCGACGAACATCCCGAGGAGGTTCGTGATGTGGAACGTGAGGAGGCTCCCGGACGACTATCGGAGGAGGTGGGGCATCGAGACGGGATACGCGGGCGTGGAGGGACTCAGGGCGAGGACCACGAGCAAGAGCCACGCCCTCAGGCTGCTATACTTCTACTACGCCCTCGTCCTGTACAACGCCTGGCTCCTGTCCAACCTGATGATCGCGAAGAGGTTCTCCAAGATTTTGGACGCGCCTATCATCGAGATGCAGACACTCAAGGTCGCAATCCACATGGTCGTGATCGCCTCGTTCGGCGAGGATAGACATGAGCGAAATCGCACAGGAGGATGATGCCCGCACATTCCCATCTGGGCACAATCCCATCAACTGTTAGAGAGCGTCAGACCACTGAAGGTCTCCGACCGCCTATCCTGCGAAGCCGAAATTAATCTGGCGGCCATATCTCTGTATTGCGAGTCAGGTGGTGTGTTGAATAACTGCCATCTTGGTTACCGATGTGACAACTTATCGCGGAGCTAGAGGTCCGAATTGCGCCAGGACAGCTAATCGCTCAACCAGGATTAATCGTTTGTGACGGTGAAAGCCCAGTTATTCAACACACCAGAGTCAGGCCCTCATGGTAGCAGGTAGGGGAGAAGAATTCGGAGGCCCTCTTCGCTTCTTCGCTTCCCTCCCACCAGGAAAGGCGGGTGGTTTCCTTCCGAACCTCTTCTGAACTCGATACTGTGCCGACCTGCCAATTCCCAATGAAACCGTCGCTTCATCTGGACTCAAGGATGTCGCAAGAACGGAGTCTAGAGTCGGGTATTCTTGCGTGAGCGCGCCACGTGATACCGCGGTAGACCTCCGAAGGGCGAATTTAGTCGCCCTAGTCTCTGAAAACAGGTAATCGCTAGAGCCTAGGCCTTTGAATCTACTAGCAGAGCGGTTCCTCTGACCTTGACGGCAACGCCGTGTTTGAATTGTCGCATGAAATCTCCATGGACCCTCGCGTTCCCGACCGCGATGACCCTGCCCGCAGGGTCCAGGACGGCGACCTCGCCTGACGAGAGGACGTGCTTCCCCGCGTCCTTCACGAACTTGCAGAAGACAGACCTCCCCTCTCTCACGAACTCGACCGCCGCCTGCTCCACGACCACCGAGTTCTCCGCGTAGGCCTTGGACTTCATCAGCACGCATGCGCCGTAGTAGGTCGGGGCTATGACGCCGTTCGGCCTGATGGTGGCGAAGAGCTTGTCGTCGTGAATCACCTGCTTGAGCCTGTCCGACCGCTTCGAGTAGACGAACTTGAGGCCAGACTTGGGGAGCGCCCCGCTGGTCCCGACCCCGAACTCATAGTCTAGCATGATGGAGAACTGCGTCCTGCCGTCGAGTAGCCTCATGTCGCTGAGGCCGGTGCCGCGGAGCCTATCTAAAAATCTACGACCTTCCGCTCAGAGGACGTACGGGATCATCCGCTTTACCTTCTTGGCGTACGAGAGATACTCCTCTCCCAGCGAAACGAGGAGCGCCCTCTCCTCCACCTTGATGCGGTATCCGAAGGCTGCAAAGAAGACGGCCGCGATCAGGAGCACGGCGCCCCACGACTGTAGCGCGAAGCCCACCCCGACTATCGTAAGGAGGCTCCCGGCGTAGGCCGGGTGGCGCACGAACCGGTACGGTCCGGACTCTATCACGTGGTGCCCCTCCTTTATCTGGACCGTGTACGAGAAGAAGCTCCTCAGGCTCGCGACCGCCCAGAACCTGAACGCGATCCCCAGGATCATCATTACCAAGCCCGCGTAGAACGCGGCGACGGGCAGGAGCGCGAAACCCGAGGCCGCGAAGAAGTTGGCGATAGAGATCGAGCCGAAGACGCTCAGCAAGATGAGGAGGCCCGACCCCTTGTCCGACCTGACCGCGGTCGACCTCGCCCCGTCGCTCCGTATTATCAGAGTCTCGACGAAGAATGAGAGTATCCAGAGCAAGGCGACCGCGTCGTAGACGAGGGCGTCCAGCCCCGGTTGAAAGACCGCCACCGTCACCAAGCGCCGCCTAGGCCTCCATGCGAGGGTTTGGCCGGGCGAAGCTTTTAAGGCGAGTTTCGGAGCATGGACCATCATGAAGGCTATGTGCGAGGTATGCGGTGCTCCCCTCCGCGCGTCCCCTAACAGGGTCGAGATTGACGGGGCGATAATGGTCGTCTGCGACAACTGCGCGCGCTTGGGCAAGCAGATCGGGCCGGCGGCACCCGCCGTGTCCATCATCTCCAACAGGGTGCAACGTTCCAACCCAATCAGGAGCTACCCCGCGCAGGGCGCGCTGAGGGCGATGGCTCAGAGGCCGGCCGAGACAGAGTACGAAGTGGACCCCGAGTATTACCTGCTGATCAGGCAGGCGAGGGAGAAGCTAGGCCTATCGCAGGAGCAGCTTGGGAAGCTCCTCAACGAGAAGCCGTCCGTGATCAAGATGGTCGAGTCGAAGAAGCTGAAGCCCGACGTCACGCTCACGAGGAAGTTGATGCACGAGTTGAAGATCAATCTGTTAGTCTCCCTCTCCGAGCTCGAGGGCGGCAGGCCGACTGGAATCTGAGATCCAACAAAGCGCTGCTGGTGACGCGCCCCGACAGCGACACCGTCGAGGAGGCGGAGGCGCTCGCGAAGGCCGCGGGATACGAGCCCGTCGGCCTCGTCACCCAGGGGTTCCTGCACCACGCAAAGTACGGGGTCGGCAGCGGGAAGGCGGAGGAGGTCGCCCAGGCGGTGAGGGAGAAGGAAGCCGACCTCGTCCTCTTCGACTCGACGCTGAGAGCGTCGCAGGCGTACGCGCTAGCCAAGCTCTGCAAGGTGGAGGTGAAGGACAGGGAGAAGGTGATCCTTGAGATATTCGCGATGAGGGCCTCGACCGCAGAGGCGAAGCTTCAGGTCCAGCTCGCGGAGCTCGAGTACGAGCTCCCGAGGGCGAGGGAGAGCGTCAAGATGGCGAGACAGCGCGAGCAGCCAGGGTTCTTCGGGCTGGGCAAGTACGAGGCCGACGTCTACACGAGGATGATGAAGAGCCGCGTCTCTACGCTGAAGAAGAAGGTGGAGGGGGTCGCGAAGCGGCGGGAGATATTCCGGGAGCACAGGAGGAAGCTCGCGTTCCCGACCATAGCGCTCGCGGGCTACACCGCGGCCGGGAAGACCAGCCTCTTCAACCGGCTCACGGGGGAGTCGAAGAGCGTCGACGCGGGGGTCTTCACGACACTCGCGCCCACGACCAGGGCGGTGATGGTCGGGCAGAGGAAGACCCTGCTCACGGACACGGTCGGGTTCATCAGCAACCTCCCGGCGTACCTCGTCGAGTCCTTCAAGTCGACGCTCGAGGAGATATCCTACGCGAGCGTGGTCTTCCTCCTCCTCGACGTGAGCCAGTCCGCCGAGAAGTTCATCAGGAGCTACGAGAGCTCCGCGCAGGCCCTGGCGGACCTCATGGTCAAGCCCTCGAGGGCGATATTCGTGCTGAACAAGTGCGACCTCGCACCCGCGGAGCTGATCCAGGAGAGGAAGCGGGAGCTCGGGCCTGTCGACATCGTGGAAATCTCCTCGAAGACTGGGCAGGGGGTGGAGGACCTGATCAGTCTCGCCGACGTAAAGCTGAGGCAAGCGGCCGAGGAGGAAGGGATACAGGGCAAGGTGCCCCTCTGAGTTGGGCCTGAAGAGCGTCAAGGTCGTCAGGGTCGGGCACAGATACGTCCGGGACTATCGCACCCTCACCCACCTCTGCCTGGTCTCCAGGGCGCTGGGGGCGGAGTCTATCTACCTGGAGGAGGTGGAGAAGGAGCTCGAGGAGACGGTGGGGGACGTCAACCGCACGTGGGGCGGGGACTTCGCCGTCGTCGAGGGCAAGTGGAAGCGGGTCTTCCAGGACGCGAAGGCGGAGGGGAGGGCTATCGTCCACCTGACGATGTATGGTACTCCGCTTCAGGACGAGATCGCCGAGCTGAGAAAGCGCGACAGCTTCCTCATCGCCGTAGGGGGGCCCAAGGTGCCCGGGGAGGTCTACAAGATGGCGGACTACAACATCGCGGTGACTTCCCAGCCCCATTCGGAGGTCGCGGCCCTGGCGATAACGATCCACGAGCTGCAAAAGGGGGAAGAGCTTAAGAAGGTGTTCGGCGATTATAAGCTGAGAATCGTTCCCTCTGCAACAGGAAAGCGGGTAGAACAGAAATCGTGAAAATAGAATACGAGGATACTTTCGTAAAGGTCGCGGGCCTTATCGGCGGCCCCGACTACGTCCGGGTAGCCAGGGCCCTGCTCAACAACGAGAACGCCACGGACGAGGAGATCGCCTCGGCGACCGGGCTCAAGATAAAGACGGTGAGGAAGGCCCTCTACGACCTGTTCGGGAGGAGCCTGATCTCCGGAGTGAGGGTCAGAGACCCGAAGAGGGGCTGGTTCGTATACAGGTGGAAGGCGCAGCGCGACCAGACGGACGGATTCATCCAGACCCAGAAGAAGAAGATCCTCAACAGGCTCAAGCAGCGCCTGGACCACGAGGAGACGCGCGAGTTCTACTTCTGCGGGACGCCCACGTGCCTCACCCGGACCTTCGAGGAGGCGATGGAGACCTTCTTCAAGTGCCCGACCTGCCAGAGGCCACTCAACAGGATAGACAACACCGAGCTGAAGGAGGCGCTCAGATGGAAGATTAACCAGCTCGAAGAAGACATCACGATCGCAAAGTGACCGCCTCCTCTCAGCTGCGCAAGACCGTGAGTGAATGATTCCTAACGCGCAAGAGGCCTTGGCACTCCACAAGAAGTACGGGAGCAACGACAGAATCGTGGGCCACTGCCAGGCGTGCGCAAGGATCTCGAAGCTGCTCTCGGAGAGGGCGGCCGGGCAGGGGCGAGCCGTCAACGTGCAGGCCGCGGTCGCGGGAGCCCTGCTGCACGACATCGGGCGGAGCCAGACCCAGACGGTCAGCCACGGATACGTGGGCGCGGGGATCCTGGAGAAGGAGGGCGTCGACAGCGTCGTCGTGGAGACCGTCCGGAGGCACGTCGGCGCGGGCATCTCGCCGAAGGAGGCTGTCGCGCTCAGCTTTCCGCCGGGAGACTACGTCCCGAAGACCATCGAGCAGAAGATTGTCTGCTTCGCCGACAAGTTGCTGGACGGGGACAAGGCCAGGCCGTTCGAGGAGGAGGTGAAGCGCTTCGTAAAGAAAGGGCATGACGTCCAGAGGCTGAGGAAGCTCAAGGAGGACGTCGACGCGGCGGTCGGGGCGGACGCGGAGAAGCTCGTCCTCTCGAAAGCGTAGAAGAGAATTCCGAGAAGGATATAAGGGTCAGAAATCAGTCTTTCAAAACAGCGAGGTGGGGAAGCCAGGTTATCCCGGCGGGCTCATAAGTCCGAAAGGACTCTGAAACCCGCAGAGCGGTGATCGGAGTCAAATCCGACCGTAAGTTCAAAGGAGGGATATCCCTCTGAAACTCCACCCCTCGCTACTATCATTTTAATGAAATAGCGCACCCTGCATTGTCGAAACCGGGTCCAGCAGGAACGAATCAGCAAAGAGACAGGAAAGAGGGGTTCTAGTTGAGGCGGCCTCAAGAAAGAGATAGAGATACTCTCAGTCTGACTTCAAAGCCAATGTTATGCTCCACACACAGTATACAGTCAGTGAGACACCATTCCCTGAAGAGGTAAGGTGGCTAAAGGCTGCACGAAAGGCAAATGAAGGAAAGGGGTCTCCGGTTGTGGAAGATAAGGTCGAACTTCTCCATTTCAGGATCCACTCGCGGGGCAACTTTGCCCATAAGTCGTATCGACTGATCCCGAAGGAACCTGCAACGTCACGCAGCTGTATAACCCGGGCCTTTGGGTTGCCGTCAAGTTATAGGTTTGGCCACCGTATTCGACAGACAAGGAATAGGTGCCGTCGTTAAGCCCGTGTAAGTAATACCACTCTGTGCTCGTGGTCGTGAAGCTTTCGAATGCTTGCGATGTGGTCGACGCCACATTCGCGCCTGGTACACATGTGTACGGAAACTCGTAGGATGTCGTCACAAGCGCGCCCGCAACGGGGGTCGAATCCGAGTCTGAAAGCACGCGTAATAAGACGCCCATAGATCCGCTGGGATATGTACAGAAGCTAGTCGAATTGGAGAGAGAGACAGCCGGGATTGAAGTGGTTGACGCGGTGGACGCAGAAGCGTTGGAGACGGATATTTCCGGGACCGACGTCTTTGAGCTCGGCCCCGCAGTCCTCCCTAGACCGTTTAATCCGTTCACGAGAACGAAAGCTGCGGCCCCTGCCACCAACAATACTACTGCCACCATGGCGGCTGTACGCAACATATAGATTAGAAACACCTCCGTGAAATTTGAACCTTTGCCCAAAGGAACCGAACTCCCTGCCGCAGGTTCAAGATTCTGCGGGTCCCGCGGCGCCAACGCCTATCAGAAGACGCCCCAAAAGCGGCGCGACGACGATTGACCATACATTCGCGTGACGAATGGCTCATGCGAAGTCGGAGCTCGCTAGTCTCATTAGTGCTCCAGTCCAAACGGACCCACCAGAACATTGGCCTAGTAAGTCAAATCGACGTAAGTGCTTCCGAAGCTACCTCCATAACCGCACTGTGGTGAGAGCCCGGACGTAACCACTCCAGTCCAGCTTGGAGTAATTTGGGTTCCTGAGGTATCCAATATATACTGGGAGGTGAAATCCGTCGACCCCGAGCTTCCTCCCGGCAAATCGGTGCAACTGGACACGCTGTACGCTTCTAGGACACCTCCATAGATTTCGCGCATAGCGCTGTAACCCCCATAGGCTGAGGTCTGAACGTATTCGTATGTGATAAGTTGTGGGTTGGTTGATGTGTCTAAGAGTTTAATCTCCCACCAGCAACAGGTACTTGTGTTTGGGTTGGTCCCTATGTACGCCATATAACCCCAAAGCGTGTCTCCGGAGCTCACTGTCACTCCAGTGGTTGCAATATAACCAGGAGAACCCGTGTAAACATACCAGGCTTGCATGTAGTAGTAGCAGCCGTAGTTGCCACCATTGTATCCGTGCGCGAGTACAGGTTGGAGAAGTTCGCCGGCAGTATCATACTGATCAACTTCCAGTCCATTGAAGAAGAACAGCAGTTGACCGGAAGAGGAAGAGCATGTGCTAGGAGCGGGTGGAACAGTCCAATACGCCGAGGACGAACCGACAGGGTTTGACCCTGAGCCCAATGTGTCATAGGCGTCCTCCACCCAACTGCTGATTGTTGGTGGCTGCACTCCACTCTGCCAGCTCTTACAGGAATTGCCTATTTGTTGTCTGGACCCGTCCGTGTTCAGCACGGTTCCGTTTCCCATTACCATCGCTCCATTCTGCACAAAGTGCACGCAACCCGGCGGTATGACCTGTCCTTCCGGTGAGGTCATCGTCGAGGTATTGTAGGGTACAGTCTTGTAGGGTACAGTCGAAGGACTGTCTCCCGCAGCGATACCTGCAGTCGCGCTAACTAACGTTAGAGTCAGGAGGAACAGACACCCCAGTCCGAGCAATTTCGCCCACGAACTCGACCCTCTTGTCATTTTCAGTCGGAGGTGACCTCTCATGGGTCGCGATTAGGTACCCAAGAATATAAGGAAAGATTACGACTGTAGTTACGGTCGTAATTACAACTGGATAGAAGATTGTTAGAGGGTTTCAGTTCAATGTTGTGGGAAGACTCCTCAATCTGAGCGCGCCGCAGGAAGCGACTGACGATGCGAGTTTGCCAACCGTGTTCTTCGATTGATTGCGCATCGCCATGTATAATGAGATGAGCCATCGGCGTAATGCGTCTACCTCCGCAAGCTAGAGTTCGCCTTCTTTCTTGTATTTGTCCAAGATAGACTCAATCAACTTGAAAGTTTCCTCGTTCATGTCTGCGAGTTTGTATAACTTCTGATTTCTTCTTGACGACGTCGCGATTTCTTTTTGCTGGACAATCCGTAGGTTCAGAAGGGAATATTTTGGCTCGTACTCGCCTACAGTACCGCGAACCGCACCAATGACCTGGTTCGTGCTCTTCCCTGTTCCACGACAGATTTCTGATAGGGGAACCCAAACGCCTCGTTTTCGGATGAGGAATATCACAACGAGGCGGCGCACACGGCTTCTAAGAGCAGCTGTAACATGCATCACATACAGGTCTTCGTTTTCCAAAGGAGGATGGCACGGACCTGCGAAAACAACGCTCGCTTGGTATTTTAGCATTTACATGAATGTGGCAGTAGGGTGATTGTGACATATTCTATGCATTGCCGCCGTAGATGTCTAGAGTAGTTTCGTGGTGGCAAGGATTGCAGCGGCAAAATGCTGTGACGACTATTATTCGCGCCATCGAACTCCGGAACGAAGAAGACCATGGCGGTTCTATTCTTCAGCGTTCTGGCCCACGATTACAATGGAAGCCGGAGCGCAGGAAGCGACCAGGACTCGAACCCGGGGGTTCGGAACATGTCGGGGCCGTATCGGGTAAGTAGTTGCAGGTTAGTGGGTCAAACTGCCTTCGCGTCAAACTATTTCCTTCGCCATGCCTACATGGCCAGAAATTGAAGCTAGAGGATTTATCGAAAAGAGGGTTCGTCCGAATTGACGGAATCTGGATATCACGCGACCCTCTCCTTGCGCCCGAGCGGATGGCCAAGGAATCTCAATCTCAACCTCTCCCCAGATTCAATGAAACCCAGCTAGGTCGCGGTAATCCCGACCCTTGTTGGCGCGTATAAAGGACAGTCATAATCTTCTTGACATGGAACAGAATTCGACTTCCTAGGAGTCGCTGAGCTGCCGACTCGCCTTCGAGAGGCCTAACGAAGCGTCCTTGAAAGACAAATCGCGACAAATTTCACTAAAGCCTGCACAGGAACCCCTCGCTACTATTTCACACACTCAGGCCATCTTCTGCGCAGCACCCGCCTCGATCTTTCCTGTCTCCTCTTTCCTGGCGGCTCCGGAGAATATCCTGTCATAGAGATCTTCGCCGTAGCTGGTCTCCAGCGGTTCCCCTTCGACTATCTTGAAGGTGCGTTCTCCGCCCGTCTTCCTTTCGGCCCGAAGGAAAAGCGCGTTTGCCATCTTCTTCTCATAGAAGTTCCGCGCGAACTCGTATTGGTGGGTCACGAAGAGCACCTTGACCCGCCTTTCCAGTAGCGCGTTGACTATCTGACTGGCGATCTCCGAGCCCTCCCTCTGGTTTGTGGCGGCGAACGACTCGTTGAGCAATACCATGCAGTTCTGCGAAAGGTTGTCCACGATGTCGCTCATCCTGCCGAGCTCTTCGTCCAGCTTGCCCTTCTTCATGGTGGGGTCTTCTTGCCGCTTGAAGTGGGTGAAGACTCTCCTGCACATGTCGGAGGAGAACGACTCCGCGGTAACGAATGCTCCACACTGCATCATCAGTTGCGCTAGGCCTAGGCTTCGCAGGAAGGTCGATTTGCCGCCCCGGTTCGCCCCTGTGACCACCAAGAGGTCGGCGTTCTCGGCGCTGATGTCGTTGGACACCACCTTCTGTCTCGACTTGAGCGCCAGACACGGGTCGTACAATCCCGTGGAGGACAGGGCTCGGCTACCGAGACCGGTCGGCGAAGGAAAGCACGTAGGCTCGCCCATCTGGGCAAGCTTCTCGTGCACGCTCATGCACCCGAGATAGAAGGCAAGCTCAGTCCGAAGCGCCCCGAAGAAGGCGAGGACGTGGTCGGCGGATTGGGCGAGCGCGTTGGCGACGCTGTTCAGCCCCCTCTCTCTGAGCTCCGACAGCATCTTTTCGCCGAGCTCATCGTGACTTTCTAGGGTGAGCGTGCGCTCCGGGGGAGGATATTTGGGGAGGACGCGGCTCGCCCAGCCCTGCTTCTTCTCCTGCTTCTGCTTGCGAAGCGAGTAGTTCGCGCCCTTGTTCCCTTGTCCCAACTCGGCGCCGATCAGCACTCCAGCGTCGAGTCTAAGCTCTCTAAGGTGATCCTGGATGGTGAGGAGATACTCGAAGGGGAGCTCCTCCCTGAGGACTGCGAAGAAGGACCTGAAGCCTTCAGACTCGAACCCTCCGCCTTGCCCTTCGATGATGCTCCTCAGCTCGTTGAGCTTGTTCATGAGAAGGTAGAGCACCTCCACCGATCTGTTGAGAATCACGTTGGGAGACCCGATGTTGACCCAACTCCAAATTCTTCCGTCGCTCTCAAGCGATTCTACCGCGTTCTTGTAGATGCTCCTGACCGCTTGCGGGTTCTTCAGACAGTCCTTCAGGACATCCTGGCGATATCGTATAGTGTCGGCATCGGTTGATCCGCACAGGACCGCTCTCCTTGCCACCTCGCGGATGAATTTGTCGCCGTTTGCCATGGCGTCGAGCAGGACCTCGAGCTCCAGGTCTTGGATCAGCGTCAGCTCGTTGGGCGGCGGCTTCTGCTGGAGGTCGAAGTTGTGGTCTCGGTGCATGAGGAACGTCTTCATGGCCCGATGCGCTCCTTTATCCGCTCGTAGGAGAGCTGATGCTTGTTGGCTATCGCGATGGCGTACGCGAGCCCATCGGCAGGCCGCCTTACGATCTTGTACGTGCGCAGATCCGGATTTTCGGGAGTGACCGTGCTGAGAAGGCTCACCGTCTTCTCCAGTGAGGATAGCTCGTCCAGGAACGTCACGTAGACGCAGAGAGCGTCCAACTGTATTATCCGCTCGAGCACCTTTCTGCCCAGAAAGATGGCGTCTCGCACCGTGCTCGAACTGAATTCCTCGTTTACTATGATGAGACTTTTGGGAGTGCTTTCGTTTAGGATGGAATGGATCCTGACTAGGTCGTCTTCCATCTTGCTCCTGAGATTTTCGATGTTCTCCTCCCGCTCAAAGTGCGTGAAGAGCCTGTCGAACAAGAAGAGCTGCGCGTCCTTGCCAGGGACGAGGCAGCCCAAGCTCGCCAAGTAATGGAGCTGGCCAAAAGCGCGGGCGAAGGTCGTCTTGCCCCCTTGGTTGGGCCCGTTCACGACGAATATCCGCTCGTGGCCTTTCATGAAGAAGTCGTTGCAAACGATTGGCGACTTCTCCTTGACGAGCTTTGTTGCGAGAGCCAGGTCGAACCCTTCGTGACTAGAGACTTCCTTGCTCTTGTCGGAAACGCGCGGGTAGCA
This sequence comes from Nitrososphaerales archaeon, assembly GCA_035534595.1. Lineage (GTDB taxonomy): Archaea > Thermoproteota > Nitrososphaeria > Nitrososphaerales > Gagatemarchaeaceae > Gagatemarchaeum. Next base: position 12,256 of record DATLRR010000026.1, read on the forward strand.
GAAAGGAAGCCCCGCCCCTCGGAGCTGCGCGACCAACTCCAAGTATGCCAGGTAGAATTGTATCTCGCGGTCGAAGCTTGCGATCGTCTTGTCGAGATAGTTGGCGTGCTTGGCGCTGTAGTTCTCGAGGCCTTGGAATATCTCTGGATACAGTCGCGCGACAAATTCGAGCGCCGCCGTTTCGATGCGGTTCGTCTCCGGCCAGTTGGGAAACTCTATCCGATAATCCTTGACCGCTCCCTCTTTGAATTTCTCGAAAATCTTCTCCACGTCCACGCCAAAATCCGATTCTCCTTCGGACTTGCTCACGGTGAATTGGTTGTCCTTTATGAGAAGGCAATATTTTATGGTCGATAGGTCAGACCTTAGCTTCGTGGTCTCGGCGAAGAGCGGAGCAAAGTTTCCTGATCCGACGTAGTTCTTGAGGTACTCGAGGAAGGCCAGAAGGCCGCGCGATTTCAAGGCTGAGGCCTCCAAGTCGTGCAGCAGGCAATTGACGGCTGCGCAGTACTCCTCCACTGCGTTCAGGAACCAACCTTCCTTGTTGTACTTGTTGTGAATGTTGTCGGCCCGTTCCAGATGCCCTCTCATCGTGTGCATCTTTCGCGCGAACGATTCTATTACCTCACGTATGCCGACATCCTCGAGTTCATGCATTACTTCGTGACGATATTCGATGGCGTCGACGCTTCGCAGAGGGACGAGGAAGAGAGGCCGCAGGTTGTACTCCTGTCTGCCCACGGTGATGGCGTCCACCATCTGGTTCAGATTCAAGTCGACGAAGAAGTCTGGCAGGCCAGGTTCCGCCTTCTTCGGGTCGCCTTCCGCATCTTCGAAGAGTATGCTGTTGAAAGTCATTTGAAACTGCCCTCAAGGCGTCATGATTCAGTATACGTTTACTTCTTCCGTCGTGATCAGGCCGTTGCTCCCGACAATCTGATGGATTTCTGGGAGAAGCTCCCCAATCTTTTCATGGTCGGCGACCGTCTCGATTATCGTGGGAAGGTTGACCGAGAGCCCCAGGACGTCTGCCCTCGCCGCGCCTCGGATCCCGTAGCCCCTCGCCGCGTGCGTCACCGTGGCGCCTGAGATCCCGGCCTTGCTGTAGAGCGACAGGAGGACGTCGACGACGGGCTTTCCCTTGAACGAGTCCCTAGCCTTGATTATCACGGTGAGCCTTAGCATCTTCCTCGGCGCAGGGAGCCCGGAGCTATCTGCCATGTGAATCTACCCATTACCTAGCAAGAGGGACATGACCGCCCTTCCTAATATGATCGCCCCGAGGGAAGCGCCGACGTTCAGGACGACGTCCACACCCGCCGTCGCGAGCTCGCCTACGCTTATCAGGTTCACCGTCTCGAACGCGAAGGACGACATAGTAGTCAGAGAGCCGCAGAAGCCTATCCCTATGAGCAGGGTGTAGCGCTCGTCGAGGCCCAACCCCGACACGGCGGTCGAGCTCGCCCCAAGGATGAAGCTCCCGAGGATGTTGACTATCAGGACGGAGATGGGTAGGCTCCCGACGAAGAGGTTGTCGCCGGTGACCTTGTAGCGCAGGAAGGCGCCGATGAGCGCCCCCGCGGCCAGGTATAGCAGGTCATACTTCATCGTGAATCATTCCGCTCGCTTTGTTGTTTGGTAGAAGCTATTGGCTCACAGTCTGTTGTGAGCGGTTATGGCGAGCTTCACCGCCGACGCCGTTTGAGGCGGCTTCAATCTTAAGCTTTTCGAGGCGCTGTCGCCTGCGCAGACAATCGAGGGAGCTCGAGCCGCGGCGTCGACGGCGGCTCCACCCACCGCTCGATCAGGGGGTGCATGCCAACTTGCTCTCTCCCGTAGCGGATGAGCTGTTTCGTCAGGTGCCTCTGCGACCGCGGGGAGGGGAGGTACGCGCCAGGGGAGATCCGCGCTTCAGCAAGCTTGGGCGCTCTCCGCGCTCGAGCCGGCTCGGCGCTCTTACGGCCGCAACTCTTGCACTGGTATCCCTTCCCGCGCCCCTCGGACTTCATCCCCGAGCCGCAGGCGGCGCACCGTGGGGCGGCCCTGACCGCTTCGCGTGAGACCTTCAGGACGTCGATCCTCTCGACGTTGACGACGACGGGGTTCTTGGAAGACGCCCTCCTCACCCCTCCCGAGACTCTTACTGAGTCTCCCGACTGCAAGAGGCGGGCGACCCGCCTGAGGTCTCCTGAGGGCTCGTAGACCATGCAGGTCGCGGTCGACGAGTCGTCGGCTCGCAGCTGGAGCGTCAGGTGGCCTCCGCGCGAAGGACGCGTGGAGACGATCACGCCTTCGAACCAGCCTGCGGAGTAAGCGCTGAGAGGGGTCGACAGCCGGCCCGTGAGATGCGCGTCCGTGCACTGGTTGGTCGCGTAGATGACATGCCCGAGTGCCTCCTCGCCCATCCGGATGCTCCGGAAGGCATCGAGCGCGGCACGGGGAGAATCCCCCCTGACCCCCGAAAGGACAGGGTCGGGACCTGAGGGGGTGACGAGGACCCTTCCGGACTCGTGGTCGTAACTGTTGAATGTGTGCGGGAAGGTCTCGGCCTCCATCTCCTTGACGGACTCGGGCTCGACCGCTCTCGGCGTCCCGCAGTTCTCCGGCTCGCGATAGGCAATCAGCTCATAGGTGTGGTCGTCAAGTTCGCAGGAGAACCCTAGGCTCGCGGTCGCCCCGACGAGCCCCATCCCGTTTCCGAGCAGCTTGTGCCGGATTCCCCTCTCCGAGACAGCTCTGATGACGCCCTTGTAGTTCACGACGCCGCTGACCGCCCTTTGGTAAACCTCCCTGAAGAACGGGAGGTCGTCGGAGTCCTTCGGAGCCATCACGAGCGCCGAGTTCGCCCCGTTAGCGACGTCCGCCTCCGCCTCGAGGAGCCTCTCGGCGGCCTCGAAGGCCACGTCGCGCAAGCCGCTTGAGCTGGCCTCGAACTCGATGCAGACGGCCGCGTTGCCCCTCGTCTTGAAGGGGATGTTGGGGTTGAGCCTCACCAGGCGGGGATATGCCGAGAACGTGCAGCCGATTCTGGCAAGCTCGGAGACGATGAGGTACCCCAGGTGGGTCGTGCAGTGGCCGAACCGAGAATCGGTGTCGTCGAGACCAAGGAGGTAGCTCAAAGCATCATTACTTTCCGAAAAGCTCGATGTAGATCCCGTTCGGGTCCTTGATGTAGGTCCAACGGCTGGTCTTGGTCTTCATGTCGAGAACGACCGGATAGCCAGCCTTCGCTGCCTCCGCCACGGCCTTGCTCAGGTCGTCGACCTGGAACGCCAGGTGGTCCAGCCCGTCTCCCGCCGAGTACTTGGTGTGAAAGTCGCTCCCTTCCCCGTAGTAGTTGAGCTCAAGAAGGTGCCCGCCCTCTTCGGTCACAAGGCCCACGGTCTCCCCTTTGGTCGCCGCAATCTCGGTCCTCCCCGTGACCTTCATCCCCAGGACCTTCGTGTAAAACTCGATTGACTTCCTCATGTCCTTGACCCTTATCCCTGTGTAGATTAGCTTCGCTTCCAATTCTCTCCGCGCCGAATCTAGCGACCGCGTAATAAAGCCTGCAAGGTCTATCAGGTCGCCTTCCAGTCGTACTCGGCCATGGGTATCGTCTGCTCGGGGAACTTGCTGAGCAACTCTCTGTCTTCGGTTATTACCTTCGACTCTATCCGCTTCGCAAGTGCCACATAGCAGGCGTCGTACACTGTGAGGCCTTCCCTGAGGCTCAGCTCCGCCGACAGCTCCAGCAGCTTTCCTCGCGGCCTCCACATGCCGAACTGATACTTGCTGAGGGACCTTGCCGCCAAGCGAAGGTCGGCTTCGTCGAACTTGCCGCTGAAGCGCAGGGCGTTGACCACCTCGTAGAAGAGCAGGGTCGGGACGGTCAGCTTTACTCGTCCAGTCGCGAAATCGTCTCTGAGCCTGACCGCGTCCTTGGAGTCCGGCTCGACGAGGAACCACTTGGCCACCACAGACGCGTCGACTACGAATTCGTCCTTCTTCGCCACTGCTTGATCACCTCCAGGGAGCTCCAATCCTTGGGAGCCGGCCGCCTCACCCTCTCGTTGAGAATCACGGCCTCGGCCATGTCTGTCTGGCCTTCCTCCTCGATTCTTTGTGAAATCATCTCCCTTATCGCCTCACTCCAATTCGTGTCAGTCTGGTCCATCCTCTCCTTCAGCGAGGCGGGCAGGGTGATTGTGGTCCTGACCAGCTTTTCCTTTCGCCTCGACATACCGGTAATACTAGTAATATATAGTCATATTTAAGCGCCGCTCGACAGCCGTCGTCCCGTCGCGAGATGCGGTCTCACCTGTGATGAAGGCCTAGAAGGGCTCAGGCGGTAGGCCTGCTTTCGGCCAGCTTGCTCTCGATTTCCCTCTCCTTGGCGCGCGCCTCCCTGATCTGCCTGCCGAGGCGCGAGGAGAAGAGGTAGTTCACCACTCCGACGTAGAGCCACGCGAAGGTCACGGCTATGAGGACTGCCTCGAGCGCCAGGAGGGTCGGGTCGGCGAGGTTCACCGTGACCACCTTCGTCCCGGTCGTGAAGGGCGTGAGCACCTGGTCGAAGTAGGAGGCCAGGAGGAGGAAGGCGACTATCATGGTGATTACCGAGAGGACCCGGATTCGTGCCTGTCCACTTTCTATGTGCTGGACGAACTCCTCGTGGGCGTCGAGAATGGCTACCTTGGCTTGATCCCCTCTTTCCTCGGCCACGAAGGGCGCGATGGGCGCTTTCGGCATAAAACCATTCCTCACCTATGATAAGTCGCAGGCGCTCATGGGGCGAGCTTGCCCCAGACCTTCTTCCAGTCGTGGTTGAGCTCGGTCCCCTGCTGAGTGATGAAATACAGCTCGTGCCCCTCCTGCTCCTCGCTCCTGATGAGCTCCTTCGCCTTCAAGAACGCGACGAACTCGAGGAACTTGTTGAAGTTTAGGCCCATCGCCTGAGAAAGCCTCGAGGGCCCCTTCGGCCCGTCCAGGAGCAGGTCGAGGATCTCCATGTAGATGAGGATGTTAGGCCTCCTCTTCAACTACGGGGAACGCCGCCTCGAGAGTAGATAAGCAAAGCTCGGTGGGTCCGGGGCCCCTGCTTCAGCCTGGCAGGGTCAGCTGTGTGTGAACGTCCACCCCAGCGACAGGGAGTGGGTTGAGGAACCCGAGGCGCATGTGGCCTCGGGAAACATCGCGACCGTCCTGCCGGGGATGTTTCCCAGGGCGACCGTCAAGGTGCAAAGAGCGTGGCCTGCCATGGAAGGTTCCGAATAGAGTATGAAAGTCACCGAAGCGTTGTTTGTTGCTGCTGTGCCAAAGTTCGCGTAGACGCCGTCAATCGAATAGCTGCAATCGCCGGACACCGCGCAGCTCGCCGTGTCCGTGAAATTGCCTGAAACGTGAGGTGCTTGAAGCGCGTCTATCTGATTCACGTCGTCGTATATGGCTCCCTGGTCGGAGGCCAGGTTGGTCTCCAAAGCTCCGACGTTTGTATCGTCGATTTGCAATCTCGAACTCAATATCGTGATTCGGGTGGCAGCGGCCGTCGCGTTGGCCTCGAGCGTTTGGATTTGGACGCTGTCTGTGGAGTTGGCGTTCTGCAGCGACAGGATCTGGCTCTTGTCAGAAGAGATCAAGCCTTGGAGCGACGCTATTTCTGCCCCGGCCGATGTCGCGTTAGCCTGTAACGACGAGATCTCTTGGGCGTCGAAAGCGGTCTGGTTGTCGAGCCTTGTGATCTGCGATTTTAGGACGGTGGCGTTCGATTGCCACGTGGCCAACTGGCTCTGCAAGGAGGAGACCTCAGAGGTGTCGGCCGCCTGGAGTTTGGGCGTGTTCGACGTTGAGACGGCCTCATAGGTGACGGCGGCCCCGACCGCGAGTCCGATGATGAGCAGGACGACGGCCACAGCGGAACCTACGGCGCCTCTTTGGGTTCTCATCATTAGGCCTTCGGGGCTTTCGCGAACGACGCCTAATCGCTATTTAAGGGTGAGAGACTTTCGTTCCTCGGGCATCCTCGGTCGGGGCGAAGCGCTACCCTCCCCGCTTTGCCTTATGCGACGACGAGACCGTTGGACGGGGCCGGCACTTACCTAAGATTAGTATCTTAGGTGAGGAATTCTCTATAAGGCCGCTCCGTCCTTTATGCGCATGATTTCAGAGACAAGCGGAAGGCCAGTGCGGCTCGGATACAGGAGCACCGCCGGCAGGTTCGAGCTGACACGGGAAGACCTACGACGGGGCATCTCGATACTGGGGCAGGGGGCGGACGACCTCGCGACGCTCATGGCCTACGCCTGCGACGAGGCGGGCCTGAAGACATTGGTGCTCGACATAGGGGGCCGGGTCTCGGAGAAGCTGTCGGGATACATCGACTCCTACGAGCTCCCGCACTTCCTCTACGACGCGCTCCGAATCGACGAGGAGGGCACCGCCGCGAGCGTGCACGGGCAGCTTGCCGCCTCGGCCTACTCCTGTGCCCTGGACCTCTCCTTCGAGCAGGAGGGGATAATCAACGCGGCGATGCAGATCCTCGCCGCGGAGCGCGGAGTCGCGAGCCCGGCCGCCGTCAGCGACCTCATGGTTGAGAAGAACGACAAGTTCAGGGGCCGCCCGGCTGACAGGCTGATCTCGAGGCTCGCCTCGCTGTCGTCGCTCAACATGGTAGGCGAGACGGGCGCCGTGGCCGCGATGCTCAAGGGCAGCGCGGTCCTGAGTTTCGCCGGCGCGGGCCAGCCCGAAGCGGTCGAGACGGCCGCGGCGCTCGTCATCGCCAAGCTGCTCGCCATCCTCGAGGGCGGCGGGGCGAGCGAAAGCCGCCCCGACGTTGTCATCGTCCCCCAGGCCGGGAGGCTCTTCAGGGTCAGGCCGGTCTTCAGGAGGACCGAGAGGCTCCTGGCCTCCTTCGTCTCGTCGCACCTCGCGAAGGTCCTCGCCTCCGAGTCCGCGTACGGGCTCGACGAGCACTTCGAGGAGACCGGGTTCATCAAGGTTCACTCGAGCGCGGTCTGGAACGGAGGCGCTCGCAGGGAGGAGGTCCTCCTCCCCAACATGTTCATGGTAAGGAACCACCCCTATGGGCACGACGTGGCTTTCATCCCCAGGGAGTTCGAGCCGAGGAGCGGACCGCCCAAAGGGGCGGAGCCTGCGCCGCCAGAGGCCGAGAGCGCGGACCTCATCTCTCAGATGCTGGTCGACATCGACTCGTACGAGGCACCGACAAGGCAGTCCGTGGTCGCATTCCTCTCGCAGGCGTACGACCAGGGGCTCGTCGAGAGGACGCTCGACAAGCTCCAGAGCGAGGGATACGTGGCCGCCGTGCAGAAGGACCTGAAGTCGGGCCGTCCGATGAGCGTCCTGGCGCTCACTGAGAAGGGGAAGAGCCTCCTGGAGGTTAGCAGGTGAGATGACGGAAGCGGCATCAGAAGACGCGAGGCAGGGCCTGGTCGGCGGCCTAGAGAGGCTGCCCACAAACTGCAAGGTCCTCGACACGCTCACCGACGGAGGGCTCGCGACTGGGACCATCACGCAGATCTTCGGGGAGAAGGCCCTCGGGAAGAGCATACTCTCGCTCCAGGCCGCCCTCTCCGCCGTCTCGAGCGGCCACAGCGCTTTGGTGCTCGACACCGAGCAGTCCTACTTCAGCTACCTCGCCCCGTACTGGATCCCTCGCCTGAGCGCGAAGCTGGGGCAGGACTTCCAACTCAAGCACCTGAAGCTGGAGAAGGTCCCCAAGAGGGCGGCCTCGGGCAAGGGCGACAAGAAGAGGGAGCCCGCGAGCAGGAGCCAGGTGATCACGTCCCTAGGAAACGCGCTCAACCAGCTAGGGATCGTCTACAGCGAGTCGGAGATAGGCTCGATGGCGGACCTCGTCTGCCCCGAGTTCCAGCTCCAGCTAGACGACGTGAAGGGGCCGTCGGCGATGGTGATACAGCAGCCCGACGTGATCGACCTTCTCAGCCTGCACGGAGTCGTCGCGGAGAAGGATGTCTCCGAAGGAGGGCGCGTCACCCTCCGCCTCAAGCGGACCCCCGTCTACGAGTCTGTCCTCAGACAGGTCATCAAGGAGACGAAGGTGAAGCTCCTCATCTACGACTCGATATCGGCTCCCTTCAAGTCGACCTTCCCCAACACGCAGGACCTCCCTGCGAGGAGCGCAGGGATGGCCATGATCCTCTCCCACGCCCAGAGGCTGTGCGTGGAGTTCGGAATAGCGGTCGTGGTGGTGAGCCACGTCTCCATCGACCCCATGCACGAGTGGGACAGGAGGCCGTACGGGGGCGTGATGCTGGGGCACGAGGCGAAGTTCAGCTTCGAGCTGACCAAGGGGGCTGCAAAGAGGAACAAGGAGGCCGAGGAGATCAACCCCGAGGAGAGGGACGACGAAGACAAGGAGCTCAGGCGCATCTGGGTCCAGAGACACCCCGCGATGGGCGAGTACGCGAAGTTCGGGTACGCGAGGGTCGACGCGGAGGGGTTCCACTAGCCTTGGGATGGAAGCTCAAGGGGCTCGCGGTCCTCGTCGGCCTGATGTTGATCTCGCTCGGCTCCTGGCCTCTCTCGGCGATCCTCTTCCTGTACGCGGCCAGCGGCTTTCTTCTCCGGGGCCTGCGGATGGGGCGGGGGAAGAGCGGGGTCTCCGTGGGTGCTACGGCGCCTTCGCAGCAGGGCGCGCAGGTCGCCCCTGCACCGAGCTTTCAGCGAGGCTTCCATCATCCGACTCGCAACATCGTCGGGTTGGTCTTCCTTGGCCTCTCGGCTGTAGCATTCACGCAGCGCGGGACCTACTCGCCCCTCGTCTTCGGTGGGATCGGGCTCGTCCTCCTCCTTTGGGGGACGCCGCTCATCAGGCTTGGCAGCTTGGGGTCGCTCCGCGCGGTGGGGGAGTCCATCCTGCTAAGGAGGAGCCTCGACCCGATTCACTGGTTCGCCTTGGCGGAAGTGAAGCTCGCCACAAGGCAGGTGTGGAGGGCGCTCGGCGGGATCGACGAGACGTTGCTCGTCACGCTGGGGGACGGAGAGCCATCGGTATTCGTGGTCTTGGAAGCGACCTCCCTCACCATGAGCGGGGCAGAGGAGTCGCTCCTAGCCAGGTTCAGGGAGCTGGCCCGCATCTCGGCGCCGCTCGGGGCGTACCTTATGCCGGTCGATTCCGAGAATGCGGTCGGCCTGCTCCGGAGATCGGTCGAGCCGGTGGAACTCGACTCCAAAGGATGGCCTTCATCGCTCTCCACGACGGATTACGACCTGCTTGCCGTGGAAGCGAGGAGAGGGGGGTTCGTCGACTCGGTCGGGGCTTACAAGAGCTCTGACCGGAGCGACGATGCGAGGGCGAGCCTCCCGCCTGCGAGGCAGACGCTGTCCAGGCCTTCGCTGCTTTGGGAAGTCGCCCAGGAATTGGGGAAGAGAGTCCAATGGGCCAAGCCGGACGGATACACGGCCTTCCTGGCCAGCATGGTCGCGACCCAGGGGGGGACCATCGGGGAGCGCGTGAGCGACGCTGGCAGCCCCGGAAGCTCACAAGAAGTGCTGGTCCAGTCCCTGGGCACGCCTGCGGTCCAGATGTCAAGGGCGCAGCTAAGAGCTGTCGCGAGCGTCTATGGCTGATTGTGAGGCTAGCCTTCGACGAAGA
>DATLRR010000027.1:0-9655 GCA_035534595.1 Nitrososphaerales archaeon
CGTTCGACTCGCATGGCTAAATCTCAATCCGATAGCAGTCGGGTCCGGCAGGATCAACCGGAGTCGATTATATCGGGAGCAAGAATATTCTCGCATAACTGCGGAATCTTACTGTTTAGCAAAGCCAATGTCAGATCTAACATTTCGGTTAGATCTCCACTGTTTGTACGCGCATCTGGAGGTCATACGTCTCAAAGCAAGGGCTCCGCCCGTCCGCTCCACGCAGACGCCGCCAAGCTATGCGCAAACTGCCCTGACCTCCCCGTCGGGATATAAACCTTCCACCTCGTCTTCCGCGAGGGGCGACGGAAACTGTCACACGAAGCCGTAGAGCTTGCCGTTCAGCCAGGGGATGAGCGCCATCGAGACGCACTGTTCTGTCATCTCCACTCGGGACAGGCGCCTCCCGCTCAAGTGGTACACTATGCCCTCTTCCTCGCGGACCTTTCTCGCCCCCGCCAGCTCGTGCGTGTAGCGGTCGAGCTCCCCGCGGCCTTGCTTCAGCCTCTCGGCGAACCTCTTCGGGATGGGGAACCCCGAGGAGCAGCCGAAGGAGAGATGGCCTGCCGAGTCCACGATGGCCGCGACCTGGAGGTTCAGGTAGTGCCCGGGCCAGTCCTTCCCCAGCTCGACGAGGCCGGCCTCCACGCCGACGCCGAAATCAGGCCTCGCGGACTCCAGCGCGAAGATCGCCCTCTCCTGCGCTCCCTCCACCGTCTCCTCCAGGCCCATCGGCTGGGCTCTCACCAGCGAGGAGGCGTCGACCTCCCGGAGCTCGAGCTTGGGGAAGAGAGGCGAGAAAGCCCTCTTTACGCCAGCGGTCTTGGCCGCGTTCGTGGAGCCCACGGCGACCACCGCGTGCTCTCCGGGGGGGCGGCCCTTTCGTTTGGGCATGCTCGCGTGGAGGAACCGGATTGCGCCGTATTATTCTATGCCCTCTCCGAAAGGCACGGGTCGCCCGGATCAGGACACCCTGAGCTCTTCGAGCATCTTGTCCACGATCGCGGCCGGAGACCCGTCTCTCCGTGCTACCTCCTGCCTCCCGGGAGGATTGTCCTTGTAGGCAGGGATCCTCTGGGCCAGCCTCTCCTCGTATATCGGGATGCCCTCGTTCTGGTAGAAGACCCCGATGGGCGTGTGGTCGCCGAACTCGAACGACTTCATGATCGCCTGCTTGATCTTCTCCTCCATCTCTTCCGTCGCGGGAGACGATACCACTCCGTCATAGCCGGCGTCCTCGAGCTTGTATGTGCGCGGGACCGGCCTCCCTCCAAGGTCGACGTCCAGGAGGCCCTCGCCCGACCAGTACTCCTTCGTGAGGATGTCGTTGTATGTCGGACATGGCTGCAAGACGTCGAGGAACGCGAACCCCCTGTGCTGGATCGCCCTCTTGATGAGGTCCTTCAGGTGCCTCACGTCGTAGGCGTACCCGCGCGCGACGAAGGTGTAGCCAGAGGCTAGGGCGAGCATCAACGGGTTGATGGCCTGGTTTATGTTGGGCATCGCGAGGGACTTGGTCTTCATCCCGAGCTTCAGGGTCGGCGAGGCCTGCCCCTTCGTAAGGCCGTATACCCCGTTGTCGAAAAGGATGTAGGCCATGTCGACGTTCCTCCTCCCGGAGTTCACAAAGTGTCCGGCGCCTATCCCGAGGCCGTCGCCGTCGCCTCCGCACGCGATTACCTCAAGCTGCGGGTTTGAGAGCTTGATCCCCGTGGCGAACGGGAGGGACCGGCCGTGGAGCGTGTGAATCCCGTAGGTGTTCACGAAGTGGGGCGTCTTGCTCGAGCACCCCACCCCCGAGACCAGCGCGACGTTGTCCGGTTCGACTTCCATCTCCGCGAGGGCCATCTGGACTGCGCTGAGGATCCCGAAGTCCCCGCATCCTGGACACCAATCGTTGTGGACCTCCGTCTTCAGGTCGGTCAGCTTAAGTGCCATTTCTCAACACCATTCTCTTGGGGGCCTGGCCTTTCGCAGCGGGGCTCGAAGATATCTGCTTGAGGGAGTCGTAGACCTCCTCGAGGGACATGGGCCTTCCGTTGTACTTGACCACGCGGTAGTCCGCGGTGATCCCCGTCATCTCGCGCAGGAGGCCGGCGAACTGGCCAGAGTAGTTCATCTCGATGTCCACGAGCTTCTTGGAACGAGAGAGCGCCTCCTTCACCTCCTCGGTAGGGAAGGGGCTCATCAGCCTCAACTGGAGGAAGTTGACCGATATCCCGTCCTGCTCCTTGAGCGCGTCCATCGCGTCGAGTATGGCGCCCTTTGTGGAGCCCCAGCTCACGACGGTGACCGGGGCGTCTTCAGGGCCGTAGAAGCGTATCTTGTCATCAAGGGGTATCTCCCTTGCAGCCACGTCGAGCTTGCCCATCCTCTTCTCCATCATCATCATCCTGTTGGTCGGGTCCTCGCTGATGTGGCCCTTCTCGTCGTGCTCGTCTCCCGAGTTCCAGAAGATTCCTCCCTTGGCGCCTATCGCCGGCCTGGGCGAGATCCCCGTCTGAGTGAACTCGAACCTCTTGAAGCCCTTGTCGTCGGATTCCCTCACCGACCCCTTGATGAGCGAGCCTCTGTCGATTTTCATCTGGTTCGGGTCGAACATGGGGTAGGTCTGGTCGGCGTTAGCCATCCCCTTGTCGAGGAGGTGGATGACGGGAACCTGGTACCTCTCGGCGAAGTTGAACGCCTTCGTGACGTCGTAGAAGGACTCCTCTATGTCTCCGCTCGCGAGGATGATCCGGGGAAACTCGTCGTGTCCGATGTGAAGGGCGAACCTCAGGTCCCCCTGCGCGTGCCTCGTCGGCAGCCCCGTGCTCGGGCCTCCCCTCTGGTAGAGCGTCACGACCACCGGGACCTCGTTCATCCCCGCCCACCCTATCCCCTCGGCCATCAAGCAGAACCCCGGGCCGGAGGTGGAGGTCGCAGCCCGGACCCCCGCGAGCCCTCCCCCTATCGCCATCAGGACCGCCGCGGTCTCGTCTTCGGTCTGTATCACCACCACCGAGCCCTTCGACGCAACAGCTGCCTCCGTCCCGAACGCGCCGTAGAGGTCTATAGACTCGTGCTCTTCGAGGTACTCGCTCTCGTCGCTGGCGGGCGTTATCGGATAGTAGGTCTGTAGCCTGCACCCCGCGGCGACCTTCCCGATGCCCACAGCCGTGGTCCCTCTGATGAGGACCCGTCTCTCCCTGTTGGTCGGCCCGGGCGCGAACTTGTAGCCAATGCCTCCCATGAAGTGCTCGGCCAGATAGGCGTAGGTCTCGTCGACTGCGGCTACGTTCATCGCGGCCACCTTTGGCTTCGACTTGAACTGCTTGCGGATGGCATCACCCACGATCTCCTTGGGGAAGGAGAGCAGGGCGAAGGAGCTGGCCACCGAGAGGACGTTCGTCATCCTCGTCAGCGAGCTCATGGAGGTCTCCCCCAGCTTGTCGCCTACGCTCTTGAGGATGTCCATGTACTGGATCGGATAGATGTGGACGCCCCTCCTTCGCGCGACCTCGAGGACCCCGTCGATGGTGTAGGGGAGGCCGTTCTTGTCGAGGTCTGCCTTCAAGAACGTCATGACGTTGGGTTCGATCGTCGGAATGTCCTGTATCTTGTTTCCGGCGACGCCTTTGTCGAATATTATGGCCCCGCCCTCGCGGACCTCGAACGCGTGGCGCGCGACCGTCTCGTCATCGAAGGTCGCGAGCATGTCGACCGTGTTGACGTGGGACCTGAGGAACCGGGTGCCGAACCTCACCTGGAAGTAGCTGTGCTCGCCCTTTATGTTAGAGTAGTATTCTCGGGTGCCGTAGACGTAGAAGCCTGCCGTGGCGACCGCCTTGGCGAAGATGCTGGCTGGGGTGTCCACTCCGCTCCCTTGCGCCCCTCCTATCATCCACGAAAAGTCGTCTCTCTTCATCGCATTCGCCTCCATGCAATTATGAATTTTCGTCCAAGACGAGTGCTATAAGGCTATGGACGCGGAATATGGAACCGCATGTCCCGAATGACGGCGAGGCCAGGTCGGGCCTGCCTGAGCTAGACGAAAGGCTTTTTGACTGCGTGCGGACCTCGAAATCTTGCGAGAGTAGCTAAGCCTGGTCAAAGGCGGCGGAGCCGATTCGGCGCCGATACTCAAGATCAGATGTCGCTCCAGGGCCTACAGCGACGCAAGGAGAAATCCGCTCGTTTAGGCGTTCGTGGGTTCGAATCCCACCTCTCGCACCAATACAACCATCTATCGCGAGCGCGTCCCCCGACGAACGACCCTCTTGGCCGATTCTAAGGCTGATCTCGAGGGTTAGAATCACCAAGCCGATGGTTAGCAGCAGGCCTCCCCAAATCAAGAAAGCTCCAGTGGCAAGAGATGCCGTTCTAACATCGGTCACTAGGGCGTTCGTAATCGTTGTCCTGGAACCGTTGGTGAATTCCGTTATTGTCCCGTTTGTAAATGTGTCCGTGGAGCTTGAGAGAACGATTGTCCTGCCCGTAAGTGCAGCCAGAAAGAATATTCCCGACACAAGGAGACATATGCTGACAAGGAAAACGAGGTAGCTTGTCAGCTTTGCCAAGGCTAGGCTCTCGAGCGTCAGGCGTCCATATGAAGACTTGTTGGAAGTCCCCGCCAACTTGTTCCTTCGTGCGCCCGGTTCTGGCTTCAGTTGAGCCGGGGTCTGATTGCTGAAGTTTGTGACGGCGAATCTAGTAGACGAACGCACTGACAGGTCTCGACAGCAGGCCCCGCAGGAACTCGCCTAGAGCTTCCTTCGTCCCGAACTCCTTCACGAGCAGCCGCTCGCCAGGGACGGGCTTGACCGCACGAGCACTCTTTCCGTAGACCATCAGCGTGTAGCTGTCGTGGGGCGACCTCGTGACGAAGACAAACTGCCTCTTCTTCCCTTCGTAGTCGCCGAACGTCCTGATGCCGCTGTCGAGGTCGAGCAGGCCCACCTCCTCCATGAGCTTGGGGAAGGAGTTGACGCTCTTCTCGAAGAACGAATGAGGCATGCGACCAGCCCGAGAGCCGGACGCACGCCATATGAGATTTGCGCTCGCGAAAAAGGCTAACATAGAAGCCGGGTTCGCCGTCACGGCGTGAAGAGGCGCAACCTTATGCTCTTCAACTCGATGAGCATGAAGAAGGAGCCCTTGAGGGTGGTGGAGGAAGAGGTGCTCCGCATGTTCGTCTGCGGACCCACGGTCCAGAGCTTCATCCACGTCGGTCACGCTCGGACGTACGTCTTCTACGACGTGCTGGCGAGGTACCTGGCCCACCTGGGTTTCCGCGTGAACTACCTCGTGAACATCACCGATGTGGACGACCGGATAACCGAGGCGGCGAGGAAGGACGGGGTGAAACCGAGCGACATCGTCGAAAAGTACACCCGGTCGTTCCTCGAGGACTTGCGGGGCCTGAACGTGAGCTCCGTGACCCGCTTCGAGCGCGTCTCCAACTACGTCCAGGTCATGATCGACCAGGTCTCTGTCCTGTTGAAGAACGGGTTCGCTTATCTCGCGGACGGCGTCGTCTACTTCGACACCTCAAAGTACCCATACTACGGCAAGCTCTCCCACCAGTCAAAGAGCGAGCTGTCCCTGAGGCCGCTGGAGCTCACCCCGAACAAGAAGAACCTCCTAGACTTCGCGCTGTGGCGGCCAGTAATCCTCGAGGAGGGAATGTGGGACAGCCCGTGGGGGAAGGGGTCGCCCGGTTGGCACATAGAGGACACTGCGGTGACTCTTACGAACTTCGGCCCCCAGTACGACATCCATGGCGGGGCGTACGAGCTGATCTACCCTCACCACGAGGCCGAGCTTGCGCAGGGAGAGTCGTTGACCGGCATCAGGCCGCTGGTGAGATACTGGGTCCATACGGGGCTGGTCAACCTCAGCGGGCGGAAGATGTCAAAGTCCGCGGGGAACACGTTCCTGGTCAGGGAGCTCCTCAGGGAATTCAGCGCCGACGAGCTGAGATACTACCTGCTCTCGTGGCACCACAGGGAGGACGTGGAGTTCAGCCTTCCGCGACTGAAGAGCGCTAGCAAGGCATACTCCAGGGCCGTGGCCAAAGCCCACAAGCTGAGGGCTTCCGCTGCTAACACCACCAGCAGGGTGGGGCCTTCCGCAGACGCGGTCCGGAGGCGGCTCTCTCCATTCTATTCAGCCATGGACGACGACGTCGACACGCCGAAGGCGATGGAATGGGTCGAGGAGGAGCTCATCGGCGGGAGTTCGTCGGACGAGGCCCGGGACTATGCGGCCCTCCGCGTCGTGTCCGAAGTACTTGGAGTGGACTTTCTTGCCAAGCCGTGAGGAGAGAGAATACGAGCTCAACGAGGTGAGCTGGTGGGCGAAGTGGGTCGACGAGACGGTCTGGGTCTCGAAGAACTGCTACGCGATCTTCTCGGAGGCCTTTAAGCACGAATCCTTCTACAACCGGGGAGGATTCCTCGGCGTGGAGAGGGTGCCCGAGGACGCCGTCGAGGCCATCGAGAAGGAGTTCGAGAAGAGGAAGCGGTCGACGCCCTGCATCCTTGTGGAGGAGGGGCGCCCCTGGGACAGGCTGCGCAAGTCACTCTCCGCGAAGGGGTACGCCGTCGGAGACAAGATGTTGGTCATGGAGAGTCATGTCAAGGCCAAGAGCAAGTCCCCCCCGAACCCCGAGGTCGAGGTCACGCTCGTGGCCCCCCGCTCAAAGGGGAAGGAGCTCCAGGAGTGGACCCGGACATACCTCCAGGCCTTCTACGGCGACCAGAGGCTGAGCGGAGACGTCAACAGGATCATGCGGAAGGTGGTCAAAGACAAGAAGGCCAGCGTGATCTTGGCGAAGATGGGGCGGACCGCGGTCGGGTGTGCGGTCATGAACAGGTCGGCTGGAGGCATGGCAGGGGCCTACTGCATCGGGACGGTCCCGGGCTTCAGGGGTAAAGGGGTCGCCGCCGCCATGATGAAGTACATCCGCGAGGTCGCCCAGGGCGAGGCGAGGCGACTCATCCTACAGACGATGGCCTCCGACTCCGTAGAGGGCTTCTATCTGAAGCAAGGGTTCAGGCTAGCCTACACCAAGGCCCTGTACGAGCGCCGCCCCCGGAAGACCTTGTCGGAGGAGGCCATCCCCTCGGGGGAGACCTTCGGTGTCACGATAAACAGGGGCGTGGCCGCCGGTACGACCAGACCGTTCGTCGAGGTCTTCTCCGGCTTCGAGGCGGTGGATGTGGTGAGGAGGCTCTTCGGCCCCGACACTGACGAAGTCATCTCGAAGCTGAAGATCCACTTGAACTCTCCACGGGGCTACCTCCGTGTCGACGGTGAGACCGGTAACGTCATAATCAACCCAGACTACCTCAAGACGGGTCACGAGAGGCACCTCTACCTCGACGTGATTCACGAGCTCGCCCACGTGAAGCAGTTCAGGGAGGGGAAGGAGCTCTACGACAGGAGATTCGCATACTTCGAGAGGCCCACCGAGATAGAGGCGTACGAGGTGGCCGTGGAGGAGGCGCGCAGGATAGGCATGGACAAGGAGGAGATAGTCGACTACCTCAGGGTCGAGTGGGTCACGGAGGAAGAGTTCATGAGGTTCGTCTCGTTGATGCGGATCCACGATGGCTGACCGCCGGGCTACGGTTTATACGCACCCCCGACCTCGGCCGAAGAGTGCTCAGGGCAGTCCGCGTGGTGTATGCCGACTGGTGCCCACATTGCGTCCCCACCACCGTGGGGCCCGTGCAGAGCGCCGCGAAGGAGCTGGGGGTGCCCTGCGTCCTGTACGACATCGAGACGGACGACGTCGAGAAGGCGGACGAGCTGGTGAGGAAGTACGGCGACTGGACGCCTGACTATCTGATACCCCAGGTCTTCTTGGAGACGGACGACGGGAAGATAGAGCACGTCCTGACAGGAGACCGCAGGGGCATCCAGTACACGAGGCAAGCGGTCGAGGCGCTGCTGAAGAGCAGGTTAGCCAAGCAGGAAGTTTCTAGGTAGTCAGCCGCGCGGCTTCTTCAGGAGACCAGGGTCCCGACGCGTTCTCCCAACAGGGCCTTGCGAACGTTTGAGGGGAAGAACCCGTTTGTCACGACGAGCGTCAGCTTGTGCTTCGCGATGAACTTCGCGGCGACCGGGTCCACGATGCTGTGGATGCCAGGCCTGTGGTGGGTGCCTCCCAGTATCCTGACCAGCTCCTGGTATGACAGGTTGTGCAGCAGCTTGGCCTCCTTGTCCGTCCTCGGGTCGGCGGTGTAGACCCCGTCCTGGTCTGATGCCTTCACCAGGAGATCGGAGTGCCACGCGTCCACGAGGATCGCGGCGACGGTGTCGGTAGTGATCCCCGGTCTCAACCCTCCCATGACCCCAACCCCGTTCTTGTCAAGTTCGAGCGTCATCCCTTGTATGGTGGTGGACACGCGCTTGACGCCGAGCTTCATGGCCACGAGCTTCGCGTTCAGGCGGGAGGCTTCGATTGCGATCATGTCCTGCCCTTCCCTGGGCAGCCCGAGCTCCTTGGCAGTGGCGATGTAGGCGCGTGCCACCGGCCCGCCTCCCACCACCACCCCGACGACGTGTCCCGCCCTCCTCGCCTCCGAGATGACCTCCGCGTAACCCTTGAGAAGCTTCGCTTGAGGAGGGGAGCCCAGCACCGAGCCGCCTATGCGCAGGACAATCTTCTTGCTGCTGGGAGGCGTGGACATGCTGACTAGCCACCGTGCCCGGGATAGTTTTTATAAAGTAACGCAGTAAGTTGTCTTCACCCGGACCCCTTTTGATGCTGCTGCATGCCCGGTCAAACCCTCGCGTAAAGGCCAAGATTCCAATCCCGGTGCACTGTCTGGATACAGTTGCGGGAAGTTAGATCCCGTTCGGAGTCAGATCAGGAGGGTCGTAGGAAACCCTCTCCCCTACGCAGCTCCCTCCCGCTCATCATGCACCGTTCTTGACGGTCGTTGCGGACGTTGTCGTTGTGGTGATCGCGGTGCTCACATCGTTCGACGTGACGATGGTCACCACACCGGACGGGACTGATACCGTGACGTAGATAGTCGAATTGGGCTGAACCTGAATCGTGGGGATAGTCGCCGTATACCCCGGTCCTTGGTCGTAACCGGCCATCAAGGTCACGCCGTAGACGCCGCTCGTGAGGAAGGTCGAGTTCTCCGCCGCTCCGCCCGTGCCGTTGATGACGGCGAGCTGCAAGTAGCCTGTCCCGTTGACGTCCCCCAAACTGATGCAGTAGTCGCTCCTCGTCAGGTGGTTGCCGTCGATCTGGTTTCCGGAAGAGAAAACGAAGAGTGTCCCATTCGTTATGACTGTGCCCTGGTCATTGACCACCTTCATGTAGACTGTCCCTTTCGGAGCCGGATTCAGCAGCGTGTTCGCTGGTGGTCCGTTACAGTTAGAGAAGTTCACCGTCGTTGACGTGCTGGTTGATGGCTCCGCAAAGGTGACCGAAGACCCTACCGCGTCGGCGCAACTTGCACCGTAGGTCATATCGACTGTTCCCGAAAGAACGTGCAGCGTCACGCAGGTGGACCCCGCGGTCTGGCTCGCCGTCACTTTGTATGTTTGACCACCGTATACGACGGAGAAAGAATCGGCGGAGTCTCCGAAGGCATACCATTCTGTGCTCGTGGTCGTGAAGTTTTTGAACGCCTCGCCGCAGTTCGATGGG
>DATLRR010000028.1:0-3136 GCA_035534595.1 Nitrososphaerales archaeon
TGGCAACCGGGCTCGGCTCCAGCTAACGATTATTACCTCCTCCGTCAGGCTCGGTCTCATGAGCGGCTCGCAGGTCAAGAAGGTCACAGTCCTTGGCGCCGGTCTGATGGGGCACGGGATAGCGCAGGTCTGCGCGCAGACCGCAGGATACGACGTCATCCTGCTCGACGTCAAGCAGGAGTTCGTCGACAGGGGGATGTCCATGATCAAGGACAGCCTATCGAGGTTCGTGGCGAAGGGGGCCATCGACAAGGGCAAAGCGGACGAGATCCTTTCGAGGATCCACCCGACCCTCGACCTGAGGGCGGCCGTGGAAGAGTCGCAGCTCGTCATCGAGGCCGCCACTGAGGACCCCAAGCTGAAGCTCGAACTCTACCGCAAGGTCTCTGAGTACCTTCCGTCGGGCGCGATACTGGCCTCCAACACGTCCTCAATCAGCATCACGCTCCTAGGCTCTGCGACGAAGCGCCCAGAGAACGTCGCGGGAATGCACTTCTTCAACCCACCACAGCTGATGCCGCTCATCGAGGTGATCCGCGGCGCAAAGACCTCCGACGGCACGGTCGAGGCGGTGAGGGGCGCCGCGAAGCAGATGGGCAAGGAGACTGTCCTCTGCAAGAAGGACTCCCCGGGCTTCATAGTCAACCGGATCCTAGTCCAGGCACTGAACGAGGCCACCCTCCTGGTGAGCGAAGGCGTAGCAGACCCCGAGGACATCGACAAGGCGGTGACCCTGGGGCTCAACTGGCCGATGGGGCCGCTCAAGCTCCTGGACTACGTAGGGCTGGACACGGCCCTGGGCATCTCCGAGGTCTTCATGGAGGAGTTCGAGGACTCGAAGTATCGGCCCAGCCCCCTCATCAAGCGGATGGTCCGCGCCGGGCTCCTAGGGAGGAAGTCGGGGAAGGGGTTCTATGAGTGGGGCTCCCCTTCCTCGACGAAGGCATCGTCCGGGAAGTGACGAAGACCTATTAGCCGCCATCCGACCCTGCCGATCCAATGAGTTCGGCCAAGCAGTTCTCCACTGAAAAATACATCAGCTTGGAGACCTACAAGAAGAACGGCGAGGCAGTGCGGAGCCCGGTCTGGGTCGTCGAGGAGGGCGGCGTCGTCTACGTGCGCACCGACCCCACGAGTTGGAAGGCCAAGCGAATCCGGAAGAATCCGCGCGTCCGCATCGCACCCTCAGACATGCGGGGGAGGACCACGAGTCAGTGGGTGGATGGGCAGGCCCAATTCATCGAAGAACAGGAAGCAAACCGCAAGATAGAGCTATTCAAGGCAAAGTACGGTGCAGGCTTGAGGTTCACCGATTTCTTCAACGGCATAAGAGGAAGACACGCGACCGCGATAATCTCGATAAAGCTGACCTAGGCCGACTAGGCGGAGAGCTTCTTCCTCAGGTCTGCGGGGATCTCTTTGGGCTTCCCATCCTCCCCGATGAGGACGTGCACGGTGTGTCCCGTGCAGAGCAGCTCCTTGCCCGGCAGCTTGGTTACCTCGTAGTCGATCCTGACGCTCGACGTCCCGACCTTGCTCAGCCACGCCCTGATGGCGACCTCGTCGTCGTACCTCGCCGACGCCTTGTAGTCGGCGTGGGCCTGGACGACAGGCGTGTGGAATCCCCTCTTCCTCGAAATCACGCTGTAGGGCATCCCGATCGAGCGGAAGAGCTCGGTCCTAGCCACCTCGAACCAGACGAAGTACTCGGCGTAGTAGACAACCTGCATGGCGTCCGTCTCCGCGAACCTGGCGCGGATCTTCACCGTGTGCTCGACGGGCATGCGCGCACCGACGCAGAGCTAGCCTTTTTTACGTTCTCGCCTCGCCACCTCGGGCATGGAGAACTTCCAGACCGTCTCTCTAGTCGTCGAGAGGCCCGTAGCCACGCTCAGGATCAACAGGCCAGACGCCCTCAACGCCCTGAACTCGGTGGTCGTGCGCGAGCTTGTCGCCGCCTTCGACTACTTGGAGGCCGACGACTCGGTCAGGTGCGTCGTATTGACGGGCAGCGACAAGGCCTTCTGCGCCGGGGCCGACGTCAAAGAGATGGCCAAGCTGTCGGCGGCGGAGATCCAGAGCGCCGACCACCTCAGGCCGGTGTGGGACCGTGCTGCGAGCTTCGAGAAGCCTCTCATCGCGGCGGTGAGCGGCTACGCGCTCGGTGGCGGGCTCGAGCTTGCAATGTGCTGCGACATCATCATCGCCTCCGAGGGGACCAAACTCGGACAGCCGGAGATCAACATCGGGATAATCCCGGGAGGAGGGGGGACGCAGCGCCTGGCAAGGGCAGTGGGCAAGTACAAGGCGATGGAGATGATCCTGACGGGAGCGATGATCTCAGTGGAAGAAGCGAAGGCGCTGGGCCTAGTCAACCGAGTGGTCCCGCCAGGAAAGTACCTTGAGGAGGCCACCAAGGTGGCCTTGGAGATAGCCTCCAAAGCGCCCATCGCCGTGCGGTCAGCAAAGGAAGCGATCGCGGCGTCCCAAGAGATGGGGCTCTCGTCTGGACTGGAGCTCGAGCGGGCGCTCTTCTACGACCTCTTTGGATCCGAGGACAAGAAGGAAGGGATGAGCGCATTCCTCGAGAAGAGGAAGCCGAACTTCGTGGGCAGGTGACGCCCCGGATTCGGGGGTTAAACTACTCCGCTTCGAATCGAGTCCTCAGGGCACGGCCACGACGGGGATGGTGGACTTCTCTATCACGTTCCTGGACACGCTGCCGATTGCCCTCAGCCGACCCAAGCCGCGCAGCTCGCGAGTTCCCATCACTATGTAGCTGACGTTCTTTGACTTCGCCGCCTTCATGATTTCCTTTACGGGGTCCCCAGAGGCAGCTATCCCCTCGCACTTTATGCCCGCTTTCTCGATCATCCTCACCAGCGGACCTACCGTCCGTTTGAACTCGTCCTCATAGTAGTGCTCGGGCAGGGCGTCGCCGTGCTCGTCGCGATAATTTTCCGGGACGGAACTCTTGTCCAAGACGTAGATCAGAAGAATCTTGGCAGAAAGACCCTTCGCCAGTTCGATGCCGCTATCAACTATCTGCTCCGCGTGAGGGTGCTCGTCGACCGCGACGAGTATTTGTTTCATGGTCAAACAGACTCCGGCGAATATATAGAGGTTAGGGCGATTC
>DATLRR010000029.1:0-32740 GCA_035534595.1 Nitrososphaerales archaeon
AGATGCGTCGTCGAGGTATGCGATGAGCCACCCCATCCCCTCGATGAGCGTCCAGTCCGTGTGCCACATCGAGTTCGAGTACTTCCTCTCGTACCTGATCCACTTCTTCCTCACCTGCTTCCTCGGCTCGTCCCTCGCCAGACCCATGCCCTTCAGCACGGCGTGGATCCGGTTGTGGGGTATATGCGTGCCGTAGTCGACCTCGATCGCGCGCTCCAGGGTCAGCGCGTTGACCCTGTACTTTGCATGCGCCCTCAAGACGAGGTCCCTCTCCTGGTCGGTGGTCTCGACGCGCTTCCTCCCCGGCCTCTTCAACGCTGGGACCTCGCCCGTCGCCCGATGGACCGACCAGAGCCTCTGGACCCTCCTCTCGGAGACGTCCATGGCGCGGGCTATCTCTGAGCTGGGCGCTCCCGTCTCCTTCTGCGCGACTATCCACGCCACCTTCACCGGGTCGAGCTTCATGTAGACGAGGTATCGCCTTCCTCTGCTCCATACCCACCTTGCTCCTAACTCTCTGGCTAGGGGGTGAACTAATTTCAGGATAACAGAGGTCGATGTTTCGCCGCATCTCCTTTAATAGCCTGCGTCCGGCGCGGACGCAGGACGTTCCAACTTGGGGCAAGACAACTCTGTGCCAGAGGTCATGCTTGCGCAGGAGCAAGCGGTGATTCGTCGTGGCCCAGGAATCCGCAAGGGAGTCGAGGCCGCGTTCGGAATGGGGGGGGAGAGCGAGGGGACCCTGGTCCTCACCGACAGCCGGCTGGTCTACGTCCACGGGAACGAGAAGGAGGAGAGCGTGAGAATAGGTGGTTTCAGCGCGAAGCGCCTGTACTTCTCGGACGTGGAGAGCCTGGATGCGATGCCCATGGACCCCGCCAGCGTTGAGATACCCATTTCAAAGATAGCCAAGGTGGTAGGCCACCACGGGGAGGCGATTGCGCCCAAGCTCGAAGTGAATTGGACCGACGGAAAGGGAGCTGCGCGCGCCACCGAGTTCGTGCAGCAGATATCCGGCGCCTCGCGGCGTAAGAACCTCAACGATTGGGCGAAGGTCATCGAGAAGCTGAAATCGAAGCAGCTGAAGATCAAGCCCCTCCCGCCGGCCCCGAGCGGCGACACCCTGGAGGGGAGGATACTGGGGGTCCTCGGAGACATGCAGGAGAAGGGATTGCTGACCATCGAGAGCGAGGTGGAGGAGCGATACAAGGTCGACCTTGACCCAGACGATGTACAGGCTGCCTGCGACAAGCTCATCTCCGGCGGGCTCATCCTGAAAGCCGAACTCCGATACGAGGACCTGTTCTACAGGAAGGTCACCCCGCTCGGGGACGACGACCTCGGCGCCTAACTGGATCCTGGTTGCAGATCAGACGGATTTGCGCGAGGCCTTGGCCTTAGACCTCGAGCCACTTCGCTCGAGCGTGGCCAGCAGACCTTGGATTGACGAGACCATGATAGTCCTCCTCGCCTCCTCCGCCATCACCCCGCGGACGTCCTCGGTAAGCATCCGGTCGACGTCGATCTTCCTCCTGACCCCGTTTGCGACGTGGTCGTAGACCGCGAACGGAGAGAGCATCGAGTAGAGGCCCTCCATGAGCTCGAAGTACTTCCTCGCCTTCTCTATCTCCGACCTCATGACCGCGTCGAGCAGGAGCCTCTTCACCTCGCCGACGGTGTCGAGCAGGCCCATCAGGTAGCCCTCCCCGGAGACTCCGAGCTCCCTCGCCGTTGGGATGGGTCTCCCCAGCACTATGGCCTCGACCGACGAGGCCTCGACGAACTCCGCTTCGGGGGAGGGCAGGTACCTTGAGAGCGCCCCGACTGTGGCCTCCTTCCTCATGCTCTTCAGGATCTTCTCTGCTTCCTTTATCTCGCGGTGAGCCTCGTCGGGCTTGCCCGTGTGGATGTGGACGATCGCCTTCGAGCAGAACGAGATGCAGTCCCTCGAGGTCTTGAGGATCTTCTCCCTCCTCGCGAGGACCTCCTGCATGCTCCCCTCGATTTCTTTCAGCGACTCTTCGACTCCAGGTTCCAAGTGATTGTCGCGGCCATGAAGAACGAGGGAGACATAAGGTTGCCCATGCCTCGAGAAGCGATGTCTCTATAACTCACTGGTCGACGGTGCCCTTGTTTGGTCACTCAGTACCCTAGGAAAAGATCTATCGCCTGTAAGATGTGTGGCGACACGTTCCTGGCATGGGGGCCGGGAAAGTGGAGCTATTGCTCCGACATATGCCGTACGAGAAACAGCACTAACCAGCACGCCAAGTATGTCTCAAGGAACCGGTCGCACGTTAGAACCTATTCTTTAGAGAGAAAGCGTCGCGTTTGGGGCACGTCTAATAGGTCAATCGCTGCCGCAGCGGAAAGAATCGCAGCTTCCAAGGTTCTACCTCAGTTGGGTTTCTCCGAAATCTACCATCTTTCAACTCTCAACGCTTTTTTTCCGTTCGACATAGTGGCGACCTACCAGGAAGAACGAGTATTGGTTGACGTCACGACCGGGGCAGGAAAGTCGCTCAGGCGGCAAAGAGGCATAGCCAATGCTCTTAGAATGAAGTCGTTCGTGCTATTCATCAAGCCTGACCTACAGTCCTACTATCTAGCAGCGGTGGATTCTGACAACCTAGCATACCACAAAGACGGGCTGCAAAAAATTGCCTAATCGAAACTACAATGTCGGAAGAGCGAAGGAGTACAGGGCGATGGAGCTCCTGAGGACCGACGGATGGGTGGCTACGAGGAGCGCGGGCTCCCACAGCCCCGTCGACGTCATCGCGGCCAAGCTAGGCGCGACCTTGCTGGTGCAGGTGAAGAACGGGAAAGCGAGGGTGAAGGCCGATGAGGCCAAGGAATTGGTTAAATGGGCAGAAGCCTTCAACGCCGATGCAGAGATTTGGCACTTCAAAGGTCGGGGTCACTTGGAGAAGAGGCGCCTCCGCGCGCGGAAGTGAAGTGAGGCACCTTGGAACTGAAGTGCTACCTTTGTGACGCCAGCCTGAAGTCCGACGCCAAGCCTTTCAAGATAGGCACGAAGGAGGAGTTCATCTGCGCCTCGTGCTTCACCAAGACGGTGAACAGGCGCGCTGCCCTGGACAACGAGAAGTCTGGCTAGACAAGAAACGCGCTACGAGGCGACGAAGCACTTGTTCAGCTGCTCTATCACGGAAGAGCAGAGCTCCACCTTCTCTTCGTCCTCGCACATCGTGTAGTAGGCGCACGCCTTTTCGTACTCTGGGAGGGCACGGATCGCGTTGGCCACGTCGCTGCTCGTCTCCCCGAGCGAGAGCAGGCCGCTCATCTCATACCACTCGGCCGCGCTTCCGTAATCGCCGAGGCCTTCGAAGCATTCGGCTATCCATTTGCAGAGGTTGACCCTCTGCTCAGGTGACTGGAGCCTGCCGAACTCCTCCTTCAGGAGGATGGCTGCCACGTCCCTCTTTCCCATTGTGGCCATCTGGAGGACGTCGGAGAAGCTCATCGGTGGTTGGTTCCCACGGCAGCGTTAACTCATAGGAACTCTATATTGTTTGAACTGTTAATCAAACTTGTTCACAATCCGGCATGTGTGGGCGCTTTAATATCACCTCCCAATGATTCTTTAGCAGTCGTCGCGTGAAGACGGGTTCGAGAGAATCCGTCCGATGTTGGATAGAAGGTTGCCTGACAGGCGTAAAATCCATGCTGGCCAACGTGTCAAGCTCGTGAGTGTGTAGCTCACTAAGGGCTGCTGAGGTTCGGCAGTGACGGGCTCTCAGGTGAAGCCGTGAAGGGGAACCCGACGGCGACGGTAATCCCCGGAGTCGATGAGAGCAAGGTGACCATTTGGTGTCGATACCCGAATGTTTGCCAGAACCATCAAACTCATTCCTTCCTCTTTCCAAACATCGCCTCCCGCATCTTCCTGCGAGCGATGGCCTCGCGGAACCTCCTCTTCTCGTCGGCCGTGACCGGGATCACCGGCTCGACGGGGCTGGGCTTCCCGTTTCCGTCGAGCGCGACGAAGGTGAGATAGCAGGAGCCCGTGTGCGCGGTCGTCCCCGTCAGGGGGTCCTCGGCTTCTATCCGCACACCGACCTCCATTGAGGTCTTCCCGACGTAGTTGACCGCCGCCTTGAGGATGAGGAGGTTCCCGACGTAGACGGGAGCGTAGAAGTCCATCCTGTCGATCGAGGCGGTCACGACGTTCTTCCTCGCGTGGTGGAAGGCCACGATCCCCGCGGCCTCGTCCATGTATCTCATTATCGCGCCCCCGAAGACGTTCCCCAGGATGTTCCCGTCGGTCGGCATCATCAGCCTGACGGTCGTCAGCTGCGACATTGAGACGTGCCTCCCGCCTACCTTGCGGCTCATGCTTGCTACGACGGGGAGGACGCGTGATGGTTGATAAAGCTGGCCTGGTTCGTCGAATATGGGCGCTTGAAACCGCCGCTATAGTACCCGCTTTTCAGTAAACCGCCGGATGAAGACGGGTCATCGACCTGTCCGATGAGGGATAAGAGGTTGCATGGTAAGCGCGAAATCCCGGCTGGGCAAAGCGCCAAGCTCGTGAGTGAATAGCTCACTCAGGGCTGCTGAGGTTCGGCAGCGACGGGCTCTCATGTGAAGCGATGGTACAGGAACCCGACGGCGACGGCAATCCTGAAAGTCGATGGGAGCAAGGTGGCTCTCGATTCATTCCCTAGAGCCATCAGAACCATAAAGCTGATTCGCCCTCACTTCTTACCTGCTACGTCTTTGGAGTACATCACGCCCGCCGAGATGAGCGAGCTCGAGAGGGGCGCCTCAGAGTACGGGCTCGGGGTGAAGCAGTTAATGGAGAACGCGGGGAGGGGAGTGGCAGAGTTCGTCAACTCGAGGTATGGCCCGGGCAAAAGGGTGTGCGTAGTCTGCGGGGGAGGCAACAACGGCGGGGACGGGTTCGTGGCGGCGAGGTACCTCTCGGCGCGCTCCAGGGTGACGGTGATCCTGCTGACCACGCCTGATAAGATAAGGACCGAGGAGGCGCGCGAGAACTGGCGGGCGCTCGCCGCGACCGACGCGGTGCTTCGCGTGGCCGACGAGGCCTCAGCCCTTGTCGCACGCTCGGGCGCTCTCGCGGAGGCCGAAGTGATCGTCGTCGCCATCTTCGGGACGGGATTGAAGGGTCAGGCCGTCAACGAGCCCTACGCGACGGCCATCTCGCTGGTGAACGGCGCGAAGGGCGTCAAGGTCGCGGTCGACCTACCCTCGGGGTTAGACCCGGCCACGGGGGCCGCGAGCCGCCCCTCGGTGAGGGCCGACGTCACGTTGGCGCTCCACCTGCCGAAGGTCGGGCTCAGGGGGCGGGAGGAGTTCACCGGCGAGGTCGTTGTGGTGCCCATAGGCATAAGGTCGAAGCCGGCGAGGGGGCAGGCGCCGTGAAGGTCTTCCAGGTCCCTGTCGGGCCAATGCAGAACTTCGCGTACTTGGTGGAAGACGAGAAGAGCCGCGAGGCGATGGCCATCGACTCCGGCTGGGAGACCGAGCCGATCGTGAAGCTCGCCTCCAAGGAAGGCATGCGGGTGAAGTACGTATGCGCCACCCACGGCCATTACGACCACATCGAGACCATGACCAGGCTCGCGTCGGAGCTGGGTGCGACGACCGTGGCCTTCGAGGGGTCCGAGCTGAAGCCGCTGGTGGCCGTCCGCGACGGCGACGTCCTCAAGCTCGGCGGAAGCGGGGTCAGGGTGATCCACACCCCGGGGCACACCGAGGACAGCGTCTGCTACTACGACGGGAGCCACCTCTTCACGGGAGACACGCTCTTCATAGAGGCCTGGGGGCGTACCGACCTCGCCGGAGGCTCTTCCGCCAAGCTCTTCTCGAGCCTGCACGAGATCATCATGGCCCTGCCGGAGAGCACGGTCGTCTACCCCGGGCACGACTACGGGGATGTCCCCTTCAGGACGCTAGGGGAGGAGTCGCGGAAGAACCCTGCGCTGCGCGCGAAGACGCCCGCGGAGTTCCGGCGCCTTACGCAGGACTGAGGACCAGCCTACCCGAACCACTTCTCCAGCGTCTCGGTCTTTGAGCTCTCGAGGCCGACTATCCTCTTGATCGCGGCGTCGACCCGCTCCGCGGAGAAGGAATGCTCGTCGACGAGGAAGGCCTTCACCGCGTCGGGCTTGAGCTCTCTCCAGGAGGGCTCGACGCCGCTCTTCGCGGGCGGGTGCAGGAAGAGGTCTCGTATCGCCTGGTAGTCGATCTTCGCGACCTCGTCCTTCAGTGGCTCGATCTTGTCTATGGAGCGATAGGTCTTGAGCAGCTTCATCCCCTTCACGGGGCCTATCCCCTTGAACCCGTCTGGATTGAAGTCCGTCCCCATCAGTATCCCGAAGTCGATGAGCTGCTCACGCGTCATCTCCAAGGCCTTCAGGGTCTCCTGGAGGCTGATCGTCTCGGGCTCGACCTCGATGAAGATGTTCTTGCTCGGGAGGCGTCTCCTCCCGGAGATGGTGATGTTCCTCGCTAGCAGGGGGGCGCCGAAGAGCAACGCGTCATGGTCCTGCGAGCCCACTGCGTCGACGGTGCCCTCGATCGCCATGACGGCGGCCTGCGCCTCTCCCTCGGAAGGCGCGTCGACCCAAGGTATCCCCATGGCGTCGAGGAGCTGCTTCGACTCGACCACCATGTCCTGGCGGAGCGAGGTCGAGGCCTCTGCGTACTTCCTCGCGCTGGCCATGTCCCCTGCTTCGAGCGCGACGGCATACTGGCGCCTTGCCTCGTCCCGCTGCTTTCTTCGCCTCTGTATCTCCGTGGCCTTGAGCTCCGGCGGGGCTCCGTCGAACACGTAGACGAGCTTCATGTTGAGCTCCAGCAGGTTGACGTTGCGATAGAAGAGCCCGCTCAGGTGGCTGGTGACCCTCCCCTTGGAGTCCTTCAGGTGCTCTCCCCCCACCCCACGGATTATCGCCAAGAACTGGTAGAGCGTGTTGTAGGCGTCGATGGCGATCTTTTTGTTGCTGAGCGACTCCAGTGGTACCTTCCTTCTGGGCAGGACGTCCCCCAGGTCTACGCCCAAGGTCCGTGACTCACCAGACCGCTCGCCATCTTGGAAGCATCCACTGCCGAAGGGCGCTTCTGTTGGCTAAAAACCTAATCACTCGGCGTATCTGACAGGGGCCGCGGCGGCCTCGACGAACTCTATCCGGCGCTTCTCCTTTGCCACCCACCTTACTGTGATCGAGCCGAGGATCTCGAGATCCAGCAGCGCTTTGTTGAGCTCGTGGATGGAATAGCCGCCGGACTTTTCGAGGATGGCGAGGAGCTCCTCGTCAGTCGCGTGCTTCTTCTCCTTTACGAGCTCTAAGACGGCAAAACGAAGCGGAGGTCTCAAATCTCTAACAACACTCTATACTGCCTTATACCCTGCAGAGGAATTACAGACCAGCGTCCTGGGTTATAAAAGCTTCGCAGAGGGATTCTGAACGATTAAGGGACATGGAAATTTCATGCGCCACGAACAAAGAATCGAAGGCTTCAAGAGGCTCCGCCGACCCAATCCGTCGAAAGATTGAACGTCAAGACAGCGTTGCTGGGCCTCTTCGTGGTGCTCACGATAGGATTTGCTTCGACCACCGTGTACGAGTCTGGCATCAGAACCACGCTCACATCGACGAGCACATCGACCAGCACGACGACCAGCGTGTCAAAGACCACCAGCACGACGACCCAGACGACAACGGTAACTTCAACGCTTGACCTCACAAAGACCCTTACAGACGCTTACCTTTCCCATATCAGCGCTATAGAGTCCCAGAATGCCACCGCCTTGGCAGCCCAATATGAGACCAACGCCACGCTGTATTACAACATCACGGGTCTCCCTTCGTACCTGGACGGTAGCGTTAACGGCATCGCTAACATAACGAGGCTTTACGAGGGGAGCCTACAAACGAACAAAAACAATTCTGCTTATGTCTCTTGCGTGACATGCTTTGACCTGAAGGTCCCCTTTGCTGCCGCCAACGAAACCATCTCCGTAACAGTCTCGAGCGACGAAAAGGCTGGGAACGTCACGTCTCATCTCGTTTTCTACGGTACTCTCAGCTCTGGTGGTTGTTATGTGCAGGGGGTTGGCTTATGCAACACGCAAGCCCATGCTATGGGCTTCGACATCTCGTATGTCCTCCAAGGTGACCGCTGGCTGATTTCAACGGAGAGTCTGGCGTACATCTACGTTGACGCATGCATCACAACGTACTTGTCCCCTGATGGCAGCATTTTTTACTGCCCGGGACCGTATCGGTAGGCCGCGTCGAAGAATCCTGGCCAGTCCAGACCAAGACACTCCTGAGAGACCAACAAACTCCCGAGGGCCCGCCCGCGATGGAATCTGGCGGAGAAGGTCTTCTGAGGAGAGAGGGCGAAGAATATCTGTACTGATATCGCGCGCCCAGGTAGTCGTATCCCTGATGGGAACGTTTACGTCTGCCCGATCTTCGATTGGAAGGCAAGTCCGATTCCTCTGTCCAAGATCCGTCGGCGGCCTGAATTCAAAGTTCGAACGAATCTTCGGATACCCTGTCGGGAGAATCAATGCCACAATTCCAATCACCGGAATCATGGGTCCGACTGCAAAGGGCAAGCCCCAATGGTACCTTGTCCTTTGATCGTTCAGAATCCGCAGAGGAGTCCTCAGACCTTGAGGTGGCTCGACATCCTGCTCACGCCCATCAGGTCTGACTGGGTCACGAGGGGCGCCTTTGCGACCGCCTGCTCCACTTTGTCGACCATCCCCTCCTCCTCCGGGGCGACGATGTCGACGATGAGGGCGTAGAGCCCGAATGCTATCGGGTCCACCTTGCTGCCCTTGAGCTGCATCTCCTTTCCGAGGACCCCTTTGACCGAATCTAGGAGCTTGTCCGAGGGCACTTCGGGGCCTGAAGGCATGACCTTGACACGCACCAGGTAGGATCCCATGGCTATGGCCCCTCGAATCCGCAATTCACGCACTTGTACCTTCGCGAGAACTTGCGGCACTTCTCGCAGCGCCATACGAAGATCTGGCTGCAGCTCGGGCAGTGGAACTTCGAGGCCTTCTCACCCGGCATCACGGGTCGGTTGCAGGAGGTGCAGACCGGGAGCGCAATCGACTTTTGCGACAAGCTGGAAAGGCCCGTCCGGGGCTAGGAATTATACCTTCCGAAGTCGGCCGCCCCGGTCACCCTCCTTGGAGCTGGACGGGCGCACGAGAGAGGAGAGCGTCTGCTTCGCCTCCGATGAGACGAGCACCCCCGCGAGCTGCAGGAGCCCCTTGACCCCCAAGGCCGAGAGCGCGGCGCTGGCGTGGAAATCGAACGAGCCCGAGGCGAGCTTGGAGGCGACCTTCGGCCGCTCGAGCGTGGCGACGAGCTTGTCGAGGTCCTTGTTCGAGAGGTTCTCGTAGATGTGCCTCAGCCTGGACATGAGGCGATACTCCTTCCCGTATCTGCCCGACCAGTCGGGCTGGTAGCGTGCGACGAGCGAAGGGTCCTTCAGCATGACAGAGTCCGAGACCCAGCGGGCGGAGATCACCCCTCCCGCGACCGAGCTAGGGATCCCTCCGGCAGTGGTGGGCTTGACCTGCCCAGCCGACTCGCCGACGTAGATGGTCCGGCCCGCGACGAACTGCTCGATGGGACCTCCGACGTAGATTGTGCAGGCCACCTTGCTTACAATCTTCGAGTCCCGCTCTGCGAGGAAGGCCTCGAGCGCTCTTGCTGCATTTATCCCGAAGCCCGCCGCCCCGACCTTCGCTATCCCTGGGCCTCGGGGGATCACCCAGGCGAAGAAACCCGGGTACTTCTCCTGGTCGGTATAGACCTCGACCACGCCGTCGGTGAACCAGTCGCCCTCCACCTCGTACTTGGCCGTGGGGACCAGCCCCTCCCTGTTGAACCTCATCACCCCCGTCGGTCCGGTCGCGTCGACATAGTAGGAGCCTGCGTAGACATCGGAGCCCGCCCCGACCTTGACCCCGTCCGGCCGCTCCTCGACCCCCGTGACGCGCATCCCCAGCCTGATCTCCGCGCCCCACGCCTCCGCGTTCGCGGCCAGCTGCTTGTCGAATGCGCTGCGGTCGATGACTACGACATCGAGACGCGAGGCGTCTAGGGAGGCCTTACGCCCCGAGGGAGAGAAGACGACGCCTTTGGTCACGCGGCTCTGGACGCAAGATTTCTCAGGCATGGCATACCTCCTCAGCTCCTGGAGGCTGACCAGACCGTCGCACTTCTCTGGCTCCCCGATCTCCTTGTCCTCCTCCAGCACCAAGACGCTCAAGCCCCTTTTGCAGGCTTCCGCCGCGAAGGCGAGTCCTGCGACGCTCCCCCCGCCCACTATGACGTCGTAGGTGCGGGAGGAGGAATTGTCAGTGGCGTTCGGCATAAAGATCGATCGGCTCCAGAGCCGGAGCAAGCCTTAACCCGGCGCGTAATAACCCTTCGAACTGGAGGCCTGGCCTAGGTGTCCGAGATCAAGCAGGTCATAGTGGTCAGGTCAGACCTGGGGATGGGGAAGGGGAAGGTCGCTGCGCAGGTGGCGCACGCGGCGCTCGACGCCGCGGAGATCGCCAGGAAGAAGCACCCCGGGTGGTATGACTCGTGGAGGGAGCAAGGGCAGGCGAAGGTGGTGCTCAAGACGGAAGGGGGCGAACAGGCCCTCGAGGAGCTCCAGAAGCAGGCGCGCAGTCTGGGGCTGCCGGTCTCGCTTATACAGGACAGGGGGCTGACGCAGCTCGAGTCGGGGACGACGACTTGCCTGGGGATCGGGCCGGGACCCTCGGGCGAGATCGACAAGGTCACCGGCCAGCTGAAGCTGCTTTGAAGATGACGGCCCTCTCACCGCCGCCTCAGATCGACATCGAGTCAGGGCTGCTGACATACTCCACGGGAGGCGCCCGGCACGAGGGGCGCCTTCGCACGAGCTTCCAGGACTTCCGGGTCGAGGAGCTCATATCCCTCGAGGACGTCCGCCCGACCAAGGCGCCGGGACTCGTCCCCGTCTACCAGGTGACCAAAGCGGGCGTGGACACGCCCCACGTCGCTCGAGAGATAGCGGCAATGATCAAGAGCGAGGTCAACTACGCGGGGCTCAAGGACAAGAACGCGACGGTCGTCCAATACATCAGCGCGAGGAGCACGAGGGCCATGGCGCCGGCTGAGCTCCGGGGGGGCCGATTCGAGGCCCGGCTGGTGGGCTTTTCGAGGCCTGTCACGCGGGGGATGCTGAAGGGGAACAGGTTCAGGATACTCGTGGAGACCTCTGAGGACATCGGGGCCGACGTCGAGGCGTGCTTCAGGGCGTGCGGAGAGAGGCGCGTCGCGAACTTTTACGGCTATCAGAGGTTCGGACTGAAGGGAGGCGTCAACCGGCGGGTTGGGAAGGCGATAGTCGAGAAGGACTTCGCCCGAGCCACGGGATTGATCCTCTCTGATCCTAGGGATGGAGAGGACGATATGGCCAGAGAGGCGAGGAGGCTGTGCGGTGAAGGGAGGTATGCGGAGGCCGTCCGGCTCTTCTCCCCGCGGCAGGACGCGGAGCGGAGCGTCGCGTTTCATCTCTCCCAGAAGCCTGGCGACCACGTCGGCGCACTCAGGAGGATACCGATACCGATCAGGCGGCTCTTGGTCAACTCGTACCAATCGTACCTCTTCAACCTCGCCCTGAGCCGCGCCGTCGCGGACGGGGTCGACTTGTCGAACGCGCTCTCCGGGGACAACTGGGCCCGCCTCGATGAGGACGGGCTGACGGTCGGAAGGGTGCACGGCGTGAAGGAGGACGTCCCGAATGGATGGACGGCGGTACCCCTCATCCAGATCGTCGGGTACGGGTACAGGAACTACGGGTCAAGGTTGGACCGCGTGCTCGCCGAGGTGATGGAGAAGGAAGGAGTCTCTCCTGGGGCATTCTACATCAAGGAGGCCGAGGAGATGAGCAGCGAAGGGGGTTTCAGGCCCGCGCCCCTCCTCTCTAGCGACCTGTCCTTCAAGAAGGAGGAGAGGGGGTTCGTGCTGGAGTTCTCCCTCGGGAAGGGCGAGTATGCGACGGTGCTTTTGAGGGAGGTGCTGAAGCCAGAGCGGCCGCAGTCGATGGGGTTCTAGGCCTAGCAGACGAGCCCGAGTCTGCGCCGATAGTCGTAGTCCTTCTTTATGGCGGGGTGAGACGGGTCGATCATGATGCATTCATACCACCTGTGCTTGCCGTCGACCCAGAGCTCGTAGGAGCCGATCATCTTCAGGTTCGTGTGCTTCTCTCGGACGCGCCTCTCTGCGACCTTCTGGACGGGCTCGTCCGACTTCATCCTCAAGACGCCGAGGTGCTTCGGCCTGCGACCGGAAGTTGGACGCGGCCTCCTCATGCCTCCCGCCGCGACCCTTATCCTGATCACCACGACGCCTTCCTTGGCCTTGTAGCCCAGCATCCTCGCCTTGTTCAGGCGCGAGGGGCGCTCGATGCGCTCCATCGTCGGGCCTCTCCTGAACTCCACCGCCCTCTGGAGGATGTCACCCGACTTCTCCTTGAAGACCTTCTGCCAGGTCTCCCCTATCTGGCTGTACAAAGCGAACATTGCCCCGGTTTGAAACTGGAAGATAAGTCTTCGCTATTGCCGTCCCGCGAAGAACTGGTTTATCTTGGCGCCGACGATCCTGACGGCGTTCGTCTGGGCGTCCTTGGTCTGCCCTCCGATGTGGGGCGTCGTGATCAGGTTCGGGGCCGCCACGATTTCTGCCCCAGGAGGCTCGTTCTCGAAGACGTCGAGCGCCGCGCCTCCCACCTCCCCCGCCTCGAGGGCTTTGACAAGCGCGTCCTCGTCTATCACCTCTCCGCGGGACGTATTGATGAGGGCGGAGCCCTTCTTCATCAGCGAGATCCTGCGCCGGTCGACCATGTGCCTGGTCTCGGTCGTGAGCGGGACGTGGAGCGTGATGAAGTCCGCCGAGGCGAAGAGGGTGTCAAGGTCCACCATCCTGCAGCCCAGCGAAGCCAGGGTCTCCTGTGGCACCTCGATTACGTCGTAGCCCAAGAGCGACATCCCCATCGCCCTGGCTATCTCGGCGACCCGCCTCCCGATGCGCCCTAGCCCCGCGATCCCCAGGGTCTTCCCCTTCAGCTCGACCCCCACGAAGCGCTGCTTCTCCCATATGCCCGCCTTCATGGAGGCGTCGGCCGCGGGGATGCTCCTCGCGAGAGAGAGCATCAGGCCAATCACGTGTTCGGCGACCGCCTCCACAAGCGCCTCGGGGCTGTTCACGACGTCGACGCCCCTCGCGTTAGCCGCCCTCATGTCTATGTTGTCGAGCCCCGTCCCTGGCCTCCCGACGATCTTGAGACGGGTCGCGCGGGCTATCACCTCCGCGTCCACCTTCGTCCTGCTGCGGACGACGATGGCGTCGTAGCCCTCGACCTTTGCGAGCAGGTCTTCCCTCGTGACGTTCGGGTCGTAGTCCACCTCGAATGCGTCGGTGAGGCCCAGGGTGGGCACGTCCAACGTGTCGCACACCAGGACCCTGCGCTTCGCCAAAGTCAGGCTCCTTCTTCGTTGCAGATTTTTCCTGCTGTTAAGGCTATTGGAGACTCCTCGTAGCTGGAGCCAGGGGAGTAGGGGGATTCCACGTGGAGGAGCTGCTCCACCGTGACCCCCAGGGAGACGATCAAGGACGCTGCGCTCGAGAGCGAGGAGGCGCGCCACCCGGCGACCTGCAGGCCGTAGACTTGGTGCGTCCCCTTGTCGTAGACCATCGAGACGAAGGTCTCGCGCCTCTCCTCCTTCTCGAAGCGGACGTCCCTGGACGTGGCGGTCTCTGTCGCGGCCTCGAGCCCCATGGCCGATGCCTCTTCCTCACTCAGGCCTGCTGAGCAGAACTCCAGTCCGAAATACGTCTGCTCCACCGCCCACGACGGCGCGGCCGTCGCCCTCCCACCCGCCGCGTTGGTGCCCGCCACTTCACCTCCCATCCTGCTCGTTGAATGGAGCCGCGCGGGCACTGAGCCGGACTTGAACTTGATCTCTGCCGAGTCTCCCGCGGCGAAGACGCCAGGCTGGCTCGTCGACATCGAAGAATCGACCAACAACCCTCCGCCCCTGCCCTTCTTGCAGTCCACGAGCGGGAAGGAGGGAGCGCTAGCGGGAATCACCACCACCGCGTCGCAGGTGCTGACCGACCCGCTCGAGACTATCGCCTCGGCCCTGGCGACGCCCAGAATCGAGTCGACTGGGCCGTCCACGAGGAGGACGCGCCCCGCCTTCCGGCCTGAGGAGGCGGCGCGTCGTATGGCGGCCGCGACCGGGGTCGAGAACTGGCGCTCGAGCCCCTCTTTCCCGCAGTAGACCTGCGCGCGCTTCCCTCTCGCCGCCAAAATCTCTCCGACCTTCAGAGCGAGGGGGATGGGACCGGAGACGACGACCGTCTGCAAGGCGTCCAGTCCCTCCGAGAGCAGGATGTAGTCGGCAGGCCCCTTCAGGACGAAAACGTTCGGCTTGGAGATACCCCTCAGCTGCTGGGCCTGGCTCGTCGCTCCCGTGCAGACGACCACGGAGTCGAACTCAACGCTCGCCCACCTGCGGGACGAAGTCTCGAGGCGTATCTTTCCCCCTCCGCACCGGATGGAAGCGACCGACTCGCCGGTCAGCGCCTCTACGCCCGCCCCGGCGAGCGCCCCTGCCTCGGGGAAAACTAGGTCACCCTCCGTCCAGCCGCCCGACAGCAGGAGAGGCAAGAGGGCCTTCGACACGCCGATTCTCTTCGAAGAGTCTAACAGCGTGGTCTCTGCGCCGTGCGCCGAGGCTGCGAGCGCGGCCGAGGTGCCTGCGACGCCGCCCCCGATAACCGCAACCATCGGCGTCGTCATGTACGGCCCGCAAACCCTGCAAGCATCGTTATAACGTCCTCGCTGGCCCGGAGAGGGAAGGATGATCGTCGGTATCCTGGGGAAGCCCAACGTCGGCAAGTCCACCTTCTTCGTCGCGGCGACGCTGAAGAGCGTCCCCATCGCCGACTTCCCGTTCACGACGATAAAGGCGAACGTCGGGATGGCTTACCTGAGGACCAAGTGCGTCCACGAGGAGATGGGCGTGGTCGACAAGCCAAGAAACTCCGTCTGCACCAACGGGGTGAGGCTCATCCCGGTGAAGCTCATCGACGTCGCGGGGCTCGTCTCGGGCGCCTCTAGCGGGCGGGGGCTCGGGAACCAGTTCCTTGAGGACATCATGCAGGCGGACGCCATCGTCCACGTCGTCGACGCCTCCGGGTCAACCGACCTGGAGGGCCAGAAGACGGCGCCCGGCAGCCAGGACCCGATGAAGGACGTCGAGATGGTGGAGAACGAGGTGGACCTGTGGCTGCTCGGCATCATCAAGCGCGACTGGGAGAAGACCTCGAAGCTTGCGGAGCAGCTGAAGACCAGCGTGGCGCCAGCGCTGGCGCAGAGGCTCACGGGGATCGGGATCAACGAGGCGATGGTCGAGGAGACCCTCCTCAAGCTCCATCTCAAGGCGGACAGGCCGCTGAGCTGGGGGCCCGGCGCCCTGGAGTCCTTCGTGAGAGCGCTCAGGGAGAGGAACAAGCCCAGCCTGATCGCCGCAAACAAGGCAGACCTCCCCTCCGCGGCGGAGAAGCTCCAGGCCCTGCGGGCCTTCGGCAAGACCGTCATCCCCTGCGCGGCCGAAGCCGAGCTGCTCCTGAGGAAGGCGGCCGAGGCGGGCGTCATCGAGTATACGCCGGGGGACGGCTCGTTCAAGGTGAAGAGGGAAGGCCTGACACCCGCCCAGACAAGGGCGCTCGAGCTGGTAAAGGAGAAGGTCTTGGACGTGTACGGGTGGACTGGCGTACAGCAGGCCATCGACCAGGCCTACTTCGCGCTGCTCAAGGCCGTGGTCGTCTATCCCGTCGAGGACGAGACCAAGCTCTGCAACAAAGACGGGGAAGTGCTCCCCGATGCGTACGTGATGAACGGCGGGTCGACGGCCCTTGACCTGGCGAGGAAGATACACAGCGACCTCGCTCAGACGTTCCTATACGCCATGGACGCGAGGACGGGGATGCGCCTATCTTCGGATTACGTCCTCAAGGACAGGGACATCGTGAAGATAGTGTCAAGCGGCAGGCGCGGCTAGCTCTTCGACCTGCTCGACCGAACCGGCCTGAGGCCTCGAAATGAGCTTCGTCTTTCTGACGCCGACGTGCCTTAGCCTAGTGACCTTCCTAGCCTCGTTGTAGACGTCGGAGGCTAGCTTCTGGAGGACGGTCTCCTGGACGAACTGGTCGTAGGCCAGGGTTGCGGCGCGCTCCCCGATTATCTTGTCTGTGATCATGCGAATCTCGTGCTTCTTCGAGGCGTTCATCCTCCCCTGCGAGAGCGCGATGGTGTAGACCCTGACGAGGTAGCCGTCCTTGGTCTTGTAGTCCTTGATGAAGTCGGACATGGACGAGCCCCTCCTGATCAGGCTGCGGAGGTACTCCCTTGAGTACTCGTGCGCCTTCAGGATGGTGTAGGCCGTGTCTCCGTCGACCCTGTCGATCTGGAAGTAGAGCTTGAAGCTGTAGTGTTGTGGGTCCTGCTTGAGGATGTCGTATAGCGTAGTCTCGACGACCCGGCCGGCCGGCTTCTCGATGTCGGTTATCGGCACCCTGCCTATGGGCGCGTTTCCGAACGAGGGGGACGCGAGCACCGTGACCCATTGCTTCAGCTTCCACTTGTCACGGACCTTCCCCGATACTTTCTTGGGCAACTGGCTTCCCGGCCTAATTTCTCCGGCTTAAAAACGCGACCCTAGGAAATCTTCTCGCGCCCGCCCATATATGGGACCAACGGCTTCGGGATGGCTATCGAGCCGTCCGGCTGCTGGAAGTTCTCGACCACCGCGACGAGCGCCCTCGTGGTGACGGCGGTCGAGTTGAGCGTGTGGACAAGGGCTGGTTCGGCGCTCTGCTTCTCCTTGTACCTGATCATCAGACGCCTCGCTTGGTAGTCGGTGACGTTGCTGCAGGAGACCATCTCCCTGAACTTCTTCTGGGTCGGCATCCAGGCCTCGAGGTCGTACTTCTTCGCCGCGACGGTGCCGATGTCCCCGGTGCAGATGTTCACTATGCGATAGTGAAGCCCCAGGTTCTGGTAGATCGACTCGGCGTTCGCGATCAGCTCCTCGTGGAGCCTCCAGCTCTGCTCCGGCTTCGAGAAGACGACCTGCTCCACCTTGTAGAATTGGTGCGTGCGGAAGATGCCCTTGGTGTCTTTCCCGTGCGCACCTGCCTCGACCCTGAAGTTCGGGCTGAACCCGCAATATTTCAGCGGCAAAGAATCGCCCGTCATGATTTCGCCCATGTGCATGGCCACCAGCGGATGCTCAGAGGTGGCTATCAGGTAGAGGTCGTCGCCCTCCACCTTGTAGATCACAGGCCCGAAGTCCGCAAGGTCGACGACGCCAGCGTAGGCCTCCTTCCGCATCATGAGCGGGGGTCCCACGGCGGTGAAGCCCCTGTCCGAGAGGAAGTCCACCGCGTACCTCATTATCGACTGCTCGAGCCTGAGGGCGTCGCCCTTCAAGAAGAAGAACCTGGCCCCGGAGATCTTGGCCGCCCTCTCCATGTCGATGAGCCCTAGGGCGCCAAGAAGGTCGAGGTGGTCCTTTGGAGCGAAGTCGAACTTCCTGGGCTCGCCCCATGTCCGGACCGTGACGTTCCCGCTCTCGTCCGGCCCGACGGGCACCGACTCGTGGAGGATGTTTGGGAGCGACATGAGCGTCGCCTTGACGCGGGCCTGCAGCTCCTGCGCCCTCTTCTCAAGCGTCGAGATCTCCTCGGGGATCCCCTTGACCTCACCCAGCTTGTCCTTCGCGTCCTGCCCGGACCTCTTCAGCGCGGCTATCTCCACCGTCAGGTTGTTCTGCGCGTGCCTGAGGTCGTCCACCCGCTTCTTGGCCTGCCGCCACTCTGCGTCGGCGGCCACGGCCTCATCCACAAGTGGGAGCTTGTCGAGCCAGCCGCGCTTCCTTAGGTCCTTCCGTATGACCTCCGGGTTCTCACGCAGCAGCTTCACATCGAGCATCGTTCTCTTCTCCTGTTCTCCAGCCCTTGCCTCACCCTACACGGCCTGGGAGATAATCGTTGCAACGGGCGGGATCTTCCAGAGTCACTGGGGCGCCGCGCTCCCAAGCCCCCGGGTCTTGGCCTCGACCCAGACGTCGCTGAACAGCTTGGCGTCTGAGATGATGCTTGCCACCGTGCTCAGAGCCGGCCTTGCCCTCGGTGACCCGACGCTGAAGCGGATGAAAGGGCCCTCCCTGGATGCCTTGAACCGCTGGCCCTTTGGGAAGTAACGATTGTCGGGCATCAGGGCCTCGTTGAGCGCGGAGGCGACCGTCTCGTCTCCGCACTCGATCAGGAGATCGATGGTCAGGGCATCCTCGGGCGCCCTACCCTTGCCGTCTGTCAGGACTCTGCCACCTTCTCGAGGACGAGCCTCGTGAAGTCGTCGCGCCGCGAGAAGGGTATCTTGGCGCCCGCGGCCATGCTGTGGCCCCCGCCGACGCCGCCGACGTGCTCGGCCGCCTCCCGCATCACCTCTCCGAGGTTGACCTTGCCCTGATACGAGTCGCCGATGCGCGAGGAGTACTTCAACTCGGAGTCCCCCGACTTCGCCCTGACCAGGACCAACTTGTCGCGGAACCGGTCGGAGGACGCCAGGAGAGATGAGATGGAGCCGGTCATCCTCTCCTCGATGAACTCCTCCCCCATGACCAACATGACGCTCCCCTTGGTGGCGACCTTGTCCGTCTCCAGCTGGAGCTTCTGGATGGCCTTGTTCAGCTTCGCCCGGTATTCGGACATCAGGCTGAGGGCCGAGCGTAGCGCATCCTCCCTGTCCCCGAGGCAGATCGAGATGCCCAGGTCGGTCCTGTCCATCCGTCCACACGCGTTCAGCACGCTCACGAACTCCCGCGCGTCCCTGAGGGGGGTGAGCGGGTCCTCGAACTCGAAGGTGTACACGGTCCCCACAAGGTCCTTGAGGACGTCCGACCCCTGTCCGGCGGAGGCTATGAAGCCGGCGATCACCTCGATGACCTTCTGCTTCTCGTCGTTGGAGAGCTCGCCGAGGGTGCGCCACCTCCCGCCTTCCTTGAGCTTGAAGCCGGAGTTCGAGAGCGTGGCAAGCGCGGCGTCCTTCGCCCCAGAGAGGCCGGAGATGAAAGGCGAGTAGCTCATCGCGATGGCCTCATGGACCGGCCTCGTCTCCCTGCCGTAGAATAGGAGGTCCTTCGAGACCCCGACCAACCCCTTCGAGACCGCGTCGTCGACGGCCAGCTTGTTGAGCCCTCCCAGCGAGCGCCCGTCGCCCTTGTCCTGCCTGTCCCCGAGCGCGCCCACCATTGCTAGGGCGGAGAGGTCGAGATTCCCCCTCTCGTCGAAGGCCTTCGCGAAGGCGTAGGCCATCGTGGACGAGCAGGCGTCGACGCCTCCATCGTAGCCGTAGTTCCACGCGTTGATCAGGCGAGGATGGGACAAGTCGTCCTCGGGGACCTGATGGTGGTCGACCACCGCGTACCCTTCCCCGAAGGCGTCTGAGAGCGCCCCGAGGAGCCCCGAGCCGAGGTCAGTGAAGAGGTAGAACTCGAACCGGTCTGCCTTCAGCCTCTCGATCGCCCGCAGGTCCAGGTCGGGGATCGCCCTGACCGAGACGGCAAAGTTCTTCCTCGCGAGCGTTGAGAACGCTATGGAGCCACTGGAAAGGCCGTCCGCGTCGATGTGGGTGACGACCAAAAACCTGGCGCCGTGGTTTGAAAGGTCGACCAGGTGCTCGGCCTCGGTTCTTGCACGAGCCATCAGGGAGTGAAGGTCGTGCCGCGGGGCGGCCGCCGTAGCAGCCTCGCTCGCCACCACTCCGAGATCCCACCCTTCTTTGTCAGCTTAGCTGAGCCACTACTGCGCTGTACTTGAAGTTCTGCGGGAGGACTCCTATCTCCTTGTAGTACTTTGAGAGCCTGTAGATCTTTGCCTCTATGAGCTCGAGCGAGCGGACGTTCTTCCTATCGGCCCTGAAGGCGTTGAGGTGCGACTGGACCCTCCGGGCGGAGTCGAGCAGGTTCTGCAGGTCCTCCGGGATGGCGGGCGCGAGCTTGTTCTCCCTCAGGAGCTCCATGACTGACTTGCCGATTATCGGCTTTACCAGCGGTATCCCGTAGTCGTCCCTGAGCCTCACGCCTATCGAGCTGGGGGTGACGCCTTCCTTTGCAAGCTTGATCACCATCGCAGTGACCTCATCGGCGCTGTAGGTGAGCCAGCTAGGGGCCCTCTTGCTGGTGGGCCTTGTCTGATGGCTCTTCCCGTGCCGATGCGAATGTATCCTCGCCAATCGAACCGAACCGACTCGATTTCGCCCGGTTTAAAACCATTCCCGGCCTCAGCGCAGGTCCCGCGAGAGATACCACTCTGCGAACTTCTTCATAGAGTCCGCCCTGTGGGAGACCGCGCTCTTCTCGTCTATGGTCAGCTCCCCGAAGGTCTTGCGCCCGCCTTTCGGGACGAATATGGGATCGAACCCGAACCCCTTCGTTCCCCTCGGCCTCGTCGCTATCGCCCCCAGGGCGGAGCCCTCGAAGAGCACGGGCTCCCCATGCGGCTCGCAGTAGGCGAGCGAGCTGACGAACCTGGCCTCTCTCCCGCGAGGGGACGACCGGAGCAGACTGATGACCCCTGCCACCCCGATGGTCTTGAAGGCATAGGCTGAGTAGGGCCCAGGGAAGCCCTCGAGCGACTCGACGAAGAGGCCCGCGTCCTCGACCAGGACCGCCCTTCCTGCGGCCTTCGCCGCTCCCCTCGACGCGTAGGAGGCGACGTCGCTCGTGGTGTCCGCCTGTATCTCGATCCCCTTGCCGTCGAATTGCTCCACCGAGATTCCGAAGGGGGCGAGGATCGCCCGTGCCTCGTCGAGCTTCCCGCGGTTCGAGGTCGCGAAGAGTACCGACAAGCCGCCCACCCTACTCGACCTTCGCATACCTCCCCCTCCTCTCTATCTCTGCTAGCTTCTTCGTCGCAGCCTCCGCCCTCGCGCTCCCAAGAACCGAGGAGTAGCCCCCGAGCATCGACTGCATGAATGGCTTCGATACGATGTTGTGGGCCCCGGTGAGGGTCTCCTTGATCAGCCTCAGGTCTACCGCCTGGTCTTCGAGCCTTTGCGAATGGACCGCTAGCCCGAAGTCTATGAGGCTCAGCGAGTCGCCGTCGACTATCACGTTGGATGTCGTGAGGTCACCGTGCATTATCCCCGCGGCGTGGAGCTTGGCTATGCTGCGCCCGAACTCCTCGCCCAGGGCCCCCGCCCTCTTCCTCGTCAGCCCCGCTTCGAGCAGGAGGGTCTTGAGACGCTCGCCCTTGAGGTACTCCATGACTAGAAGCGACTCCTGAGGAGAGAGGTAGTAGAGGTGCGGGGCGGAGACCCCGGCCAGCTTCGAATGGTGGATCATCTGAGCCTCGTGGACGGTCCTCTGGCTTCTGATCAGCTTGTCCAGCTCCGGGAGCCTGTAGAGCAGCGGTTTGCGCATCTTGTAGACCGCGGGCTGTCCGCACCAATCCCCCTTGTAGACGTCCGCTTCTGCGCCCCGATAGATGAGCTTCAAGGTTTGTCTCTCTCCTTTGCGCGTCCGCTAGCTCCTCCAAGGGGTGGGGACGGTGTCGAGGCGCCAGGATTGCCTGACGACGCTGTCCGCCACGCTGGAGAGGTGCTCGCCCGCTCTGAACGCAAGAAGGCCAGTCCACGCGATCTGCGCGCCGCAGTCCCCGCTGAACTGGGGCGGGACGACCTCTACGGTCGCCCTGTGCCTCGTCGCCATGGTCTCGAGCATCCCGGAGAGCCTGCGGTTTGCGGCGACCCCGCCGACGACGAGGAGCTCCCGAGCTCCCGTGAAAGCGAGGGCTCGCTCCGTCACCTCCGTGGTGATCGCGAACGCCGTCTCTTGGAGGGAGTAGCATACGTCCTCGAACGAGGCGCCCCCGCCGATCAGCTTCTTGGCGGCCGTCAGCACGCCCGAG
Source organism: Nitrososphaerales archaeon (assembly GCA_035534595.1). Lineage (GTDB taxonomy): Archaea > Thermoproteota > Nitrososphaeria > Nitrososphaerales > Gagatemarchaeaceae > Gagatemarchaeum. The sequence continues at coordinate 22,035 of DATLRR010000029.1, forward strand.
AAGGAGACGTCGTTTCCCTTGACCGTGTAAGGGAGCTTGAGATATCGGCTCGACTTGGCCGCGGCCTCCTCTATCTTCCTCCCGCAGGGGGAAGCGAACCCGACGAAGCGTCCCATCTGGTCGAGGAGCTGCCCCAGGGTAAGGTCGAGGGTCTCTCCGAGGACCCGCCAGACCCCGTTCGAGTGGGCGACGACCATCGTGTGGCCGCCGGAGATCAGGAGGACGAGCGGTGTCTTAGCCCCGGTGAGGAGGCAGCCGAGCTCGATGTGCCCGACAGCGTGGTTGACGGCGACCAGCGGCTTCCCCGTCGAGAGCGCGAGGGTCCTCGCGGCCACCGCCCCCACCCTGAGGCAAGGCCCCAGCCCCGGTCCCATCGAGTAGGCGATAGCGTCGACGTCATCGAGGTCGCTCCCGCGCTCGCTCTTCCTCTCGAGCGCCTCGTGCACGACCTTGACGGCGACTGCGAGGTGGTGCTCGGCGGCCTCGGCGGGGTGTATCCCGCTGCCTTCGCGCGGCATGTAGATGTCCTTCGCGTTGGTAAGGACGCCTTCGCGTTCGGTGACGAGGGAGGCAGAGAAGGTGTGGGCGGTGCTCTCTATGCCGAGGACCTTCAGGTGGCCACGCATTCTGGGCTCTTCTGGAGGGTTTCGGCCCGCGAGACTTGATAAACTTATTTCGGCGCAGATAGCCGCGCCATGAGCTCGGCGGTCCAGTCTCTCGAGGTCTCGTACTTCCTTCAGATGACCGAGGACGAGGACAAGGTCAGGAGGGCGGTCGCCTCCCTTCTGGGGGGAGACATTCCAGCGGAGCGCCAGGAGGTCGAGGGGCACTACGGCAACAAGATAGTCTGGATCCGGCACCACCTGACGGGGGACGAGGCGGAGGCGGCGCTCCGCCAGATAGTCTCCCACATCGAGCCTGATGAGAGGAAGGCGATACTGGGTGACCTGGGGGCGGTGCTGGACGAGCACAACGCGCTTTACATAAGGCTCAGCAAGCAGGTCCTTGTCATGAAGGGGAGCGCGGTCCTCGCAAGCTCGGACCCTGTCAGGGTGAAGGTGAAGCCCCGCTCATACATGATCAAGCGAGATCCCGAAGGGTTCTACGCGAGGCTCCTCGAGGTGAGCGGCTGAATGAGAGGCCCTAGGCACAAGAGGTACCTCATGCTGACCAGCGTGGCGCCTATAGACGAGGAGGCGAAGAAGGAGCTCACGCGCCGGATTGCGAAGATTTCCCCGGTCTTCGCCAAAAAGGCCGTATGGTTCGAGCACGCGCTGATAGTGAAGACTGACAACGTCGACCTCCCGATGGTAAGGGAGTCCCTTCAGGTAAGCGCTGGGGCGGTCACCCTCAAGTCGGAGCTGACTTCCGGTGCGATAGGTAAGCTCAAAAAAGCCGTCCCGAGGTAGCTGGTCGCGAATGGTCAAGTACTTCTCTCCCGAGTTCTTTGCGCAGCTTCAGGACAACCTTGCCAACGACGCGAAGTGGCAGGAGGGGACGAAGGGCCTGAAGACCAGCATCAAGCTCGTCTCCACGGAGCAGAGCAACGTCTCGAGCTACATGCTCAAGGTCGAGGACGGGAAGACGTCCATCTCCCCCTCGGAACCCGCCGCTCAGGCTGAGTTCTCCTTCGAGGGGGCGTATGAGACCTGGACCAAGGTCGCGAAGGGGGAGGTCGACTTCCAGTCGGCTGTCCTGAAGGGGCTCCTCAAGTTCAAGGGCTCCATCACCAAGATCCTCTTCTACAAGGACAGGTTCATGAGGATCGCCGAGCTCATTCGGTCGATCCAGGTCGAGTTCTAGCTTCCTCAGGGCGTCACGACGAAGACGTAGTACGGGCCCCCTTCCGCCTCCTTCCTGGTCTCGATCTTGAGCCTTGCGCCAGGCTTCAGCCTCGTTGGGTCCCCTCCCTCGACCCACGCGAGGACGTTCAACCCCTCCTTCAGCCTCCCGATCGCGACGACATATGGGTCGTGGTCGACGAAGCTCGTCGGCGTGATCTGCACGTAGGTGAAGGTAAGGAGCTCCGCCTCGGTCCCCAGTTCGACCCACTTCGAGTTGCCGCTCATGCAGTTCGGGCAGTCGGCCTGGGGCGGGAAGGTCAGCCTTCCGCAGTCCCCGCATTTCGTCGTGACGAACTTCCCCTCGGCGAGCCCCGTCCAAAAGCGGCTAGTCTTCGAGATCGGGATGTTGAACCTGAGGGTCAGGCTCCGCTTCGAGTGCAACGTCGGAGGCTCGTCGCGGCTGGCCAACTATTTCGACCTCGAGAGCACCGTCACGTAGCAGTAATGACCCGTGCCGCCCACGTTGTGCACGAGGCCGATCCCGTTCTTGATTGGGGCTTGCCTCCCGCTGTCTGCCTCGCCCCTGAGCTGCTTTGATATCTCTACGGTCATCGAGACGCCGGTCGCCCCGACAGGATGGCCCTTCGCTTTCAGGCCTCCGTCGAGGTTGACGGGGATCTTGCCTCCGACCTCGGTCTGCCCTTCGCGTACGAGCTTGCCGCCTTCCCCCTTGGCGCAGAACCCGAGGTCTTCGTAGGCCATCAGCTCGGCGATGGTGAAACAGTCGTGGCAGGTCGCTACGTCCACGTCCTTCGGGGATATCTTGGCAGCGGCGTACGCCTTTCGAGATGCGTCGACGGTCGCCCTCAGGCCCACGTAGTCCCCCCTCTTGCTGAGGTTGGCGGAGTCAGAGGAGAACCCTATCCCCTTTATCCAGACTGGAGTGTCCGAGAGCTTGCTCGCCATCTCCTCGCTCGCGAGGACCACGGCTGCCGAGCCGTCGGTGATGGGACACGCGTCGTAGAGCTTCAAGGGCCAGGATATGACCTGCGACGAGAGGACCTTCTCGAGGGTAATCTCCTTCTGGAACTGGGCCAGGGGGTTCATCGATCCGTAGTGGTGCGCTTTGACCGCCACCCTGGCCATGTCCTCCTCCGAGGTCCCGTACCGCTTCATGTGCGCCACGGCGTAGAGCGCGTAATATGCGGGAAACGTCATGCCGTAGTTCTCGAACTCCCATAGATAGGAGCCGGACCGCCCCATCAGCTCGACGGCCGTGAGCGTGTCGACCTCGGTCATCTTCTCGATCCCCACCGCCATGGTGACGTCCGCCTCGCCGCTCGCGATGCTGAGGTATGCGCTCCTCACGGCCGCGCTCCCGCTTGCACATGCTGCCTCCACCCTCATCGTCCCGACGTCCTGGAAGCCCGCGTACTCGTTCACGATGACTGCTGGAAGGTTCTCCTCATACCACCCCCCTGCGCTCCCGACAGTAACGTTCTGGATCTCCTTCTTCTGGACTCCGGAATCGTCGATTGCCTCCTTTATCGATTCGAACGCGAGTTCGGCGAGGTTCACGTCCGTCCGCCTGCCGAACTTCGAGTGGCCGATTCCGACTATTGCGACGTTCTTCATGGTCCGCTCAGTCCTGCAAGATCTCCCTGGAGAGGATCCACCGCTGGACCTCCGAGGTCCCCTCCACGATGTCCAGTACCTTGGCGTCCCTGAGATACCGCTCGAGCGGGAGGAGCTTGCTCAGGCCTATCCCACCGTGGATCTGGATGGCCCTCTCGCAGACCCAGACCGCGGTCTCCGTCGAAAAGACCTTCGCCATCGACGCCTCCTTCACGAACTCCTCTCCCTTGTCCCTGAGATACGCCGCCCTGTACGTGAGGAGCCGCGCCGCCTCGAGCCTCGTCGCCATGTCGGCGATCAGGAACCGTATCCACTCGAACTTCGCGAGGGGCCTGTCGAAGAGCACCCTCGTCCTTGAGTATGAAACCGACGCATCCAGGGCCGCGCTCGCGATGCCCAGCGCCCCTGCGGCCGCCCCGACGCGCCCCTGGTTCAGGACCGCCATCGCAATCAGGAACCCGTCTCCAACGGAACCGAGCATGTTCGTCCCAGGAACCGTGCAGTCGTTGAAGACGAGCTCGGCCGTCCCGGTCCCCCTTATCCCGATGACCTCGAGCTTGCCGCCGACCTTGAACCCAGGGGTGCCCTTGTCCACCAAGAACGCGGTCATGCCTGCGGCTCCGTCGGCCGCGCTCCCAGTCCTCGTGAAGAGGACGACCAAGTCGGCGAGAAGCCCTTGCGAGATCCACATCTTCGACCCGTTTATCTTGTAGGAGCCGTCCGAAGTCTTGTCCGCCTTGGTCTGGATGTTGGCGGCGTCAGATCCGGCGCCCGGCTCGGTGAGCCCGTAGGAGCCGATGATCTCTCCCTTCGCCAGCCTGGGGAGGTACTTCTCCTTCTGCTCCTTCGTGCCGAACTCGGAGATGGGGTACGCCACCAGACCGTTCTGGACGCCGATGATTAGCCCTGCCGATAGGCTCACCCTGGCGATCTCCTCAGCGACGACCGCGGACGAGATGAGGTCGAGGCCGAGGCCCCCGTACTCCTTCGGTGTGCCGAGGCCGAGCAGCCCGTATTCTCCCATCTTCTTGGCGAGGTCGCGGGGATACTCGTCGGTCCTGTCTATCCTCTCGGCCACGGGTGCTATCTCCCTGTTGGCGAAGTCCCTGGCCCAGGAGCGGAGGTCCTCATGCTCAGGCGAGAAGCCGATCGCGGGAAGGCCTGTCAAGGTCCCTGAAAAAAGGCCGGTCCGACCGTATTTATCGTTTCATTCCCCCTTGAACTCCGGCTCCTTCTTCGAGAGGAAGGAGCTGATGCCCTCCGAGGCGTCCTGTGTCGAGAGCGCGAGGCCGAAGCCTCCTGCCTCGAACAGCTGTCCCGCGTCGGCAGCGGTGACCTGCTGCGCTAGGTTGATCGCATATTTTGCGAGCTTCAAGGCGACGGGGGCGCGCTTCGCGAGCTTCCTCGCGAAACCCTCGACCTCGGACTGAAAACTCTCGTTTGCGTACACCCTGTCAAGGAGCCCGACCTTGAGGGCATCTTGAGCAGGCAGTCGTTCCCCCAGGTAGATCATCTCCTTCGCCCTGCTCACCCCCACGAGGCGCAGGAGGCGCTGGGTGCCGCCGGCGCCCGGGATTATCCCGAGGCTGGTCTCGGTGAGCCCGATCTGGCTCGACTCTGACGCGAGCCTGAAGTCGCACGCCAAGGCAAGCTCGCATCCCCCGCCGAAGGCGTAGCCGTTGATGGCCGCGATGACGGGCTTCGGCATCTTCTCGAAGAGGCTGAAGACCTCGAACATCCTCCTGGAAGACTCGAAGGCCTTCAGTGGGGAGGTGAACTCGAAGGCGGTAAGGTCGGCTCCCGCGCTGAACGCCTTCCCGCCCTCCCCGGAGATGACGACCACCCTGACCGCGCCGTCCCTCGCGAGGTCGTTGGCGACTGCCTCCAACTCGTCCATCATCTTCGGGGTGATGGTGTTGTGCCGGTGCGGACGGTTCAGGGTCACCCACGCGAGAGGGGGCGCCTTCCTGAGCGATAGTTCTTCCAACTTGGTCTCTTTTGAGCCATAGTCATAAAAACCTCTGCCCGAGGATGTGCCGATGTCCCCCCGCTCTTCCATCTTGACCAGGAGAGGGTCTGGGGCGTAGGCGTCCCCGTAGGCAGCCTGCTTCTTTCGGAGGGCCGCGACCACCCTGTCGACCCCCCACGCGTCCGCGAGCTGGAGTATCCCCTGAGGGAAGCCCAGCCCGAGCTTCACGGACGCGTCTAGGTCATCCCTGGTGCACACCTCGTTCCGTAGGAGCCACGCTGCCGAGTTTATCCCCACCGAGAAGAAGAGGAGCGGGTCGAGCGAGTCGCCCTCCGCCCTTGAGTAGGAGGCACCGCCCGCCGAGTAGCTGTAGAACCCCTCTCCGGTCTTTCGTCCGAGGGTCCCCGCCTTCACCATCTCGCCGAGGGCGGGCGCGACTGGAAGGGAGCCTGGATCCCTGGCCCTCATAGTCTGCGACGCCGCGCTGATCACGTCTATCCCGGTATAATCGGCGAGCTCGAAGAGCCCCATAGGAAGGCCCACTCTGTAGACGCAGCAAGAGTCGACCTGCCGGATGGTCGCCTCCCCTCTGGCCACGACCCACGCCGCCTCGTTGATCATCGGGCCGATCACCCTGTTGACCATGAACCCGGGCACGTCTTTCTGGCACACGACGACCTGCTTTCCCAGAGCCTTGCAGAACCCGACAGCCGTCCGGACGGACTCGTCGCTGGTCCTCGCCCCCCTGATCACCTCCACCAGAGGCATCATGACTGGCGGGTTGAAGAAGTGGATTCCCACGACTGCCTCCGGCCTGCTGGTCGCCGCCGCGATCTCGGTGATGGGGATGCTGCTCGTGTTCGTCGCGAGCAGCGCGCCCTCGGTGAGGGCGTCGAGTCGGGCGAAGAGGCTCTTCTTCAGGTCGAGGCTCTCCGGCGCCGCCTCTATGATGAGGTCGCATCGGGCGGCCTCACCCAGCTCGGTCGTGCAGACTATCCCTTCGGCGGTCTCCTCCGCCCTCTTGGCCGTGACCGCGCCCTTCTCCGCGAGCTTCGCCAGGCTCCACCTGATCTTCTCCATCCCAGAGTCCAAGAAGCGGCGCTCCACGTCGTAGAGGACGACCCGATATCCGGAGAGAGCCGCCGCCTCGGCTATCCCGTGACCCATCGTCCCGGCGCCGAGGACCGCCACCGAGCGGATGGTCGGATTTCGAGGGACCGCGCTGTTGCTCAAGGTCTGCAGGTGCGAGCGCCTGGCCGCCGTGGTAAAAGAGTTCCACCCTAGGTGGCGGAAGAGGGACTATCTCAGCCGGGCGGAGGAGAGATCATGATGATGTTGTCTCCCCTGACTATCAGAGTCCCCAGGGAGTTGGACTTGCCGTCCGCGACGATCTCCTCTGCCTTTTCGAGAGAGAGGTTCATGTGCTGGTCGAAGCCCTGAAGCGAGCCCCGGATCACCTTGCCTCCTTTCAGCTTGATCAGGACCACCTTTCCGAGGCTGGTCTCGAGCACTTTGATCGCCATGTCCGCGGACATTGTGTCTAATTGCACCGGTTGAGAGTGGGCGTCGAAGGCTGGCTTTATTAAATTGATGCATTCGACGCCCATCCGAGAATTGAAGAGGCAGGTTGTCTCCAAGCACGACTCGAGGGAGCTCATCGCGGAGATCGAGCGCTCAGCAGGGATCCATCTGGAGGTGCCACGGTCTGCCCAGGTCGAGATACTGGAGCCCGACGAGGAGTCGAAGTTCGTGATAATCGACGGAAGGTTCACGTTCGTCAGCGGAGGGGCGGGCGGCGACTATCTCCCCTTCGTGGGGTCGGCCGAGGCGGTCGGGCTCTTCCCTTCCGTCACAATCGACGAAGGCGCCTTGAAGTACATCATCAAAGGTGCCGACGTGATGCGGCCGGGGATCTCGAAGTATGACGAGTGGGGGGAGGTAGGGAAGCTCGTCATTGTGCGCGAAGACAAGAAGGGCAGGGCGGCCGCCGTGGGAAGGACTGCCGTGGCCAGCTCAGAGATGGCGGAGCTGAAGAAGGGCAATTGCATCAAGAACTTGCATCATGCAGGAGACAAGTTCTGGGGTGCGTACAAAAAAATTTGACCTCTCGCAAATATATATCGCGTTTATGTTTAAAAGCCGGTATAATGTATTCAAGGGTGACAAGATTAACTTGGAATCGAGCTTGACCGCCGAGGAGTCCGGAGAGGGTACCTCGCAAGAAGGGGCAGGTATGCTGCTAAAGGCTCTGCAGCTTCGGAGCGCCGAGGACATCCAGGCGATACAGGACGACGTGGCGAAGAGGACGATAGTGATATTGCGTGTCACTCCACTCGCTCAGAAGAGCGTGGAGGACCTGAAGACCGTCGTCGAGCAGCTCTACGAGTTCGCGACCTCGATCGGGGGCGACATCGCAAGGCTGGGCGAGGAGAGGATAGTAATCACTCCGCCCGGCGTGCGGATCTGGAGAGGCTCGCTCTCCAGCTAGAAGACGCGTATCGCTTCTTGGACGGCCGGCCTTAGCGCGGGCACCCTGTAGATGCGCTGGATCACGTAGGCCAGGTTCTCAATCTTCCTCTTGTCCCCGTGCTGCACTATGACCTGCTGGAGCTTCGGGCGCATCTTCCCGATGAACCTGATTATCTCGTTGTAGTCGCTGTGCCCGCTGAAGCCCTCGACCTTCTGGGTGGCGGCCTTGACGTCCACGATCTTGATCTTGCCGTTGTCTCCCATCAGGCTCGCCTGGTGGGTGCCGTCGAGGACGCGCCTGCCCAGGGTCCCCTGGACCTGGTACGAGACGAAGAGTATCTTGTTCCTTTCGGAGGGCGCTATGTGTTCGAAGTACTGGAGCACCGGCCCGCCCTCGAGCATGCCCGAGGTGGCCATGATGACCGCCGGGCCCTCCCTCAGTGCCTCGTCCCGTTTCGAGGGGTGCTCGATGGAGGTGAGGTACTCGCTCACGAACGGGTTGATGCCCTGCTCCAGGATCTTGCTCCGGAGCTCCCTCGAGAGGTAGTCGGCATATGAGACGTGAATCGCCGTCGCCTCTGAGATCATCCCTTCGAGGAAGACGGGCGCCTCGGTGAGGACCTTGTTCCTCATGTAGTGGTCGAGGACGAGGATTATCTCCTGCGCCCTGCCCACCGCGGGCGTCGGGATGAGCACCTTCCCGCCGTTGGCGAGCGTGCTGTTGATGGCGTTGACAAAGTTCATCTCCACCTCGCCGCGGGGAGGCATGATGTCCTCCTTGTTGCCGTAGGTGGCCTCGGTGATCAGCGTCTCGACGCGAGGGTAGTTCCAGCTCGCCGAGTCGAAGAGCTGCGTCCTGCCGTACTTGTAGTCGCCTGTGTAGACGATGTTGTGGACACCCTCGCCGATGTGGAGGTGCACGGTCGCGGAGCCGAGGATGTGCCCGGCGTTGTTGAGGACGAGCTTGATGTCAGGGGAGATGTCTGTGACGGTCCCGTACTGGAGCGTGATGGTGTGCTGTATGAGGCTCCGTATGTCCTTCTGGTCGTAGAGCATCCTCCCTCCCTCCATCTGGGCTATCTTGATGAAGTCGTTCTGGAGGAGGGTCATGAGCGGGAGCGTGGGCTCGGTGCAGTAGACGGGGCCTTCGTAGCCGAACTTGTAGAGCGCCGGCAAGAAGCCCATGTGGTCGAGGTGGCCGTGGCTCAGGACGACCGCGTCTAGCTCGTTGAGGTTGACGTCCGCCCAGTCGAGCCTTGGGTAGGCGTCCCAGCTGTTCTTCGCGCCGGGAGAGATCCCGGCGTCCATCAGGACCTTGCTCTCGGACGTCTCGACGAGGAAGCACGACCTCCCTACCTCCTGCCCTGCTCCCAGGCACTTGATAGTGACCTGCTCGGAGGAGGCGTATCTCGGCCTGAAGATCGTCTCGCCGAGCTCCCTGTAGAACTTCTCCCGCTCGTCGCTCCCCGTCCTCAGCGCGTAGTACACGTTCTGGATCGCAGAGGACGCGATGTGAGGGGCCTTCCTGACCCTTATCTTCCAGCCCGTCTTGCCCATGAGGTCCCCGAGGTCGTACCCGACGTCGGGGGAGAGCACGCGGGGGTTGTTCGCCTCGACGGTGACCTCGCCAGTGGCGTCGTCGAAGAAGAAGTTCGACGCGCCAGCCTCGACGGGGAACGACTTCTCTAGGATCGATTTAGCGTCCTGCTCGGGCTTCCTGATCGACTTCTCGGTGCGGGTCACGACCCGCTTCTTCACGGTGTTCACGATCTCCGAGATGATGTAGTTGTTCTGGTGGAGGTACTTTGGGTTCTTGGTGTAGAGCGCGATCCTGGGCCCCTCGTACTCTATCCTGGTTATCTGAGCCTCCGCTGGGATACCGTTTAGAATCGTCCCCATGAGGCTTACGTGATTTGCCTTTTGCGCCAAACCTTAACTGCGTCCCGCAAACTGAGCGAGGAGCTTCTCCTTCTCCTGCTCTGAAACCTCTCTAAAGCCCGCCTTGTCTATTATGGCGATGTCGAAATTGTCGCCGGTGTAGACGTTGCGCCTCATCGCCGCGATTATAGCGTTCGCCGCGAGCGTGACCCCCTTGGCGACGGTCATGCCTTCGGTGAATCCCTCCTCCAGCACGCCGTAGGCCACCGGAGAGCCGCTCCCGGTCGCGGTCACCTTCTCGCGGATGGCAGACCCGAAGAGGTCGACGTTGTAGATCGAGCCGCCGGTGCTGTCGTACCCCCCGACGATGACTATGGCGATGTACGGGTAGTAGCGAGAGCCGAAGAGGATGTTGGAGACTATCCGGGCTGCCGACTTGACCGGCAGGGGAATCCCCTTCTCGATCCTGTAGCTGCCCGCGTAGTACTTGAGGCTGTCGACCACGTTCTGGGCGTCGGCCACCCCTCCCGATATCGTAACGGCCAGATGGCGGTCTACCTGGAGGAGCTTCTTCCCTCTCTTGTGGGCGATGTACCCGCCTGCGGTGACCCTTGTGTCGGTCGCGAGGACGACGCCGTCGGAGCAGACTATCCCGGCGGTGGTTGTGCCGTGGTACCTGGCCTGTTCGGGTATCTTTTGTGTCGAAGTGTTCAAGCTCTATCTTCTCTTTCTATCTGTATCGATGATTAGTTGGATATGCATGCGGAATGCCCTCGGGAGAGGACAAAAAATGGTTGCTCTGCGTCGCTTAATTAACCTTTGCATGAGTCCAGTTGATGGGATTGTGCCAAGATGGGAATGTGCGAGCATCACCCTCCTGTGCGATTTCGCTTATGTCTATCCTCGCCGAACGAGGCGATCACGACCATGTGGATCGTGACCTTGAGGACCTGCATCTCGATGATCGGCGC
>DATLRR010000030.1:0-44449 GCA_035534595.1 Nitrososphaerales archaeon
GCCCTGAATGTGTCGTCCTCATCGAGGAGGTGCGAGTACTTTGACACTCCCCTCCTCCTCTGCGTTTTGGGCATGCCCCCTGTGGCGCGGTCCCCTCTTAACGCTGGGACTCGAACGCGGGTGGGAGCGGGCCCGACGGGATTCGAACCCGCCTAGGGGGTTCCGAACCTGACCCTCGGGTTAAAAGCCCGATGCTCTATCCTGGCTTCTCTCCCCAGTGGGGAACTGAGCTACGGGCCCGCCACGGGTGCTTGGTTGGCTGCCTATTTTACCGCATTCAGGGGTTTTGCGGGTCTGCATCAGCGCAATCCAGGGCAACGCCGCGCAGATCTCATGCGGTTGCAGCGATTTTCTTTTAAAGAACCGTTTCAAAGTCGGCCCAGATGCCAGTCTGGAGGACGCTCCGACATGAAGGCGTCGTCTTCCCCGACACCTACGTCCCCCAGGGGCTCTCGGTCGAGCTATCGGCGCAGGAGCTGAGGCTCTCCCCGCTGGCCGAGGAGATGGCCTACCAGTTCGCCAAGAAGAAGGACACCCCCTACGTCCAGGACCCCGTCTTCCGCGCGAACTTCATGAAGTACTTCGTGAAGGAGTTGCCCCTGCCCGCCACCAAGCAGACGAAGTTCGAGGACCTCGACTTTTCGCAGTTCTACAGACTTGTTGACAAGGAGAAGATGCAAAAGGAGACGATGACAAAGGAGGAAAAGAAGGCGCTCGCCTCCAACCGCAAGGAGAAGAGGGAGGCACTCAGGGCCAAGTATGGAAAAGCCGTCCTCGACGGGAAGGAGATTGAGCTTGCGAACTACATGGTCGAGCCACCGGGCCTTTTCATGGGTCGGGGAGCCCACCCGCTTCGGGGCAGCTGGAAGCCCAGGGTCGCCGCATCAGAGGTTACCCTGAACCTTGACAAGGGCGCGCCGGTCCCGCCGGGCGGCTTCAAGGTCGCCCACGACGACGAATCTATCTGGATCGCTCGGTGGATCGACAAGCTCACGGAGAAGGAGAAGTACGTCTGGCCGCATGAGAGCTCCGACATCCAGCAATCGAGAAACGTGGAAAAGTACGACAGGGCGCTGAAGGTCGGACAGAAGCTACCCGCGCTGCAGAAGAGGATGCGCGAGAAGATGGGAGACAAGGACGAGAAGGTGCGCAAGCTGGCTACCGTCTGCTTCCTGATAGACGAGGTAGGGATGAGGGTCGGTGACGAGAAGGACGAGGACGAGGCCGACACCGTGGGCGCGACCACCCTGAGGGTGGAGCACATCAAGCGCCTCGACGACCAGGCCGTCGAGTTCGACTTCCTAGGGAAGGACAGCGTCCGCTGGCTGAAGACGATGAAGAACCCCGACCCCGCGTTGGTGAAGAACATGAGGGAGTTCATGGCCAGAAAGAAGCCCGATAAGGAGATCTTCGACGGCATCACCTCGAGCAACGTCAACGCCTTCCTCTCCGACCTCGTCTCCGGTCTAAGCCTTAGCGCGAAGGTCTTCAGGACCTACCACGCGACGAAGACGGTCGAGGAGGCCCTAAAGTCCAAGGACGTGAAAGCCGCCCCCGACCTTGAGAAGCTCTACTTCGCGAAAGACGCGAACCTCGCCGCGGCGAAGTACTGCAATCACAAGCGGACGCCCCCCAAGACATGGGAGGAGTCGCTGAAGAAGAAGGAGCAGAAGCTCGAGGAGTACAAGGCCAAGGGGAAGGAGGCGATGGCCCAGAAGATGCAGAAGGACATCGAGCTCACGAAGGAGACCAGGGAGTACAACCTCAACACCTCGATGAAAAACTACATCGACCCGAGGGTCTACAAGGCTTGGTGCGACTACGTGGGGCTCGACTGGGAGAAGCTATACTCAAAGTCTCTTCAGAAGAAATTCTCTTGGGTGGCGCAGTCGAAGAAGACCTGGCCGCTCGACAAACCTGCCTCCGCAGCCTCCGTCCCCAGTGCCGGGAACCCCTAGGCGCTAGGCACCGATGAGGCGCTTCCCCATCTTCAGGTTCTCCTCATACTGCGTCTTCTCCTCTACGGGAACCTCCATAATGAGAGGGAGCTTAGCGATCTCCCCGTAGCGCAGAAAAGCCCGGAACCCCTTCTCCCCTATCTGCCCCTTCCCAACGTACTCGTGCCTGTCGAGCCCGCTCCCGATCGGCCCCATCGAATCGTTGAGGTGGACCACCTTCAGCCTCTCGATACCCACGATGTCCGCGAACATCCCCATCGTCCTCTCGACCGCCGGCTTGCTCGAGAGGTCGAACCCGGCGGCGAAGACGTGGCATGTATCGAAGCATACGCCCATCCTCATTGTCTCTTTCACGCCGTCGAGTATCATTCTGAGCTCTTCGAACCTCGAGCCCACGCTGTGGTTCTGCCCCGCCATAGTCTCCACAAGGAGGACCGTCCTGCCCGGGTTCGCCTCCAAAGCCTCGTTGCACGCCCCGACGACGTTCTTGACCCCCTCCATTGTCCCTTTCCCCATGTGGGAACCGATGTGCGCCACGAGGTAGTCGATCCCCAGGGCGTTGCACCTCCCGACCTCGGCTTTGAGTGACGCCCTGCTCTGCTTCTGGTAGGCGTTGATGGAGGTGGCGAGGTTAGGGAGGTACGGCATGTGGGCCACCACCCTCTCGTAGCCCGCCTTCGCCCTCTTCTGGATGAAGAGCTGGACCTGCTCCTCATCGAGCGGCTTGAACGCCCACCCGCGCGGGTTCCTGGTGAAGATCTGGAAGGTCGTGCACCCCATTTCGAGTGCCCTGTCGACCGCGAGGTCTATCGAGCCTGATATCGAGACGTGAAAACCTATCATCTGGCCTTGCTTCAACTGCTGTCGCAAAAAGAGGTAGGACGTGGGTTTAAGGCTCTTGTCCGTAGGAGCCCCAACCCACAGCTTCAGTGGGTTCTTTCTCGTTCGCGCAGCTTCGTCTAGCGCTTTCTGGTAGCCCTTGTGCTACCAGTGGCTCTAGGCTTGGCGTGCGTTCTCGAGGATGCTGAACTCTTCCTTGGCGCTCTGTGGCTTCTCGCCGCCGATGAGGCGTGAGACTCCACCGCGACCGACTTCGCTGCGGGGGTCGAGACAGCTGACGCATCGATAGATGCGATTGCTGCGGTGCTCGAGCCTGCCGCTGCCACCTCCGCCGTCAGCGTCGAGACCGAGCTCGAAGAGATCGCGTGGAACTCCTCGACCGGTGACTCTACGACTGCCGACTGGGTTGCGGTCACTTCTGGCATTGGCGCCGCGTCGTTCTGTGAGAAGGACGTTGATTGGGATGGGAGGGAGATTGTCTCGATTGATGAGACTCCGGAGGCGAAGGATTGTGAGGCTCCGATTTGCCTCGGCTTGACTGCGTACAGAACAGCTGCGACTCCAACTGCGGTGCCTAAGAGTATGGTCAGCATTTGTTCGAAGACCATTTTGCCTGTTACACCTGATGATAGGTGGCGGCAGCATGTCATTTGCGGCGGTGTCAAAGGTATTACACAATGGAATCAAATTGGGGCACACCCCGGGAGAGCGACCTCGGAGCGTTTCGACCGCGCGATATCAAAATTCTTATATCGAGCGAGAAGCAATTGGCACCATCTGAATGACATATCCGCTTGACAAACTCTGCTTCCAGATTTTCAAATTCGACCGCCGGGTGAGGTACGCCGGCGTCTTGGACGACACCGGGCGCGTCATAGCCGGCGGCATGAGGAGGGGCATCTCCTCCCTCGAGCCTGCCAGCGAGGACCTGAGGCTAATGGCGAACCTGACCATCCAGATCGGGACGGACAAGACCTGGGACCAGTACTTCGGGAAGATTCAGTACACCTTCGTGAAGAGGGAGAAGGTCAACATGCTCATCTTCGGGGTCGGGACCAACTTGATGCTCATTACGACCCAGCCTGAGGTTGACCTGGAGCAGATCGCCCAGCTCAGGGACACCGTGATTACGATCTACACCACCGGGATGCTCCCCGAGAAGCCAAAGTAGGCCTTCAGAACTCTGGCTCAGAGGAGGCGTCGTCCGCGGGGGCCTTGGCGCCTTCCTTCACCTCGAAGCGCAGCGGCTCCCCATGGGTGTCGTAGACCCTCAGGCAGGAGTCATCGGAGTACGGGGCGCCTGCGATCACCATTATCTTGCCGCTCACGTGGAGCACGTCCTGGTGGGATGGGACCGCCCAGCCTGACGGATGCGAGTGCGCGACACCCACGTAGCTGAGGTCCATGGGGATCAAGTTCCAACTGAAGCCCGAGAACCCGCCGCCATGAACCGCGGCGGGCGGGATGACCACCCCGTCCACCTCGAGCGCGTCCCCCTTCTTCCTTCCGCGGAGGAGGAGTATCCCCTCCCTTGGGTGAAACATCTTCGAGTAGGTGAAGATGCTGTCGACTACCTGCCTGTAGATGACGACGCGCTTAAACGCCGAAGGCCTTCCCCCCCAGAGCGCGTCGCCGAGTCGTCCATCCCAAACAGATCGTCCGATTTGAAACGCGCGCACACCCTCATAAAAGTTCTCAGGGGGGCGAAATGGGCTCGAAGATTCCAGAAGGGTTTAAAACAACCAGAAATGGCTCCCCGCTAATCAAAGAGGACTAGATGACATCATGTTCGCACCTTCCGCTGGCTACGACAGAGCCATAACGATTTTCTCGCCTGACGGCAGGCTGTACCAGGTCGAATACGCCCTCGAGACGGTGAGGAGGGGAAGCCTGGCGGTCGGCGTCAGGACCGATGACGGCGTCGTGCTCGCGGTCGAGGAGAGGGGAAGGAAGCTCCAGAACGTAGAGTCGGTGGTGAAGATGTTCCAGATTGACGATCACATCGGCGCGGTCGGCGCAGGATACATCCCGGACGCGCGCATCCAGGTGGACAACGCCAGGGTGATCGCCCAGAGCAACAGGCTGGTGTACGACGAGCCCGTGGACATCGAGACGGTCGCGAAGAGGATCGCCGACCTAAACCAGCAGTACACGCAGTACGCCGGGGTGAGGCCTTTCGGCGTCTCGCTGATAATCTCGGGCGTGGACGAGAACCGCGGCCCGGTGGTCTTCCTCACCGACCCGACGGGCGCGTACCTGGGGTTCGACGCGATAGCGATAGGTGCGGGCAGCGACCAGGTGAACGAGTACCTGGAGAAGACCTACAACCCGGGGATATCCCTCGAGCAGGGGATAACGCTAGCGATAGAGTGCATCTACCTCGTGAGCGAGGACAAGACCGGGGTCTTCCACATCAAGATCGGGGTCGTCGACGCGAAGACGAAGATGATGAGGCGCCTCACCGAGGATGAGATTACAAAGCATGCGGCCAGCGCGAAGACGCGTGGCACCGACAAAGCTCCCAACAACAAGGGAGCCTAGCCTGATGTAGGCTCATGTCTAGCAAGTTCACCACGGTCCGTATCGTCATCGAGGGGGACCGCTACGAGATCATGGTCCATCCCGACGCGGCGCTCAGCTTCAAGACGGGCAAGGCGGTCGAGCCGTCCCAGGTCATAGGCATCGACGAGGTATTCTCGGACGCCAACAGAGGCCTGCGCGCCCCGGGCGACAAGCTGAAGAAGCACTTCGGGACCGACGACCACGCGAAGGCCGCCGTCGAGGTCCTCAAGCGCGGCGAGCTCCAGCTTACCCAGGAACAGCGCCACAGGATGACAGAGGAGAAGCGGAGGCAGGTGGTCGCGATGATTGCGAAGACCTACGTCGACCCGAAGACCGGGCTCCCTCACCCTCCGGTCAGGATCGAGCAGGCGATGCAGGAGGCCAGGGTCTCCTTCGACCCGTTCAAGGACGCCAGCGAGCAGATGAAGACGATCCTCGAGGAGCTCCGCAAGATACTCCCGATGAAGTCCGAGAAGGTCAAGCTCATGGTCAAGGCCCCCGCCCAGTACGCCGGCCAGACCATCGGCGTCCTCAAGGGCTTCGGCGAGATACTTAAAGAGGAGTGGGGAGGGGACGGTGGATTGTCTGCGATAATAGAAATTCCAGCGGCGACCCAGCCAAGCCTACTTGAGAGGCTGGGATCGGCGACGCGAGGTTCGGCTCAAGTTACACTGGTGAAATAGAAAATTGGTGGAAATAACAAGAAAACAGGTGATTCCGGGCGACGTCATAGTCACGGGCGATTATCGACCGGGCGTGTTCGTGCAGCGAAGGGGCAACGACATGGTCGCGCTGCGGATAGGGCTCGCCGAGATAATCAGGAACGACGTCAAGGTGATACCGCTCTCGGGAGCCTACATCCCCCGGGCGGAGGACATGGTCGTCGGAAAAGTCGTGAACGTAACCGGCTACGGCTGGGAGGCGGACATCAATTCGTGCTTCGTGGGATACCTGCCTGGGCAGTTCGTCTTCGGGAGGGACTTCTCCCCCTCGACCCACGACCTCACGACGCGGTTCAACGTGGGAGACTTGCTGCTCGCGAAGATCGAGGCCTTCGACAGGACGAGGGACCCTCAGCTCTCAATCAGGGGGCCAGGCTTGGGGAAGATCCCCCAGGGTGAGATCGTGAAGATAACCCCGATGAAGGTCCCGCGCCTGATCGGGAGGAAGGGCTACATGATCAACATGATCGCCGAGCTCACCAACAGCGAGATCAAGGTGGGGCAGAACGGGGTGGTCGTCATCGACGGCCCGCCCGACGGCGTCGCGAGGGCAGTCCAGGCCATCGAGCTCATAGAGCAAGAAGCCCACACCGCGGACCTCACCACGAAGGTGCAGCAAATCCTCGGTTCTCCCATCAGCGCCCCGCCGGCAGCGGCGGCGACCCCCGAAAGTAGCGGTGAGCAATAGATTTGACTGAAGAGAAGAGGAAATTGATGGACGAGAACGGGATTCGCACCGACGGTCGTCGTTGGGACGAGCTACGGCCGCTCAAGATGGAGGTCGGGGTGGTGCGCAACGCCGACGGTTCAGCGCTGATCGAGTGGGGCAAGAACAAGATCATAGCCGCCGTCTACGGGCCAAAAGAGATGCACCCGAAGCACCTCGAGCTCGCGGACAGGGCGTTCCTGAAGTGCAGGTACCACATGGCCCCCTTCTCGGTCGACGAGAGGAAGAACCCGGCCCCTTCGAGGAGAGAGATAGAGATATCCAAGGTCATCAGGGAGGCGCTCCAGCCGGCGCTCTTCCTTGAAGACTACCCGAGGACCGCCATTCAGGTCTACGTCGAGGTCCTCCAGTCAGACGGAGGCTCGAGGGTTGCTGGGATCACCGCCAGCGCGTTGGCGCTCGCCGACGCGGGGATCAACATGCGCGACCTCGTCGTGGGCTGCGCGGTCGGCAAGGTCGACGGCAAGATCGTCCTCGACCTCAACGACACCGAGGACAAGGAGGGTTCCGGCGACCTCCCGTACGCATTCATGCCGAACCTCAACCAGGTGACGCTGCTGCAGATGGACGGCCTATTCACCTTCGACGAGTTCAAGCAGGCGCTCGAGCTCGCCAAGCTGGGCGGGATGAAGGTGTACAAGATGCAAAGAGAGGCACTTCTCAAGAAGTACTTCAGCGGAGGGGGCCCTGAGACGTCCACGACCACCGCAGAGATAATGGAGGAGGCGTAGAGCTTGCCCAGCAAGTCATTCGTGGTAGAGACGATAAAGAGGAACCAGATAGTCGAGCTCCTCTCAAAGGGGAAGCGCGTCGACGGCCGAGGCCTGAACGAGCTCCGAAAGCTCGAGATAAAGACCCACGTCATCGAGAAGGCGAACGGCTCGGCGATGGTGAAGCTAGGGAACACCGAGGTCCTAGCTGGCGTCAAGATAGACAAGGGGACTCCGTTCCCCGACACCCCGAACAAGGGGCTGCTCATCGTGGGGGCTGAGGTGCTCCCGATGGCCGCCTCGTACCTCGAGGCAGGCCCTCCCGACGAGAGCGCGATCGAGCTCGCGAGGGTGGTCGACAGAGGCGTAAGGGAGTCAGAGATGATAGACGTCTCCTCGCTCTGCATAAAGGAGGGCAAGTGGGTGTACTCCATCTTCGTGGACGTGAACATCCTCAACGTCGACGGCAACCTCTTCGACGCCACCAGCTACGCCGTCGTCGCGGCGCTCCTCACCGCCAAGATGCCGAAGTTCGTCCTTGAAAACGACGTCGTGAAGGACACGGGCGAGAGGGTCCCGCTGCCTGTGCACAAGATTCCCATCTCCGTGACCATCGCCAACATCAACAACACCCTGGTCCTGGACCCGACGGAGGAGGAGGAGGCCGTCATGGACGCCAGGATAACCCTCGACACCGACGACGGCGGCAACCTTTGCGCGGGGCAGAAGGGCGAGCCTGGCTCGTTCACGCCGGAGCAGATAGTCACCGCGGCCGAGTGGTCGATTGCCAGAGGAAGGGAGATACGCGAGAAGATAAAGGAGGCCGTCTCGCATGCCTAGGTCCAAGTCGCTGAAGGGCCTCGGGGCCAAGTACGGCGGGACACTCAGGAAGCGGTACACGAACATCTACAGGACTCTGAAGGCCAAGAAGGAGTGCCCCTCTTGCTCCAACATGAGGCTCAGGCGGGTCTCCTCGGGCATCTGGAAGTGCGCGAGCTGCGGCTACACCGTGGCCGGTGGTGCCTACGAAGTCTCACACTCCAAGGCGCAGCAAAAGTAAGCAAGGCAGCGGCGCGCAGGGAAATCCCATCAAGGGCATACGGCTCGACATCATCCTCATCGGCGCGGCGGGCCGAGAGCTGGAGCGCCTCGCCGTGGAGAAAGGGATGGCCGTCCGAGAGAAAGGCGACGACCTCTCGGTGACGCTCACGGCAGCCTCCCCGGAGGACGCCCTCGCTCAGCTGAGGCTCCTCACCGGCCTTCTCGCCCGCAAAGGCTGAAGCCTTTATTTACTATCGCGAAGGTCGCAGAAAAGGAAACAGTTGAGCCAGCAAGAGATACCTCCGTGGCTGAGGGAGCAACTCGCGAGGTTGGAGCAGCTCCAGCAGAACCTGCAGGCCGTCCAGATGCAGAAGCAGCAGGTAGAGGCGGAGCTCTCCGAGACCGAAAGGGCGCTCGACGAGCTGAAAACCACCGCCGAGGGGGAGCAGATCTACAAGTACGCGGGGAGCCTGCTGATCAAGGTCACAAAGGATGCGATAACCAAGGACCTCCAAGAGAAGAAGGAAGTCTCTAACACCCGGAACCTGGTGCTCGGAAAGCAGGAGACGCGCTTCAGGGAAAGCCTGAAGGACCTCCAGACGAAGATTGACGACATGCTGAAGGGAAGGGCCCAATCCGCCCAGCCCGACCGGAACGACTCGACCTAAGGATGCGCGCTGGAGGGTGGGACCGCGCGCTCGACCGGCCGTGAGCCGCAAGGTCGCGTGACAGGATGACCGCCTCCTTCCCTTTCGTGGCCCCAGAAGCGATCAAGCGAATGGGAGTGATCTGCCACAGGCACGCCGACCCGGACGCGTACATGTCGGCCTACGCGCTATCGCGCCTCATGGCTAAGCTTGCGCCTTCCGCGAGGGTCGACGTCATCCTGCCCGACGGGATGAGCCTATTGACGCGGAGGCTGGCGGAGTCCTTCAAGCAGGAGAACCTGGTACGGGGGGAAGGCGAGGGCGGCGACTACGACCTGCTCGTCGCCGTGGACATCGGGCACACGGAGCTCCTGAAGGACTGGTTCGTCAAGCTCAAGGAGAGTCCCGCAGTGAAGGTCCTCATCGACCACCACCCAATCCAGGAGGGCTCCCCCTACGACCACATGGTCGTGGACACGACCGCCTCGTCGGCGTCCGAGATCGTCGCGAGGATATTCAGGGACCTGGGGGTGGAGATGGAGGCGCAATCGGCGCAAGCGCTCCTGCTCGGGATAATGTTCGACTCGCAGCACCTCCTCATAGCCAAGGAAAGCACTCTTAGGGAGGTCGTCCGACTGATGGACAGGGGCGCCAGGATAGACGAAGCGAGGCTCCTGCTCCGCTCGCCCCCGGACTACGGAGAGGTCATCGCGAAGCTAAAGTCCGCGAAGAGGCTGAAGCTCTACAAGGTCGCGGGATGGGTCGTCGTGACGACCACGGTGGGCTCTTTCCAGTCGAACGTGGCGAGGTCGCTGGTCTCCATGGGGGCGGACGTCGCGATAGTCACCGGCGAGACGGGCGCCGAGACGAGGGGGAGCCTCCGCGCAAACCAGAGGTTCTGGGATGCGACCAAGGTGCACCTCGGGACGGACGTCGCGGCCTCCATGGCGAAGGAGGCGGGGTCAGGCGGGGGCCATCCCACCGCCGCGTCTTTCACCTGCTCCCTCCCGGAGGACAAGGCGGCAGAGAGCACGCTCGCGCTCGTCGCTTCGCTCCTCAAGGACAAGCCCGCCGAGATACGATAGCGCCTACTCTCGAGAGCGCAGGTACGAGACCACCCAGAGGCTCCTTCCCGCGGCCCTCGTCGCCTGGACCTGAGGCAGGCCGACGAGGAAGGACGTGACGCCGGCCACGAAGACGAGCTGCAGCACGTTGAAGACGGCGGTGAATACCAGGATGAGCTCCAGCCCGTTCACTGAGGTGAGGTTGAGGCCCACCAGCTTGAAGGCGCCGGCGAGGTAGGGGACGAGGCCGTTCAGCGCGTACTGGCCTCCGAAGAAGACGATCAGGTAGTAGTTGGATATCGTAAGGAAGACCACCCTCGAGACTACCCCTAGGAACGTCCCCAGCGCGGCTGCTTTGGCGAAGCTAGGGCTCCTGGAGCGCGAGACCAACGCTGTCCCCAGCCAGATCCCGCCGAGCGAGGCCATTATCGAGACGAGCTTCAGTACGGGGCCTATCGGGGCGTTCTGCCCCAGGACCATCAGGGTGAGGAACTCTATGAACGCGGCCACCAGGCTTGGGACGGGGCCGAAGATGAAGAACGCCAGCAGTATCGCGACCTCCCCGAAGTCGAACTGCAGGTACGGGATGAGGGGAAAGTTGAGGCCGAGCGCGTGCGACAGGGTCGTCAGCACCACCGCGAGAGCCCCGAAGACGGCTATGCCGCCCAGGGAGACGCTGTCCAGCCTTCCTGCCTTCCCAGTTCGCACACGCACCCGGGAACCGCTGAGTTTAATAAGAATTTGGTAGTGACCACGAAATTGGTAATCGTCGTGCAGGACGCGAGCAGACTCGGCCGCACCGCCAAAGGCATATCAGGGGTTCGCCTGCGCCTGCCGTCGGACCTGAAGCGGGAGGAGTAGGGTCATCCTGGCGGTAGAACACTCATGAGCGCGGCGTCAAGACTCGGCGAGAGGAAGGTCCTTGCCTCGATCGAAGGCCTCTCGTTCCGTTACCCTGACTCGCAGAGGCCCGCCGTGAAGGAGGTCAGCCTCGAGATACGCGAAGGAGAGGTCGTCCTCCTCGCCGGCCCCAGCGGCTGCGGCAAGTCGACTCTCCTGCGCTGCATCAACGGCCTGATCCCCCACATGTATCCCGGAGACTACAAAGGGAGCGTCTCGGTCGGAGGCCTCAGGGTCGCGCAGACCCCGATGAGCAGGCTCTCGCAGAGCGTCGGCCTCCTCTTCCAGAACCCCGAGAACCAGATTTTCATGTTCTCGGTCGAGAGGGACGTCGCCTTCGGGCTCCAGAACCTCTCGGTCCCGAGGGGGGAGATGAGGGTCCGGGTCGACGAAGCGATGAGGCTCCTCGGAGTGACCGAGCTCGCCCTCAGAGCGCCCCACGAGCTCTCAGACGGCCAGAAGCAACGGACGGCCCTCGCGGGCGTGATGGCGATGCGCCCCAAACTGATAATCCTGGACGAGCCGACCTCGCTCCTCGACCCCAAGACCGCCCTCGAGGTCGTCTCCCTGATAGAGAGGCTGAACCGCGAGCTCGGGATAACCTTCATCGTCGTGGAGCACAGGCTCGAGCTGCTCATCCCAATCGCCGACAGGCTCGTCGTGATGGACGGAGGCTCCAAGGTGATGGACGGGCCCCCGAGAGACGTTCTCGCGGACCCGCTGGTCGAGGCATACGGGGTGAGCGTCCCTCCGATCTCGAGGCTCTACAACGCGCTCTCCAAGGATGGGGTGAGGCTCCCCACGGTCCCCGAGACGCCTGAGGAGATGGCCGAGGAGCTGAACCGCCTCTGACGCTCGTAGAGTTCAGGAACGTCTCGTTCGTCCACCAGAACGGCGTGAAAGCCCTCTCGGACGTCAGCGTGACGTTCGGGAAGGGAGAGACCGTCGCGATAGTGGGAGAGAACGGCGCCGGGAAGACCACCCTGGTCAGGCACGCCAACGGCCTCCTGAAGCCGACGACCGGGTCGGTCCTTGTGGACGGGGTGGACACCCGCGAGACAACCACGGCGACCCTCTCTCGAAAGGTCGGGATCGCGTTCCAGAACCCCGACCACCAGCTCTTCTCCGAGAGCGTCGAGAGCGAGGTGCGCTTCGCGCTGAGGAACTTCGGGTTCGCGGAGGACCTGGTCTCGAAGAGGCTCGAGTGGGCGCTCAACTTCTTCGGGCTCGAGCAGTACCGCAAGTCGTCGCCGCTCGTGCTGAGCGGAGGAGAGAAGAAGAGGCTCACACTCGCCTGCATCCTCGCCTGGGACCCGGAGGTCGTCGTCCTCGACGAGCCCACGGTGGGCCAGGACTCTCTGCAGAAGGAGAAGCTCGCGCAGATCTTCAGGATGCTCCGATCGACGGGCAAGACCATCGTCATAGTCTCGCACGACGTGGAGTTCCTCTGGCCTATCCAGCCGCGGCTCGTCGTGATGTCCGGCGGGAGGGTCGTCGCCGACGGCGAGATGTCCAAGATAATGGCGGACCGCGAGCTCCTCGAGGGGGCGAGGGTCACGCAGCCTCAGCTTCTCAGGCTCTACTCCGGGCTCTTGAGCAGGCCCACGGTCCCGTTCCTGGACGTCCACGAGGCGAGGGACTGGGTCGGCGGGAGGAAGGCCGGACAGGAGGCCAGATAGGGCCGTGTATTGGCTCTCAGGGGGGTTCGTGTTCAGGAGGGTCGTCTCCCCCTTCCAGAAGCTGGACCCCCGCGTCAGGCTCCTCGTCGCGATGGTGTTCTTCGTGTTCTCGCTGCTCGCGTCCACGATCGGGGCGGTAGTCCTCGTCCTCACCGCGATCCTCCTCGTCGCGGCCGTAGCGAAGTCCCTGCGAAGGATCGGGAGGACCGTCGCCTTCTCGGGCCTCTTCGCCGTCTTCATCTTCGCGGTGAACCTCCTCTTCGGGCTCGGGCTAGTGAACGCGATCCTCTACTCCTTTCGCTTCCTGGCGATAATCAGCTCCACCAGCGTCTTCTTCGTGACGACCTCCCCCGACGAGCTGGAGCAGATAATGAAGTGGATGAGGGTGCCTCGCGACGTCGTCTTCGCCTTCGTGACGGCGATAAGGTTCATCCCCGTCGTGATGCTCGACGCCTTCCAGATAATGGACGCGCAAAAGTCAAGGGGCCTGGAGTTCGAGAGGGGGAACATCCTGAGGCGGGTCAGGAACATGGTCCCCATCCTCATCCCCCTGGTGGTAAACTCGGTCATAAGGAGCGGGGAGCTAGCCGAGGCGATGGAGTCCCGGGCCTACGGCTCGACGCCAAGGCCCACCTCGCTCTACGCGATGCGAATGCGTTGGTACGACGTCGCCGTGGCCGCAGGGAGCCTTCTCCTCCTCTGCGTCGTGACACTCTATATCTACCACTTCGTTTCCTTCACGGTATGAAAGAGCGATGATACTTCCTCGCGTCATAGCGGACGAAAGGGAGAGGGCCAGCGGCGTCCCGGAGAGGCTCTCCAAACTCGACGTCCGCGTCTACTTCAGCCAGCTCGCTGTCGCAGACTACGTCGTCAACCCAGAGATCGCAGCCGAGCGCAAGTCGATCGCGGACTTCGTCTCCTCCGTTTACGACGGGCGGCTCTTCGCCCAGGCGTCCGCCCTCTCCAGCTCGTACAGAAAGCCCTACCTCATCGTGGAGGGAGACGTGAACAAGCTGAGCGGGATGGTCAAGAACCTCGCCTCATACTACGGGGCCATCGCCTCGGTCACGCTCGCCTACGACCTCAGGCTAATGCACACGGCCAACGCCGACGAGACCGCCCAGGCGATCGCCGCCCTGGTCAGGAACAGCAGGGCAAAGCCCCTCCCGCCGGGACTCCTTCAGGCTCCCCCGAAGAGCAAGGACGAGGCCCAGCAACAGCTATACTTCGTCTCGTCGTTGCCAGGGGTAGGGATGAAGACCGCCAAGAGGATGCTCGGAAGGTGTGGGACGCCGAGAAGGGTCGTGGAGCTGACCGAGTCGCAGTTCGCCATGATCCCGGGGGTCGGCGCCAAGCGAGCCTCGAAGATAGCGCACGTCCTCGACACGAAGTATGCAGGATGGCAACAGCAAGAAGGCGCCGAGCAGGGAAAGCTGGAGGCGGAAGAGGCGCAGGAAGATGAGTAGGTCGGGACAGACTGGGATAGCCGTAATCGGCGGGACGGGTGACCTTGGGTTCGGACTTGCGGTCAGGCTGGCCAAGACGTACGCCGTGACCATCGGATCGCGCGACCCCGGTCGGGCCGCAGCCGCCGCCACGAAGGCTAGCGCAATCTCCGGAGCGCGCGTCGAAGCAAAGACGAACATCGAAGCCGCCCAAGCGTGCGACATCGCCATCCTCGCCGTCCCCGAGCTCCCTTCGGCCGACCTCCTCGCGTCGCTCGCCCCCGCCCTGATGGAGAGGCTCGTCATCTCTCCCATCGTCCCTATGATTCTCAAGGACGGGGTCTTCTCGCTCGCGCCGTCAGGCGAGTCCGCCGCAGAGCGGGTCGCCAGGGCGCTGCCCGCATCACGGGTAGCGGGTGCCTTCCACACCGTCCCCGCCCCCAGGCTGACGCAATTCGACGAGGAGCTCGCCTACGACGTGCTGGTCACGGCCGACTCCAGGGCGGTCTACGAGGAGGCGGCCCGGGTGGTCTCTTCCGTAGGGAGGCTGAGGCCTTTCTACGCGGGGCCCCTGACAGTCTCTCGGCTGGTAGAGGGCATCACGCCCGCCCTGCTCAATGTCAGCAAGCTGAACAGGCTAAAATCTCCCTCGATACGACTGGTGTGAGGCCTGCAAGGGAAGCCTCGGCTAGGCGCTGGTGCGGGGCTGATACGTCATGAACGAGCCTTCCTGGATCCCGGCGTAGAGCACGGGGTTGTACGTCTTGAACCTCCAGTATTCCTGGAAGTCCTCCGACGCCCTCGCGTCCTGAACCTTCCCCACTAGAAGCTCGTGGTCTCCGAGGGTCTGCCTCGCGTATAGCGTGCACTCCAGCGACGCCACCGCCCCCTCGACTATCGGGACGTCGAGAGTCTTCCCGCGCGTGTGCTTGAGCCCAGCCGTCTGAAGCTTGTCGACCCCGACGAGCGGCGTCGTCCCGAGAACCTCCAGCGGACGCACGAGGGAGGCGTCCACCCACGAAAGAGAGAAGCGCCCTACGCTTGCGATAGCCTTGTGAGTGGAGTGTTGGGGCGAGGACGCGACGCCAATCAGCGGCGGGCTGTTGGAGAGCGAGATCATCGAGACGACCGGCATCGCGTAGATCAGGCCGCGGTCGCTGCAGGCGAGGATCGCCGGGACTGCCGGATAGAGCAGGCGGTAGACCTTCGAGGGGTCGACAGGATTCACGCTCTCCTCGCCGCGCGCAATTGAGATAACTGTTTGGTCAGGCCCGCGCGGAGTCAGGACCCTTCTCCTTCTTCCCGCTCCTCCTCGTAAACAGAGAGCGTAGGCCCCTCCACCTAGACCTCAGGAGCTTCTCCGTCTGATTGGTGACCTTCATGTCCTCGACTAGCTCTGCGAGCTCCTTCTCCTTCTGGGCCATCCAGGAGGCGAACTCGTCCTCGGGGATGATCCCCTCTTCCCTCATCCTTCGGTGCTCCTCCAACTCGGCGAGCGTGGTGGTGAGCCGAGCGTCGGCCTCCTTCTTCACCATCTTCTGGCTCCTCGGGAACTTCGAGTCGGCGTACCTGAAGAGCAGCGACCCTTGAAGCGTGATCGAGAGGAAGGCCACCCCTAGCACCATCGTGGTGATAGTGTCTCGCTGCGCGACCGAGCTGGGTATCGACGCGAGGAGCACAATCGAGAGCGCGCCCTTCATGCCGCCCAGCATCGCCGTGTTCCTCCATGAGATCGGGATCTTGGACTTGGCGGTGGAAAAGATGCCCAGAATCGGATACACCGAGGCCGCCCTCGCGATGTTCACAGCGAGGAACGCCACGCCGATGGCCAGCGCGCCTGCGACGAGCTGAGTGACGTCCGTGCTCAGGCCGATGAAGAGGAACGCCACGGAGTTGGCCACGAAGGCGATTATCTGCCAGAATGACTTCACCGTCCCCCGCGCCTTCTGGACCATCGTGGTCTGCATCGTAAGGTTCCCGAAGTAAAGCCCTGCCACGGCCACGGCGATGAGTCCAGAGACGCCGAGATAGGTCGCGAGGGAATACGAGCCGTAGACGCAGATGACGGTTATGATCGTCTCGGACATCGAGTCTTCGACGAGGCTCGAGAGCACTTCCGATCCGAACCCCACAAGGAGCCCCACCACCGCGCCGCCTCCCAGGAGCAGGACGAACTGCGTCGTCGCGGCGAGAGGCGATGGCCGTGACACTGTGACGGAGGCGAGGACCACCGAGAAGAGGACGATCCCCGTCGCGTCGTTGAGCCCCGCTTCCGTCTCGAGGAGCGCGGAGAGCTTGGCGGGGACCCTCATCCTCCTGAATATCTCGATTACCGTGGCGGTGTCGGTCGGCGCAATCAGGGCGCCGAAGATGAAGGCGGTGCTCAGTGGAATCCCCGCGAGCGTCCATAGGGCGAGGCCGGCGACCACGGTCGAGATCACGACACCGAAGGTCGCGAGGGCGAGAGCGGGATTGATGACGGACCTCAGCTCGCTCGACCTGATGTTCATCATGGCTTCGAAGAGAAGCGGAGGGAGGATCAGGGCTACGAAGTACCCTCCTCCGACAAGGTTGTTGAAGATCAGGTTGACCCCGAAGATGGAGGAGGCCGAGAAGGTGGCGAGGACTATCCCGAGGACGACGAGCATGACCGTATAGGGGATGCGGGTCCTCCGCGAGACTATCGACACGACGACGGTCACGACAAGAAAACCCGCGATGATGCTCTCGACTGCTGGCATGCCCTATTCCTCGCCCCTTGGTAACGCCATCCTTGCTAGATTACTCTTGGCCGCTTCCGGCTGAGGGCTCTTCACACTTGCCCTCGAGCCATCAACCGCAAAAAAACCCCCGTCGCCGCTCAAACCCTTAAATACAACAAGAAGGAAAGAATATTCACTGCAAACTCGGCTGAGTTGATTCGGATATGCGGCGACGTGAACGACGGTGACGCTTCTGATTCTCTGTAGACGATTTTGCCGTGGAAACAAGAAAGAAAATGAATAGTTTCAAGGAATTAGAACTACGCCCCCAGATATTGAGAGGCGTAGACGAAGCAGGGTTTGAGAAACCCTTCCCCATCCAACAGCTTGCGATTGGTCCCCTATTAGCGGGCCGAGACATTATTGGACAGGCGAAAACGGGCAGCGGAAAGACCGCCGCCTTCGGCTTGCCGATGTTGCAGGCCATAGACACAGCAAGAAACGAGGTGCAGGCACTCGTGCTCGCCCCCACAAGGGAGCTCGCGGTCCAGATCAGGGATGAGATCTCTCGCCTGGGCGCGTACACGGGAGTCAACGTGCTGGCCATCTACGGAGGCCAGTCCATCAACGTCCAGCTCGACCATCTCAGGACAGGCGTGCACGTCGTCGTGGGGACGCCCGGAAGGGTGATCGACCACATCAAGCGCAGCACCCTCGACCTGCGAAAGACAAAGTTCGTAGTGCTCGACGAGGCCGACACCATGCTCGACATGGGATTCATCGAAGACATCGAGTTCATCCTGGACTCCATCCCTCCGGGCAGGCAGATGAGCCTCTTCTCGGCCACGATGCCCCAGAGGATCATGGACATCGCAGCCAGGCACATGAAGAACCCCGAGAAGATCCTCGTCAGCGCAGACGAGCCTTCCGCGGACACTCTCGAGCAATTCTATGCGGTCACGGGCTATGAGGACAAGTTCCAGACGCTCGTCGACATCATCGAGACTGAGAGGCCTGCCAGCGCGATAGTCTTCACGCGGACAAAATACGGCGCGCACAAGCTCGCCAGAGAGCTCCAGAAGAGATACTTCAACGCGGTGCCTCTGCACGGAGACCTCAGCCAGAACCAAAGGGACCACTCCATGCGGCTCTTCAGGGACTCAAAGGCAGACATCCTGGTCGCGACCGACGTCGCCAGCAGAGGTCTAGACATCTCGCAGGTCGAGGCCGTCTTCAACTACGACGTCCCGGAGGACCCGCTCCTCTACTTCCACAGGGTGGGGAGGACCGCGAGGGCCGGCGACAGTGGAAAGGCGTTCACGCTCGTCTCGGGCGACGAGCAGAGCGACTTCGAGCGGATATTATCGCTCAGCAAGGCTCCCATCCATCCACTTAGGAAGCAGGACGCAGAGCACCAGTTCTACATCCCAGCCAAGACCACCATCACTGCGGTTCAGAACTCCAGGTATGGAGGCGGCGGTGGCGGCTACAGCGGGGGGAACCGAGGAGGATATAGAGGACGAGGGGGCGGAGGAGGCGGCAATGGATCTCGCAGGGGCGGCTACCGCGGTGGTAACCGTGGCGGCAACAGGGGCGGGGGAGGGAGGTATTCCTCTTGGTAAGATGCAGTAACTGCAACGCGATCGCGAAGACAACGTGCAGCGAGTGCCAGAAGCCCGTCTGCCGATCTCACGTCAGCGTGATCTTCAACGAGGAAACGAGGTCTTTCAGGAGCCTCTGCGGCGCGTGCTACTCTCAAGTGAGGAGACTCAATTGGGTAAGAGAAAGGTCCTAAACGAGGCCCACCTGAAGGAGCTGGTCCTCCCCGAGCAGGGGGAGCTCCTCGGCAGGGTCCAGAAGATATCCGGAGGAAACCAGGTCCTCGTCCAGTGCACCGACGGCGAGATCAGGCTCTGCCGAATCAGGGGAAAGATGAAGAGGCGCATGTGGATCCGCGAAGCGGACATCGTCCTCGTCTCGCCCTGGGACTTTGACCACAAGAGGGCCGACATCGTATGGCGCTACATCAAGGACCATGCCGACTGGCTGGAGAACAACGGCTACATGAGGCCGAGCGGGCCTCTGGCACCTGGCACCGCGGCAGAGCAGGCCGCCGCCCGGGCCGCTGCAGCAGCAGCGACCGAGCAGCAACCACAGCCAGCCGCGACGACCTCCCCTCCGCCGCAGCAAGCATAGGCTGAGGAATCTAGAACTCGGGGACCCACCCGGTCTTCTTCGACCAGGTGGCGATCGCGTCGTGGGCGTGGATCGACTCGAAGCACCTCGCGCGGATGTATACCGAGTTGGGGAAGCGCCTCGCGCACTCACGGACCAGGTCCTCGGCGAAGCGGGCGTGGTCCTGGGCCTCCAGGATCTTCTTCGCCTCCTCGACCCGCTTCATCTTCTCGGTAGGGACTGCAGAGAAGCACTCCTCCATCTTCTCTATGAGCTTGCGCATGTCGACGGGCTTGCGCGACTGGAGCATCATCCCGATCTCCGCCCTCTGCATGTGGCCGACGCCGATCATCTTCTTGCTGCAGGGGCACGCGGTCATGCCCTTCGCCGTGAACCTGTAGTGGATGGAGCCTGCCTGGCTCGTCTTGATCGAGACGGGGATGAACTGGTCCGCGTACGGGAGCTCGAAGGCGCAGGTGACCGAGGAGCCGGGCTGGCTGACGTTGACCTCCTTGCATATCCTCCTTAGCCACGAGACGATGTCCGGGGAGTCGTGGGACGAGGCCGCGTGGACGAGCCTGCTCATGTGCACCCCCCTGTGCAGCCCGGTGGAGGTCTGTATCGTGAGGTGGACTGGGAGCGCCACCTTCCCGTCGTGGTATAACACCTTAAGGTCCGAGATCCCCGCGTCTATCGCCAGCACTGCCGGCTCGTTCTGGGTGTCCGCGAAGGTGTCGATGTAGCTGGAAGAAGGGCGCAGCGCCTCCTCTAGGGCGACGTCGACCGAGGACATGTTCGCGCTAGAATCCTTCTCTCCTTGCCCGCGCCCTTGGCGCATGGAAGTCCGCCGACGGGATGGACTTTAAACCTTTTTTGTCCCTTTGCGGGTTCAAGACCGACGGGATTCGACCCGGAAACGGGTCACCGCTTGGAATCGACATATTGACTCGAGGCGACCTAGCAAGCGCATTGAAACCTCTGCTGTCGTGAGATTTAGCGTAGAGAAACAGCGGGTCTCAATAGGCTTCTGCTTGTCGAGTCGAAAGTATAGGTGTCTGACTTTTGAGAAAGTTGTAATGCTGAGCTCGAGGGGCGTCGTCGTCGGCGTTCATGCCGCTTGCTTCAATGGCCGCGCCTTGTAGCCACTCAACGAATGCGGTCGACCGCGAGAAGGAGCCCGTAAAGAAGTGCTTCAGGCCTCGGCGGGCATCCCGGCACGTACACATCAACGGGCACGATGTTACCGATTCCTCCCGATGAGGCGTAGGTGTCGCCGAAGATTCCTCCCGAGCTTGCGCAGGCTCCTGCCGCGACGACCACCTTCGGGTCGGGCGTCGCGTCGTACGTCCTTCTCAAGGCAGCTTCCATGTTCCTGGAGCCGACTCCGGTCACTAGCAGCACGTCCGCGTGGCGAGGCGATGCTACAAAGTGAACCCCGAACCGCTCTATGTCGTAGATCGCGTTGTTCAGGGCGGCGACTTCGACCTCACACCCGTTGCAGGAGCCTGCGTCGACCTCTCTTATCGCGAGCGACCGCCCGAGGATTTTCGTGATCTTCTCGGAGAGCTGCCTTCCGAGCTCCTCGTGCGAGGAGCCGCGCCCGTCTGGCACGATCT
Source organism: Nitrososphaerales archaeon (assembly GCA_035534595.1). GTDB lineage: Archaea > Thermoproteota > Nitrososphaeria > Nitrososphaerales > Gagatemarchaeaceae > Gagatemarchaeum. The sequence continues at coordinate 20,792 of DATLRR010000030.1, forward strand.
CAGAAGGTCTTGCCACGACCAGGTCAGACCTCCTCTTCACAGGCCGCGCGAACTCGCTCTTGAGCTCGAAGACCGTAGGAGCCGCCTCCTCGCATAGGCCGCACATTATGCACCGCCCCTTGTCGATGACCAGTCCAAGGCTTCCGTCGGCCTTTGTCGAAGTGATGGCCTTCGGCGCGCATATCTCCTCGACCCGCCTGCAGAGCTCGGAGTCGAGCGGCTCGGCGTCTGGCTTGAAGGCCACGTCCGCCCGGAAGCCAGGCGAGGACCTTGCGCGGTCCAGGACCCGCCTATCAGTCTCGACGTGGTCGCCGAGGATGCCGTGGCGGGGTTCTGTCTTCTTCATGCCGATCACAGGTCGTTTCCAGCGTATGAAAGGTCTAGGCTCTTGTTGATGAGCGGGAAGTCGGCGACGATGTCGTTGAGCACCGCGGTCTCGATGGCCGGCCAGTTCGCGAAAGAGGCCGTCCTGACCTTGTACCTGAAGAGGGTGTCGGGGGCGTCTCCGACCATGACCCAGTGGACGGTCTGCCCCCTGTGCGACTCGGCGTACCCGAGCGCGTGGCTGAAGGGCTTCAGCTCCTGCCTATGGACCGGGACTACGAGGTCAGGGTCGCTGTCCAGCTTCCAGAGCACCTCGTCTACCATATTGACCGAGTTGACGACCTCCTCGACCCTCGTCTCGAACCGCCCCAGGACGTCTCCCCTCCTGGTGGCCATCTCCACTTCGCGCTCCGTGATGTGCCGCGGGGTGTCGTAGTGCGGACTGATCGTGATGGAGTTGTAGGCGCCGTAGGGGTGGTCCCTCCTCGTGTCGACGTCCAGCCCAGAGCTCCGGGCCGCCACGCCGACGAGCCCCATCTCGGCGGCCTCGTTCGGCCCTATCGCGCCGGTCCCTCTCAGCCGGTCCATCACCGACGAATCCCTCCTCAGGAGCCTCACCATGCGGTTGAAATCGTCCAAGACGCCATCGATGGTGCTCTTCACGAGCTGGGACTTCGCCGAGTTCAGGTCGACGCCGACTCCGCCCAGCCTGTTGACGCCGAAGAGCAGCCTGCTCCCCGCGACCTCCTCGTTGAGCCGCATCATCCTCTCCTTCAGGATGTTGAGCCTCGCGGCCCCGTAAGCGAATCCGACGTCGGTGGACAGGCCGGCGAGCGTCCCGACGTGGTTGTAGATGCGCTCAAGCTCGGCGCACACGGCCCTGATTTGGAGGGCCCTCGGAGGAGGCGTCACCCCGGCTATCTTCTCGACGGCCTGGCAGTAAGCCGAAGAGTTCGCGACGGCCTCGTCCCCAGAGACCCTCTCGCTCAAGAGGAGAACCTGGTCGAGCTTCAGGTCCTCGGCGAGCTTCTCCACTCCGCGGTGAGTGTAGAAGAGGCGCGTCTCGAGGTTGATGATCGTCTCTCCCAGGGTGCTGAACCTGAAGTGCCCCGGCTCGATTATGCCGGCGTGGACGGGGCCTACCGGGATCTCGGTGACGCCCTCCCCATCGACCTTGAGGAAGGAGTAGCCCCGGCCCTGCGCGCTGGGGACCTTCGTGCGGAGCTCGAACTCCTTCCTCAGCGGAAAGACCCCCTCGGGCCAGTGCTCGTGGAGCGTGAGCGGTCTGGTGTCGGGATTGCCCTCTGGCATCAGGCCGAACGTGTCCTTGACCTCGCGCTCGTAGAGGGTGGCGGCGGGCAGACGGAGCGCGACGCTCGGGAAGACCGGCGGCGAGTTGGTGCTTCCCTGCTCGACGCGCGCCGTGACGATGACGAAGACGTCATCCCCGTTTCCGATGCCAAACGCATACCGCAGGACGTAGGCGCCGCTGATCCGTCGCTCGTCGGAGCAGACTATGGTGGCCAGCGTCCCCTTGAACTCGTCGCGGACAAAGAGGCAGAGCTCTGGGATGTCCTCCTTGCTCCGCAGGTCGACGTGGACCTCGTTCCAATTCATGACGCCGACGGACAGCAGCCTCTTGCCGAACCTATCAAGGAGCATCGACGCTCGGCGGGCGGCACCGGAATGGACCCTCGCGGCCCCCCCGATGCTCATATTGTCGGCGCTCCTTGTCCGAAGACCTGCACGGCCTCGCGGATGAGGGTCTGAAGAGGCTGGGGGACGTATAGGCCGAGGACGACGACAAGGACAACGAGGATTCCCATCGCGAGGATGGCCGGCAGCCCCGCGCCGCGCTCACCCGGCCGCTCGGACGCGGGAACGGCCACGCCCGGCCCCTTCGGACTTCCGAAGACCATCGGGACGAGATGTCGCAGGAACCCCGCAAATATCACCACGAGGAGCAGAATCATGAGGGAGCCCGCGATGAACTGCCCTCCCCCGAATCCCGAAGTCAAGACCATGAACTCGCTCAGGAAGATATTGAACGGGGGCATCCCGGCTATCGCCAGCCCCCCGACTAGCAGGAGGGCGCCCGTGACGGGCATGGTCTTGATGACGCCCTTGATCTCCGCCATGACTTTGGTCTCGTACCTCTGGCTCACCGCCCCGCTCGCGAAGAACAGGAGGGGCTTCGCGATGGCGTGGTTGACTATGTGGAGAAGCGCCGCGAAGAACCCGATGAACCCCCCAAACCCGACCGCGAGCGAGACTATCCCCATGTGCTCGACGCTCGAGAATGCGAGCATCCGCTTCATGTCCTTCTGGAAGTAGATCGAGGCCGAGGCTATTCCCATCGAGAGCAGGCCCAGGATTATCATCAGCTCGCTCGGGAGCGCGGCTCCGAGGGTGCCGGAGGCCACGATGTAGAACCTCAGCACCCCGTAGATGGCGCAGTTCAGGAGGACCCCCGAGAGGAGCGCGCTCACAGGCGTCGGGGCCTCGCCGTGGGCGTCGGGCAGCCACGTGTGCATGGGTGCGAGGCCTGCCTTGGTCCCGAGGCCCACGAGGACGAAGACGAAGGCAATCTTGACGATCCCGGGGTCGAGGAGCCTGGAGTCTGCAGCCATGCTCGTCCAGTTCAGTGCGGAGCCAGACGCGGCCGCGGACGGAGAGACGCTCGTGTTGGCGTAAGAGAAGAGGACTATCCCGAGGAGCGCGAGGGACAGGCCTATGGTCGCCACAATCAGATACTTCCACGCGGCTTCCATGGCCCCCTGGTTCGTGTAGAGCATTATCATGAAGACCGAGACGAGCGTGGTCGCCTCTATCGCGACCCACATCAGCCCCATGTTGTTTGAGAGAGGGACGAGGAGCATGGTCAGCACGAAGCAGTTGAAGCCCTGGTAGTATCTCACCAAGTGCCCGTCGTCGACGACGCCGCGCTCGTATTGCCTCCCCATGTAGCTGACCGAGTAGAGCGCCGCGACGAAGCCTACTCCCGCTATCGGGATGAGGACGAGCGCCCCGAACGCGTCAAGATACAGGTAGCCGCCCATCGCGGAGAACTGACCCTGCGAGATTACGCCGGAGACGAGCCCCAGCGTCTGGACCACCACCAGGATGCCCGAGAAGACGGTGATCGCCTCGGCGTGCCGCCTGTTGCGCGTGAGCGTGACCAGAACGAGGGCCGCCGCGGGAGTGAGGAGGACAGTGAGGACCAGCGTGCTCCACCCCGACGGGGCGGCGCCCGCACCCAGACCGGCTACGAGGGTCGACAACATGGCCACTCAATCATCCTTGAGGTTCTCGAGGCTCGCCATGTCGAACGAGTCGAACGTCTGGCTCATCCGCAGCAGGAGCAGGGCGGATATCATCACCCCGACGAGGATGTCGGCCAAGATCCCGACCTCGATTATCAGGGACACGCCTTGCGTAAGGGCCGTCGTGAAGAGGAAGAGGCCGTTCTCGATTATCAGGAGCCCGACGACCTGGTTCAGGGCCATCCGCCTGCTCACCATGACGAAGAGGCCGACGAAGAAGAGCGAGAGCGAGACGGGCAGGTATGTCAGGGCGTAGACGCCCAGGCTAGTCGAGACGAGGGTCTCGTGGATCAGACCGTAGGAGAGCGCAACCAGGAGGGCGGATATCAGGAGCGAGAGCCTTATGCTCACGTACGGGTTCGCCTCGATCTTGAACTCGTCCTTCACGGACTCCGTCACGCTGACTAGGAGCCGGGGGATCACGACCGCCTTGATGACGAGGGTTAGGATTGCCGCCGCGTAAATCTCCCAGTAGCCCGTCTCGTACGCGATCACCGCCGTGGAGCCGGCGAGGATTATGGACTGGTAGCGATAGGCGCTCAGCCAGCCCTCGAAGCTTCGCCTCAAGACCACGCCGAAGGTGGAGAGCAAGAGGCCGACGGCGGTGAGGGTCAGGATCTCGGAAAGCGGGATTTGCATCTCAATCTCTCCAATCACAAATAGAAGAAGATCATCCCGACCATCGCGACCGCGATGGCCACCACCAGCAGGTCGGGGACCCTGAAGAGCCGCCATTTCGCCACCCGGGTCTCCACGAACGCCACCGCGGCGGCGAGCAGGGCGACCTTGAGAAGGACAGCCAGGGCGCCCAACCCCAGGAGAGGCAGCGACGCGTTGATGGAGGCAGGCATCCCCAGCGGCAGAAACAGGTCGACGAGCAGGGCGAGGAGGACGAGCTGCTTCGTCGCCTGGGACCACTCGATCAGCGCTAGGCTTCTGCCCGAGTACTCGAGCACCATCGCCTCGTGCACCATGGTAAGCTCGAGGTGGGTGGCGGGGTTGTCGAACGGCAGCCGCCCGGTCTCGGCCAGTACGATCACGAAGAAGGAGATCAGCCCGAAGAGCATGCTGGGTGCGATCACGGCCCCTGACCGGGCGGCGGCGCCGACGAGGCCGGTCAGGTTTGTCCCTCCGAGCGTGAGGGAGACGACGAAGATCGTGAGGAACAGGCCGGGCTCGACCAGCGACGACGTCATCATCTCCCTGCTGGTTCCGATGCCCCCGAAGGCGCTCGCGGCGTCTATCCCGGCGAGCATGGTGAAGAAGCGCGCGAGGGCAAGCAGCCCGATGACCAGCAGGACGTCTCCGGCGGCGCTGAAGGGGCTGAACGGGACGAAGACGGGGATGAAGAGGGCCGCGGTGATGGTCGCCACGGCGACTATCCAGGGGGTCGAGCGGAATATCCAGGAGCTGTGCTCAGAGACGACCTCGTCCTTGGCCCACAGCTTCGAGAGCTCGTAGTAAGGCTGGAAGACGCTCGCGCCCAACCTCTTCTGCGTCCTCGCCTTCACCTTCCTCATGATGCCCGTAAGCAGGGGCGCGAGGGCGAACACCGCGACCAGCTGCAGGCCGCCCATCAAATCGGCGGCGAAGGACGTCATGGCTGGAACACCACCAGGACGAGCAACGCGATCGTCACGATCATGATGTAGAGGAGATACGAGTTGATCTTCCCGGTCTGTATCCTGCGCACCCGGTCGAGGACATACACGACCCCGCCAAGGGCTGGCGAGTAGAGGTGATCCTCGAAGACCTCCCTCGTCTCCGAGGTGACGCTCACCGACTTCTTGACGAGATGGTTGGATTCGGAGAAGTACTCCCGCTTTACGCGCGTGTGCGGCCTGAAGAAGGACTTGAACACGGTGCGGATCGGCTGGGAGAGCGAGGTCGCCGTGTACTCGGTCCGATCGCTGAGGGCACCGAAACCTCCCTCCCAGGTCGTGTATGGCCTGGTGACCGTCTTCCTCCCGGAGCGCGCCACGGTCGCGAAGCCCAGCAAAGCGGCAGAGACCGACCCGGTGAGCACGAGGACAGTCGGCATGGACAGGCTGCTCACGGACCTCAGGCCGTCGGCGGCGTACCCCACGGTGAGGGGGCCGAAGGGCGCGTAGGAGCTGACCAGTCCCATGTCAAACCCAAAGGCTGAGGAGATGGCGGAGGTGGCAACGAACGGGAGGACGCCCAAGACGACGCACAGCGACCCCGCTATCGTCATCCCCGCGATCATCGACCGGGGGGCCTCGGTCGCCTCCTCCGCAGCCTTCGACCTCGGCCTCGAGAGGAAGGATATCCCGAAGATCTTGACGAAGGTTGCCGACGCCAGGCCAAGCGTAAGCGCGAAGGCGATGCTCGCGAAGCCGATGGAGAGCTGGAGCCCCGCGTTGGGGACTTGGAACGAAGAGAGGAGCGCCTGCAGCGTGAGCCACTCGCTGACGAACCCGTTGAGCGGAGGGAGGCCGGCAATCGCGACAGACCCGACGAGGAAGAAGAGGGAGGTCCAGGGCATCTTCTTCGCCAGACCGCCCATCTGGTTCATGTCGGCGGTCCCGGTTCCCATCAGGACAGACCCGGCGCCCATGAAGAGGAGGCCCTTGAAGACGGCGTGGTTCAGGGAATGATACATGCTCGCGAGGAGGGCGAGGGCGGCGAGGGTCCCCAGGCCGTACGACATGAAGACCACCGAGAGCCCCAAACCCAGGACGATGATCCCGATGTTCTCGACGCTGTGGTAGGCCAGGGCGCGCTTGATGTCGTGCTCCACCGACGCGTAGAGCACCCCGACCAGGGCGGAGGAGGAGCCCGTGGCCACCATCAGCAGGCCGAGCCACGCGTCCCCGGGGGAGCTCGGGACCACGAAGTCTAGCGTCACCCGGACGAGCCCGTAGATCCCCACCTTCAGCATCACCCCCGACATGAGGGCGGAGACGTTGCTTGGCGCGGAGGGGTGCGCCTTGGGGAGCCAGATGTGCATGGGGACAAGGCCCGCCTTGGTGCCGAACCCGACAAGCGCCAGCACGAAGACGAGGTCCTTCGTGAAGGGGGCGAGGCTGCCCGCGGCGGCCCTGAACGAGTCGAAAGAGAGGCTGCCCGTCTGGAAGTACAGCACTAGGAACGCGGCCGTGATCAAGGCCGTGCCGATGTGCGTCATGACCAGGTAGGTGATCCCCGACCTGAGGTTGGCCTCCTTCTCGTGCTCGTAGACCACCAACAGGAAGGAGGTCAGGGACATCAGCTCCCAGAAGAGGAGGAAGGAGAACACGTTGTTGGTCGCTGTGACGAGGACCATCGAGAGGACGAAGAGGTTGAGGAGGGACCCCATCGCCCTGATGCTGTGCTTCCCCGAGTAGGAGCGCGAGTAACCCAGCGAGTAGATGGAGACAGACGTCGCGACGAGTCCGATGATGAGCATGAAGAAGGCAGAGATCCCGTCGACGTAGAACGAGAGGCTCATCGAGGGGATGCCCTCGACTATGGGCGTGGAGAACCGGAAGACCGAGCCGGAGAAGAGCGCCGCCGCAGAGAGGACGACGGTCAGGAGGGACGCTGCGGCCGCGGGGACGAATGAGGCGAAGGACTCCCGCCTGGAGTCCGTGGACGCGAGCGGCAGCAGCGCTCCTGCGATGAAGAGCGCGACTATTGCTGGAAACAGCGTCGAGAAGTAGCCGAAGGTCATCGGCGCGTCCTAGGCCGTCACTCGGCTGACCTGGCTCCCGAGGGTCGCGAAGCTAGGATATCACGCCGCACCAGAACACATCTCGCTGCGAGTTTGGTGCGCGCCTCAAATCGGTTTTAGACATTTTGACGCGAAAAGGCGGAATTCCGGTAATTCCGCGATTTACGGAATTACAACAAATCTTAAGACCGCGCCCAGAGGAAGACCGCCAGCTTGCCAACCACGAGGGCGAAGAACGTAAAGACGTACCTGACGCACTTTCCCGTCAAGTCGTACCACGAGGCAGACCTGCTCTCCAGGGAGACGACCTGGCGGATAATGGACCACATACGGCAGTCGGGCGCCCAGGGGATCACCGCGGCGGACATCACGGTGAAGGAGAAGATCCCGTCGAGCGTGGTCTACTCCACCCTAAAGGAGCTCTACCGCCTCGAGTTCATCTTCCTCTACCCGAGGGATAAGAAGCGCAAGGGCGAGAGGATGAAGCGGTTCGTCTGCGAGAGGAGCACGTGGGGCAAGTATCGCATCGACCAGGAGTTCGACTCGGCGCTGAGGGTGAGCGGTATCCTCGAGCGCATCACCGATGAGATGCGCCAGCCCGTCACCAAGGCGCTCCAGGACGCCTACGAGCAGTTCGGCAGGACCAAGGAGCTCCAGAAGTTCCTCCCGTCGAAGGGCACAAGCATCTGCCCCAACTGCCAGCGGAGCCACGAGGCGATGGAGTTCTTCTATGCGACGCTGCTCCGCTCGATCGACCTCATGATAACGGAGTCTGAGGACTTCAAGAAGTTCCTCGTGGAAAGGGGATACGCGACCGACTGATACAATGCCTTTCGAAGGCTTCCACGACTACCGACCGTTAATTCGCTAACCCAGATGCCGGAGAGTTAGGGGGACCTCGACGCGGGGGCTTGAACCATTAATATTCCGCAGCTATACCTTTTTCGCGATGTCCTCAAAATAGGCAAAAAAATGCCAAAGGATAAGAGGCAAGTGGCTATGTCTTCTGTAGGGCCTGGCAGGAGCCTCGAGTGCTGGGCACCGGCGGAGAACTTGGTCGACCGCTCCTAAGTATCTTGCAAGAAATTGATTATTGGCTAGCCCTTATACAAAGACTTGGTTTGAATCGACACTAGGAGTCCGCTTCAAATGAAACTCCTGCAAGAATCTCCGCATTACGCTAAAGCCAAATCGGAAGTCATTCCCCATGAGGTCAATAGGCATTAGGCTCGAGGAGTCGCGCGCCGGGGTCTCCCCCGCGTTCGGCGCAGCAATAGTCATCGTAATCATTGTGATAATCGGTTTCGCCATGTACCTTGGGACGAATAGGGGCCCGGTAACGACCGCTTCGTCGTGTCCAGGCGGCGCCTGTTCGAGCACGACATCGCCAAACGTAGTACTCGCGAGCGCAGCCCCCTCCTCCACGGTGACTTCGACTTCACAAGACGCCGCACCAGTTGGCACGGCGTCCTCCACCGCGGTGACCTCGGCAAGCGCGTCGATGCTTCCGTGCGGATCGCCTCTGCCATCTTGCCACCCTTGAGGTCGTCAGCCGCTAGGTTCGAGTAGCCGCGCGCCGAGGCTTCCACCTGCGCTTGGTGCATCAAGGGCTATTGCCATCCTTGTACGTCCTCCTCGCCCCAGTGACTCTCACAGGGTAGGGAGCAGCCCAACATGGTTTTTCCTTACCTACGGTCACACACGTCATCGGGATGAACGGCGGTGACGCGCACCGACGACGCGGGCGGCGCACAAGGCGACCGCTGGGTCAGCCCTGGTGGAAGGTGACTTCCCTTATTCGCGCTACGCCTTTCTCGACAGCGGGTCACTGACCCCGGCGGCCTCGAACGCCTCCGTCCTCCCCCTACAGCCGTCGCACCTCCAGCAGTGCTCCTCGCCCGAACGGTGGCAGCTCCACGTGAGCTCCAAGGGGACGCCCATCCCCGCCGCGAGTGCCACGACCTCTGCCTTCGACTTGTCTTTGAGCGGCCTGACGATCTTCAGGCCTCTCCTCCTGAGCCTCGGGGAGGACGCCGAGATGGTCCTCTGCAGGGTGACGAAGAACTCCTCGCTGGCGTCTTCGAATAGGCGCCTGTCGTCGGCGTTCTGCCCCCCGATGATGCGGTCGGAGCCCTTCTCCTCCGCGTAGGCCGCCGCCAGGGAGAAGTAGACGGCGTTCTTCATCGGGATGTAGGTGGTCGGCACCGCCTTCCTCGAGAGCTCCCTCGAACCGGTGATGTCCCCCGCCTCCCTCATATCCGGGATTCTCACGAACCTGTGCTCGAGGACTCCGACTCTCTTGCCCAGGAGCCTAGCCGCCCTCAGCTCCGCTTCCGCGGTCCCGTGGATCTCGATGGTGAGCGCCCTCGGGGAATACCCGTCCCTTCTAGCGAGACAGAGGCAGGTGGCCGAGTCGATCCCGCCTGATAGGAGGACTATCGCTTCCGTCTCGTCTCTGCCCCTCTCGCGTGGAGCCGCGCCAGCAGGTGCGTGCCCTTGTTCAGCCCCTCGTAGACGTAGACGCCCACCGCCTCGACGTTCTGCGGCATCTTGGGGGCGATCCTCCTGAGGAGCTCCTGGGCCAGGTTCTCCACCGTCGCCTCGCCTTCCAGCAGCACCGTGGTCTCCTTGGGGACGTGGAGGCTGAACTCCCCATGGACCGTCGAGAAGCTGAGGTCGACGTGGGTGGCCGTCCTCCCGGTGACATACCTCTCGCTGATGAAGAGCTTGTGGTCGAGGTCGGATATCGCCTTCTTGACTATCGGCTTCGCGTCGTTGAAGTCCACAACCATCCCGTCCACGGGCGACCCGACTATCTCGATGAGCGCCGAGGAGGTGTGCCCGTGCATCACCGAGCACTTCTCGGTCTTCGGGAGGATGTGAGCGTAATCGAAGTTGAACGAGGGGTCGTCGAGGAATATCGTCTGCCTCCTGCCTGCGATGGGGGCGTCCGCGCCGTCCCCCTCCCTAGCAAGGTCGGCCACCCTGAGTCCGGAGTCGAGGGAGTCGCTCCTCGCCGCGCTCATCTCGATTAGGACGCACCTCTTCCCGGAGCCTCTCGCCGACCTTCCTTCTGCACGAGAGAGCCTCCTCCCGACGAATATTGCAGTGCGTCCGTCCACGAGGAAGTCAGCGGTAAGTTTCAAGCCTTCAGAGATGGGGGAGTCAAGGACGTACCTCAGCCCGAGCGAGTCGAGGAGCTCTGCGACCGCCGCGTGGAGGCCGGTCCGATACGCCCTCCCCCCGGCCTGGTAGGTCCTGGCGTAGCCGCCCTTGTCGAGCCCCTCGAGTTGCCCGAGTATCTGGATGCTCTCCAGAAGGTCCTTCGCTCTTCGGTTCGGCACGGTCGACTGCGCCTCTCGCTTTGGCTTATACGGGTTTCTGGATTGCCTGCACGCTAACCTCATTTATACCGGCCTTCGGGTTCGCTGGTGCAGCGCGGCCGTGATCCAGTGGTTAGGATACTGGCTTCCCAATCGAAAGCCCGGAAGGGCGAGTAGAGGAGACAGCCTGTTGCGCGGGTTCGAATCCCGCCGGCCGCACTTCTTTTGCCAATCTAGGGAGATTTGTGGATTGTCACAGTTCCCGTCTTTTTGTCAGAGTTTCAGCCAGTCTTGCCATAATTCTTGCCATTGCATCTGTCAGTTCTTGACAGCATGATGCTCATCGAAGCCTTCCCGCAAGAGAAGCAGATTCGCCCACCCCTATCACCATGGCGAAGGTCCTAGGGCTCGTCTCCTCCTTCTCGCAGAGGGCGCATTTCATTATCCTCCCAAGTGGAGTGCTGCATTGGCCAGGGAGAGAATACGGAGACTGCTTGGGGGATTTCGCTTTTTAGGGGAAGGCTATCGAGACGTGCGTGAAGATTCCGACGGCTTCGACTGCGAGCGAGCCTATGAAAAACAGCAGGGCGCCATACATGAGATAGTTGACCCACCTCGGCTTGGTCTCGAGGTCCGGTAGCAGGACGCCCCTGTCAGGTCTTTCCCAGGGAGGGGTGGCTGAAGGCACGTAGAGCTCAGGAGGGTATTCGTTCTTCGACTCCCCGCATTCCTTGAGGTGCGCTTGGAACTGGCGGGTCGGAATCTCCTGATGGCACTTTGGGCAGACGGCCATTCAGACCCAACAAGGTAAGGGGACTCGTATACGCGTTTCGGATTGGGGCGATGACATGAACTGTGGCAAGCAACCGAAGAACACCGACCTCTACTGACAGGAATCCCTACAATTGCTCGGTTGAAAAGGTTCAAGCGGTGACAAGAATTATGACAAACCACAAGATTTTGAATGATTTGGCCTGAATGGAGATATCTTCAAGATATTTCACGCGAGCGGAAATATGGGCCTCAACTCAGGCTTTCGCGTCTTCTCTCGCTCAGCCCTACGAGTCGCCGCCGACCGAGCGGAGCGACTCCAGCGCCTCCTTCGCGTGACGCGTCGCATGGAGCTGCGAAGAGAAGATGTATCTCACGATCCCTCCCTTGTCGATGACGTAGGTGACCCTGCCCGGGAGGAAGCCCAGGGAGGACTGCACCCCGTACCGCTTCCTCACACCGCCGTCGGCGTCGCTGAGGATCTTGAACGGGAGCCTGCAGTCGCTGGCGAACTCCTCATGCGACTCGACCGAGTCTGAGCTTATCCCTACGACCTCCGCCCCTAGCTCGCCGAACTTGGCATAGTTGTCGCGGAACGCGCCAGCCTCCGCGGTGCAGCCAGGCGTCTTGTCTTTCGGGTAGAAGTAAACGACGGCGCTACCGTGGGCGAGCAGGTCGCTAAGCCTGACGACCTCGCCGTCCTGAGCCTTCAGGGCGAACTCGGGCGCGGAGTCGCCCACCTTCACGCTCGCCATCTGGGGCCTGTCTCCTCAAGCCCACTAGACGCCCGTCGCGGGCTTGAGGCCTATCGTCCCGCCCCTTATCTCCAGCTCGTAGACCTCGTTGACGTCGAGCCTTATCCCAAACATGTCGTACTCGCTCTCAGTCAGGACCATGGTTATCTTCGGGAAGGCCATCTCCCTCACCTGGGGCATGAGGCCCATCCCCTGCAGCTGAGAGACCATGTTCTGGACCATCCTGTTCTCCTCCGCGCCCATCCCGTAGACTTGCCCGGAGGCCCTCTGCCTCACCTCGACGAGCTCGATCTGCTTCGCGGGCAGGCCGGTGTACGGGTCGGTCACGCTGCTTATGCGATGGACCCTGACTTGCACCATGACGAACCGCGCTTCTCCCGGAGAGTTATATTGGTATCTGCTCGTGCGGGGACTCTAGGCCGTCTCTTCCCTTTCCTGCTCCTCTAGGTCTTCCTGCTCGTCCTCGTCCGCGTCGGCTGCCTCGAAGTCCTCCTCCTCCTCGTCAGGAGGGACGCCGGGCTCGCCCGCTATAGGCGGCCGCGCGGGCGCAGCGGTGGAATCCGCGCTTGGCTCCGCATTTATCGGAGGTGGCGGGGTATCGTGGGGCTCCTCGTCCATCTCCCTCTCCCGGCTCGCCAGCTCCTCCACGTACTCGGGCGATATCACCCCGGCCATGGATAGGTTGACGAGGCTGTTGTTTGAGGCGTCTCCCGTGACCCTGCCCATCTCGTGCTCGATGTGGCGCCACTTTAGCATGCTATGGCCGCTCTTCGACTTGTAGATTATCCCGAGGACCTCGTTCGCGTTCACGAAAGTGATGTCGCGTATCCGCTTCAGGGTGACCTTGTCCGCCGCCTCGATGTAGATCGAGCCGGGCTCAGACTCCTTCTCTGGGAAGACCTCCGGATCCCTGAGGTACGACTCCGGGATGAAGCTCCTGCAGGTGCTGTTGACAAGGAACCTTCTGAACGCTTCAAGATGGCAAGTGACGTCTATTTCCACCATGATGACTCCCCCTCCCGGGACACTGGCGACCTGGAATCGGTCATATTTGAATATAGGGTAGCCCTTGGAGTCATGTGGAGCGAGAAGCCGTGGAACCGAGGTCGAGCTGGTCATGAGCGAAGGGATACGCTGCGACCGGTGCGGCGCAGGTTTGAGGTTCGTCGGGGAGCGGGTCGTCGGTCCCGAGCACGTCCATCGCGAGTACGAGTGCTCCGGATGTCTGCACCAGTACTCCGCGTGCAGCGCAGAGGGGTTCAAACTGATACAGCACGTCGGCCATTGATGAAGCGTGGGTTCCCAACTCAAGATCATTTTCATCGATTCAAATAGGCTAATGCGGTCATCACCCACGCACATCCACCACGTCCTTGTCGAGCCAAAAACCTATCTTAAGACCGCCCGAAGCGGGTGCAGCGTTGAAGAACTCGCGCTTTCTCTTGAGGGCCGTCCCCAACGAGCCTGATAGGAAGAAGTTCCTCGGCTCACTGAGTTCGATCGGAGGAAGCCTCGGCGCGAGCGTCAAGCATCCCAGGTGGACCTCTTACGGCGGTCTCGAGGTCGACGTCTTCGCTCCCTCGGTCGAAGACTTTCAGCTCTTCGTCGCCGTGATCGAGCCGCTCTCGAAGGTCGAGTTCACCAAGAACCTGGACGAAGCCCCCGCCTTCAAGCCGAACGAGGAGGTGCTCGAAGAGGCGAAGGGCTACTTCAACTCTGAGAGGTACTGGGAGTGCCACGAGACGCTCGAGTCGGTCTGGCGCCCGGCCAAGGGGGAGGAGAAGAGCCTGGTCCAGGGGATAATCCTGGTCTGCGCGGCGCTCGTCCACGAGCAGAGGGGGGAGCGCGACGTGGCGCTCGGGATCTACGGGCGCGCCCTGCCTCAGATCGCATGGAGCGAGAAGACGTATCACGGCATCGACGTGCTCCGACTTCGCAGGAACGTCGAGCGCTCTCTTGCCAAGGGAGAGCTGCGCCCGTTCAAGGTCTAGCCGAAGACGGGGAGATTCAGCGGGCTGTCCTTCTCAGAGAGCCCCTTGGAGGGCCTCGAAGCGACGGCGTCGACTGTGAGGGTGACCACCGCTAGGCCCGCAGCGGCTGCCGACTCATCGGTCGCATAAGTCCCCCACGTCAGCCCGACGGTCACGAGCACTGCCGCAGAGAGCACAGCCCCGAGAACGAACGTTAGTCGGAAGCCTGTGAAGGATACCAGTGAGATTATCGCTAGTATCACCCCCGCGCCGAGTAAAAGATTCTCCATCTCGGGGGAGGGCACGACGGATTGGCTCGTGCAGAGCGTCTGGGGGTCTAGGCACAAGGGATGGACGGACGGTCCTGAGACTTCCATGAAAGCTGCGAGTGTCCCGTCGATGAGCCCGATGACCGAGCCCGCGAGACGAATCGGCGTCAAGCGCTACTTCAGCATCCGCAGCTTGTAGAAGCCGGCCTCGATCACCTTGTTGATGTGGTCCTTGACCAAGAAGAGGCGGTGGACGGTCTCGCCGTCGTCCGACGCGATGGTCCAGTCGTCCCTGACAACGAACTCGTGCTGGCCGCCGTTCTTTGGGCACGTGTGCTTCAGCACCTTTCCCGGCTTTACCCCGAGGCTCATCATGTAGACCCCCTTGATGTCGGTGCACGTGAGAATCCCCCACTGCTCGTCCTCCGGCACCTCCTCGAAGCCGACGCTGGCCTTGAGCGGCTCCCCATACCTCTTGTCGTCGCAGAAGAGCTTCTTGCACCCCCTGCAGATCCAGACGTCGACGACTCCCTGCAGGTAGTTGTCCCTGTTGACGTTGACCATCCCCGCGAGGACTATCTCGTGCTTGTGCTCGGTCCCGCCCGCCTTGCTGTCGCTGCTCATATCGAAATCAACTGGTCGCCGTTCGTGCTCCCCTCGGACCACTGGCATTTGTGCCCTTCGATTCGCCCGGCAGGAGCGGGATGAGCTCCAAGGTGAGCTTGTCGACGAGCAGCCGCTTCTCCTTCCTCTGCCGGACCGCCCTCTCCTCGTATGCCCTGAAGAGGTTCGAGAGCGCCATCCGGGGGTGCACCGCCAAGTAGGAACCCCCCTTCGCATCGAGTATCAGCATGCCACGAGCGGAGAGGGACTCCGCCAGCGACTTGGTCCTCGGGTCTCTCGGCACGCAGTGGCCCTCGATGAGGGTGCTGACGTAGAGCTCGGCCTCCTCAGTGGGGATATCGAGACCCTCATGGATGTCTCGGACCAAGGACCCTGGGTCTCTGGGCACGAGGCGACGAATGACTCTCGGATTAAAAGTCCTGCGGACCCAATCTGCGATGTTTCGCTGTTTCCCTCACGAGATATTGCGATTCTTGCAAGAATCCACTTCCAGGAAGTCACGGGTTATAGGGATGCCCCGAGAAGACAGGCTGTAAGAGCATGGTTCCAGCGAGCGCAGGGACGAGAATCCTTGCAAGTCTTGCAATTCTGCTTCTGCTAAGCTTCGGGTTTGTAGCGTACGCGGTCCCCGGGACGGCAAACGTCTCACCTCCTGCGAGCGGCTCGGCCACAGCTGCGGCGAACAACCCCGGGAGCGACCTCTATTTCCAACTCGTCCAAGTCGCCAGCTCGGCTGGCGGGCCAGCGGGCGCGAACGCGAGCGGGTCAGCCGGGATCTCGATCAGCGGCCAGTCCCTGAGCATCGAGTGGTCTGTCAAGGGAGCGATGCCCGGCGAGCTGCTTCAGTTGGACGTGCAGGCGGCGGCTATCAACTCGACAGGCACGAGCAAGTCGTTCACGGTCGCGACGGTCCACGTCAACTCCGACGGCGAGGCAGGGTCGACGGGCTCCGCCACCTTGGACCCTGGCTACTATTCCATCGGGCTGACGGTGGTCGACCCGAGCCCGAGCTCCTCCAGCACGGTGTTAACCAGCGACCCCGCATCCGCCCAGGTCGCTATAGCTTCTTCGCAGGACAACCAGACGCAGACAGCGAAGGCCATCGGGAGCGCCTTGAGCTATTCCCTGGTCCCGCTCCCCGTCTACCTTGAGAAGGATGCCCCGTCCAACTACTCCTTCAGGGAAGGAGGGGCGCTGATAGTCGTTTCAGGCAATCAGCTCCAGGTGACAACTAGCTTCCTCGGAGCCGCGAACACGGAGTTCATCAATGTCGTCCAGACGACGCATCAGAACATCACCGCGGGGATGGTGACGACCACCTCCACCGGCGGAGGCGTCTTCAAAGGAAACGTGACTCTCGAGCCGGGCACCTACGACGTAGGGCTCCTCGTGTTCGTCTTCGGGAACACTTCGTCGCCCGTGGCCGTAAGCGTCCCCAGGGCGATCCAGGTCACCCTCCCCGTCACGACCCAGCCATCTAGCACGACCACGAGCTCGAGGAGCTCGTCCAGCAGCTCCACGAGAGACACCACAGTCTCGACCAGCCATACCACGACGACGACGAGTTCGACCTCCCCGCCTGAAACCGTCGACCAATTGCAATTCGCTCCTGTCACGGTTCCTACCGCACCCAAAGGGTATCTCTACGGGAAGGGAAGCGGCGGGTTCGCGGTCACTGGCGGCAGCATCTACTTCAACCTCCTCTTCAGCGGGCAGAACCCGGACGCGCGCTACTCTCTGGTCCTCTCCGTCAACGGGACCTCGAGGACGATAGGCAACTACACGACCAACGCAGAGGGCAGCGCCACCAGCCGGGCAGGCACGACCCTCGGGACCGGGAAGTTCGCCCTAAGCTTGAGCGTAGTCGACCTGACGAACTTCAACGCGCCCACCGTCGTGCTGGCGAGCGTCCCTTCCAGCTTTACAGTGGTCGTCCAGGCGTCGTCCACGAGCTCGTCCACGGGCTCGACCTCAACTGGGTCCGCGCACCCACTCGGGCCTGAGTGGAGCTTCAAGCTCGAGCCCGCCGCCGTCGGCGGCGTCCCGCCCGGATACCACTTCGCGACCTCCGGGACCGCGGTAGTCACCCTTGACGCGCACTACTCCGTGCTCAGGGTCGTGCTCGGCTTCCAAGACGCCAACCCGTCGACGACGTACAGCGCCGCCCTTGTCCTCAATGGGACGAGCGTCAACTTGGGGTCGATGACCACCAACAGGGGAGGCGGGGCTGAGCTTCACTCCAGCATCCAAGTCAACCCGGGCAGGTATCTCATCGGCATCGAGGTGTACGACGTTTCCGACGTCGCAGAGTTCAATGCGAACGGCCCGGTGCTGGTCATGCTCAGCGATCCCAACACTCAGCTCGCGGTGATCGTCCCGACGAACGCCGAGTCTTCGTCCACCTCCTTCACCACATCGAGCGGGGCGGAGGGTTCTGCGACGTCCCAGTCCGAAGTGACTAGCACCGTGACCACACCGGCGACGACCATAAGCGCAGGGTCGGAGGTCGAGGCGCAGATCCAAAACGCCGTGACAAACCTCACCATCCCTGCCACCGTCCAAATCACGCCCCTCGCCAGCTCCACGACCGTGCTCGACTCCAGGTTCTCGCTCTCGGTGGGGCAGCAGGTCGGCAACGGCCTGGTAATCGCGATCTCAGGAGAGAACGTCACCGGCCCTCGCGTCCTTCTCATCAACATGAGCAGGACGGCTCCGCTGGCCCTCTATCCGTCCTTGAACGTCACCCTGGATGGGGTGCCTGTCGTCGAAGCGAACTCGGCGCTACAGGTGCTCAATCCAACGTCCTCCGACCCTCCCAGGTACGTCCTCATCGGGACCGCCGACTCGATCCAACTCCTGGTCTCTATACCCCACTTCTCTCTCCACCTCATACAGATAGCGGGTCAGCTCGTACACAACATCCAGGCCTCTTTGGCGCTCGACGCGCCTATCCTAGCGGGCTCGATCCTGGTCGTCACCTTGGCCTTCGCCGCGGCCTACGCCGCGAGAAGAAGATACTTCTCCATCTTGCTGTGATAGAAGACAATTTCGAGTTGGTGGCAAGACAAGAATGCAGACATATCGCAACAGGCTCCGGATAATCTCCGACGTGCTCTCCGTCGCGCTCAACTCCAGCGGCGAAGGCGGGGCCAGCCCATCGGTCCTCATGAGACGCTCGAACCTCTCTTATCGGGGGCTCGAGCAGCTCCTCTCTCAGCTCCTCTCGGCAGAGCTGCTTCTCGAGAAGAAGGACAAGAGCGGCGTGAGATACGTTGTCAGCGCCAAGGGAGCGGAGTACCTGGCTCACTTCCACCAGTTCGAGACCTTCGCCGAGTCCTACGGGCTGCGCCTATAGCGGCGCCAGCATGGAAAGCGGATTCCGCATCCGTCATTCTTTTAGAATGGTGATTACAAGTTGCAACAATTGAGCGACGAAGGGCTAGATTCGGCGAAGATCATGCGGATCATCAACCATCCCGTCCGCATGAGGATAATCGAGCTCCTCGCGGAGAAGCCAAGGTCCTGGAAGGAGCTCTCCACGGAGGTGGGGGTCAGGACCGGCTCCCTCTACCACCACCTGGACACGCTCGAGAAGATAGTCACCAGGGATCCTGAGCGCAGGTACACGCTCACCCGCCTGGGCGAGGAGGTCTTCGCCCAGCTCAACGACGAGAAGAAGACCCCTGCGCAGTCGATGCAGGGGATCGAGAAGGTGATGAAGAGGAAGACCTTCGGGGGCTCCGTCAGGGAGGTGTTCGTCCCGAGGGGCCTAATCGTCCCCCTGACCTCGACGACATCCAGAGGGGTCGCGAGCCTCATCGGGGTCTCAGCGCTCGCGCTCGGCCTCCTTCTCCTCTCGGGGGATGAGCTCGTCCTCTTCTCGTTCTCTCCCTCCTCGAGCATGCTCTTGTCCGTCGGAACCTATGCAGTAAGCCTCGGCGCGCTAACGGCCGCGGCCTACGTCGCGCTCGCGGTCGCCTTCAAGGTGCACGGGGACGTGGTCACCCTCCTCACCTCGACGGCCCTGTCGTTCATCCCGCTCTGCCTCTTCGGCGCGACGCTGCACCTCATAGAGGCGGGGTCACCTCCCTCGTCCGCCGCGTTCCCGCTCTCGATCTTCGCGGATAGCGCTGCGGTGACCGTGATGTTCGCCTTCTTCCAGGCGTGGGGAGCGGGGGTCGTGGGCGCCGGGATGAGCGTCGCCTCAGGCCTCAGGGTCGAGAAGACCCTGGTCGTCAGCCTGGTCGTGCTCTACGCCACGATGCTGATCGTACTCCTTCAGGGAGGACACCTCAGCTAGCGCGCCCGCCTCCTGCGCCCGACGAGCCTTTCTCCTTCACCGTCTCCCGTGAGCTCCAGAGGAACTGGAAATAGTCTCGCGCGAAGTTGGCCAGGCCGGGGTGGTCTGCCCAGATCGCGAGGGCCGAGCTGGCGCCCTCTCCGCTCTCCCCTCCGCCCAAGAGCAGGACGACGTCCTTGGAATCCGCGATGACGCCTCCACCGTACATCATCCTCCTCGTGCGCACCTCCGCGTTCGCCGCGAGCGCGGAGAGGGACTCCTCCGGAAGGCCGAGCGAGGTGAGTATGGAGATCTTCACGCCCTTCTCCTTTACGGCCGTGAGGAGCGGGGCGAACTGGTCAGCGAAGGGGGCGACGCCGACCGGGAGTGCTATGAGCAGCTCGTCCCTGGAGTTAACGATCGTGTTCTTTACACGCGAGAGTATCTCCGAGGTCCCCCTCAGGATCCAGATGTCGGGCCGCTCCTGCTCCCCCTTCTTCTCGTAGATGCTGACCAGCTCGGCTAGGGCTATCTTCTCCATCTCGCGCGTCTCTGACTCGTGCTGGGACCTCAGTTCCTCGAGCGCGCTCTCCGGAGGCTTTGCCGTGTACAGGATCGGCCTGCTTCGCTGCCTGTCGACCCAACCCTTCTTGTGGAGGGACTCGAGCGCCTGATAGACCTTGGAGTAGGGGACCCTCGCTGCCCGGCTGACCTCGCTGGGCGTCATCGTCCCGCCCTCGAGGAGCGCCGCGTAGCTCCGTATCTCCGTCTTAGTGAGGCCGAGGCCTTCGAGTGCCGTGGCTGCCTTGTCGCTGACGCTCATGACGTGGGCACCCTTTCAGCCCACCAGTAGAAAAGAGGATGTCTCTTCTCGGAATCTTCGTGCACATCTCTGCGCGTGACGTGTCGAGACCTCCGCCCTCGCACTAGGGGCTTTCGACAAATCTGCCCTTCAGATGAAGGTCTGAAAAAGGAGCCCCGAAGAGGCAAGTCGTCGGTCGCGGTCAAACAAGCTTTATCATTGCCAGTCTGGGTTCGCCCTTGCTTCATGAAGAAGACCTTCTCTCGACATGGGAGCGTAAGTCAAAGTGAGCGCTCATCGTCAAGACCCGCGTCCCTCCTTGCGGCCTCCATCGCGAAAGACTCGGCCATTCCGCGTGAGCCTGTCAGTCCATCCGCGAGGCGCCAGAACGACTTCGCCAATCCCCGCCTGGAGGGCCGGAGGATGTTCGGCGAGTTCTTCGGGACGTTCTTCCTCGTGGTCGTGGCCGCAGGGGCGAGCGTTGTGAACGCGGTGAGCCTAGGGGAGGTCAGTCGCGTCGCGGCAGTCGTGGCGCCGGGGGTCATGGTCATGGTCGTCATCCTCTTCATGGGCGCGGTCTCGGGAGCGCACCTCAACCCGGTCGTGAGCATCGGCTTCGCTGCGCGGGGGGACTTTCCGTGGAAGCGGGTGCCCGGCTACATCGCGGCACAACTCCTCGGTGCGACCATCGCGTGCGCGTTCCTCTGGCTGATGTTTGGGCGGGTCGGGATGTTGGGCGCGACCGAGCCGGGTCCGGGGATCTCCGACCTCCAGGCGCTGATGATTGAGCTCGTGCTGACGCTAGGTCTGGTGAGCACGATCCTCGGGACAGCGTCCAAAGCGCAGAGCGTGGGGTCGTTGGCGGCGATCGCGGTGGGGGGATACATAGCCCTCGCGGGCCTGTGGGCGAGCCCCATCAGCGGCGCATCGATGAACCCGGCCCGATCGTTCGGGCCGGATCTCCTGCTCGCGGACTTCTCTCACCTCTGGGTCTACGTCGTGGGTCCAGTCGCCGGTGCGCTTTTGGCGGTCGTCGTGGCATACGTGCTCCGGGGTCCTGGAGGGGACGAGCCCGCGATTCAATCGGCCCAGGGGCGGCTCGGGGAATCGCTATGAGCTCCGGAGCTGCAACGGGTCTTCAGGGTAACGCTAGGCGCGGCCTATTACCTGCTTCATGCCCCCGGGGGAGCTGACCTCGGCCTCGACAAGGGGCTTCGCCTCCTTGACGCCCCTCGTCCTTGAGATGCTCGTCACCGCCCTCTCGATCGCCTTCTCGTCCTCGCATTCTACCGTAACGACGGCATCGAATGCCCCTAGCACCAGGTCGACCTGTGTGACCGAGGGAATCTCACGAATCTCGAAAAGACCGGACCGGTCGGCGTCGCTATAGACTGTGACCAGCACGAACGCTCTCTTTTGAATCAAAACCACCTAAGTTCTCTCAATCGGGCCGGTGCATATACGTTCGACCCCCCGCTATTAGAGCTTTGGCGTCAATTTTCTTGCGGTATTTCCTGAATCGGGCCGATAGCGTGCTTGGACGCGCGCTCTGGGGCGAGTGGGCCCGCACTGAGTAAGTGAGCTCACCCCTTGTTGCTTGCCATCCACTTCTTCTCCTCGGAGTTCGGTGTAAGAGGGTATCCGACCGACCAGAGAAACATCCTCGCGGTAGACCCGCCGACGTGCTTGAACCTCTTCTGCAAGTCCTCTTGGAGTCTGCCTTCCTCCTTCCCGAACGAAGCGACGTATGCCCCGAAGAAGCCGAACTCCTTCTTCAGACCTACGAACTCGCCTGCATTGTGAACGGTGGCCCTGATTTTGCGCTCGTTTCGCACTATCCCCTCGTCGTCTATCGGGGACTTCACGTCCTTCTCGGTCAACCTGGCGACCTTCTCGGGAGTGAAGGAGGTGAAGGCCTTCAGGAAGTTCGGCCACTTCTTCTCGACCATGCTCCAGCTCAGTCCGGCTGTGAATATTGCTCTGCTCATCCTCTCGAAATACTCTGAGTCGTCCTTCGGCGGGGTGGCCTCCGTACGGGAGGCATGCCATTGGGGAGCACCCTGCCATCTTAAATGGCTGTTGAGATTGAATAGAGGCAAGTTACAGTTGGAGACCGACCTAGATTGAAAGCACCCGTTCAAGGCTCGAACCGCTTATATGCACGCCCGTCGCCGCCATTTCGGCTCCGAAAGGAAGCCCAAAGGAAGTCCAGCCTCGTTGGATAGAAGACATTTTCTGCGCTACGGCATTGGTCTGGCTGGAGCGGGGATACTCTCCGTGGGAGTCGCTGGCTTGGCATCTTCCAGCCTATTCAAGGGAGTCGCAAGCTCGACCTCCACCTCACAGCCGACAAGCAGCTCGACCCTTTCGACGAGCACGCAGTATTCGTCGCTTCCAGACTACCAGGAGTTCTTGAGCTGGCTGCACTCGGTCGCGGGCCCCTACTCGGGTAAGTCGATGAATGTGAGTCTCGAAGCCGAGTTCGGTCCGTACTCTACGCAGCTCATCGACAGCGATTTCGGGGACGCCACTGGGATTAGGGACCAGTACAACATCCTGCCCTACGCCCTCCAACTTCAGGACGTCTCTCTCATGAACAACACGAAGAGCAGCGCCTACGACGCCTACGGCCTAGACGTAGAGAACCTGGGCGTCTTTCCGGGACTGCCCTTCTCTCCGTACGAGCTGGCCTCGGAGTATCCGGAGCTGACATACCCAAACATCGATTTCGCGGACTTCCACCGATTCTCTTGGGACCGCATCGCGACCTACCCGCCTGACCTCTCCGGCGGGAACGGGGGGAGCTCAGCCAACGACGTCACGGTCCTCCCCTTCGACACTCCGACCTTGACGTTGTTCTACAGGACCGACATATACGAGAAGCTCGGGCTCACGCCCCCGGCCACCTGGGACGACCATTTCGCGAACTGCCAGGCCATCCAGAAATCGGGATTGGCCCCGTTCGCGTCCGCGAGCATGGCCAATTTCGACGTCTCCATAATCTACGAATACCAGGCGCACCTTGCCAGCTTCGGAGGAGACCTTTGGGCGGTGGACGGGAACACGATCACCCCGACCGTGGACACGGACACGGGACTGGCGGCCCTAGAAGATTTCATCCGGTTCGAGCCTTATTCTGACCCCGGCTCCGCAACCTACACCTGGGATGGCGTATTCCAGTCTGTCTCTCACGAGTTGGCGGCCCAAGCCTTGATGTTCGACGGGTACACGAACTGGCTGAACGACTCACAACGGTCGCTGGTCCCCGGCCTGATGGGCTACGCGCAGAACCCGGCGGGCCCTGCAGGAAGATTCCATCCATACGCCGGGTCGGGCGTCGGCGTCTCCCGCTACTCGAAAAACCCGGAGATGGCGTGGCTCTGGGTCCAGTGGGCGACGGCCAAGGGGACGCAAGAGGCCAAGCTCCTCGGCGGATACCACAACTACCCCACGAGGACTTCCGTGACGCAGGCGCCCGAGGTTGTGAGCGCTCTTCAGACGGGCGCTTTCGCGAGCGTCAGGCTCGTCAGTGAAATCTGGCAGGA
>DATLRR010000031.1:0-25204 GCA_035534595.1 Nitrososphaerales archaeon
CCCCGCTCTGCCACTCTATCAGGAGAGGCGTCCGGACTTGGACTGGCAAGGAAAGCAAGACCTTCCGTATGTCTTCGGCCTTCAGAGCCTTGGAAGGGGCGTCGGGTCCGCCCTCGGCGAGGTTCAGCTTCCCGTAGAACGGAGAGTCGTTCCTGTCGTAGAAGCCCTTCACAACCGACGCGCCAACCCGCCTGTAGGAGTTCGAGGCGTCGGCCATCTTCACGTTCACATACTCTTCGAGCCACGCCCTGTGCTTGCGTTTCGTAGCCACGTCCTCCGGCTCTGACCTGTAGATGCACCCGAGATTGTCCCTAATCAACTCGTCAGGCGTGAGGAGGATGCCCTTCTCCTTCAGCCAGTCGAAATAGCGAGACAGGTGGGCGCCGTAGACCGCCCTTACCCTCACCTTGCCGTATGAGTTGAGGAACCTCTCGACGGACTCGCTGGGGCCTATGCTCCTGAGGCTCCGTTCTACCTCTCGCCTCGCCTGCGCCTCTACCAGCGTAATCGACATCCTGCTAGTTATGGCCTTTTGATAGCTATAGCCTTTTGATGTGATTGGGTTTACACTTGCTAATGGCGACGACGAGGGCCTACGGGTGACGCAGGACTTCTGGTTGTTTCTGGTGGTCATTTCTCCCGCCAATATGCTTTTTCAAGGCCCAAAACGGGCTCATGGCGCCTATGCCTAGCAAGAAAGGAGATTTTCACATCCCAGGGGCGTCCCGGCACCTGCCCCCTGACAAGGAATTTCACGCTGAGCACATTACGATCCAGTTGAAGGTCGACCTCGAGAAGAAGCAGATAAGCGGGGCCTGCAGGACGAAGCTCATCCCGCTGAGGGAAGGAATCGGCGCGCTGCACCTCGACGCGCGGGAGATGCGCATCCTCGGCGTCACGCTCGACGGGGTGCGGGTCCCGTTCGAGCACGACGGGAACGTCCTGACGGTCTCCCCGCCGGGGCCTCTCGCCACGGCGGCCCACGAGCTGAGGGTGGACTACTCCTCGGAGCCGCGGCAGGGCGTCTACTTCATCTCTCCAGACGAGGAGTTCCCGGACAAGCCGGTTCAGGCGTGGTCCCAGGGGGAGCCGGATTTCTCGAGGTACTGGTTCCCCTGTCACGACCACCCCAACGACAAGGCGACCTCCGAGATGGTGGTCACCGTCCCCGAGGGGTACCTCGTGATCTCAAACGGCAGGCTAGTCTCGAAGGAGCAGGCGGACGGCTGGGTCACCTTCCACTGGAAGGAGGACGTCCCCCACTCCGCGTACCTGAACTCGTTCGTCGTGGGCAGGTTCGGCGTGATCGAGGACGAGGCAGCCGGCGTGCCCCTGCAATACTACTTCCCCGAGTCGAAGCGCGGCGACGCGCTCCGGCTCTTTGGGCTCACTCCGGACATGCTCAGGGTCTTCGAGTCCCTCACGCGCATGAAGTACCCCTTCGAGAAGTACTCGCAGGTCGCGGTCCACGACTTCCTCATCGGAGGCATGGAGAACGTGAGCGCGACGACCCTCACCGACACCAGGTTCCCCGACGAGAGGTCCGAGGAGGATTACGCCGCGAGGTACTCGAGGCCGGACAGGAACCACATCGAGCTCGTCGCGCACGAGCTCGCCCACATGTGGTTCGGCGACCTGGCCACCGCGAAGCACTGGTCGCACCTCTGGCTCAACGAAGGCTTCGCGACCTACTTCCAGGCGCTCTACACCAAGGAGAAGTTCGGCGAGGACGAGTTCCGCCACGACATGCACTCAAAGGCGGAGACCTACTTCGAGGAGGACGACACGATGTACAGGAGGGCCATCGTCGACGACGTCTACGTCTACTCGGACGACGTCTTCGACTCTTACGCATACGAGAAGGCCGCCTGGATGATACACCAGCTGAGATACATCCTTGGCGACGACGTGTTCTTCGACGCGACCAGCGAGTACCTGAAGCGGTACGCCGGCTCGAACGCGGACACGCACGACTACATGAAGGTCATGGAGGAGAAGAGCGGGCTCTCCCTCGAGGGCTACTTCGAGCAGGCCTTCTTCAAGGGAGGGCACCCGGAGTTCGAGGTCAGCTACTCGTGGGACGAGGGCACGCACACGGCAGAGGTCGGGGTCAAGCAGACCCAGCTCACCGACGAGATCACGCCCGTCTTCTCGCTCCCCTGCGACATCGCGTTCTACGTCCCCGGCGCGGCCGGGTCGGCGAAGAACGGAGGGAGGCACGTCAAGCGGGTCCGCCTCGGCTCGAGGGAGGAGAGGTTCCACTTCGAGCTGCCGTGGAAGCCTACCATCGTGGAGTTCGACCCGGAGGAGCGCCTGCTGAAGAAGGTCAAGTTCGAGAAGCCCGTCTCGATGCTTCTGAGCCAGCTCGAGGCGAGCGTCGACGCGTCGAGCAGGAGGAGGGCGGCCGAGGGGCTCGCCTCGTTCAGCGGTGCCCCCGAGGTGGTCCAGGCCCTCGAGAGGGCGGTCAGGAGGGAGGACCATCACTTCTCGGTCCGGTCTGAGGCCGCGAAGACCCTGGGCAGGATCGGGACCAAGGACGCCCTCGAGGCGCTCATCGGCCTTTCGGGCTTGAGCAACAGGAGGGTGAGGCGCGCGGTCGTGGCGGCTCTCGGGGAGTTCAAGGACGCGAGGGTGGCGAAGCCGCTCCTCGCCGCGCTCCGCAAGGACGAGAGCCCGTACGTCCAATGCCAGGCGGCGGTCTCCTACGGGAAGGCGCGGCTCCCTGACGCGTTCGACGTGATCACCTCGGCGGTCGGGACGCCCTCGCCGGAGGAGGCGGTCACCGAGGCCTGCCTGGAGGCGCTGGGTTACGTCAAGGACGCCAGGACGAGGGAGTTCCTCAGGAAGCACCTCCCCTACGGTAAGCCGACGCGGGTCCGCGTGGGCGCGTTGAAGGGGCTCTCCAGGCTCGGATGGCTCGAGGAGCTGGACGTGGCCACCCTGAAGGAGCTCCTTCTGGAGGACAAGGAGTACGCGGTACGGTCCCAGGTCTTGGACGTGACATCCGAGCTCCTCGACAAGAGGCTGCTCTCCGCGGTGAGGGAGGCTTCCGTGAAGGACATCGACCCACGGGCGAGGAGGAGGGCGATGGAGGTGGCGTTGCGGCTCGCGGACGCGTCGTCCACGGAGAAGGCCCTTAGCGAGGTGAAGGACGACTTGGAGCGGGTCAGGATGGAGAGCAAGGAGTTCAGGGAGAGGTTCTCCAGCATGAAGCTCTCGTGAGAGGCGCGCTCAGGCCAGTCGGGGAAGGAGCTGCTCGAGCTCGACCAGCGAGCCTATGGTGTAGTCGGGCCCTAGCTTGCGGAGCGCGTCCTCGTCGTATCTGTGGGTCGCGACAGAGGCCACGCGGATGCCTGCTCCCTTCGATGCCAGTATGTCCGTAGGGCTGTCGCCCACGTATAGGACCTCTCTCTTTTGCAATCCGAGTTCCGCGAGAGCGGCCGTGATGCCCGCTGGGCGGGGCTTCATGGCCGGGAGGTCGTCTCTGGTGAACGACCTGTGGAAGTATCTGGCGAGGTGGAGTTCCTCTAGCGCATACCGCGTGGCCGCCCGGCCGCTGTTCGTGAGCAGCGCGAGGGTGATGGGCACCTTGCCCTCTCCGCTCAGCCTCGAGAGGATGACTTCGGCGCCCGGGAGGAGCTGCGAGTGCCGGATCCATTCCACCTCTAGGGCGTCCAGCGCCTTGAAGGTCCTTCTCTTCACGTCCTCGTAGTCCGCCTTCACGAGCCCGTCGTCTATCTGCGATCTCGCGCGGTCGAGGATGTCCTGGACGTAGACGCCCTTCGAGTCGGCCTGGATCAGGTCCATCCTGAACCCCCCCTGCGAGAGCTCCTGCACGATCTCTCTCCTGAACGCCGAGCCGTCGGCGTGGAGCGAGATGAGCGTCCCGTCCAGGTCGAAGATTATCCCCTTGAGCAAATCCAGCACCGCATGCCGACGGGGTCGTTAGGTAAGCTTTCCTCAGATCTTGCCCTTCGCGAAGAGCAACAGGATCGCAAGGCCCGCCAGACCGAGGGCTATGGCGAGTATTACGACCGGTTGCGAGAGGTCCGACTGCGTGCTGAGGGCGGCTATGAGCCGGAGCGAGGGCATGCGTCTTATCCTGAGGAAGGCCGGCATGGGCCACTTAAATATTTGCGGGCTTTCGTCGGCCCATGGCGCGCGTTTCGCTCCTCGGCGGCGTCGGCGAGATAGGCGGGAACAAGATACTCGTCGAGGACAAGGACGCGCGGGTGATGCTGGACTTTGGGATGTCGATAGCCCAGCGCGCGAGGTTCTTCTCCGACCCATACGTGTCGCCAAGGCGGCCCGAGAGCCTCCTGACCCTCGGAATAATTCCGAGCATCGAAGGCGTCTACAGTTGGGACACCGGGGAGAGGAAGCTCGACGCCATCTTCCTCAGTCACGCCCACCTTGACCACTACGGCTACCTCTCGATGGTGCACAGGGACGTGCCTGTCCACTGCGGGGAGACTACGGAGAGGCTGATGGCCGCGATCACAGAGACCAAGCGGGCATCTTTCGAGACCGACTACAAGGGCCTCGTGTACAAGACCTTCAGGAGCGGAGCCTCGGTGAAGGTCGGGAGCATCACAGTCCGGCCCGTCCACGTGGACCACAGCATCCCAGGTGCCTACGGCCTCGTGGTCGAGACCTCGACCGGTTCCTTCGTCTACACGGGGGACCTCAGGGCGCACGGGAGGGCATCTCACCTGACTCACGACTTCGCCCGGGTGGCGGCCGAGAGCGACGCCAGCCTCCTGCTCACGGAAGCGACGAACATGGTCGGCGGGGCGGTCTCCAGCGAGGAAGAGGTAGCCCAGAAGCTCGCCGGCGTGACCCGCGAGGCGAAGGGGCTTGTGATGACGAGCTTCTCGGGCATGGACACAGACAGGCTAACCTCCTTCCACAGGGCCGCCGAGGCGGCGGATCGGAAGCTCGCCATCTCGATGCGCCAGGCCTACCTCATCTCCAAGCTCGACGGCGAGCCCATCGACGGGCTGCCGAGGCTCGGCAAGGGGGACGTAGTGATCTACAGGAGGAACAAGAAGAGGTACGAGAAGTGGGAGGAGCAGGTCTCGAAGAAGGCGGACGTCATAACGTCTGAAGACCTGACCTCTTCTCCCAAGACCTACGTGGTGGCCACCTCCCTCTCGGACATGGAGGGGATGGTGGGGGTGAAGCCCAGCCCGGGGAGCGTCTACATCCTCTCGTCTTCCGAGCCCTACAACGAGGAGATGGAACTCGACATGCAGAGGCTGATCGAGTGGCTCGACTTTTACGGGATGCCCCTGTATCACATCCACGTCTCGGGGCACATCATGCCCCAGCAGCTCCGGAGCCTGGTCAGCGGCATTGGGGCGAAGAAGGTGGCACCCATCCACACCGAGCACCCGGAGCTCTTCCTGAAGTTCGCCCTCGAGAAACCGGAGGTCGGGATGCTTCCGGTCAGGAACGAGTGGATCGAGGTGAGGTAGGAGACACAGCAAGGTAGAAATAACGAACGCAGGGGCTCGCCCCTAGGGAGAATGGAGGGCGCCGAATGCTGCTTGAAGAATACAGAGACCTAGCCGACTACTGCGTCAAGGAGGCGCGGAGGCTCGGCGCAGAATACGCCGAGGCGAGGGTTCACGGCGGGACAGGAACAGGCTTCCTGCTCAAGAACGGCGAGCCCCAGCCATCGATGATCGAGGACAGCTTCGGCATCGCCGTGCGGGTCATCGCGGGCGGGGCGATGGGCTTCAGCGCCACGAACCTCCTCTCGAAGGAGAAGGTCAGGGACATCCCCGCAAAGACCGTCAGGATGGCGAAGTCCTCCGCGCGCGTCGTAAAGGAGCCGATCGCGATGGGCGACTCAAAGTCCTCGGCGCGCAAGGTGAGGGTCGAGGAGAAGGAGCCCGTGGAGGGGGCGGACCCCAACTGGTTGAAGTCGGTGCTCCTGGAGATCGACAAGAGGGTGGTGGCGCTCCAGGCAGGGGCGGGCGTCAAGATCCCCAACAGGATCATGGTCGCCTCGGCCGGCGTCGAGGAAAAGTACATCGTCACGAGCGACGGCGCAAGGGTCGAGAGCAGGGTCCCCCGTTTCAACTTCTTCGGGATATTCACAGCCATGAAGGGCGGGGACGCCGCCCAGAGGACGCTCCAGCAAGGCGAGACGGGTGGGCTGGAGATAGTCAGAAGGATAAGGCTGCTCGAGCTCGTCGAGGCCGAGGCGCGGACGCTCACCGAAGTCCTGATGGAGGCGGAGAAGGCCCCCACTGGGATAATGGACGTCGTCCTTTCGCCAGAGCTCTCTGGGATAGCCGCGCACGAGTCCGTGGGACACCCGCAGGAGGCCGACAGGATCCTGGGCAGGGAAGGGGCGCAGGCGGGCGAGTCCTACCTCTCCAAAGACAGCCTGGGGATGAAGGTCGGGAGCGAAGAGGCGAACGTGAGCGACGACCCCACGCTCGCCCACTCGAACGGCTACGCCCCCGTCGACGACGAGGGGGTCGTGGCCAAGAAGAGGCACCTCATCGTGAATGGGAAGGTGACCGAGTTCTTGCAGAACAGGGCCACCTCCTCGCTCCTCGGGGTCCGGAACAACGGCTCCTCGAGGTCGGCGGCCTTCGACAGGGAGCCCATAATCAGGATGTCCAACACGTTCGTCGAGCCCGGCGACTACGCCACGACGGAGGAGCTCCTCAAGGAGGTGAAGGACGGGATTTACCTGAAGTCGTTCACGGAGTGGAACATCGACGACAAGCGCCTGAACCAGAGGTACACGGGGCTCGAGGCGTATCTGATAAAGAACGGCGAGACGACCAAGCTCGTGAGAGCCCCCGTCTTGGAGATAACCACGCCAGCCCTGTGGGGGAGCGTGAAGGGGAGGAGCAAGCGGCTCGAGTTCGAGGCGGCGAACTGCGGGAAGGGAGACCCGATGCAGGGGATCCCCGTCTGGACGGGGGGGCCTGACACTCTCCTCGCGGGTGTCAGGATAGCCGGAGGTAGTTAGGGAGATGGCGAAGATGATGGGCCCCGAAGAGTCGAACGAGTTCGGCGTGGGCGTCGCCAAGAAGCTCGGCGCCGACGAGGCGATACTCCTCACGGCGATCTCGAACGAGCGGATGTCGAGGTTCGCCAACAGCTCCGTCACCGTGACGAAGAGCGTGACCGAGAGCGGGCAGATGGTGTACCTCGCGAAGGGCGGCAGGCGGATCATAGGGAGCTCGTCGAATCCCGAGAAGGCGAGCCTCGAGCGATTCATCGGCCTGCTCTACAAGAGCATGATGAGCCTTCCGAAGGACCCCGGCTACGTCCCTCTGCCCCCGCGCGGGCGCGAGTTCAGGCCCAAGGCGAGCCACGACAAGAGGCTGGAGAGCGCCGAGGGGTTGCTCGCAGGGTACGTCGAGGAGGCGATAGGCTCCGCCGAGTCGGCGGGCGCGAGGAGGACCGCGGGGAGCCTCGAGGCAGGGGTCACGTCGCACCACATAGCGGCCTCGAACGGAGCGGTCGGGAGAGACGCCAGCTCAAAGATACTCCTGAACATCAGGGCGTTCACCGACAAGGACGCGAGCGGGCACGGCCTCTCCTGCTCGGCTGACGTCCGCGGTTTCCATCCCGGGAGGGCGGGAGCCACGGCAGGGTCTCATTCGAAGAGGATGAGGGACGCCAGGGGGCTCAGCGGGGAGGCCAGGAAGTACGAGGTCCTGATGAGCCCCACGGTCGCCTCGAACCTGCTCCAGCTCGTGGGCGAGTTCTCCTCAGCCTTCAGCGTGGAGGCGGGGACGTCGTACCTGGCCGACAAGCTGGGCAAGAAGGTGGCCTCGGAGTCCCTGGATCTGACCGACCTAGGGAAGGGGGACGGGTGCTTAGCGGCGAGGACCTTCGACGACGAGGGCCAGCCCACCCAGACGACGAAGCTGATCGAGGGGGGAGTCCTGAAGAGCTACCTGCACAACCTCTCGACGGCAAAGAGGTTCAAGACGAAGACCACCGGGAACGCCGGGCTGATCGAGCCTGGCCCCTGGAACCTGGAGGTCGCACGCGGGGACTCCGATTACGACGAGATGGTGAGGGAGATGAAGCACGGCCTTGTGCTCACTAGCAACTGGTATACACGATTCAAGAACTACAGGACGGGCGAGTTCTCCACCGTCCCCCGCGACGGGACCTACCTCGTCGAGTCAGGCGAGGTTCGGGCCCCGATAAAGGGCATCAGGATAAGCGACAGCCTCGAGAGGATGTTCTCCTCGATCCGCCTGCTTTCCAAGGATAGGGAGTGGGTGCAGTGGTGGGAGGTGGATAACCCCACGCTCTGCCCGTGGGTGCTGGTGGACGGGGTCACGGTGACCAAGGCGTACGGGGAGAGCCCCCCGCGGGCCGGCTAGAGCGGAAGAACGGGGGGCCGGCGCAGAGACGACCGCCAAGAGGAACCAGCTGAAGGGGCTCTGGCCCTCCATCGAGCGCGAGTTCCCGAGGCAGGGCTCGAGGCTGAAGGTCGTGAGAAAGATGCTCGAGTATGGGATCAGGGTCTCCAAGGAGGGGAGGCTCTTCGTCGGCGGCCTCGAGGTCGACTACTCGGCGCTGGCGAGGGACGCGGGCACCGACAGGCGCGTGGTCAAGCAGACGGCTGAAAAGATAGGGGCCGACCCGTTCCTCTTCTCCATCTTCTCCGGGGTGACCCCGGTCGGGGCGAGCCTCCTCCACGTCGTCTCTAGCATAGGCTGCTCGGCCATCATCATAGAGGCGGACCCGAGGGCGGCGGGCGTCATCTCCGAGGTGACGGGGGTCCTCGCAAGGCACGGGATAGTCGTAAGGCAGGCGCTCGCGGACGACCCTGACATGGTCAGGGACGCGAACCTGACCCTCATCGTCGAGGGGGCGGTCGGAGGCGACGTGATCGGGGAGCTAGAGGGGCTCGAGATGGTGCGCGGCATCACGGTGAGGAAGTGACGGTGGCTACTTCTCGAGCATCCTCGAGAACGTCCAAGCGACGGTGTTGAGTATCTCCGTCATCCTCTCCTTCTCGCGGTAGTTCTCGATCACCAGGGCGGTGATCTTCCCGCCCTTCTCGGTGAGCGTGTATCTCAACTCCTCCCCCTTCTTGAGGCGGCCCTTCGCGATGGAGTCTTCGTCCGCCGACTTCATCCCGGAGAGTATCTTGCCGAGGAGGAACGACTTGAAGGGAGGGGTCTCCGCCCTGAGCGTGGCCTCCGCGACGGGTTCTATCTTCAGCCTCTGCCTCGTGACCTGCGCGACGGCGATGGTCTCGCCGCCTCTGTCTTTCTTGAGCTCGCGGATCTCCGGGATGGGCTCGCCCGTCAGCTCCGTCGGCTCGCCGGCCGGGGCGCGAGGCCCGGCCGATGCCAACGCTGCGGCAGGCTTGAAGCTCGAGGCGCGGAGCACGGAGTCTATCACGGCGAGCGCTTCCTTCAGCCTGTCGACCTCTTCCTGAAGTTCGCCTATCCTCGTCTCCATCCAAAGCTTCAGGTCAGCGTTGCGCCTGAGCTCGTCGTCGCTCGTCGCCATCCCGTCGTCCCGGCCAGGGGAGGGGCCTTAAAAATTTAGCAGCGCCGAGGCCCTGTCGCGGAGCGGCGGCGGTGCGCCCTTCTGGCCTCACGCGCGATGACTCAAGCATTTATCTCGGCGAGGAGGGACGTATGAGTGCAGTTGACCGCCAGCGCGCGTCTCGGGTCGGTTTTGGTGGGCGACAGGTTTCCGGTCCGGATGATGGCGGCGATCAACGTCAGCCCCGAGTCGTTCTACAAGGGCTCCGTCGCGGGATCCGCGAGCTCGGTCGCGGTGCGCGTAAGGCAGGCCGTCGAAGAGGGCGCCGACCTGATAGACATCGGGGGTGCTTCGACGGCCCCCTACCTCGACGTGGGAGTCACCGAAGAGGTCGAGAAGTCGCGCGTGCTGGCCGGGCTGGGCGCGGCTCTGGAGGCCGGAGCGGGAAGGACCCCCATATCGGTCGACACGGTCCGTGCCTCGGTCGCCGAAGTCGCGCTGAGGAGAGGGGCTTCGGTGGTCAACGACGTCTCGGGGTTGAAGGGCGACCCCGCGATGGCCAAGGTTGTGAGGGAGAGGGGGGCCTCGCTTCTGGCGATGGCACACTCCGCCGGGAGCTCCAGGATGCGACCGATCCCGCTGGTCAGTCGCTCGTTGAGGCAGACCCTCAGGATAGCCGAGAGGGCGGGGATAGATGAGCGCCTGGTCGTGCTCGACCCCGGGATCGGCTTCTTCAGGAACGACCCTGGTAGCAGGACGTCCTCTCGGCAGACCCTGATGCCCTGGTACGAATGGGACTGCGAGGTCATCGCAAACCTGAGGAGGCTCAGGCCGTTGGGAAGGCCTCTGGGGGTGGGGCTGTCGCGGAAGTCGTTCCTGGGGAAGATCCTGGGGCTGGAGACGCCCGAGGAGAGGCTCGCAGGCTCGCTCGCGGTGACCGCGATCGCGGTGTCCAACGGCGCCCAGCTCGTGAGGACCCACGACGTCAGGGAGACTCTGCAGGCTGTCCGGGCAGCCGAGGCTGTGAGGGCGAGAGGCCCGAGAGGAGGCCGGGCCTCTTGACGACCCCCTTGCGCGCGGGAAGCTCCCGCAGCAGCTCGCCCACGCTCTTCCTCAAGACGGGATGGACGAGCAGAGGCCTGACCTCGTTGAGCGGAACCAGCACGAAGGCCCTCTCCGCGACCCCGGGATGAGGGACCCTGAGGGAAGGCTCCGAGACGACCCTCTCTCCGTAGAACAGGATGTCCATGTCGATGACCCGTGGGGCGTTTCTGGCCGCGTGCCGGTCCCTCCCCATCTCCGTCTCCGTGTCCTTCAGCCACGCCAGCAACGCACGCGGTTCCAGGTCGGTCTCCACCACGACGACGCAGTTTAGGAACCAGGCCTGGTCCTCACGATACATGGGCTCCGTCTCGTAGACCGAAGACACCGCGACGAGCCTCGACAGGGCCTTTATGGCCGAGACGGCGCGTCGGAGGTTGCCCTCTCTGTCACCCACGTTGGAGCCGAGCCCTATCACGCACTCTACCGAGACCCAGGCCCCCTGGCCCTTTCGATCCTTATGCCGATGGAGGGTTCGACCGAGTACTTTTCCTTGCGCACCCTGACGGCCACCCGCTCGACCTCGAACCGGCCCAACGCGAGCGCAGCCACCCCCTCTGCGAGGGTCTCGAGCAGGACGAACTCGCCGCTGGAGACGAACTGCGAGAACTGTCGCTTCGCCTCACGGTAGTCGACGGTGTCCCCTATCTTCTTGCTCGAGGCCGCACGGCTGAGGTCGAGCGTTAGCGTCACGTCCACCAGGACCTTCTGGGGCAGACGCCTCTCCTCGTCGGTCACGCCGACCCGACAGTCAAGGCGCAGATTCTCGATGAAGACGGTGTCCATCACTCGGGGACCGAAAGAATACCCGGCCTTGCCGAATGATAAGTCTTAGGCTGTGGAGCTGGGCGGGGCGCCGAGCGTGCGGCGCGGCACGCGCACCCGTGGCGTCTCACGAGATGGTCGGGGTGACGTAGGTCTCCATGACGGAGTCCAGGATCGTGTTTTGAGCGCTCGATGAAAGGGCGGCCGCCTCGAGAGAGGCGCGTTCGTCGCCGCCGGCCACCTCTCTCTGGAGTATGCTCCTCCACACCGCGGCGTGCCTCACGTCCGCGACCTCGTGCTCCCTGAAGTAGATCGTCCCGTCCTCGTCGCCGCTCATGCCGTAGAACGCCTTCAGGCCGTCGAGCTTGGTTCGGCTTATCTTTGGTTGCTCGCTCTCTATCGCATACATCGCCGCCGCACCCTGGCACAGCGACTCTTCCGTCGCCGATCTCAGGCCGGAGAGCGCGCCCTTCGTCTTTGGCGTCCCGTGGTAGCCCATGAGCGCCGTCCGCGGCACCCCTAGGGCGGCCGCGAATTTCGCCCAAAGCTCGACGTGCTCCGTCTCCTCCTCCATTATGCCCGAGACGACCGCCTTCGTGGGCGCGTCGTTCACGAACACCCCGATGCTTTCGACCAGCTCGGGGACGGCCCTCACGAGTTGGAAGTACTCCCGAGAGTAGCCCGCCAGGTGCTCTCGGCTCAGCTTCCCTTCGGACCACATCTTGTAAAACGAGTGCTTCAGCAGGCTGCTCCTCTCGATCTCGGCGTCAAGGTTCCTGACGAGATGACTCATACGAGGTCCGACTTTCTCGGAATCTAGATAAAGTTTGTGAGACCCGCGGTCCCGAGCGAGTCCGCCCGATCTCGGGTCATCGGACCAGCTTGGCGATGGCCTCTGCCATCGCGCTGGTCCCCGACTTTCCCCCGAGGTCGTAGGTCACATGCCTCTTCGAGGACACTACCCTCATGGTCGCGTCGAAGATCGCCTTCCCAGCCCGCTTCTCGCCGATGTAGTCCAGCATCCACGCGGCGGAGAGTATGGTCGCGGTCGGGTTCACCTTGTCCTTCCCCGCGTACTTCGGCGTGCTCCCATGGGCGGGTTCGAACATCGCGTACCCGTCTCCGAAGTTCGCGGAGTAGATCATGCCGATGCTCCCCACCAGGCCTGACGCCTCCTCGGAGAGTATGTCCATGAACAGGTTGGTCCCGACGATGACGTTGCGGTCGAATCGCTGCGGGTTCTTCACAAGCTGCTGGGAGAAGTTGTCGATGAACACCTCTTCGAGCTCAATCCCCGGGTACGCCCTTGCGTTCTGCCTGGCCGCGTCCAAGAAGATCCCGTCGGTAAGCTTCAGGATGTTCGCCTTGGAGATGACCACGACCTTCTTCCAGCCGCGCTTCTTGGCCTCCTCCAGCGCGAACCTCGTCACCTTGGTCGACTTGTTCCTCGTGATCAGCCGTATCGCGACGGCCGCGTCGTCGCTCAGCTTGTATTCGATCCCGGAGTAGAGCCCCTCCGTCCCCTCCCTGACCATCACGAAGTCGACCTTCCCGAGGGGGCCCACCTGGTTCGGGAACGTCTTGATCGGCCTCACGTTGGCGTAGAGGTCGAACCTCTGCCTTATGCTGACGGCCACGCTCCTAGGCGTCCCCGGGGCAGTCAGGGTTGTCGTCGGCCCCTTGAAGCAGCAGTCGGCGTCCTCGAGAGCGCGCCAGGTCTCCTCAGGGACCATGCTGGGGCCTCCGTGCTTCTCCCACCACTCCGCCCCCGCGTCGCACGTCACGAACTCCGCCCTCGCGCCGCCCGCCTTCAGGACGAGGAGCATCGCGTCGACGAGCTCGGGGCCCGTGCCGTCGCCTCTGATCAGCGCTACCGTCTTCAAGGGTGGCCCGTCCCTGCCCGTCACCGGATTTAATGGTTGGCCGCGCGCTGGCTAACCCTTGACCAGGACGCGGAACCCCGCCTGCTGGGGAAAATCCTGCAGCTCGCGCTTCTCGACCGAGGCGACCTTCGCCCCCTGCGGGCCCTCCCGAGCCCACTCGAGCAGCGTGGCCACCTGCGCCTCCTCTCCCTGGAGAATGGCCTCGACCGCCCCGTCCTCCCTGTTCCTCACCCAGCCCCGGACGCCGTGGCGCAGGGCGGAGTCCCTCATCGAGGCCCTGAACGAGACGCCCTGGACGAGGCCCGAGATCACGACCTTGTAGGTGACCCTCGGCAATCTAGCCCGCGCCGCCCGCCGACTGGATGATCGCTACCACGCCCTCCCTGATGAATGCGATCCCTATCGCGGCGATGAGGAGCCCGACTATCCTGGTGAAGACCTGCGTCCCGTTGTTGCCGAGCGCCTTCTGCACCCAGGACGCCCTCTCGAGGATCACGAGGGCGATGAAGGAGTTGAGCAGGATGACCAGGAAGATCTCGAGGAGCCCGTACGGCGGGTTCGCGTAGATCATGACCGTGGAGATCGCCCCCGGCCCGGCGAGGAGCGGCGTCGCCAGGGGGAAAGCGGCGATCTCGGTGGCGGCGATGGTCCTCGTCTGGGAGATCTTGCCCCTGAGGTTGTCGACGGCTATGATGAAGAGGATTATCCCGCCGGCGATCTTGAAGTCGTTGATGGTGATCCCCAGGACCTGGAAGATCAGCTGACCCACCGAGGCGAAGACGAGAAGGATCACGGTCGCGATTATCACAGAGTCCCTCACTATCCGGACGCGGTGTTCTTGGAAGTCCTGTGTGAGGGCAAGGAACAGGGGGACGGTCCCGATGACGTCGAACACGGAGAAGAGGAGGACGAATGACGCCACGAAGGAGGATACGTCGAAGGCTACGAAGGATCCGAGGTCGATGGCCATCCGGCGACGGTCTCACTCGTCGCTAGAGCGTATAAAGAATTCCGGGCGCCGTATCCTTGAAATACGAACGCCGGTCCCGCTCGCGCGTGACGCGTCTCGAGAGGGCCATAGCCTGGCTCGTCTACGCCTCGGTGGTGCTCGGCGTGCTCTTCCTCTACGTCCTATCCGGGACCCCTGGCACCCCCAGCTTCCTCTTCCCCTCGATACTCGTGGGGGAGCTCATATGGATCGTCTGCGCCGTGGCCGTCTCGCGCAAGGCCAGATGGGCGCCCTACATGGCCGTTGTCCTCGCGGTGATAACCCTGGCCGTCTCGCTCCCCCAGCCCACGCACTACTCCTTTGCGGAGAGCGGCCAGGTGGTGGCGTTCCTCATCTTCACCGGAGGGGCGGCCCTGCAGTTCGTGCTGATCGGGGCCGTGGCCCTCTTCGTGATCAGGTCGAGGAGAGTCTAGCTTTTTTCGCGGATTGCGGGCTCTTCGCCACTGACGATGAAGACCACGGAGTTGCCGATGTATGTCGCGTGGTCGGCTATCCTCTCGAGGTAGCGCAGCACCAGCGTAGATGAGAGGGCGCAACGAAGTTCGACCTGCCTCGACTTCATGAGCTTCTTGATGTAGTCACGATAGGCGTTGTCGACGTAGTCATCCATGTACGTTATCTTCTTCGCGAGATCCATCTCCTTCTTCGCGAAAGCCTCCACGCTGAGCTTGATCATCTCTTTGGTCTTCTCGGCGGCGGCCTCGACGACCGCGTGATCGCACTTTGCGGGGTCTCCGAACATGTCGAGGACCTCGACGATGTCGTGCGCGTACCGCCCGTACCTGTAGAACCCGTACGAGATCTCGATGCAGGCTTTGATGTAGCGCAGGTCGGAGGCCACCGGCTGGAACCTTGCGATCAGCTCGATCGCCAGTTCGCTGACCTGGTCGTCGAGCTGCTTGAGCCTGTTTGACCACTTGTTGACCTCCTCGAGGCTCTTTCCAGTCCGGTATGACTCCATCGCGGTCTCCACGGTCTGTACGGAGAGCTCCCCCATCTCGAGGAGGAGGTTTGTCAGCTTCT
Organism: Nitrososphaerales archaeon; assembly: GCA_035534595.1. GTDB lineage: Archaea > Thermoproteota > Nitrososphaeria > Nitrososphaerales > Gagatemarchaeaceae > Gagatemarchaeum. Next base: position 15,271 of record DATLRR010000031.1, read on the forward strand.
CCATCCCGAGGTCCATGAGTCTGGGCATCTGTTTTCACTCGACCCGTCTTTTCAGGCCCGTCGCTTCGGCATCACTCTAGTCAAAGGATCCCTCTGATGTACTTCTCGGTGAGAGGGTTCTTCGGGTTCTCGAAGACGTCGGACGCAGCGCCGAACTCCACAAGCTCCCCTCTGTACAGGAAGGCGACGCTGGTTCCCACCCTCGCGGCCTGTTGCATGTTGTGGGTGACCAAGACGACCGTGTATTTCTCCTTGAGCTCGACCATCAGCTCCTCGACCTTGTAGGTCGCGCCAGGGTCGAGCGCCGACGCGGGCTCGTCCATCAAGATCACTTCGGGCTTGACGGCAAGCGCCCTCGCGATGCAGAGCCGCTGCTGTTGGCCACCAGACAGCCCCAGAGCGTTCTTCTCGAGCCTGTCCTTGACCTCCTCCCAGAGGGCAGCGTACTGCAAGCTCTCCCGGACTATGGCGTTGAGCTGCTCCTTGTTTTTCGCGAGCTTGTGAATTCTCGGGCCGAAGGCGACGTTGTCATAGATTGAGATCGGGAAGGGGTTTGGCTTCTGGAAGACCATGCCGACTCTGGTCTTTAGAAGGACAGGGTCCACCCCGGGAGCGTAGATGTCTTCCCCGTCGAGGAGTATCTTGCCCTTGATCCTGAACCCCGGCACCTCGTCGTTCATCCGATTCAGCGTCCTGACCAGGGTGCTCTTGCCGCACCCCGACGGACCCATGACGACGGTGATCTTGTTGCTCTCTATCGAGAGATTGATGTTCTTCAGGACCTCGACGTCGCCGTAGAAGGCGCTGAAGTCTGTCAGTTGGATCAGCGGAGCCGACTGGTCCGACGGCTCACCGCGTTTCAACGGCTGCCGTTCGCCCCTCAGCGCGTCGTTCTCTTCGTTCATCAAGACTTCTTCCTCCAACAAATTTCGGACAAACCCCTTTCATTTATACCTTCGAGAGTTTCCGCAGGCCCACGCGCGCGACCACGTTTATGACCAAGACCGCGGAGATGAGCAGGAAAGAGGACAGGTATGCCAGGTCGTGCGCTCCGTTCGACGGAAGCTGCGAATAGACGTAGACGACATAGGTAAGGTACCCTATCGGCTCGTGGAACAGGGCGCCGGAGGGCAGATAGTTCGAGAAGAGCGCGGTATAGAGAAGCGGGGCGGTCTCGCTCAGACCTATACCCACGGCGAGAATGATGCCCGTCAGTATTCCAGGCAGCGCGAACCTCAGCACCAGCCGGTTGATCATCGTGGTCTTGGTGCTTCCGAGCGCGATCGCGGCCTCTCTGATACTAGCCGGCACCTTCCTCAAGGCCAGCTCCGTCGTCCGGAAGACGTAGGGGAACATCAGGATCGAAAGCGTGAGGGCGCCGGCGGCGGCAGAGTACCCCCACCCGAAATAGAGGACGAAGACAAGATAGCCAACGTAGCCGAGGACTATCGAGGAGTTCCCCGCCATTATGTCGGCCGCAAACCTCAGGCCCTCAGAGAGCCGACTGTCGTTGGAGAACTCCGACATGTACACCCCTCCCAAGACCCCGATGGGGATCGTGATGGCGGCCGCGAGCGAGATCAAAAGCGCGGTGCCTGCGATGGCGTTCGCCAGGCCTCCGCTGACGAACGAGGCCGAGCCCACCGTGATGGTCGTGAGCTTAGGGATGGATATGACCTGCAACCCTCTGTACGCGAACATGTAGATCATGTCGCCGAGCGGGAGGAGCACGGCGAGGATGCAGAGCACCGCGAGGACCTCCACGATTCTGCCCTTCATCACCCGCCTTCTGTGGTTTGAGATCACTCCAGGTTGCTTCCATGCGGGAACGGTCACGCTCAGAGTCGGCGAGGCATTGTCGCCCGCACCTTCGGGTGACCGGACGTTCGAGTGATCCATCGGCTCTACACCTGCACGACGTGCTCCGCGCTGGTGATGAAGCCCCGCCTCACCAACAACCTAGCGATGACGTTCACCGTGGTCGTTATGAGGAGAAGGACCACTGCCAGCTCTACGAGCGCGTATATCTCCATCTTCGTCGGGTCGGTAAAGGCGCTGTCAAGCGTCTGCGCCATGAACGCTGCGATGCTATTGATCGGGTAATAGAAGGTCTTGGGGAGGATGTTCACCGCGGACTCGGAGACCATCACGACTGCCATGGTCTCCCCCAGGGCCCTTCCCAGTCCGAGGACGATCGAGCCGGCTATCGCAGTCCTCGCGGAGGGAAGGACGATCTTTCGAGTCACCTCCCAGTCGGTCAATCCGAGTGCCCTCCCCGCCTCCCTGAGCTCAATCGGGGTCTGCGCCATCGCGTCGCGGCTTATCGACGCGATTATGGGGACGGTCATGAGGGCGAGTATCAGTCCGGAGGCGGGGAGGCCATAGCTGTAGACCTTACCACCGAAGTAGGGGATGAAGTAGAGGTACTTCGCCATGACGGGCTCGACAGAGTGTATCAGAAAGGGGCCTAGTACGAGGAACCCCCAGAACCCGAACACTATGCTGGGTATCCCGGCGAGGAGCTCAACGAAGAAGGACATGATGTTTGAGATGCGCTGCGGGGCCACCTCCGAGAGGAATATCGCGATCCCCAGGCTGAGCGGTACCCCGATGAGCAGCGCCAGGCCAGACGAGAGGAGCGTCCCTGAGAAGAAGACGAGCATCCCAAAAGACGCGCCGCTCATGGAGCGTATTCCGTTGACGGTCACCACGCTGCCCGACAGGCTGGGGTTCCACGTGATGGAGGTGAAGAACCCGAGGCCGTTGACTATGAAGGAAGGATAGCTGAAAATCACCAGCACTACGATCGTTAAAAAAAGGAAGAGGAAGGCACTGCTTCCGAGCAGTGCCGACACCACCTTGTAGACACGGTCTGTTGTGTTTGAGGAAGCCTTTCTTGACACGCCCGGTCGCTTCCTCCCGCGCTCTTATGGACCTATCTGTGCGATCTGAGCCCAGCTGAGCGACTGGATCGGCGGAGGCAATGCAATGAAGCCGACTTGGTTCAGGAAGTAGGGAGAGTTGCCGCCGGTTGAGAGGACAGCCCAGTTAAGGAGCGTTCTGACCACCAGCGCAGTGTTCGCATCGGCCTGGGTGTTCGAGACGATCGCGTACTCGTAGTTGATGATTGGGTAGGAGTTGGCTCCAGGAGCATAGACCATCGAGAGAGTCTCATCTGGAGGCGTGGAAGTCGTCATAGCTGCCGCGGCGGCTTCTATGTTCGTCTGTGAGATGTCGACGAAGTTGCCTGCCCTGTTCTCAAGGTAGGCATACCCGAGGCCGGCGGTCTTTGCGTTGTTGAAGAAGCTGATGCCGACGTATGCTATCGAGTACTCGGTCTGAGAGGCAGCCTGGACCATCCCGCCGTTGCCATTGGCACCCTGCGCTGTCGGGACCGAAGGCCAGCTGACCGAGGTCGCGAATCCTACGTTCTTGCTCCACGATGCCGAGGTGTCTGAGAGGTAGGTCGTGAATATGAACGTGTCTCCGCTTCCGTCAGAGCGGTGGATGGGGATGATGGTCTGGTGCGGGAGAAGGCTTGCGACGCCTGGGTTGACAGCCGTTATGAGCGGGTCGTTCCAGTACGTTATGGTCCCGTTGTAGATCCCCGCGAGGACTTCCCCGCTCATGTTGAGGTGGGTCGTCTGCGGAATCATGGGGAGGTTGTAGTTGATCTGCTGCGCTGATATGGCCAGGGGTATGTTGAGAAGCTTGGGATACTCTGCAGCCTGTGCGCTCGTGAGATAGGCGTCGGAGGCACCTATCTGGACAGTCCCTGCGGCGGCGCTGGAGATCCCCGTCCCGCTACCCGTGCCAGCGGTGTTGACCTTGACCGTGGAGTAGGAGGCGGTGAAGTTGGGTACCCAGAGGTTAAAGAGCGGATAGAGCAGTGTAGAGCCCGTTTCAGAGATCGTCTCCGACGGGAGGCTGGATGGGAGGGTCGGAGGGGGCTTGGTCGTTAGAGTCGCCGTCGAGACAGAGGTAGTGGACGATACCGAGGTAGTCGTAGAAGTCGTGGTAGAGACGGATGTGGTTGTCGACACGGACGTCGACGTGACGGTCGTGGTCTTTGCGCCCCCGGACGTAGCTATGTACGCCCCGGCGCCCGCGACTACGATCACTACTACCACAATCGCTGCGATTGCTGTTGTGCTTATTCCTGTTCTTTCGAATTTCATCTTCGCTTCGCAAGCGATTCGCAGCCGATTTATGGCTCGCCGAATTATTCTATTGCTCAATATAGTGGCTCACATAATATATGGTTGCTCTATAGTCAACTGTGCGGAAGCCCGCCGTCTGCTTGACTCTAGGCCCGCGATGCCCCTTGCGCCCAAGCGCAAGGCCCTCGCCTTCATTGCCGTGCCGAATCTGACTGGAAGGTCGAACCCAAGGGAACCGCTCCGCGCGGAGGGATGCGGTTTTGGCTGCGTTTTCTCGTATATGGCACAAGATATATAGAGCCACTATATGCACTCTCGTCGGAATGGAAATCAGGAAGATACAGATCACGGGGGGGAACAGCTACGTCGTCTCCCTTCCAAAGTCCTGGGTCAACGACGCTGGCCTGAAGGCGAAGGACGCCGTCCTGGTCATGCCCCAGGCAGACATGTCCCTCCTCGTCATTCCTAAGAACGACCTAAGGAAGGAGACGAAGAGCGAGGTCCTTCTCGAGATTCAGGAGAGCTCCGACAGGGACACGGCGCTCAGGACGTTCATCTCCTACTACCTCGCCGGTTACGACGTCATCAGGATGAGGATCTCGGGCTCGAGCACAGGGCTAAGGTCCCACCTCAAGGAGGCCATAAGGAGGAAGCTCATAGGCATCGAGATCGTCGAGGAGACCTCGAACGGGATAACGACCCAGTGCCTCTCCGGCTACTCCGACCTGCCTTTGAAGAAGGCGATAGAGCGGATGGCCATAATCGCCTCTGGGATGGTCCAGGACGCCGTCGCCTCGCTCCAGAGCGGCGACCTCGTGCTGGCCGAGGAGGTCAGCGAGCGGGACGACGAGGTCGACAGGTTCTACCACTTCATCGTGAGGCAGCTCAACATGGCGGTCCGGAACCGCGCCATCATCGAGGAGGTCGGACTCCGGGCAGCGCGGGACTGCCTGGGTTACAGGCTCGCCGTGAAGAGCATCGAGAGGGTCGCTGACCACGCCGCAGGGATAGCAAGGCTCGTCCCCAGCCTCCGCGCCGACGCGATTGGAAAGATCGCCAAGGAGATCATGAAGATGAGCGACCTGTCGCAGAAGGTCCTGGGGCAGGCGGTCAGCGCCCTGGTCGAGCTCGACACGAAGAAGGCCAACGAGTCGATCAACCTGACCAAGAAGGTCATCGAGATGGACGAGAAGATGGCTGCTGAGCTGCTGAGGCCGGGGATGGAGGCGAGCAACGTCGGTTGGTTCAGGCTCGTCCTAGAGAGCGTGAGGAGGGTCGCCGAGTACGGCTCGGACATCGCAGAGATTGCCGTGGACCTTACCGCGAAAGAGCCGAACAACCTCGGAGGCTAGGGCAGCGCTCAGAAGACGGAGCCGATGAACCCGCCGTCGATCGTGAGCATCGCCCCGTTCAGGTAGCCCCCTTTATCGCTCGCGATGAACGCCGCGAGGGCGCCCACCTCCTCTGGCTCGGCGTACCTTCCGAGCGGGATGCTCTTGGCCATCTCCTTGAACGCCTCGTCGACGCTCACCCCCGCCTTGGAGGCCTTCTCCTCCGCGAGGTGGAGGGTCCGGTCTGTCCGGACGTATCCCTGGATGATCCCGTTGGAGGTTATCCCGTGCGGGGCGAGCTCCCTCGAGAGCGACTTTGAGAGACCCGCTATCCCGAGCCTCACGGTGTTGGAGAGGACGAGGTTCCCGATCGGTTGTCTTAGCGTCAACGACGTGATGTAGATTAGCCTGCCCCAACCGTTGCCCTTCATGTGCGGGAGCACAGCCTGGGTGAGGGTCACCGCGCTGAGCAGCAGCAGCTTCGTGGCCTCCTCCCAGTCAGCGTAGGTCAGCTCGCCGAAGGTCCCGGGCTTGGGGGGGCCCGTGTTGTAGACGAGGACGTCGACTCCGCCGAGCTTCTCTGCCGTGGTCTCGACGAGCCTCTCGAGGTCATCTCGCACGGTCATGTCGGCGGCGACCGCGAGGACCTCCGCCCCCGTAGCCGCGGCGATCTGGTCTCGGGCCTTCTTCAGGTTGGAGGCGTCCCTGGAAGAGATCGCGACCTTCATGCCCTCGCTGGCTAGGACCTTCGCCGTCCCCAGCCCGATACCCTTGCTCGAAGCGGTCACCAGCGCCACCTTTCCCTTCAGCCCCAGATCCATGCCGATGGACCGGCTTCTCACGCCGATATATCTGCTCGGTTTGTCAGATTGCCTAGTCTTCGCGCCACTTGAAGAACCTCACAGCGAGAGCGAAGACCACCGCGGAGAGGACCGCCAGCACCGCGAGGTCGACGAGGGCGGCACCGTAGTTACCGTACAGCATGACGTTGTTCAGGCCGTCGATCACGTAGAAGAGCGGCAGCACGTGTGCTATGCTCTGGAGGTATTGCGGCATGGTGGACACCGGGAAGAACGTCCCCGAGAGGAACATCATCGGGAAGGTGACGAGGTTCCCCACGACCGCGGCCGACTCCACGCTCTTCGAGACTGTCCCCACGAGCATGCCTAGGGAGACGAAGAGGAACGGCCCTAGCAAGAGAAACGGGACTATCCACAGCGAGTACGTGACGTGCGCCCCGAGCAGCCCGACGCCCAAGGTGGTCATCAGGAAGAAGGAGATTATCGTGAGGGCGATGTACCACGTTATCTTGGAGAGCAGCCATTCGGTCTTTGTCAGAGGCGTCAGCGAGAGCTGCTTGAAGACCTTGTCCCGCTTGTACTGGGAGCTGATGTTGACCAGCGCGAACATCGGGCTCGTCAGCACGGAGAACCCGATGAGGCCTGGCACGAGGAAGTCGATGTACTTGTAGGACTTGGACACGACGGCCTCCTGCTGCATCCCGATCACCTGCGTGCCATTGACGCGGTGGAGGTTGAAGCCGTCCACGACTGCCCCCGTGATCCCGATGAGAATGCCGCTGGTGCTGGTCGTGGGGTTGCCGTAGACCGTGACGTTGACCTGCTTCCCCGTCGCGAAGTCAGCGGCGAACCCCGAGGGGATGACTATGCCGTCGCTCGAGGAGTGCGATGTGAGATACTGGGTGAAGTTCACAGAGCTGTCGACGAGGGTGATCTGCATCGCGTGTGTGGAGTTGAGCGCGCTGATGAAGCCCATGCTGACCGGGCTCGAAGCGTCGTTGTTCTGGACGTACACCGGTATCGCCGCCGTGCCGTTCCCGGAGAAGATCGCGCCGAACATGAGGATGAGTATCACGGGGAAGATCAAAGAGAAGAAGAGGCCGACGCGGCTCCTCATGTAGCCGCGCCCGAAGATGTTCAGGTCGGCCTTGATGCGCTTGAAGCTTACCATGTCGTCTTTCACCCGCTGCTCGCGCCGCTGATGCTTACGCCCACGCCCGCATCCCCTCTGCCGATGAGCTTCACGAAGACGTCCTCCAGGCTGTCTCGCTTGGGGACCATGATCGTCTCTCCCGAGCCGTAGCGTTCGATGATCTCGGCGGGCGTGCCCGAAGTTATTATCTTGCCCTTGTTCATTATCGCCACCCTGTCGGCGAGCTCCTCCGCCTCCTCTAGGTAGTGCGTGGTGAGCAGGACGCTCCTCCCTTCGCTCTTCAGGTTCCTGATGACATCCCAGACCGCCCTCCTCGCCTGCGGGTCGAGGCCGGTGGTGGGCTCGTCGAGAAAGAAGAGCTCCGGGTCGTTCACGAGGGCCAAGGCGAGCCCCACCTTCTGCTTCTGGCCCCCTGAGAGCTTAGAGAAGTAGACGTTGGCAGAGTCCTCCAAGATGACCTTACGCAATATGGCGTCAGCGTCGGCATTGACTCCGAATAGCGCGGCATAGTACATGATCGCCTCCCTCGGGGTCGCGTAGTCCACGAACTTGAATCCCTGCGGGATCACGCCTATCTTCTTGTGGAGGTCGCTGCCGCTCTTCCACGGGTCTAGTCCCAGAACCTTGACCTCGCCTGCGTCTCTCACCCTGAGCCCCTCGAGGATCTCGATGGTAGTCGTCTTCCCGGCCCCGTTCGGCCCGAGAAGCGAGAAGACCTCGCCTTTGTTGACGCTGAAGGAAATCGAGTCGACCGCGTTCAGGGACCCGTACGCCTTCTTCAGGGAGTCGACCTCGATCGCGGACAAATCAGCCGCCCCCCGAGGAATCTTTCTTTAATCTATTGTGTAGGACGTCGGCTCGAAGGCCGCACCGCCTGATGCCCGACGCCCCTCCGGCCGCCCTTAGAGTGCCGATTGACCGACTCATCCTGCTCATTCAAAGCACCCATGGAGGCAGAAATCTAATATCGATGTTGTTACCCTCGGCGTAACATGCGCACGGACTCAAGCTCGACCCAGCGCCTGGTCCGCCTCGGCTCGAAGAGCAGCGAGCGAAGGCCCTTGACCCATGAGTCCTTATATCGCCTCTGAGCCCGAACCAAAGACGGACATTTGTACTCAGCCTCAGCAGAATTCATCGTTGCCTACGACGATGGTTGCGGGCCTTGCTGCCGCTTCAAAGCATTTGTGGAGCTCCTCGACGTGCGGAGAAGGATCGGCTTTGTTTCCCTGGAGACGGCCGATAGATCTGGCATGCTGGACAGCGTCGACCCCGATTCGCGCTATGCCTCGTTTCACTTGATCCGGTGTGCCGGCACGTCCCAAGGAGCCGAAGTGCGGAGCGGCTCCGAGGCGGTGCTCCCGCTGATGTGCAGCCTCTCCCCGTGGGGGCGCCGAGTTTCGCGAGCCGTCGCGACCGTCCCGGGGGGAAGGCCGGTTGTCCGCTTTGTCTACTCCACCCTCTCCCGGCTCCACCGAGGGTGCCCGGCCCAGAGCGTGTAGGGGAGACGACGGGAGAACGCGGAGGCGCCATCGACTGGCTCCTGGAGGAGGACGAGCCCTCCGTCAGGTACATGACTCTCACTCAACTGCTCGGCAGGGCGGGGAAAGACCCCGATGTCAAGGCGACCAAGAAGAAGGTAGGCTTTGAGGGATGGGCGGCAGGGATCCTCGCCAAACAGAAGCCGGGCGGGTGGTGGGTACACCAGGAGAACCTCTACCGCCCCAAGTACCTCTCGACGAACTGGATGCTCCTGATACTCTCGGACCTCGGGCTCACCAAGGAAGACCCGAGGATCAGGAGGGCCGCGGACCTCTGGAGGGACAGGTTCTCGAAGGCTGACGGCGGGTTCGGCTCCGACGGGGCGAGCAGGAGCCACCTCTGCATCGCAGGGAACACGGCGAGAGCCTTGGTCAAGTTGGGGTACGCGCAGGACCCGAAGGTCAAGAGCGCGTTCGAATGGCTGGTCAAGGCCCAGGCGAGCAACGGGGGATGGTCGTGCTTCGGGTCGGGGGGCAACCTCGACTCGTGGGAGGCGATGAGCGCGTTCGCCGCGCTACCGAAGCGGTCGTGGACCAAGGGGATCAAGGGCGCAGTGGAGAAGGGGGCGGAGTTCTACCTGCGCAAATCGATGGACCAGCAGGGGGCGCGGTACGAGCCCTGGTACAGGTTCCACTACCCTGTCCACTACTACTACGACCTGCTCGTAGGGCTGGACTTTATGACCGCTTTGGGATACGGCGAGGACAAGAGGCTCGCCGGGGCGGTCAAGCTGCTGAAGGAGAAGATGACCCCCGACGGCAGGTGGAACCTAGACGCCGTCCACCCGGACGTGGAGGGGGGGATGTCCGACTGGTATGCCAAGCACGCGAACCAGGCGCCGACTCCGTTCGCGCTGGAGAAGGCGGCGAGGCCGAGCAAGATGATAACATTCCGTGCGATGCTGGTGCTCCGCAGGCTGGGGGAGTGAGATTGGTGGGCCCCTTCCGG
>DATLRR010000032.1:0-13239 GCA_035534595.1 Nitrososphaerales archaeon
GCCCCGAGCTCTTTCGAGGAGACCTCGACCACGTCGCCCACCTTCAGGAATCTCTCGGGCATCAGGTTCCCCTCCTTGTCCCTCTTGCTCGAGTCCGCCGCCGTCCCGGCGCACGTCCCCGAAGCTATCACGTCCCCGGGATTGAGCTCTATGTCAGCCGAGAGGAACTCGATCCACTCGCCGAACCCCCTGATCATGTCCTTTGTGTTTCCCCTCTGCCTCACCTCCCCGTTGACGGAGGTGGAGAAGTCTATGTCCTGGGGGTCGCGCGCCTCGTCCTTCAGGGTCACTACCGGCCCCAGCGCCCCCGAGCCCTGGAAGTTCTTCACCCTGGCGAAGTTCATCACGCCCTTGTCCATGTTGTCGCGCAGGGAGAAGTCGTTGAAGAGGGTGTAGCCGAAGACGTGCTCGAGCAGGTCCGCGCGCTTGACGTCCTTGCCGCGCTTCCCGATGATGAGAGCCACCTCGCCCTCGTAGTCGAGCAGCCTCGTCCTGGAGGGGTACTGGACGTCCGCCCCGGGGTCGCTGACGCTGCTCCCCATCTTGTAGAAGCCCCACTGCGGGTTGCTCAGAGCCTGTGCCCTCGCCTCCTCCAAGGTCAGGACCTTCCTCTCGTCCCCCATCGAGGCCGGAGAGTTCCTTGAGAGCCCGACGAAGTGGTCCGCGAAGTTGGCGCCGACGCACATGATCTTGAACTTCGAGCTCTCCGTGACGGGCGCGAGGAGTCTCGCCCCTTCCATGCGGAACGCGATCTTCTCGCCCCGTTGCCCTCTCAGGCCGTCGAGGTCCTCCTTCGCGAAGCGCAGCACCTCCCGCGCGGTCTTCAGCGCGCCCTCGCCCCCCTCGACGAAGGCTCTGAAGGTGTGCCCCACGAGCGCCTCGGCCTCCTCCTGAGAGGAGAGGCATGCCGCGGCGGCCTTCTGCATGTCGACGACCCTGGCGCCTATCACCAGCCCCAGGCGCTGCTGCGGCCCATAGACGGCTAACTTCATGGAAGGTTGCGCGCCGGCCCTTCTTTCGTCTAATGAGCTTTCCGGGGGGGGTCTTGCTAGGTTGTGGCCAGGACCGTCATGTTTCCCGAGGTCTCCTGTACCCCTGTGCAGGAACCGCAGACTCCCGGCGGCTCGAAATATTCGAAGACGCCCGTCAGGTTCGGCACGAAGACCACCCTCGTCGAGCTGCCACCCTGTACGATGTTCGTGTCGACGCCGAAGCGCGGTATCACCAACTCGTGGGCATTGTCATCGTTGTTCTCGAACACGAGTGTAACCTGCTGCCCTTCCACGACGGTGAAGTTGCGTGGCGAGAATGCGTCCGCCGCTCCATTCTGAGAGGTGCCATTCGTGACTTGGATGACAACGGTCGCTGAGTTCTTGGAGCCACCGCTGACAACCAGGATGTAGTAGGCTGCGCTCACGGCAAGGACCGCGACGATGAATACTGCCAGGACGACCGGCCTGGAGGCCATCCTCTGCGTTCGAGCCAAGTCAAAGGGATAAGGGTTTTGAGTGCGGTTGAGGGATCGGTCGACGAGCCCACCTCCCGGCGGGAAGGCGGCCGCGCTCTGACCCCTCCTTCCGCCGAGATAGTTTATAGGCGAATTTCGGGCGCGCCGTAGTGGCGGTCTTTATCGAATACAAGTGGATCGCCCTCACCAACACCACGCTGGGGGCGGCCATGTCGGCCATCGACGCTAGCATAGTGCTGATAGCGCTGCCGACGATAGGGCGAGACCTCCCCAACTCCTCGCCCTTCGAGCTGATCTGGGTCCTGATCGGCTACCAGCTGGTGATCGCGGCGGTCCTCGTCAACTTCGGGCGGCTCAGCGACATGTTCGGGAGGGTCAGGCTCTACACGTTGGGGTTCGCCCTCTTCACCGCGGCCTCCGCCCTATGCAGCCTGTCGCAGTCGGGCCTGGAGCTGGTCGCCTTCAGGATGGTCCAGGGGCTCGCGGCGGCCCTCCTCTTCTCCAACAGCGCGGCGATAATCACCGACGCCTTCCCCTTCGAAGAGAGGGGGAGGGCCCTCGGGATCAACGCGGTCGCCATCACGGCGGGGTCCGTCATGGGGCTGGTGTTGGGCGGGTTCCTCACGGCGGAGGCGGGCTGGCGGGCGATATTCTGGGTGAACGTGCCGATCGGGATCGTCGCCACGGTGTGGGCCCACTATCGCCTCAAGGAGCAGTCCGCGAGGAGGGAGGGGCAGAGGCTGGACATCGCGGGCAACGTGGCCTTCGCGGCGGGCGTCTTCACCCTGCTCTCGGGGATCTCGCTCTACGCGGTCTCTGGCTTGAGCGGGTCGCTCACGCTGGGGCTGACGGCAGCAGGCATCGCGACCCTCTGCGTGTTCGCCTTCGTGGAGACGAAGGTGGAGGACCCGATGCTCAAGCTCTCCCTGTTCCGGAACCGGCTCTTCGCGGCGGGCACTGTCGCCATCTTCCTCAACTCCCTAGCGAGGGGCTGCGTCCTGCTCGTCCTGGTCTTCTACCTGCAAGGGCCTAACATGAACCTCGGCCCCTTCCAGGCGGGCCTCTTCTTGCTCCCGAACACTGCGATGTTCGCGCTCTTCGGGCCGATCGCAGGGTACCTCGCGGACAGGAGGGGGCCGCGGCTTGTCGCCACGAGCGGGCTCGTGATGACCGCGATCGGCCTGACGATGCTGACCCAGCTGCCCTCTGCGGCGACCTTCTGGCAGCTCGCCGTCCCGCTCGTCATAGCGGGCGCGGGGATGGGGACGTTCGCGCCCCCAAACAGGGCCTCGGTGATGAGCTCCGTCCCTCCCGAGGACAGGGGCCTCGCCGCGGGAGTCAGCACCACGCTGATCAACTTCGGGAACAGCGTAAGCAGGAGCCTGGCCTTTGTAGTGATGGGCGCCGTGGTCCCCGTCGCGGCCCTGGACGACATGTTTGCGGGGAACTACGGCGCGGTCGGCGGGGCCTTCGCGGGGAGCTTCGTTGACGGCGTCCACCTGGTCTTCCTCGTCTCGACGGTCTTCGTCCTCCTCTCCATCGTGCCCTCGATCCTCAGGGGAGGGCGCGCAATCCCTGGTAAGGAGCCGGGGGCTCCGCCGCTCCAAGAAGAGGAGGTCTGACGGAAAGGCCGCCCACCAGACCTCTTGCGGCCTTCTGGGTAAGAATGATTCTAAAACAACGCTTATATTGCCCTCGGCGGTCGATTTTCGATTCATGATGCAGATCCACCCAGAGAAGGTGACGGCGAAGAAGGAGGGAAATGAGAACGAGTTGATTGTGTACGGTCCTTTCCACAAGACCTTCTTCGACTTCCTGACGCAATTCCGCCACAGATACTATGGTCTCGACATAGACCTCACCTACTACGCCGCCCATCCGGTCGAGGTGGTGCAGAAAGTGAGGGACGAAGTGAAGTACGGTATCCCGACCGCAGACGTCGTGATGCTTCCGCACTACACCACCCTGATGCTGAAGGAATCAGGGCACCTTCGTGATTACCGCTCCCCCGAGCTCAAGGCCTACGACCCGATATTCAAGGACAAGGACGGGATGTGGTCGGCAATCGCAGTAGAGCCGACGAATTTCATCTACAACCGCCAGTTCCTCGACCAGAAGCTCGTCCCGAACAAACTCTGGGACCTGACCAACCCAGGTCTGAAGGGGCTGGTCTCGATGCAGTCCACCCAGGACTGGTCTGACGGGATGTATTCCTTCTTCTACTTCGCGACCCTTCTCAGCCTGATCGGGGAGAAGAAATGGGACGAGTTCGTAAAGGCGTTCCTCAAGAACACAAGTCCTGCGGTGTTCGCGTGCTACCACAACATGCAGAAGTATGTCTCGAGGGGGGAATACGCGATCGGGTTGCCTCTCCCGCTGATCAAGGTCGGCTGGGAGGTCGAGACTCTCAGCATGTCAGACATCCCCAAGACGGCGAGCATGAGGAGCATAGGGATTGTCGAGAAGGCGGCGCACCAGAACAACGCAGAGTTGTTCGTCAACCATCTTCTCTCCGAGCAGTGGCAGAACACGATGGGCAAGAACTACGAGGGCCTGGTCCCGACGAGGCCGGGAGCCACTATGAAGTACAACGCCCCGTTCAAGAACCCGACGACCGCGATGAAGTACTTCCCAGACGAGCACGGCGTGAGGGATGCCTTCTCGCCCCATTCGCTGCTCGAGAAGTTCAAGTCCGTCGGGCTTCCATAGTCTCGGCGCAGTGGACTGGCCTCTCACTTTGGTAGCGTGAGCGTTACTTCTTCGCGAAGAGTCTCGCGAGCGAGGAGATGGAGTCCGCGGAGGTGGGCAGCATGTCCTCACTTGGAAACGAGGTGAACTTCTCCTTCCCCACCATCTTTTCAAACGAGTATGGTGCGCCTGTCCCCGTCCTCGCGGGTATCCTCAGGTAGGTGCTCCCGACCATCTTCTGGCCTTCCTTCGAGAGGAGGAAGTCCACCAAGAGCTCCGCCGCGGCGGGATGCCTGCCCGCGCGCGTCCTCGCGATGGCGTTGAAGGTCATGAGCATCGGCACGTCATCCAGCTTCATCCGCTCGATGTCCCGCTTGGCCCGTTTCGCCTTTATGAAATCGTGCAGAAGGACCGTCAGACCGAGCTTGGTCTCCCCGTTGGTCACAGAGTCGACGACGCTGTCGTAGAGGGGGTACGCCTTCGGCTTGTTCCTCGCGAGCCCTTTCACGAAGCTCTGCCACTTCTTTTCGCCGAAGATCGGCCTGAGCGAGGCCAGCCAGTACGCCCCGAGCGTCCCGACCGTCAGGTCGTGAGTCACTATGCCGTCCTTCCACTTGGGGTCAGTCAGGTCCATGGCGGTCCGAGGCAGCTCGCGCTTCCTCACTAGCTTCGGGTTGTAGACCTGGACCATCCCTATCGAGACTATCGGGAACCAGTAGCCTTCCGGCTGGCGGACCTCCTTCGGGTACGCTGACGACTCTTTCTGTTTCGCCTTCGCCAGCAGGTTCAGGCCCCGGAATTGCAGGAGGGGAGGCACCGCCACGATGACGGCGTCGGCGGTCTCCTTCCCGGCCGCCGTCTCCTCCATCATCTCCTTGGCCATGGGAGGCGGGGTCCCTGGCACGTATTTTCTCTTGTACTCGACCTCTATGCGCGGATACTTCTTCTCGAAGGATACTTTCCAGCCCGAGAATTCGTCCACCTCGACCGTGCCGTAGACAAGCACCCTGCCCTCCTTCTTGGCCTTGCCGACCGTGGAGCTCCTTGCGCTCGTCTAGCTCGACCCTCGTTCTAGTTTGGCCGGCGAGCTAGATATGTCTTGTCGCGAGGTGAGGCGAGGATTGTCATCCTCGGTTCTTGCCCTCAAGGGTCCGCTGACCTGGCGGAGCTGGATTGCTCGGCGAGACGAAGGCAACTTGGTTGCGAAGGGATGTGCTGCTAAGCCTGCTCTGGAGGAGCAGCAAGCCGGCTATGACCGCCCAGTCGATCGCCATCAAGAGGATGCCGGCGGCGGCGACGATTCCCGTTTCGTTGGGCTTGCTGACCCAATCGTTCCAAATGTAGGTGGAGAGCACCGTGTTCTGCGTGGTGAACAGCAGGACGATGGGGCCGACCGCTGTGGAGCTGAGGACCAGTACGTAGAGCCACGTCCCCACGAGGGAGTTCCTGAGAAGTGGGATGAGGATTCGGCGAACGGTTCGGCCATTCGCGGCCCCGGAAACCCTCGAGGCCTCAATCAGCTCATAGTTGATTTGGACGACCGGTCCGGTCAGAGTGCGTATTGCCTGAGGTAGAAGGGTCACCACCAGAGCGATGACGAGTACGCCGATGGTACCCCACAGCCCGGTAGGGATCGTGAGGAACGCCCATAAGAAGCCGAATCCAATGAGCAGGCTCGGGACGGCGAGGGGGAGGACGCCAAGGCCCTCAAGTATTGCGCGCCCTCTGATCTTCGTCATGTACGCGGTGAACACGATCATGAGGGCGACGATTGTAACGATTGTCGCAGTGGAGACCCAAGTTGAAAGACTGTTGGCTATCGTTCCGAAAGCGCCGGAGTGGCTGGAGAAGAGGAAGGCGTAGTTGTTCAAGGAGAGGTTGGAAAACGGGCTGGATGGATTCATCTCGGGCACGAACGAAAGGAGTGCGAGCACGGACAGCGGCATCACCAGGATGACGACGAGGTAGAAGCAGATCACTCCGAGCAGCAGATACTTCCACCTTCCCAGCGAGACCGGTCTTCGATTGTAACCCCGGCCTGACACGACCTGGTATTTTCTGGCGCTCCGAAGGAAGCGGTAGTAGAGAACGAAGAGGGTCATTGTTGTCAGGAGAGCGAGCATCGCGAAGGCGCTGCTCTGGCTGTAGTCAGGGGGGACAAGGTTCTGAGTGTTGAGGTAGATCCTCGACATGAGGACGTAGAAGCCAGCGGGCCACCCTATCTGGACGGGAGCCTCGAAGCTCGCCACTCCTAGAGCGAACGCGAGCACGAAGGCCGAGGCTATCGCGGGGAGGAGGAGAGGGATCGTGACCTTGCGGACCGTGTAGAGAAGGCTCGCGCCCGAGACCCGGCTTGCATCGTCGAGAGATTGGTCAAAGGCCATCATCGAGGGGGCGATCGCCAAGTACGATATCGGGATCTCCGCGACGCCGGTTGCCCAGATCACGCCGGCGAGGCTGTAGACGTTGAACGGCGCCCAGCCCAAGTCCAGGTCGTTCTTGATGAAGACGTTGACGACCCCACTGTTGTGGGCGAAGAGGTAGATCCATCCCAAGTTCATCAGGAATGCGGGGAAGGCCAAGGGGAAAAAAGGAAGATAGTACAAGAACCTCCTCAGGGGGGTGTCGGTCATGGTTGTTATGAAGCTCAGGACGACCCCAAATGAGACGGCCAAGACCGACACCCCGAACGAGTACACCAGAGTGTTCCAGAGCGTCGAGTACGTCTGGATGGCGCCCAGGGCCTCGGCGTAGTTGCTCAGCGTGAGGTGACCGGGGAGCCCGGGGTTCGCGCTCCAGAAGCTCCCGAAGACGACGAAGAGTATCGGGTAGAGGATGAAGAACCCGAGGACGGCGACGCCCGCGAGGATGACCAGG
This sequence comes from Nitrososphaerales archaeon, assembly GCA_035534595.1. GTDB lineage: Archaea > Thermoproteota > Nitrososphaeria > Nitrososphaerales > Gagatemarchaeaceae > Gagatemarchaeum. The sequence continues at coordinate 7,034 of DATLRR010000032.1, forward strand.
TTTAGGGGCGTGAGAAAATGCGGCATTCGCACCCTGGATCAGTCCCTGGAGCCAGAGAGAGGCTATCCGAAGATGGACTTGTAGGTCGCCTGGTAGCTGCCGCTGTTCAGGAGGATGGTGCTGGGGACGTAAGCGACGGTGGCCCCGGGGTCATACTTCGATATGAGCGACGCCATGCTCCAAGGGACCTGCACGTTGGGGTTTATCGGAATGCGGGGAGAGGACGTCGGGATGATGTTCGTGACGTCACCAATGGTCGCCTGGCCGCTCGGGGAGGCAAGGAAGTCTATCAGGAGCTTTGCCGCGTTGGGATGGAGCGCCCCCTTCAGGATTGCTGCTTGGCTCGGGGACGTGACCAGCGGCACCCCCTGCAGTGGCAGCGGCGCTACCGTGGCGTTGTTCAGGATGTCTCCGACCGTGTCCGTCAGGAACACTTCGCATGCGATAGCGTACTCCCCTGACGCCACGGCAGACTCGGTCGCTCCTGGGGACGGAATCAGCGCGGGATTGACGTTCGCCTTTAGCTGCGTGAGGAAGTTGTTCACGGTGCTGTTGCCCAGGATGGTGCTCAAAGTCGCCCAGTAGTGGGTCCCCCCCGTGCCGAGGGTGGGGTCGTGCATCGCCATCTTCCCATTCCACTGCGGATTGGTCAAGTCGGACAGGGTCTTGGGCACCTGTGATGCAGGAACCAACTTTGTGTTGTAGACGCATCCTTGTGGCAGATTGAGGATGGCGGTCGTGGAGTTCGAGGGGTCGAGAGCCGCTGGGGGGAAGTTTGCGGCGCCGGGCGCAACGTACGGAGTGATGTCCCCAACATTCTGCAAGCCGGGGGCTAGGCCGTCAATCGTGATCATGTCAGCCGAATGTCCAGAGGCCGAGATCTCGGTCGTAATCTTGGTGTAGGCTTGGGAGGGCGACACGTTCGTGTACTGCACGTTAATCCCTGGGTACGCGGCGTTGAAGGCCGAAGCGTAGAACGCGAACTGATCCGCGTCTATCGTCCCATACACCGTCACCGACCCCTCCTTGAGAGCCAGCTGGTACAGCGCTTGGTCAGCGGAGCTGCCCTGCCCTGATGCGGTGACGGTCGAGGTGATTGTGGCGCGCGAGACGGATGCTTGCCCCGCGTAGAACGCGCCAGCTCCCACCAGGATGACGACGACGACCACTGCGCCTATTACGACGCCCTGCGACATGCCTCTCCGGGTCTTCAAGTGTGGCCGCTTGCTCAGGTTCAGCGATTATAAGGTTACTTTAAGGATGATTCTAACTAGGAGGGTATAAATGTCCTGCGCAGGCGTCCTTCAGCAGGCAGGTTCCATCTCGGTTGGTCGGCTACCTGGTGTATGAGTAGGACCGCCTCCGACCAGGGACCACCTGGGGGCGTTCCGGGATGGGAACGCGCTCAGATTCGCGCTCAGATTATATACCCAGAGGGCGGGTTATTCTGGCGTGTCCGGAAACGGAGCTACCAAGATAGAAGCGCAAGGCTTGGTCAAGCGCTACGGACGAGTCGTTGCGGTCGACGGGGTCTCCTTCTCTGCCAAGGAAGGGGAGGTCTTGGGCCTCCTCGGACCGAGCGGGTGCGGCAAGACGACGGTCCTACGGAGCATCTCTGGCCTCGAGGCGATAGACGGCGGCAAGATCCTCCTCGACGGGGTCGTCGTGAGCTCGCCGGCGGAGAAGATATTCGTCCCCCCCGAGAAGCGCCATCTCGGGTTCGTCTTCCAGAGCTATGCCCTGTGGCCCCACATGACGGTCAGGCAGAACATCGCGTACGGCTTGAGGGGGTCCTCGAAAGAGGAGATGGGGAAGAGGATAGCCAGCTCCCTGGAGCTCGTCGGACTGCCGGAGGTGGGCGAGCGATACCCCTCGCAGCTGAGCGGAGGTCAGCAGCAGAGGGTCGCGCTCGCGAGGAGCATCTCTTACGAGCCCAAGGTCCTGCTGCTCGACGAGCCGCTGAGCAACCTGGACCAGAAGGAGCGCGAGCGAGTGAGGGGAGAGCTCAGGGCTCTCCTGGATCGGATCGGGATAACGACGGTCTTCGTCACACACGACCAGGAGGAGGCCTTCGTCATCTGCGACAGAGTCATCCTCATGAACCATGGGAAAATCGAGCAGGAGGGGACTCCCGATTCTCTGTATGGCTCCCCGGCGAACCTCTTCGTCGCCGAGTTCATCGGACGAGGGAACATACTGAAGGCCGAGCTGAAGAGCCTTGACGCGGCGAAGCACACGGCTGTCTTGAGGGTTCCCGAGATTGGGGCCGACCTCGCGTGCGAGTTTGACGGAGAGTTCCCCAAGAACGTGTCCTCCGTGGTCATAAGGCGGAACGAGATGGGCTTCAGCAAGGACGCCCCCGACTTCGAGGAGAACGTGCTCAGAGGGCAGGTGGTGGGGCGGGAGTATAGGGGCGCCGTCGCTGACCACAAGATCAGGATAGGCGGCGCGGTGATTGTCGCGACCACACACAAGTTCGAGGGCCTCTACGAGACGAAGGAAGCGGATACCCTCTACGTCCATATTCCTCCGCGGGCGATCAGACCGATCGCCGGTTGAGCTTTTGCGCCGACGGCCGCGTGGACTGAAGAGGGCGTCCCTTCTTGGCTCATCGCTTTGCGCGCCCCTCGTTGATGAGGGACCAGACCTTCCAGGGTGTGAGCGGGAGGTCGGTTATCTTCACACCGAAGTCTGAGAGCGCGTCCTCGACCGCGTTAGCGACTGCCGGGAAGACGGGGATTGTGGGCCCCTCCCCGACTGCCTTGCTCCCGGTCGCGGTGAACGGCGACGGGTACTCCAGGTGGCCAACCTCGATGTCCGGCGTGTCCGCGGCGGTGTTCTTCAGGTAGTCGCTGAAGGTGGCCGTCAGCATCTGTCCGTCCCGATTCCAGATCATCTCCTCCCTCAGGGCTGCCGACACGATGTGGGCCACGTGGCCGTGTATCTGCCCCTCCACCACGGCGGGATTGATCAGGACCCCCGCGTCGTGGGTGACCACGTACCTCAGGATTGACAACTTCCCCGTCTCGACGTCCACCTCCACGACGGCGACGTGCACCTGGCTCCCGTAGTTGTTGTGCGCCATCACCCTCTTGTTTTCGTCGGGGAGGTCGGCGAAGGGGTAGAAGTAGTAGGCAGTCTCGTGGAGGCCAGGCTCGACCCCTGGCGGGAGGGTCTCTGCCCTCACCCTGTCGTACGCGGCCCTGGCCACCTCGGCGATTGGGACCGAGCGCTCGGGACTCCCCCGCACGAAGGCCTTGCCTTCGTCAAGCTGGACCTCGTCCGGCTTTGCGCCCAACATGTGGGCGGCGAACTTTTGGACCTTCGACCTGACCTTCCTCGCCGCCGCGACGATGGCGCCCATGTCTATGCTGGTGAAGCTGTCGGCGCCGGTTCCGGAGGTGCTGGACCAGGGGTTGCTGAAGCTGTCGAAGACGGAGGAGACCTCGATGTCGTCGGGAGAGACCCCGAGCTCGTCCGCCACGACCTGGGAGGTGGTGGTCTCGTGGCTCTGCCCCCAGTTCGTGGCAGCTATCTGGACTGTGACCTTTCCCAGAGGGTCCATCCTCACAGTGGCGCCCGTGAGCCTCTGGCCGGGGATGTCGGGACCGCCCCTGACCATCTGCTCCCTGCCAGGGTTCGCGCCGCCTGGGTCAACGTTGCAGGCTATCCCTACCCCGACGTACCTCCCCTTCCGCCTCAGCGCCTTCTGCTTCTCCCTCCAATTCTCGTAGCCCACCATCTCCAGGGCCTTTTCGAGGAGCTCGTGGAAGTTCCCCGCGTCTATTGTGTTCCCGCTGGGGGTGCGGTAGGGCAGCTCTTCGGGCCTCACGAAGTTCCTGCGTCTTATCTCCGCTGGGTCGAGGTCGAGCCTCTTCGCGGCCAGGTCCACCATCCGCTCCAGGACGAAGCCCATGTGGGGCTTGCTGAGGCCCCTGTTGGACCCTCCGGGCCCCTTGTTCGTGGCGACAGAGTAGGCCTCGAGCGCGATGTTCTTCACCTTGTAGAGCCCGGTGATGTTTGTCAGCTTGATCGCGTTGTAGTAGCCGGCGTAGTAGCCGGAGCCTCCTTCGTTCGTTATGTCCTTGAGCTTGTGGCCGAGGATCGTCCCGTCCTTCTTCAAGGCCATCTCCATGTGGTAGACCGCGTCCCTGGCGCCGTTCGTCCCCGCCATCAGCATCTCCTTTCTGTCCTTGACATACTTCACGGGCTTGCCGGTCTTCCAAGACAGGAGGGAGACTATGGTCATGTCCTGCAGGGACACGCTCCACCTTTCGCCGAAGGTCCCGCCCGTGTCGGGGATGACGAACCTGACCTTCACGCCCTTGACAGGGAAGCCGCTGGTCTGCGCCCTCAGGGAGCCCGACCCGGTGGCGTTGCAGTAGAACGTGAGCGTGTTCTGGGCGGGGTCGTAGTGGGCCATGGCCGTGTCGGGCTCGAGGGGGGTCGAGCTATACCTGTGGACCGAGAAACGCTCCTTGATGACAAGGTCGGCGTCGCGGAAGGCCGACTTCACGTCGCCGTACTCCAGGTTGAGGGAGGAGAATGTGTTGTTGACCACGTCCTTGAATATCCTTGGGGCCCCAGGCTTCATCGCCTCTTCGGGGTCCACCACCGCGGGGAGCTCCTCGTAGTCGACCTGGATCAGGTCCAGGGCGTCCTCGGCGAGGCCCCTGCTCTCGGCCGCCACCGCCGCGACGGGCTGGCCGGCGTAGACGGCCTTTTCCACCGCCATCGCGTACTCCTTGATGGGATACCCCGTCCTGCTGCGCATGGGGTTGGTCAGGGACGGCAGCTCCGGCCCCGTCAGGGTCGCGACTGCCCCCTCGAGGCTAGCCACCTTCGAGACGTCTATGCTCTTGATCTTGGCATGGGCGTACGGGCTCCTGAGCACCGCGGCGAAGAGCATCTGCTTCAGCTGGATGTCGTCGGAGTAGAGGCCCTTCCCCTGCACGAACCTGCGGTCCTCCTTCACCCTGATCGACTTGCCGACCCATCTGCGGACGGAGGGCTGACTCATCGGCGGCTCTTGCCGTGCACGGGTCCGGGTTATACTTATATCGCTACTTCGGACGAAAATCCGTCATGCCGAAGGTCGCCGTGGTGGGGGCCGGCTTCGGAGGAGTGAGCGCAGCCGCGTGCGCCCGCAAGGCGGGGGCCGAGGTGACCCTCGTGGAGCGGACGGACGAGCTCCTTGGCGTAGGGCGCAATTCGGGCATCTTCTACAACGACGGTCGCCAGGCAGGGAGCGAGGAGCTCAAGGCGATGGGAGGGGGGTATATCCTCGACATAATCGAGAGCCCGCCGGTCCTGACGCACCCCCGCACGGAGATGAACTGGAACGCCCCGGACGACTTGAAGCAGCAGATCCACACCCAGGCCATCTTTCACTGCATGAAGGCCGAGACCCACATCAGGAAGTATCTGCAGGACATCGGGGTGGAGCTCATCTTCGCCAACAAGGCCGTCGACGTGGAGTTGGGCAGGTCGCAGCAGGCCAAAGGGGATGTGGTCCTCAAGGTCGTCCTCGAGAAGGGCCAGAGGCTCGAGTGCGACGCGTTCGTCGACTCGTCGGGCGGGGCGGGCGGCATTCAGATCTGCAAGCAATACGGTTACGGGTGCGTCGAGTGCCTGCTCCGCTGCAACACCTTCGGGGACAGGGTGAGCATAGCGACAAAGGCCGGCGCGCCCGAGCTTAGGAAGATACGCGACTCCAAGCATGGGGGAGGCTTCGGAGGCCTGAGCTCCGCCTGCGCGTTCCACGACGACTCGATAGAGCCCGAGCTCCTGGAGAACGTGAAGAGGGAGGGGAGCTGGAAGGTGCCCATCCCCGAGGAGGTCCAACAGATGACCAAGATCGGCCTCAGCACCAACCTTCCCTACGACCCGTCGCACGTGAAGTCCATGAAGGTGGCGTACCCGGGCTTCTTCAAGGCCAACGGGATGGTCTTCATGCCCCTCCAAGACGTGAGAAAGATACCGGGATTCAAGGACGCGCGGTACTCGGACCCGCTCGGCGGTGGGGTGGGGAACGCCGTCCGCTTCATGTCCATGGCGCCCAGAGAGAACTCGATGAGGGTGCAGGGCTTCAGGAACCTCTTCGTGGGAGGGGAGAAGGGCGGGCCCACCGTCGGGATACAGGAGTGCATGATCACTGGGGCCTTGGCGGGCCACAACGCCGCCCGCGTGGCTTTCGGCAAGGAGCC
>DATLRR010000033.1:0-3422 GCA_035534595.1 Nitrososphaerales archaeon
TATCTTCTCAGTGTAATCCACCCATTCAGGAGTTAAGGTGTCCGGATTGAGACTGAAAATCCTCTGTCCATCAACTTCCTTGAATAACTTCCAACCTTCGTCTGTGAGAACTTGGGTGTCATCGGAATAACAATTGTGAAAGGAGAAAGTATCCCTCGTCGTCCTCGGGACGTCTGTGTGGAGTGTGTAGAACCCTGGGAACCTACCCTTCACTATGTAGGAGGTCCAGACCTTCTCGGGCTGGGCGAGGTAGTAGATCATCGGGGACGAAACGGCCACGTTTTCCCTCGCGAAGCAGTCGACCAGGCCGCTGACCGCGCCAGCGTCGATTACGTTGTCATCGTCGAGGAAGAAGAGATACTCGCCAAGGGAAGCCGCCGCCCCGGTGTTCCTGGAGCAGGAGAGGAGGCGCCGGCTCGGGTTCCGGATGAACTTCGTCCCCGGAAACTTACCTGAGAGAGCCTGTTCGACAGGCCTCTCGGACGCGTCGTCGACGACGATGACCTCGATTCTCGGGTACGCGCTCCTGTAGACGGACTCCAGGCAACGGGCCAGCTTGTCAACCCTGTTCCTGGTGGGGATGATGACGGAGACCAGAGACACCATGACTGATCGATGTCGGAGACCGCTCCGTGAGTTGATATCTCTTGCTCGGCCCGCGTGGGGCTTGAAGTGGTGCTTTCCGCGCGGAAAGGTAAGGAACTAGGCGTCGGCTTCTCGCGCTAGCCGTTCTTGACGGCCTTGGAAGTTCCCTGCTCTGGCGCCGATGGCGCTTGACCGGTCGCTGGCCCGGCGGGGCCGCCTGATGATGGGGGTATCTCTGGCATCGGCTCAGGGGCAGGGGTGGTCGCCATCGTCCAGCCTATCCACGCGAGTATGCCGAGGAGCACGACGACGGCCAAGAAGGCAGTCAGCTCCAATATTATCGTTGGAAAGAAGGCGAGCAGGCCACCGTAGACTACGATTCCGAGGACGCTCCCTAGCAGAATTATCATCCCGAGGGCCTTGTCGCTTGCCAATGCGAGCCGCGGACCTCATTGGAGCGGTAATAACGATTTCCACCGGCAAAAGCGCTCGCGCGCCGCGACCACGAGGCGGGCTCCTAGGCGGGTGTCACTCGAGTTGAGCGGCCACCTGCTTCTTCAATCCGTCCGCAAGCGTGGTGCCAGGCTTGTAGCCGAGGTCGGTCCTTATTCTTCTGATATTAGCGGAGGTGTCCCTGACGTCGCCCAGAGCACCGTGCAGCAACTTGATCCTGGCTTTCTTCCCCATTATCGACTCGATTATCGAGATCACGTGGTTGAGCGACGTCGAGCTTCCCCCACCGACGTTGTAGACGCTGCCGGGCCTGGCCTGCGAAGCAAGCATCGTCGCCGCCACGGTGTCCGCGACGAAGGTGAAATCGCGCCTCTGCTCGCCGTCGCCGTACACCTCGATCTCCTCGCCGCGGGTCATCTTCGAGATGAATATGTTGAACGCCATGTCAGGCCTCTGCCTCGGCCCGTAGACGGTGAAGTACCTCAAGGCCACTGCGGGTACGGAGTAGTTCCTGAAGTACACGTGGCATAGGTTCTCGCCAGCGAGCTTCGTCGCTCCATAGGGTGAGACCGGCCTCGGTGCGGCCGACTCCGGCGTGGGGAAGGCCTCAGCGTCTCCGTATATTGACGACGAAGACGCGAAGACGAAACTCTTGATCGTCGGGCTGTGCTTCGCGGCCTCCAGGAGCCTCTGCGTCGCCACGACGTTGTCCTTGACGTAGTGCGAGAAGGAGGTGCCCCAGCTCGCGCGGACGCCTGGCTGCGCAGCGAGGTGGAAGACGTATTCCACGTCACGGAGAAGGGGCGGGAGCTTCGCGGAGGAGAGGTCGGCCTCGACCAGCTCGAACCTCTTCGTCTTGCGAAGAGCCAAGAGGTTGGAGGCCTTGATCCTCCTCGGGTAGTAGTCGGTGAAGCAGTCGACCCCGAGGACGGAGTGGCCTTCGCTCGCCAAGGCCTCCGAGAGGTGCGACCCGATGAACCCCGCGCAGCCGGTGACGAGACACTTCAAGCGGCTCCATCCTCCGTCCCGCGCCCCACCGCCACGTACTTGAGCTTGCGGCCGAAGATCCGGGGGTCGTAGATGCGCCTGGCGTCGACGAGGACCGGCGACCTCATCAGTCCCAGATAGTCCGACGGCCTCAGTCTCCTGAACTGCCGCCATGCGGTCATCACGATCGCCACGTCCGCGCCCCTGAGGCAGTCTCTGGCGGAGGGGGAGTATACGACTCGCGACGCAAGCGCGGCCTTCGCGTTGGGCATGGCCACGGGGTCATAGACCCTCACATTTCCCCCTCTTTCCAACAGACGTTCGACGAGGGGGATGGACCGCGACTCTCGGACGTCGTCCGTGTCAGCCTTGAAGGCAAGGCCGAGCACGGCGACTTCTTTCCCTTGAAGCGAGCCCGCGGCTCTTTCTGCCAGCTCGGCGACGTGCAGCGGCTGCGCGTCGTTTGTCTCGAGGATGCTTTCGAGGATGGACGAGTTAAGCCCCGAGTCGCTCATTGACCTCCTGAACGCCTTGACGTCCTTGGGAAAACACGAACCTCCGAAACCCGGCCCGGCCTGAAGGAAGTGAGGCCCTATCCGATGGTCCATCCCTATCCCTCGCGCCACGTCTTCCACGTCTGTCCCCGGATAGAGCTCGCAGAGTCTGGAAATCAGGTTGATGAAGCTAACCCTCGTCGCAAGCATGGCATTGCTCCCGTACTTTACAAGCTCCGCGCCCTCAGGCGAGGTCACCAGGATCTGCGGGATGGTCTTGCCGTAAAACCTCCGGTAAAATGTGCGCGCGAGGCGTAGCGAAAGTCCATCGAACGGCCCCAGCACGACGCGATCAGGGGAGAGCGTGTCTCGAATAGCCGTGCCTTCTCTGAGGAATTCAGGGTTGGAGCAGAGCCCGAAGCCCGTCCCGCACTCTTTGGCCGACCTCTTCTCGAGGAGGGGCTTGACCACGTCTCTTGCCGTCCCCGGCACCGTGGTGCTCTTCAGGAGGACGAGCGGCTTGGACTTGCTCCGCCGGATGGCATCGCCGACGGTCGCGCAAGCGCTTCTGACTTGGGAGAGGTCGATTGAGCCGTCGGCGCCGCTGGGCGTGCCCACGGCTATGAATATCACGTCGGCGCCAGCCATTCCTTCGGCCTCCGACGAGAAGAGGAGGCGCTTTGTGGCCAGCCCTCTAGCCAGGAGAGGTTGGAGCCCCTTCTCATGGATCGGGGTCTCGCCGGCGTTGAGGCTCGAGACCCGCGACTCGTTCACGTCGAGGGCCACGGTAGGAAATTTCGTAGCCACGCACACGGCCGTGGAGAGCCCCACGTAGCCGACGCCCACCACCCCGACCTTCAAGTGAGGCGACCGGGCGCGCGACGGTAAATATTGTTTGCCAGC
>DATLRR010000034.1:0-3217 GCA_035534595.1 Nitrososphaerales archaeon
CGGACGCGAGGAATCTTCTCTTGAAGGTGCAGCTCGAAGAAGAGGATAACAAGATATGGAAGGCCGTGGCATGGGAATTGCGCGACCTGTCCACCTTGAAGACCAAGCTCAAGACGGAATTCAACGCGGGGTTCGGCGACCTTGCTGTCGTCCGGCTTCTCGGCTCGTGTGACGAAGCCGCGCACCTGTTGACGCTGGGCGGGAAGTCAGTGCTAGACGATTCTAACCCTGTCTCGAGGGGAAGCCGGAGGCGACGACACAACGACCCTCCCTCGAATATCATTGGTTGATGGCTGTGGACGACGACGCGAAGAGATCCGAGTCGCCGCGCCGGAGGCTCAATCGTGAGCTCGTCCAGATGGCCCACTGCCTTGCGGAGGTCGGCCCCAACATCAACGAGATAGCTAGGCGGACCGGCCGGTACAAGGAGACGGTGCGCTACAGGTATCACAGGTTCTTTCTGGACAAGGGTATCACAGTCCAGGCAGTCCCCAACTACCCCAAGCTCGGATTCAAGAGGCTCATAGTCGTCGCGAAGCTCGCTCGCTCCTGCGAGACCAACGCAAGATCGATCTTCACCTCCCTGTGCGAGCTTTGCTACCTCCACAGCTTCACTCGCGTGATGCTCAGCGGCGAGTATGTCATCCACGTAGCGGCGCCATCAGAGCTAGCGGTGAGGGTCGCGGCCGTCTACAAGGCCCTCCACAGGTCGGGCCTGTTCACGGAATTGGAGATCCTCGAGTTCGACGAGATGAGGAACCCGCCGATGAAGCCCGAGTTCTTCGACTTCATGAGGGGGACATGGTCATTCGACTGGACCTCCGCCACGGAGAAAGGCATGAAACTGCCGTTGAGCGCGAAGCCGAAGGTCGAGAAGTTCGATAGGGTCGACCTCCTAGTCCTGAAGGAACTCGACATCGACGCGAGCCGGACGCTGGTGAAAATGGTTGAAAACGTCAAGGTAAGCCTCAACGCTCTCGAGTTCCACTATCGAGACCACGTCAAAGCTCGCGGCCTGATCAAGGGCTATCGGCTGGTCTGGCAAGGCACCAAGTACGACCGAGAGCAAAGGAGAGTCGTCTCGAGGAAGGACTTGTACATCGAGCTCACTATACTCCTGAAGGACGGCACGCGAGAGGAGGTGGCAGAGCTCATGCTGCTCCTCAACGGGACGCCCTTCCTTTGGAGCGAGGCCTACGGTGCCGCCTACTGCGCAGAGGTCTTCCTCCCGAACTACGCCTACGTCGGATTTCTGGAATTCATCGACGAGTTCGCCAACAGGGTTGGCGAGAAGTTGCACGTCTTCATAATGGACCAGAGCCACGCCCTGAGATTCGTGGTCCAATACGACCTCTTCGACGGCGAGTCAAGAAAGTGGCAGCTTGACGAGCAGGAGGTCCTGAAGGCGCTGGGGAGCCTCGCGCCTTTGGTCGGAAGAGACGCAGATTTCCAAGGGAGAGGCGGGCCCGATAAGCTCCTTAACTCTTAAATTCCTTCGAGAAGCCTTCGCCTTCATGGACTCACCGCTCGCAGGGAAGCGAGTCGCCGTGCTCGCGGAGAACATGTACGAGGATCTTGAGCTCTGGTACCCCCTCATCCGCCTGAGGGAGGCGGGGGCGGAGGTCTCAGTGGTCGCCCCCACGGCTGGCGCGACCTACAAGAGCAAGCACGGCCTCGAAGTCAAAGCCGACCTCTCGGCGGACGACGCCAACGCGAAACAGTTCGACGCAGTGGTGATCCCCGGCGGGTTCGCCCCTGACTATATGCGGAGGTCAGAGGCCATGGTCAGGTTCGTGAAGGAGGCGAACGACGAGGGAAAGATCGTCGCGGCGATATGCCACGCTGGGTCGATGCTCATCTCCGCGAAGGTGCTCAAAGGAAAGACCGTCACGTGCTACAAGTCGATAAAGGACGACGTGATCAACGCAGGAGGGAACTATGTTGACAAGGCGGTCGTGAGAGACGGCGACCTGATAACCTCGCGGGTCCCGGACGACCTCCCCGCGTTCTGCGGCGAGATAATTGCCGCCCTTTCGGCCACGAAGGCGCGTCCGCTGGCGCAGACGCGCTAGTCCGGGCGGTCCGCTCACGAGCGACGCTTCGACTTCAAACGATACTTCTCGATGATCTTCTCAGCAGAGGGCGTGAGGCTAGGGCCCGAGCCGTCGTAATAGGAGACCCGCTTGACCTCCTGCCCCGGTTCGGGGGTCCCCTTCGCCGTCACCAGGAACACTTCGTGGGCGTTCCTGAAGGTGCCTCCCTTCGGCCCTCTGTGCACCCCTCCCATGAACACGAACAGGTGGGTCAGCCTGACCGCTTTCATGCGGGTCTCCTCCATGAGCTCCCGGACTGCGGCTTCTCGCCTGCTTTCGGCGCGTAGGGCGCCTCCCCCCGGGAGCGTGAAGTTGCTGCCGTCCAGGCTTACCACCAGTATGCCCTTCGGGGTCTCGACGATGGCCGTCCCCCTCCTTCTTCTATAGACCATCTGGGCGCCGACTCGATTATTCAAGATATAAGCTGACCCGCCTCCGTCAGGGTACCGCCGTCCGCTTGCTCCACCAAAGTTCACCCGCGGCTCAAATCATTTGGTTTGGGTGCCAAACATACCCGACCGGCGCACGTGACGTCATGGAAACCATTGGCGAAACGATAGGAAGCAGGGAGGCACTTGAGGCACGGCTCCAGGACCTGGAGCAGAAGAAGTCGTCGCTGGAGAACGAGATTTCGGTGCTCGTGGAGCAGATTCCGATCATGGAGATGTCAAGATACGCGGCGCTCTTGGAGTCTGGGAACAACTCCCTGAGCCTGGTCAGGGACATGCTACGGACGCTGGCGGAAGGCAAGCCCGCGCTCGAGCACGACGAAGAAGCCTCCCCCGTCCCGTCGAACTAGGACGCAACAGGGACGGCGGTAGTGCGCTTGCCCCAAGAGACCTCCTCGAAGCTGCCTACGCGCAGCCTGGGCTCCGGTAGCTTGCTGTGCCCCAGCTGCAGCGGCGACAGCTTCGTCGAGCGGAGCTCCTTCAAGACGGCCAGCGAGCCCGTCCTCGGCGCCGCCTCGACCAGCGTCACCATCGACCTCATGAACTGCAAGCGCTGCGGGGCCGACATGCCCGCCGTGAGGGGGAGGCGAAACTACACGCTCATCAGCGACAAGAAGCTCTCCGCCTTCCTCGCGGACCTCGAGGAGGCCCAGCGCACCAACTCCGAGATGCAGG
>DATLRR010000035.1:0-3966 GCA_035534595.1 Nitrososphaerales archaeon
CAATCAATCTGCGACTGGTCCAGCATCGCATGTCCGTACTTGCTCCATATCGACCTCCAAAACTCGCCCAGTCGAGATGTCCTAAGCAGGTTGTGAACTCTCTTAAGGACAGAGGGAGGAAATGATTTCAGGATAACATAAGTCCCGATTTTTTTCGAAACGCTTATATTATGAATGCGGAGTGCGCCCTTTGGTAAGGGTCGATAGATTCCTTGCCACAGAGTTTTGTAACGAAGCTCAAGAACGCGTCTCAAGCTTACACCTTCCGCGATTTCATCCTCTTGCCAGGCCGGAGCGACGTCGAACCCCGCGACATCGACCTTTCCTCGAACCTCACGAAGAAGATCAAGCTCACGCTGCCGATGGTCTCTTCCCCCATGGACACCGTGACTGAGTGGAGGATGGCGGTCGAGCTCGCAAGGATAGGCGCAGTGGGGGTCATCCACCGAAACATGAGCCCAGAGAGCCAGGTCGAGCAGGTGAAGAAGGCCAAGGCCGCGAAGGTGGAGGCGAAGACCGCGGACGAAAAGGGGAGGCCGCTGGTGGGAGCGTCCGTCTCGCCACTCGACACCAAGCGCTGCGAAGCCCTGGACAAGGTCGCAGACTTTCTGGTATCAGACGTCGCGCACTTCCACAACTCCAACCTGCTCAAGGTCACCGCGAAGCTGCTACCCAACCTGAGCAAGGACTTCATCGCGGGCAACATAGGGACCAGGAAGGCGGTCCGCGACATCATCGAAGAGCTCCCGCGGGTCGACGGATTCAGGGTGGGCATCGGCTCCGGCTCGGTCTGCATCACCTCCGAGGTGACGCGAGTGGGAGCCCCGACCCTTTTTGCGGTCTCCGAAGTGGCGACAGCGGTAGGCGAGCTCAACGCAGACGTGCCCATAATCGCGGACGGCGGGATTCGCGGGGCGGGGGACGCTTCGCTAGCCCTGGCAGCGGGAGCGTCCACGGTGATGCTCGGCTCGATGCTCGCAGGTTGCGACGAATCCCCCACGAAGGTCGTCGTCAAGGACGGCAGGAAGATGAAGGTCCACAGGGGGATGGCCAGCGCGGCGGCAAGGAACGTCAGGTTCGCGCTTGACAGATACAGCGTCCCAGCGAAGGGGCTAGAGGAGGGCGTAGAGGCGTACGTCAACTACTCGGGCAAGACCGCCGACGTCATCTCGAAGATGGAGAACGGGCTGAAGGCTTCCTTCGGCTATTCTGGGGCGAGAAGCGTAGCGGACCTATGGAGCGTCGCTTCCTTCGGCTATGTCTCTCCGCAGGGCACCACCGAGCTCGGAGTGCACTCTCTGACACTAAAGTGAGAGTGTTTGCGCGCGTCGAGCATGACAGAGACAGAGACCGGAAGACCCGCGCGCACGCCTCAGCCGGCGAAAGGCCGGAGCGAAAGGAAGGACCTGAACCTTCTCCGCGCAGGAATAGCCGTCCTCGACTTTGGGGGGCAGTATTCACACCTCATAGCAAGGCGGATCAGGGGGCTCGGGGTATACTCAGCGCTTCTCCCGTTCGATACCCCAGTCCGTTCGCTCAAGGAGTTGGGGGTCAGAGGCGTCGTCCTCTCGGGAGGGCCGGCGAGCGTCTACGGCCCAGGAGCGCCGCACCCAGACAGCGAGGTCTTCTCAGGCGCTATCCCTGTGCTCGGCATCTGCTACGGCTACCAGCTACTCGTCCAGGCCCATGGGGGGGTGGTAGCGCGGACGCCCAGGAGAGAGTATGGCAAGTCAAGCCTCAAGATAATCGACCACGGGAGCATCTTCAGCGGAATCAGCGAGGAGAGCATCACATGCTGGATGAGCCACGGCGACTCGGCGACGAAGCTCCCCCCCGACCTCGCGGCGATGGCCACGAGCGACAACTCTCCTTTCGCGGCAATCCGTTCCTCAGACGGCCTCCAATTCGGCGTCCAGTTCCACCCGGAGGTGGTGCACACTGAGCACGGGGACAGAGTTCTTTCCAACTTCGTCTTCGGAGTCTGCCGCGCGGAACGGAGGTGGAGCATGGAGGGTTTCCTCGAGGAGACGATGCGCGAGCTCAGGGAGACGCCGGATGGTCGGGTGCTGTGTGCCGTCTCGGGAGGGGTAGACTCCTCCGTCGCCTCGGTGTTGCTCAACAAGGCCCTTCACGAGAGGCTCCAGTGTGTCTTCATCGACACTGGCCTCCTAAGAGAAGGAGAGGGAGCTGAGGTCTCCAAGTTCCTGAAGGGCGACCTCGGAGTCCCGCTGGAGTCCGTCGACGCCTCGGAGAGGTTCCTAGAGGCACTGAAGGGCGTCTCGGACCCTGAGGAGAAGAGGAAGATCATCGGGAAGGTCTTCGCCGAGGAGTTCGAGGAGTACGCGAGGAGGAAGGGGCCGTTCCGGTACCTCGCACAGGGTACCCTCTACCCCGACGTGATAGAGAGCGGCCAGACCAGCGCCCCCGCATCGGTCATCAAGACGCACCACAACGTCGGAGGCCTCCCAAAGGATCTTGCGCTGGAGCTCATCGAGCCCCTCAGGGAGCTCTACAAGGACGAGGTGAGGGCGCTGGGCTCGCTCCTCGGCCTCCCGGCGAAAGTCCTGAAGCGGCACCCGTTCCCCGGCCCGGGCCTCGCCGTGAGGATCATCGGAGAGGTCACTCCCGAGAAGGTTCGCATGTGCAGGGGCTCAAACGTGATCGTCGAGGAGGTGATGAAGGACGAGAGGCTCTACGACGAGGTCTGGCAGGCCTTCGCCTACCTCGGGGACGACCACGTCACGGGGGTGCTGGGGGACGAGCGGCGGGTCGGGACGCAGGTCACTGTGAGGGCCGTCGAGTCAGTCGACGCGATGACGGCAGACTGGTATCGGATGCCCCACGCGGTCATGGAGATGATCTCGAGCCGGATAACCAACGAGGTGGAAGGCGTGGTGAGCGTGGCGTACTCCATCTCTTCGAAGCCCCCGGCCACGATCGAGCCCCAGTGAGTGGTGGTCTGGCGTTGCCCGAGTTCCTAGGCCCGCAGACAGAGCTCGCGGAACTCCACGTCCACCTCGGGAGCTCGGTCGACCCTGCGGTGATGTGGGAGATAGCGCACGCGCAGGGGATCAGGCTACCCACGAAGGACTATTGGCGCTTCGTGGACATGATAACGGTCAACCCGAGGAAGGTGAAGTCCTTCGAGGACTACCTCTCGCTCTTCCACTGGACGGAGCTCATCCAGTCGAGCCCCCTCGCGATCGAGAACTCGGTCTACCACACGATTGCCGGGGCCTACCGCAAGAACAACATCACCCTAATCGAGCTGAGGTTCAACCCGATGAAGAGGAACCGCGGAGGGGAGAGGGACCTCGACCAGATAATGATGGCCGCGGGGAGAGGGCTCGACAGGGCATCCGCGGAGTATCCCGTCAAGTCGGGGATCATCATCTGCCTCGACAGGACCTTCGACGGCCACCTCAACGAGATACTCCTGGAGAAGGCCCTGAAGTACAAGAACAGAGGCGTGGTGGGGATAGACATCGCGGGCTCGGCCAGGAAGGGCTTCCACTACTCCGACTGCAAGGGCATGTACAGGCGGGCGCGGAAGGAAGGCCTCGGGCTGACCGTGCATGCGGGGGAGGACGAGGGACACAACTCCGTCCGCGAGGTGCTCGAGCACCTAGAGCCGCAGAGGATCGGCCATGGGGTAAGGGCCACGGAGGACGCGGAGACCCTGGAGATGCTGCGCGAGAGAGGCGTCACGCTGGAGCTCTGCCCCTCGTCCAATCTCAACACGCGGGTCCTGAAGGGCGTCGGAGACATGAAGCGGGTCTTCAGGCAGCTGAACAAGAGCGGAGTGAAGTACACGATAAACACAGACGGGCCGGAGATGCTGCTGACGAACCTCAGGAACGAGATCGACTTCCTTCTCAGGAACGACATCCTCAAGACGGACGACGTCCTCAGGGCCAACAGGAACGCGTTCGCGGCGTCGTTCATCCACCCGAACGCCTAAATGCC
>DATLRR010000036.1:0-29642 GCA_035534595.1 Nitrososphaerales archaeon
CCTGTTCTGGCTCGCAGACTCAAAGTCGATGATGTGGGGCGTCTCGCCGTCTATTATCACGTGCTTCCTAAGGTTGCTAAGCTGCCCGTGGTCGAGTCCGATCAGGTCGAGCTTCCTGCACTGGTTCAGGATCGCGTGGGCCATCTCCCTAACCCTCTTCGCGCTCCCCCTCCCGGTCGCCGCCTTCACGTAGTCCTCAAGCTCGATGCCTTTGATGTATCGCATACACATGACGTCCTTGGTGCACCCGTATGCCGGCGCGCCCACCCTCACCCTGTTGGCGAGCTGGGTCAGCCTGAACTCCTCCGCCATGCTCTCCCGGTTGGCGTCCGCCCTCCTGATCTTCAGCGCGCAGAGCTCCTCGCCCTTTCCCGTCCCCTTGACGACGAGCCCGACCGTCCCGATCCCGACCAGCCCCAGCCTCCCGATCTTGGTCCTTCCCTCGAACGTGACCTTCTCGATGCCGAGCTCGACGAGCTGCTTGATCCTCGATTTCGCCTGCTTCAGGTTCGGCCTTGGGTATGTGAGGATCGTCAGATAGGGCATTCTGTCGAACTGCTGGACCGCGATAGTCTCAGGGGTGGTCTGTGGACGCGACGGGGCAGGTTTTTTCATGGCGACCGACTCGAACGCCCTTCAAACGCCGACTGTGTCGGAGAAGGTCTTCGCCAGCCCTTCCTTGAGCCAGGCCTTCCTTCCGGCCTCCTTCCGCAGCCTCTCGCCGTGGAGGACCCTTCCGTTCTTCTTCAGCGCGCGCGCGACCTCCCTCGAGACGCCGATCCTGTCCACGCGGGAGTCGAGTATCTCGTCGAGCAACTTTCCGAGGGAGGTGAACCGCCGCTTCGCGAGCAGCCTGAGCCGCCCGTCCTCGCCGACCCAGATTAGCTCGGCCATGCCCTTGTTCTTGGCCAGGAAGCTCTTCGCCCCGTCGGCCATCTCGATGCCTGGACCGACCCGCTCCTCGATGTCGGGGAGCGTCTCGACCACCGGGAGTAGGATGACCGCGCTGGAGCGACGGCCGTCGGAGGCCGCCTCGACCCTGGCCACCTCGAACCCCTCCTCGCGCACGTGCTTCGCGATCTGGCGCGCGCTGCGCTTCAGCTCTCCCCAGAGCGTGTCCTCGCTGAGCTCCTCGTGCTCGAAGGCCATCACGTACACCCTCTTCTGCAGCCCAGGCCTCGGCTTTCCGTTGACCTTCTTGAAGAAAGCGGTCGACGGCTCCTCGAGGAAGGCGCGCGAGGCAAGGACCATCCTCGAAACGGTCTCCCTCGACATCGCCTTCCCCAGGTCCCTCTTGTCGTCGATCGGATCGAAGAGCGTGAAGTATTCCTCCTTCGAATCGGGGACGAACACCGCGAAAGAGCCCAGGGTAGACTCGAACGTCGTATAGTTGTGGATGAGCACCTCCGTCGCATATCCGCTGAACCCCTCCTTCTCTATCTCGGCGCCGTAGACGCCGACGCCCTTCATGAACCTCTTGAGCAGCCTCACCTGCACCCTCGCCTCGTCGTCGAGCTTCTCCCTGACGAAGCTGACGTGGTGTACCGACCTGTCGGCGGCGCTCCTCCATTCGCCGGCCTTCACGTCGTAACAGGGGACCACGTTGACCTTGAAGTCGTCGACGGTCGCCTCCGTGTAGGGGTGCTGGGCGTACTTCTTCCCCGGCTTGTATCCGCGCAGCGCCTCCCTCCCGACGCTCAGCCCAACCTTCTCGAACTTCGTTTCGTCCACGCTGGTCGCGATCTTCACGAAGACGTCTATGTCGACGTCGCCGGGCAGCCACGTGTCTTTCGCGAAGGAGCCCCCCAGGAAGACCCCCGCAACCTCGGCGTGGGGCTTTGCCGCCTCCTTCACCGCCGAAACGACCTTCTCGGCCACGCGCACTGTCGCCTTCCTCGCGGCGGCGTTCGGGACGACGAGCGGCCTCACCTGAGCCAGGACTCTCTCTATCTCTGCTGTCACTGGAGCGCATACTCCCTTACGTCTCTATAAGTCGGACCGTTCGGCGTGAGGCTGCTCGACTTCAGCTTTAGCACCGTGATCGGGGTCCTCCCAAAGTCTCTTGTCGAGTAGTCGTGAAGCACCGACACCAAGGCGTCGTGGTTTCTTGGGGAGCGGACGCGTGCCACCGTGATGTGGGGGTGGAACCCCCTGTCGTCGCTCTCGCCGACGCCCTCCAGCACGTCTACCACCTTCTGCCCGCTGCTCGCGACCGCGTCGAGGTCGTGGGGGGCGACCCCCGCCCAGATCACGCGCGGGCGCCTCACATCCGGGAAGACACCCAAGCCGCGGACGTTGACCTCCATCTTCCGCAGCGCGAGCGTCTTGACCCTCTTGTCTACCTCCTCCACCATGCTGTCGGGGATCTCGCCGAGGAACTTGACCGTGAAATGGAGGTTCTCTCTTTCGACCAGCTTGATGTCGGCCCGGGTCTGGGCGAGCTCCTCCTCGGTCTTCATGAGGTTCTCTCTCACTTCGGGCGACACCTCGAACGCGAGGAAGGCTCGCAGGCTCTCTTGCTCCTCCTCCTCCCACCGTCGCCTCCTATTTTACGATGACAACGCGCCGGCTCTGAAAAGCGGGTTTCACGGAACCAGATATCAGAGTTATTAGTCGAGTTCGTAACCTCTTGCCGATTATGGGCGAGACCGCGAACGGTCGATACCGGCGGCTAAGGCCACTCAGATACATCGCGGTGGCGCTCCTGCTGCTGGCCATAGTCTCCAACTCAGGCGGACAGCTTGCTTTGGGGTACTACCTGCTCGGAGCCGCCATCACCGCGCTCATAGTCTGGTCCTTCGCTGAAATCTTGATTAGGTCTCGTGAGTAGCGGTGGCGAAGATGCTGATTGTAGCTATCACGGGGATGCCGGGCGCGGGCAAGTCGACTGCCGCGAAGGCGCTCGAGGCACACGGGTTCGCTCGGATCACTATGGGGGACGTCATACGCGAAGAGACCCGCAGGCGGGGCCTGGAGCCCGACGAGAAGAACACGGGGAAGGTCATGCTGGAGCTCCGCGAGCAGT
This sequence comes from Nitrososphaerales archaeon, assembly GCA_035534595.1. Taxonomy (GTDB): domain Archaea; phylum Thermoproteota; class Nitrososphaeria; order Nitrososphaerales; family Gagatemarchaeaceae; genus Gagatemarchaeum. Next base: position 3,026 of record DATLRR010000036.1, read on the forward strand.
ACGGGCCAGGAGCGGTGGCAGAGGTCTGCGTCCGGTCGCTGAAGGCGTCAAAGGAGAGCGTGGTCATCGTCGATGGGATCAGGTCGTACGCCGAGGTGGAGGTATTCGCGAGGGAGGGCAGGGTCAAGCTCCTCGCGATAAGCGCGTCGCGGGACAGGCGGTTCAAGCTGCTCAGAGAGAGGGCGAGGAGCGACGCCCCGGCCACCAGGGCGGGCTTCGACGAGAGGGACAAGAGGGAGCTCTCGATCGGGGTGGGTAACGCCCTCGCCCTCGCTGACGAGAGCCTTTCGAACGAACGAGCGACTCCTGAGGAGCTGGGGAACAAGGCTGTGGAGCTAGTCGAGTGGTGGGTGAGCACGACTGGCTGAAAGGGCTGTCAAGGTAGAGGGCGCCCCGTCCGCGAGAAGAGTGGAGTTGCGAGCCACCGTCTCCGCCTCGGAGGACCCGCAGAAGGTGCTCGCGGCGATGCGCCAGGTGCTGGGGGACTGCGACTACTTGGTCGACGAGGGCGCCACCTCCATCAGGCTGCGCTCCAGCTCCTCGCGCTGCCTGCGGAAGCTCCACGACCAGCTCAGGGACAGGCACGTGAGAGACGCAGCGAGGCGGCTGATGCTGGCCAGCCTCGAAGGCGACGTCCTGCCTCTCAAGCTCAACCGGCAGGCCGCCGCTGCCGGCGTCCTGGCCCTCTGCTCGAACGCTGTGGAGTCGCCGCTCGGTCCCCTCAACCTGGAGATAGAGACCGATGCCCCCGAGAAGCTGATAGATTGGCTGACGGCCTACTGACCATTCGCGGGGACGTCTACGAACATCCCGTCGCTCGCCGCGAATGTCTCCGGGAAGACCTCCCGCGCCTGCTTCACTAGCGCCGAGACGCTCCTGTACCTCGCGCTGAAGTGGGTCAGGGCCAGCCTTCCCACGCGCGCCTTTTTCGCGAGCTCCGCGGCCTCGACCGAGGTCGAGTGCTTCCTCTCGATGGCCTTGTCGCCGTCGCGCGCGGCGAAGGTCGAGTCGAAGATGAGCAGGTCCGCCCCTGAGAAGAGTCTGGCGAGGGTCGCGGAAGGCCTCGTGTCTCCCGAGTACCCTACCCTCCTCCCCTCCCTCCTAGGCCCCAGCACCTCTCTCGGGCGCACCGTCCTCCCGCCGACGGTGACGCTCCTCCCGTGCTGAAGGGTCGACCATTTCCTCCCCTCAGGCACCCCGAGCGCCGCGGCCTTCCTCGAGTCGAAGACCCCCGGGCGAGGAGTCTCCTCGAAGACGTATGACCAGGCCTCAATCGAGTGGTTCGCGCGGGCGCACCTCACCACGTATGCCTCCCTCCTCAGCACGACGCCCGGCCTGGCGGCGACGAACTGCAGGTCGAACGAGAGCCCGATGTGAAGCATCTCCATGCTGGCCTTCACCCACGTGTAGAGGCCCTCGGGACCCACGAGGGTGAGCCTCTTCCCCCTCTGGGACATGCTCATGGTCTGGAGCAGCCCCAGCAGGCCATTGACGTGGTCCCCGTGGAGGTGCGTGATGAGGACCACCATCTCCCTGTTGATCCCGAGGCCGTACTCCACGAAGCTCCTCTGAGTGCCCTCGCCGCAGTCCATGAGGACGACCTCCCCCTCCCTCCTGATCACCACCGCGGGGAGGTTCCTCCCCTTAGCGGGCGTCGCGGAGCTCGTACCGAGGAAGACGACCTCGAGCTTCGTCATCTTGCCCCTTTCCTCATCACAGTTATCGCCCGGGTCAGCGTCCTGTGGACGTATATCTCGAGCTCCTGCTCGACCCGGAGCCCGCCCGCATCCACCTGGAGGCTCTTCGGGTGCATCACCACCAGCTTTCCGCCCTCAGGAAGGACCGCGGGCGCGCCTTCCACGAGGGACCTGAGGATCTCGCTCGAGCGCAGCCCCCCGGCGCTCGAAGCTCTCCCGTAGGGGATGTCGGTCGCGACGGCGCTCACTTCCCTGATGGGGAGGCTCCTCGAGTCCGCGCGGACTAGGCCCAGCCAGGGCTGCCCGTACTTGATGGAGTTCCTGCGCGCCCCCCTGACCATCTTGCGAGCGATGTCGATCCCTAGGGGCTCGGCGCCTATGATGCTGGCCTCGATGAGCAGGCTCCCCGTGCCGCAGAAGGGGTCCATGAACGCCTCCCCGGGCTGTACTCCCGAGAGGTTGACGAGCGCCCGGGAGAGCTTGGGGAATATGGCCGACGGGTGGAAGAACGCCCTGCTCCTCGGCCGCCTCGTGGCCCACCCCTGCCGCATCGAGCGCGGCATGGTTATCGCGAGGTACGTCCTGCTCCCATCCTTGCCCACGTACGCGGAGACCTCGCGGTCCGGGGCGTCCAGCGAGACCTTCCCCTCGACCTTCTCGGCGATCGAAGATATTATCGCCTCCTCCCCTTTCCCGCCGTCCCCCTCGCCGAAGACGCGCACCCTGTAGGTCCCGCGCCTGAGCAGCGAGATGTGCTCCTCGCCCAGATGGCCGTCAGGGACGAGGAGCCCGACGCGCCTCGAGAACGCGACGCGTGCCTCTATGCCGGAGGGGTCTGCGCTAGTCTCGGCTATCAGCAGCCCGCCCTCCGGGCTTTCGAACTTGGCGGTCGGGTCGAGGTCGCCGACCAGGGCCCTGGCCTCAGCCTCCGGGATCCCCGTGGACTCCCGCGAGAGCATGAAGAGGATGCTCGCCCTACTTCTCGGCGATGATCGTCCTGAGGTAGGCTGCCATAGGCTCTGTTGCGTCAACCTTGCTGAGTCGGCTGGGCACCGTATTCGTCCCTATTATTTCATCGACCCCGGCCTTGATGAGCTTGTCGTAGGTCTCCCCGAGAAGGACCGCGTGGACGCACGCGCTGACGACCTTCCTCGCTCCCGACTTCTTCAGCAGCTCCGTAGAAGCCGCGACCGTCCCTCCTGTCGTGATGACGTCGTCGACGATGACGCAGTCTTTCCCCTTCACGGAGAGCTTGTCCGCCTCCATCTTTATCCTGCCGGTGACCGTGTCCCTGTTCTTCTTGAAGTGGATGGACTTGGCCCCGTACAACGCCGCGAAGGCCTCCGTCCGCTTCATCGAGCCAGCGTCAGGGGCGACGACCACTGGGTCTTCGAGCTTGACGTGCGTCTTCACGTACTGCGCCAGGCCGGGGATCGCGGAGACGCTGTAGACCGGCATCGAGAACAAAGCGAGCCCCTCCGCCGAGTGCATGTCGACAGTGCTGACCCTCTGGACGCCCACAGACCTCAGCAGGTGCGCGATGATGCCAAGGCTCACTATCTCTCCCGGCAGGAAGGCCTTGCCCTGCCTCGCATAGCCGAGGTAGGGGATTATTGCGTGGACCCTGGCGCCCTCCTGGCTCATGTGGTGCGAGGCGAGGAAGAGTTGCATGTAGTGCCTGTCAGCGGGCGGATATGTCGACTGGACGAGCAGGACCTCGAGCCCGCTCAGCTTCTCGTCGAACTTGTACTTGATCTCGCCGTCTGGGAACTCCGTGGTGGTAACGGCGAGGAGCGGGAGGCCCATCCTCTTGGCAAGCTTGGTCCCAAACTCTTGGGAGGAGGGACCAACCATAACTCGCCAATTGGTCACAGGGAAGTCGGGCCGCCACCGAGGTCTGACTATATAACAAGTTTCGGCGGGAAGAAATCAGAAAGCCAGAAAAGACTTAAGGAATAGCGGGCTTTGGAGTCGAATGGATACATGGTAGACCAGTTCTGTCCCGAATGTGGCGGGGCGCTCGTCTTCGACGCAGTCAACAAGAGGTTCTCTTGCAAGAGCTGCGGACTGTTTTTGACCAGAGACCAACTATCCGACCTTAGATACAAGTTGAAGACGCTGCCTGACGACGAGAGGAGGAAGAGGCAGCGACAGCAAGCCGACTACCTCGACTGGTGGCTGACCGGCAACAAGAACAAGCAGTAGAAGAAAGGAAGAGACGCGACGCGCAAGCTTAGTGTCCACCCTGTCTTGACGACCACGAGCTCGGGCACGCACCTCTTGACCAGGCGCGCGCGCAGGCTTTGAATACTTGGAGCCCGCGGTGGATTGGGCTTGGTCTCCGTCGTCAACTTCTCCGTCGGCAAGGAGCTCCTCATCGGAAGGACGATGAACTCGAACGCCTACTGGATAGGCGGGAGGCTCTACAAGATGGGCACCATGCTCGAGAGGGTCATTACGGTGACGGACTCTCTAGAGGAGATCGCAGCGGGCCTGAAGGGGCTCCTCGCAGCGGGCCCGGACTTTATCATCGTCGTCGGCGGGCTCGGCCCCACTCCGGACGACATGACCCTGAAGGGGATCGCGCTCGGGCTAGGGAGGAAGATCAAGTTCAACAAGGATGCAATCGCGCTCATCAAGGAGCACCTCGAGAAGGTCGGGAGGGAGTTCGAGCTCACCCCCGCGAGGCGCAAGATGGCGAAGCTCCCCGAGGGCTCCGTGCCGCTGAGGAACGACGTCGGGACCGCGCCCGGGGTGAGGCTCACCGCCGGGAAGGGGACCGTCGTCTACTGCCTCCCGGGCGTCCCCCGCGAGATGAGGAACATCTTCGCCAACTTCGCGGAAAAGGAGATCCGGGAGAAGCTCGGCGAGATGCACATCGCGAAGGTCACCATGAAGCTTAGCGGGATCTACGAGGCCGCCCTGGCTCCCTCGATAGGCGAGGCGGTGAAGAGGCACCCCGAGGCCTACATCAAGTCCCACCCGAGGGGGCTGAAGGCGGGCGTCCCCACCCTGGAGCTCGACGTGACCGTGACCTCGCGCAAGTCGGAGACCGCGCGCTCGACATACTCTGAGCTTGAGTCGTTCCTCTCGCGGAGGATATCCGAGCTCGGCGGGACCGTCACGAGCAAGCGCGAAGCGACGAAGTAAGAAGAAGACAACGCTAGGTTTATTCTGCGTCGAGTCCCGTGGGGACGACGTTGAACGTCGTCTTCATCACGGGCACCGCGGGCGCAGGCAAGTCACTCCTTACCGCTTCCCTCCTTAGCTGGTATCACGAGAAGTCGCAGAACGCGATAGCGGTCAACCTCGACCCCGGGGTTGTCGCGCTCCCCTACGAGCCGGACGTCGACGTCAGGACTATGATCGACCTCCAGGAGATAATGCAGAAGTACTCTCTGGGGCCGAACGGCGCCCTCATCTTCGCCAGCGACCTCATCGCGAGCAAGCTCCCAGAGCTTCAGGACGACATCGACTCGTCCAACGCGGACTTCGTGGTCATCGACACGCCAGGCCAGATAGAGCTCTTCGCGTTCAGGGAGAGCGGGCCGTTCGTCGCGAGGGGCCTCAGGGCTGACTCGAAGGCCGTCCTCTTCCTGATCGACTCCCTGGTCGCCTCGTCCCCCACGAACTTCCTCTCGCTCTTGCTCCTCTCGACCTCCGTCCAGCTCCGGATGGAGCTCCCCCTGATGCAGGTGCTCTCGAAGACCGACATCTCAAAGAACGCGAAGGAGATCGTGAAGTGGGGCGGGGACGCTGTGCAGTTCGAGGATGCCCTCTCCAAGACCAAGTCTGGCGACTCCTACACCTTCTACACGCAGGTCTTCAGGGCCTTGAAACACGCTTCCATCTCGACGGGCCTCTTTCCCGTCTCGGGCTACACCAGGGACGGCTTCATCTCCCTCGTGGGGGAGCTCTCGCGCATCGCGAACGGGGGTGAAGAGTTCGAGGAGTCCTGACCCGCCTCTCGAATACTGCACGAAGTCTCGAAAAAATATACGAAATACGGCGTAGAAAGAATACAAACGACGTTTTCCGGCACTTCTTCGCGAAAACCGAAAGCTTAAGAGCGACGGGCGCACCCGGCGTGCGGCATGCCATTCAGGTTCCGCGGGTGCTACACTGCGGTGGTCACCCCGTTCGATTCCAAGAAGAAGGTGGACTGGGAGAAGCTGAAGATCCTGGCGGAGTTCCAGAAGGCGCAGGGCGTGCGGGGTGTCGTCCCGGCGGGCACAACCGGGGAGAGCCCGACCTTGAGCTGGAACGAGCACTACCGGGTCATCGACTCCTATTTCGAGGCGGCGGGCTCCTCCATGGAGACGATCGCGGGGACGGGCTCCAACAGCACGGAAGAGTCGCTGGAGGCCACCCGCCATGTGGCCGAGAAGGGGATACGCGTGGCCCTCCTCGTCGACCCGTATTACAACGGTCCCAGCTCGCTTGAGATCAGGAAGGAGTACTACGAGCCTATCGTGCGCGCGTTCCCGGAGGTCCAGATGATCCCATATGTCATCCCCGGGAGGACCGGGACCCAGCTCCTCCCCCAGGACCTGGCGATCTTGGCCAGGGAGTATCCTAACCTTCAGGCCGTGAAGGACGCGACCGGCAGCGCAGAGAACGCGCGCCTGACCAGGAAGCTCTGCGGCCCAGAGTTCTCGATAATGTCGGGGGACGACGACAAGACGCTCTCCTTCATGCGCGACGACTCCATCGTCTGCTCAGGTGCCATCTCCGTTATATCCAACGTCGCACCGAGGGCGGTCGAAGACCTCACCGAGGCCGCGCTGGCGGGCAACCTGGAGGAGGCCGACCGGCTCGGCGCCGCCTTGCAGCCGCTCTTCGCCATGGTCACGGTCAAGTCGGAGGAGAACACGGCTTTCGGGCCCGTGCCGGTGAAGGCCAGGAACCCGCTGCCCGTGAAGACGATGATGAACATCCTGGGCATTGGAGTCGGGCCGTGCAGAGGCCCCCTCGGCCGGGTCACCAAGCAGGCCCTGAACCACATCCTCGAGGGCCTCCGGAAGGTCTGGGCGAACAACCCGGAGATCCTCGAGCCTATCGAGAAGGCCTTCGACGTGTCCTTGGACAAGAGGCTCCGCGTCGCCAAGTATTGGGACGGGCTCGCATATGAAGCCACTTACGAGTAGGCCGCTCAGGGTCTGCCTCATCGGGGCCACTGGCAGGATGGGGACCCTGATAGCAAGGGAGGCGCCGAAGGACAGGTTCGAGGTGACGGGAGCGGTCGCGGCCCCCGACGACGCCGGCGTGGGGAAGACCCTGCGCGAGCTCGGAGCGAGGGACAGCGGCACGAAGGTCTCGCCGCCCTCCAGCCTCCCGTCGCTCTTGCGAGCCAGCGACGTCTGCATCTCCTTCAGCAGCGCAAAGGCGGAAGTGAGCAACCTCAGGGCCATAGCCGCGGGGGGAGTCCCCTACGTCTCGGGGACGACCGGGCTTACGCCCCAGGAGAGGAAGGAAGCGGAGGCCGCGCTCACGGGGAAGGTCCCGGCGGTCATCGCCTCCAACTTCTCGGTCGGGGCCAACCTCCTCATCGCGATGTCCGCCGCGCTCAGGACCCTGCCGCAAGGCTTCGACGTGAGCATAGTAGAAGCCCACCACTCCGGGAAAGTGGACGCCCCCAGCGGCACGGCCATCAGCATAGCGAAGGTCGTCTCGGAGGCGCGAGGCTATACCAAGACTGTGAGCGGGCGCAGCGGCGCCTCCAAGCGCGCGCCGGACGAGCTAGAGGTAAGCTCCCTAAGGGGCGGAGGGACGCCGGGCATCCACACGGTGCACGCGTTCGGCCCCCACGAGATGCTCACCCTCGAGCACGTCGCCTTCTCGAGGTCTGGCTTCGCCCTCGGAGCCCTACACGCGGCCGAGTGGGTGACTGAGAAAGGGCGGGAGCCAAGGGTCTACAGCATGGCCGACGTCCTAGGGCTCAAGTTCTGAGCCGACCCAGCAACATCCGCCTACTTCTCGTAGAGGATGTCGTGCGTCCCGGGCTTCCCGTCCGTCAGGAGCTCGTAGCCGCCCTCGGTCACGAGGACGGTCTCGCCTATCCTGCACCCCCCGACCTCGAGGTTGTCGTCCAGCGTGATGCACGGCTCGATCGCGATCACGTGCCCCGGCCTCAGCTCGGCGCTGGGCTCGTCTCTCCCCGGCTCCGGGGCCCACGGCGGCTCGTAGACGTTGACCCCCACCCCGTGGAGGATGGGCTGGATCCTGCTGAAGGAGTACCGGGAGTATCCGTACTCGTCGACCACCTCCTCGGCCGCGTCCCTGAGCTCGAGGGTGGTCGCCCCCGGCCGCGTCGCCTTCAGGGCCGCCGAATACGCGTCGTATGTCGCGGTGTAGAGCCGCTTCTGCGCCGCCGTCGGGCTCCCGATTATCGTGGTCGTGGTGATGTCCGTGTTGTATGCCTTGTAGATCGTCGCGTATCCCAGGATGAGGAACTCCCCCTTCTTGACGACCCTGTCCGAGTCGTGCCTCGTCATCAGTCCTGTGTTCGGGCCCGCGAAGGTCGCGAGCGACCAGGACATCCCCTCCGCGCCGAGCTTGCGCGCCGCGTACTCCCCCTCGGCGGCTATCTCGTACTCCCTCATCCCCGGACGGGCGGACTTCAGTGCTGCCCGGATGGAGGCCTCCGTAATCTTCGCAGCCTCGCGCATTATCTCGATCTCGCCTTCAAGCTTGACGGCCCTCTCCTCTCCGATCTCCCCGCCCACATCCACGAGCTGCACCCCCTTCGCGGCCTTGCGCAGGGCGTGGAATCCCTCCAGGCCCAGCTGGTCGTATCCGACCTTGCCGCTCTTGACATAGTCCCTGAACACCTTCGAGATCTCCTCTGCTCGGCCCGAGGTGTGCATCACCCTCATGTCGCCGACCCACGGCATATAGTGCTTGGCGCGCGTGTAGTCCCCGGCCACAGTGAGCACCACGACGTCCCCGCCCGCCGTGACGAAGGAGGAGTAGCTGTTCTGGAACCACATGCTGACCACGGGGCGGAAGTCGGTCGAGTACCTGACGTTCTCGATCCTGTTGAGCAGGAGGGCGTCGAGCCCCTCCCGCTTCATGAGGGTGACTAGCTTCGCGACCTTCTTCTTCCTGAGGTCCGCCATGTCGACACCCCGGGTTCCGCTCTTGGGCAACGCCGCTCTTCCTCTCGCCCTGACCCACCGTCTATAAATGGTGAGGTTGGCGGTCAAATGCAAATCCAAAATCTGAAAGAGTGCGGGTCATCAAATCAGCGAAGCAAATTTTCCAGCCCGACGAGAACCTCCTTTCCCTCATGGAGACCTTCCGCCAGATGGTGAACGAGTGCATTAGGCTTGGTTTGGATTACGACAAGACATCAATGAAATCTCTCTGCAAGTTATGCTACCCGGAATTGAAGGGGTACGCCGTCGACTCTCGATACAGACTCTGCGCAATATCAAGAGCTGCGGGGATTCTGAAAAACTATCGAAAGTCGTTGAAGCGGCATCAGGTGAAAAAGCCTCATTGCACACGGCCGATGCTGACCGCCTGTTATGGCATACGCATCGAGAACGGGATGTTGAAGCTTCCTTCAGTCTGAAGATACCTTTGAACACTCACACTGTCAATGTCATTTCTGGGCCTGGGCTAGAGGTCCGTTCTGTCACACTTACCACGTCGTCTCTAAGTACAGCGGTCGCTAAATCGAGCGAGCCGATGAAATCTGAAGGGATGATCGGCCTTGACACGAACCTTGACAATATCACCTTGGCCGATACGAGAGGCGAATCCGTCCGCTACGATTTGAGTGCAGTAACGCGGATTAGAGCCAAAGCTAGACAAACCAAGCGCAAATTCAGGAGGAATGATTTCAGATTAAGACGATTGCTTTATCGCAAGTATGCGGCTCTTGAAAAGGATAGAGTCAGCTGGATACTTCACAACGTTTCTTCCAGAATCGTCAAGCGAGCAAAGGAGTTTAACGTGGAGATTTCCTTGGAGAATCTCAGAGGAATCAGAAACCTCTACATCAAGGCGGGCAAACAAGGGAAAGATCATCGTTTCAAGATGAACTCTTGGAGTTATCGCGAACTTCAGAGACAGATAGATTACAAGGCAAGGTGGGAGGGGATTCCGGTCTACTACGTCAATCCGAGAGGCACTCCAGTGAGGTGCTCAAAATGCGACGACAGAATGTTCGTCAAGGAGGGCCGAACTCTTGGATGCCCCTCATGCGGATTGACAATAGACAGAGATGTCAACGCCGCGAAGAACATCATGAAGGGAGGGCTACGGTTCAGCCCCGACGGCTCGCCAGGTGAAGCGATGGTAGCGGAACGGGAACCTAGGGGTGCGACCCTAATCCGCACAGTCGATGGTGGGAACAGCGTCCATGATAATGGGCGTGTGAGAACCTAAATGATTGGAAGTCGAGGCGGCAGTGTCATGCCCTCATCGAAGAGGCCCGACGTCGACCCTGGGGCGAAGCTGAGGAAGCTCCTCTCTGGGAAGAAGACGATCGCAACCCCTGGCGTTTTCAACCCGGCGGTGGCGCTCCTCGCCGAGGAGGCGGGCTTCGAGTGCCTCTACTTCTCCGGGGCGGCCTTCGCGAACTCCATGGGCCTCCCTGACCTCGGGGTCACGACCCTCTCCGAGGTCGCCGAGGCCGCCGAAAGGATCACGACGGCAGTCCCTTCGCTCCCGCTCATCGTCGACGTGGACACGGGGTTCGGGGAGTCGGTCAACGTCGCCCGGACGGTCCGCGAGATGGAGAAGGCGGGGGCCGCCGCGATACAGATAGAGGACCAGGTCATGCCCAAGCGCTGCGGGCACCTCGACGGGAAGGAGGTCGTCGAGCCTGCCGAGATGGCGAAGAAGGTCATCGCGGCTAAGGCCGCCGCCAAGACCGAGCTCGTAGTCATTGCGAGGACGGACGCCGCAGAGACGGAGGGGCTCGACGGGGCGATCGCAAGGGCGAGGCTCTACCAGAGGGCCGGGGCCGACGTGATATTCCCAGAGGCGCTAAGGTCTGCGGAGGAGTTCGCCGAGTTCGCGAGGAAGGTAAAGGGGCCGCTCCTCGCCAACATGACCGAGTTCGGCAAGACCCCATATCTCTCGCTCTCTGACTTCTCGAGGATGGGAGAGGGATACAAGCTCGTCATCTTCCCGGTGACCGCGTTCCGGGTCGCGATGAAGGCGATGCGCGACGCGCTCAACGAGCTCTCCAAGTCCGGGACGCAGAAGGGACTCCTCGGGAAGATGATGACCAGGGAGGATTTCTACGAGCTCACCGACTACGGCTCCCTGGAAAAGGCGGACAAAGCGATTTCGCAGAGAGCGTCGCGCCTTCAGGACGAATCTCGCGCTGAGCAGCCTTCGCCCTTCCTGCCGTAAGAGGACTGGGTGGCGCTCGCAGGGCCTACGACCGCGGATGCAGCGTTCGCACGAGCTCCTTGTTCTTCATGTTAGCGTTGTCCTCGTCGAAGATGATTTGCGCTTGCGCGAGGACTGTCTCCCTTGTCGACTTTTCGTCCAATCCCTTGATCACATAGTCTCCTACGACAGTCACTCCCGTCTTGTCGCCCTTGGGTATGTAATACTGGAATGCTCTCGAACCTGCCATGGGTCCTTCAAGGTGTTCCTGCACCATGCCGAACGGAGGAAACAGGGTATTCCTAATCTTCACGCGCGCGGTCTTTCCCATGATGTTCCTCTCCGACGTCAGCGTGACGACATTGCCTTCCATCTCCCTTCCTGCCATCTTGATGCTGGGGTGGTTGTGCTCTTGCGATTGAAGATACTTCCACACCTGGTCGATCGGCATGTCGAAGACGCTTCCCTCATCTATCACGTATACCATGCTCCGATTTTCAGCACGCGGACGTCTTAAACTCAACGCCCAGAGGGCCGATGGGGCTAAGGCACTCAGCGCAGAGAGATCCTACTGCCTTCTGCAGGTTGGAGAGCCTTGACCTTGGTTCCTTACGCTTTTGAATCGGCGGATAACCATTAATATCGGGATTATTCTCTCTGGATGTCGCGATGGCAGAGATACTCCGGGCCCCCAAAGGGCTTGATGGAGTCGCGGTTGCGGACACGACTATAGCCAAGAGCGACGCCGACGGGACGCTCATCTATCGTGGCTATGCGATAAAGGACCTCTTCGAGAGGTCCACTTTAGAGGAGTCCACCTATCTGATCCTATACGGAAAGCTGCCCACCAAGAGCGAGCTGGAGGAGTTCGAGGCGAAGCTCAGGAGGTACTCTATGGTCCCCCACAACGTCTACGACCTCGTCAAGGCGATACCCAACGAGGCGCACCAGATGGACGTGCTCCGCACGGCCGTCTCCGGCCTTGGCGCTACCGAGGGCGGGATCTCCTCAGAGGAGCAGGAGCTCTCCATCATCGCCCAGATGCCGGCCCTCGTGGCGAACTGCTACCGCCTGAACCAGGGGATGGAGCCGGCGGAGCCTGACCCTTCGCTCAGCCTGTCCGCGAACTACCTCTACATGCTGACCGGGAAGAAGCCCTCGAGCTTCGAGGCCTGGAGCTTCGAGCGGATGCTCATCCTCTACTTGGAACACGACCTCAATGCCTCGGCCTTCACAGTGCGCGTCGTCGCATCGACCCTGGCGGACATCTACTCGGCGTGCACCGCCGGGCTCGCCGCCCTCAAAGGGCCGCTCCACGGAGGGGCGAACGAGGCGGCAATGCAGATGCTGCTGAAGATAGGGAGCGCGGGTAACGCCAGGCCCTACGTCCAAGAGACGCTCGCAAAGCGCGAGAAGATAATGGGCTTCGGCCACAGGATCTACAAGACGGTAGACCCCAGGTCGCAGCTCGCGAAGAAGCTGCTCCGGGAGCTCCTCGAGAAGCAGGGGAAGGGGCTCGAGACCTACAAGCTATGCGAGGCCGTGGAGAACGCCGTCTGGGAGTTCAAGAAGCTCCCCTCGAACGTCGACTTCTACGCCGCCCCCATCTTCATGACCCTCGGCATACCCATCGAGACCTTCACGCCCATCTTCGCCTCGAGCAGGACCGTCGGCTGGGTCGCGCACTACAACGAGCAGCTGATGGACAACAGGATCTACAGGCCCGACGCCATCTACATCGGCAACAAGGGGCTAGAGTACGTCTCGCTCGACGCCAGATAAGCAGCTGGCCTAGGGCCTCACGACGCACGAAGCGAAGAGCTGCGACACGTCATTCTGCTTATCGAGGGTCCGCACAAACTTGAGGACCTTCTCGACCTGGGGCTCCTTCAGGATGCCCTTGGTCAGGAGCCTGAACTTCTGCTCGATCTCCTCATCCGTCATTGGGTTTTTGGGATGGCCCCTCGGGTCGTCGACCCGCACTGCGAACGTCGTTCCGTCGTCGAGCTTGACGCTGACCCTGTTGGGGATGCTGCCGGGATAGGCCTCGGTCAAGGCCCGGTCCTCCTTCACGATGACCCTTTTCATGAACTCCCTGACCTCAGGGTCCTTGAGCTTACGGGGGGCGTAGGTACCGTTGTCAATCTTCCCCTCGAGGAGGGCCATCGTCACTATGTACGGGAGGCTGTGGTCCGCGGTCTCCCTCGTCTCCGAGGACCACTTCTCGGGGTCCTTCCCAAGTATCGAGTATCCGGCCTCGTGGGTCTCCACGCCGACGTAGGCTATCCTCTTGAGGGGTTCGCCCTCTATCTTGTTCCTGAGCTCGAGCGCGGCCCAGATCGCCGTCTGGGCGTGGTACTCCGCCGGATAATATTTCACGAACGTCTCCTCGAGCTTGAACCGCCTCTCCTTCCCGCCGAAGGACTTCACGTCGAGCTGGAACCGGCCGGAGACCTGGTTGAAGAATCCCATCTCGCCCTCGAAGACGGGCGAGGGTCCGGTCATCCCCTCCCGGGCGAGGAGCGCTGAGAAGACGGCGTTGCGCGAGGCGTTTGCGAAGGAGAAGCCCTTCCACATCGAGAGCCCTCCCGCCCTCACCTGCCTCATGGCCAGGTGGGAGCTGAGCGAGATGTTGACCGCCTGGGCGAGCTGGTCCCTCGAGAGCCCCATCAGCTTCCCGGACGCGAGAGCGCCCGAGACGAGGCCGTAGCAGACGTGGTCCCACCCCCTGTGGCGAAGGTTTGCAGCGTCGCAGAGTCTGCATTGTATCTCGTAAGCGAGGATGATCGCCAGGAGCAGCTCCTTCCCCGACCTGCCCTCCATTTCCGCCGTCGCGAGGCACGCCGGGATGTTGTCGCTGGGGTGCCCGGGCTCCTTCGAGAGGTAGGTGTCGTTGAAGTCAAAGTATCTGACCATCCCAGCGTTCACGAACGTGGCGATGTCGGGTGTCGTCTTCTTCCTGGTCCCGAGGATCGTGGAGGCGTCCGCCGGATACCCACGCTCGGCGAGGCGCCTCGCGGCCTTGACCGGGGCCTCCCCGTACGCACCGATGGCACACCCTATCGTGTCCAGGAGGCGTTTCTTCCCCTCCCGGATGACCATCCCTCCCAGGTCGTCGTAAGTCAGGGACGAGGCGTATCCGGCCAGTCGCTCCGCGAGGCTCATCGAGAGGCTCATGCGTGCCTCCTGCTCCGCCTCCCCTTCGCGCGGACGAGCTCGTTCGCGGCCTCGTCCATTGTGACCTTGTGGGCCGCGACCTCCTCCGCGAGCCCCTCGACCCTAAACTCCGCCTTCTCCTCGAAGTCCACCACGACCCTCCGCCTCGCGAGCTCCGTTATCATCCCCCTGATGCTCTTGAGCCTGATCTCGTCACCCCCCGCCGAGGGCGAGGAGAGGAACCTCGCCCTGATGCGCTCCAAAACGCCGACCACGACGTCAATCCCCTCCCTCCTTGCCGCAGACACCTTCAGCACCGACGGGTTGCGGCCCTTGAAGTCCCTAGCCATGGCCATAAGGTCCACGACCATGTCGTCGGCCCCAGGGAGGTCAGCCTTGTTCACCACGTAGACGTCGCCTATCTCCATCAGGCCCGCTTTCGAGGCCTGGACGTCGTCCCCCAGCCCCGGCATCAGGACAACCATCACCGCATGCGCCACGCGCACGACGTCCGTGTCAGACTGCCCGATGCCCACGGTCTCTACCATTATGATGTCCATGCCTGCGGCGTCGAGGAGCTGGATCACGTCGGCTACAGCCCCTGAGAGGCCGCCTGCCCACCCGCGCGAGGCCATGCTCCTGATGTAGACACCCTCGTCCATCGTGTGGTCGACCATCCTGATCCTGTCGCCGAGGAGCGCCCCTCCTGTAAGAGGGCTCGTCGGGTCTATCGCGACCACACCGACCTTCAGCCCCTTCTTCCTATAGCTCTCCGTCAGTCTGTCCACGAGGCTGCTCTTCCCCGCTCCTGGAGGCCCGGTCACGCCGATGACGAACGCACGCCCGAGCCTGGGGCCTATCGCCCTGAGGAGCCCCGACGACCCCGCGCCATCGTTCTCGACCAACGTTATCGCCCTCGCCACGGCCCTCCGGTCCCCCTTCGCGAGCCGAGCGGCGAGCTCCTTGGTGTCCAAGCCAGCGCCTACGGAGCGTGCCGGGTTTCTCTCGAAATAAACTTACGCTTCCGGCGAAAGCATATGACCTCTATGCTCGCCGTCTGGCCCGGCTTGGCAGAGTCGCTAGACTGGAGGGTGCGCAGGGGCTCATCGGTGAGACTCTTCTCCGACAGGCTCGTCGTCCAAGGACGGCGCCCGGGCATGCTCGACCTCTCCGTCTGCCTTCTCTCCGGCGGCGGCGACCCGAGGAGGCTGGGGCTCCTCGGCCCGCTAGCGGCCGCCTGCACGTCCGAGGGGATAAGGAGAGACACCGGGGTCGTGAGCTGGCTCCACTGGCCGAACCTCGTCACGATAGACGGCCGGGTGGTCGCGACGACCTCAATCACCCTCGCCACGCCCACCCCGCCCGACGGGAAGACCCAGCTCACGCTCCGCATCAGCGTGAACTGCTTCGGGGGGACCTCCGGCGAGTTCCCACCCCCCCTGCCGTCCACCTCAATCCTAGACGTCCTCGGGGTCGAGATAGACCTGGACCTCCTCCGGGACAAGGTCCTCCACGCGCTGGATTGGAATCATGCCGAGTGGGAGAGGGGGATGGACCGGAAGCTCGTCGACAGGATGCAGCCCACAGTCTCCTGGCTCGGGCACCACGTCCAGGTCAGAATGGCCAACGCCAAAGTCCTGAAGGGGGTGGCCAAGGGGCTTGACGAACACGGTTCGCTGGTGCTCGAGCAGATCGGCGGGAGGGGGAGCCGGAGGAACCTCTCGCTCACTCCCGACGGCGTCGAGCTCGTCCGACCAGTCGACTGACGAAGGCTCCGTCGCAGAAATGCGCACTTTTATCAGGAACCCGGAGGGCGCCCTTCCCAGCGATGCTCTCCGGCGCGAAGGACCATTATTGGAGCGGGAAGACAAAGGAGGTCTCAGCGAGGCGGAAGAAGACAGTCGCGGTCTTCGACCGCAGGGCGCTGAGGGACATGAAGGCCGGGTACGAACGCTGGCTCAAGGACGTCTACTCGCCGTGGGTCGGCGCGACGCCTGAGCTCAAAGAGCGGTTCGAGACCGCCTCGGGCATCCCCCTGATGCCGGTATACACCCCGGACGATGTCGCCTCGATCGCCCAGTCCGACCTCGCGCTCCCGGGGGTCTATCCCTACACGCGAGGCGTCTATCCTTCCATGTATCGCGGACGGCAGTGGACCATGAGGATGTTCTCGGGCTTCGGGACGCCGGAGGACACCAACAAGAGGCTGAAGCTGCTCCTGGATCACGGGGAGACGGGGCTGAGCGTCGCCTTCGACATGCCGACCCTCTACGGCGTGGACTGCGACTCGCAGAAGGCCCACGGCGAGGTCGGGAGGTGCGGGGTCAACGTCTCCTCGCTGCGCGACATGGAGGCGATCTTCGACGGGATTCCTCTTGACAAGGTGAGCACGTCGATGACGATCAATGCCCCCGCGGCCGTCCTCACGGCCATGTACGCGGGCGTGGCGAGGGAGAGGGGCATACCTCTCCCGTCGCTCAGGGGGACCGTGCAGGCCGACATGCTGAAGGAGTACATCGCCCAGAAGGAGTGGGTCTACCCGCCGGAGGCGCACCTCCGGATAGTCAGGGACATGATGCTATACTGCACGAAGCAGATGCCGCAGTGGAACTACGTCAGCATCAGCGGCTACCACATACGCGAGGCGGGCTCGAGCGCCGTCCAGGAGCTCGCGTTCACGCTGGCGGACGGCTTCGGCTACGTCGAGCTGGGCATCGAGGCCGGGCTCAAGGTCGACGACTTCGCGCCACGGCTGAGCTTCTTCTTTAACTCGACGATGGACTTCTTCGAGGAGATAGCGAAGTTCCGCGCAGCGAGGAGGATATGGGCGACCGTCCTCCGCGAGAAGTACGGGGCGAAGAAGGCCCGCAGCCTCCTGATGAGGTTCCACACACAGACCTCAGGCGCGTCCCTCACGTGGCAGCAGCCCTACAACAACGTAGTCAGGACCGCGCTCGAGGCGCTGGCCGCGGTCCTCGGGGGTACGCAGTCGCTCCACACCAACTCCTACGACGAGGCTATGGCGCTCCCCACGGAGCACGCCGTCCAGGTGGCGCTCCGGACCCAGCAGATAATCGCCGAGGAGACAGGGGCGACCAGCGTAGTGGATCCACTTGGTGGATCGTATCTGGTGGAATATCTGACCAATGAACTCGAGAACGAGGCCTACAGATACTTCGACAGGATTGAGCGAGCCGGAGGGATAGTCCAAGCAATAAAGTCGGGCTACTTACAGAAGGAGATTGCGGAGAACTCCTACCGGCTTTCTAAGCGGGTGGAGAGCGGCGAGGACGCGGTAGTGGGCGTCAACAAATACACGGTGAAGAAGGAGGCTCCGATAAGCACCCTCAAGATAGACTTCAAGGCCCAGCGAAGACAGATTGAGAGGCTCAAGAAGGTCAAGGAGGGTAGAGACAACCAGAAAGTGAACTCTCTCCTCGAGAAGCTCAGACGGGCCTACGAGAACGACGAGGCTAACTCAATGTATCCTTTGATGGCTGCCGTAGCCGCATATGCCACATTAGGTGAGATTGTTCAGGTCGGCAGAGAAGTCTTCGGCGAATATCGCGAGCCCGCGCTCATATAGAATCCAAAATCCGAGAATAAACTCATCCCCGTCCCAATTGTCCACGTGCCTGCTGGGCTAACGCGTTTACGCCATTTCCGATGCCTTTCCACAGTCCTCGATTCGTCTTCGTGCTTCCTTCCGAAGACTTCGAGGAGCCCGTCCTCGTCTAGCATCCGCCCAGTCAGAAATCCGCGAACTGCTTGCGGTGATAGTTGTACAGCTTCAGAAAGGGCCTGTCCTTCGTTTCGACGATACATAGCGAGGCAGCGTCGGGGTGGAGGACGTAGTATCTCTCAGTGCTGACCTTCCTCTCGACCACGCCCTCGAGCATCGCCGTTATCACGTCGCCGTGGGAAACTAGGACCACGTTCCCGCTGGCCTCTTTCCTCACGGTCTCGATGGCCTTCGCCGTCCGCGCCAAGAGCTCGGCGTTCGTCTCCCTGAATGCCCCTGGGGTGGTCAGTATGTGGTGCCTCCCCTTCTTGCCGACGAATTGGGGCTTGAATTTCGCCTCGGTCAACTCCTCGAGGGTCTTCACCTTCAGACCGTGAGGGCGCGCAAGAATCTTCGCCGTCTCGACGGCGCGAAAGATAGGACTGCTGTAGACGGCGTTGATCTTCACCTCGGAGATGGTCTTGGCGATGAACTCCGCATCCCTCACTCCCTTCTTGGCCAGCGGGTAGTCCAACGGACCCGCCTCGATTCCCTTTTCGTTGGCTTTGGTCTCTCCATGCCTGACCAAGAAAAGGTAGTCCACGCCCATTGCTCTTCATTCTCGCTTTCGGCTGGAGCTTACTTAAACCCCACAGGAGCGACTTCCCCTTCGTCAGAGGGCCGCCCACAGAACACTTTTTCTAATGGGCGGGCCGCTCGCGGCACAATGGGCCAGCGAGCCGCTCACGAGAGGCGAAAGATCCGGATACTCGTGGCAAAGCCCGGCCTCGACGGCCACGACAGGGGCGTGCTCGTCCTTGCTCGGGCCTTCAGGGACGCCGGGATGGAGGTCATCTACATCGGGCTGCTGCCGAGCCCCGAGGAGGTCGCGCGCATGGCGGTCGACGAGGACGTCGACGTCGTCGCGCTCTCGCTCCTCAACGGCGCCCACATGACGGCATTCCCACAGGTCAAGCGGCTCCTAGACAAGTACGGAGGGAAGGACATAATCGTCACGGGCGGCGGCATCATCCCTGACGAGGACAAGCCGAAGCTCCTGAAGCTCGGAATCTCGGGCCTCTATGGCCCCGGCACCTCGCTCGAGGAGATCATCAGCCACATCAAAGGGCGTGTCCGCAAAGAGCGATGGGGTGACTAGCCAAGGCATGTCAGAGGGCGAGCTGGCCAGCATCTCGAGCATGAACTTCGAGGTCTCCGACGAGCAGACCCTGATCCTTAAGCAGGTCGACAGGGCGTGCAAGGAGCTCCGGCCTGTCGAGGACAAGTGCTACCTCGAGCACAGGTACAACGACCAGACCAAGGGCATCCTGGGGCGCGCCCACGTCCTGGGGATGCCGATATCTGCGGACTACGGCGACGGCCAGGGGGTCGACCTCCTCACCTACGCGCTCGCGCTCGAGCGCATCGGCAGGGAGGGGGGTGGGGTAAGGACCTTCGTCTCCGTGCAGACCTCCCTCGTAATGATGCCGATAGAAAGGTGGGGGACCCCCGAACAGAAATCGCGGTACCTGATACCGGGGACCAAGGGAGAGTCGCTCTTCGCCTTCGGCCTCACGGAGCCCGGAGCCGGGAGCGACCCGTCTTCCTTGCAGACGCAGTTCGAGGAGCGAGGGGGGAACTTCGTGCTCAACGGACAAAAGGCATGGATCTCCAACGGCTCGGTGGCGGACACCGTGGTAGTCTTCGCCCGGCCAAAGACCTCAGAAGTAAGCGCGGGAGGGATCTGCGCGTTCCTCGTGGACAGCGGCTCCGAGGGCTTCTCCGCGAAGCCGATCGAGAACAAGCTGGGGCTCTTCACCTCGGACACAGGGACGATCTACCTCGACGACTGCCTCGTGCCGAAGGACAGCCTCCTGGGGCCGCGCGGGAAAGGCCTCACGATAGCATACGGCGCGTTGATGGGCGGGAGGCTGAGCGTCGCGGCGGGGTGCGTCGGGGTGATCCAGGACTGCTTGGACGAGGCAGTCCGCTATTCGGCGAGCCGGACGCAGCACGGGAAGCTCATAGGGAAGCACCAGCTCGTCCAAAGGCACATCGCGGTCATGGCCGTGAACCTGGAGGCCTCCAGGTGGCTGATGCTTCGGGCCGCGAGCCTTTGGCAGAAGCACAGCAAGAGCCCCGAGGAGGTCTCGCTGAGAGACGCCGCCGACGCGGCGATCGCGAAGGCGAAGTACTTCGCGGCGGGCTGCTCCTTCGACGCGGCGGACAGGGCGGTGCAAGTCTTCGGGGCGAACGGCTACTCGATCGAGAACAGACCCGCAAGGCACCTCATAGACACCAGGGTCTCCCGCATCTACGAAGGGACCGACGAAATCCTCCAGCAGAAGATAGCCGTTTCGTTGCTAGGCCGGGACTTTGAGGCATACTCCTGAGGCGCTGGGCGGACAGCAGCACGGTGGAAACCGTTTGAGAACTTCGCGTGATCCTTGATGCCGAAAACTCGGAAGACCCTTCGGAACGCGCTCCTGGCGCCGGCCATAATCCTGCTCATCATCGTCGCGTCGGTGGGCGGGTTCTACATCTACCAACAGATCAACCCCGCACCCACCTGCGCGAACCCCCTCGGAGGTGCGAAGATACTCAGGACGCAACTCGCGCCGCCCGCGACCATCGGCGGGGTCACGGAGTTCTCGCTCCCGGCGCCGCTCAGGGCCCCGAACGGCGTGACCGTCGCTCCCGACGGCTCGGTCTGGTTCGGCGAGCAGTCTGTGGCGGGCGTGGCGCACCTGTACCCGGAGAACAGGACGCTGGTGGAGTACGCCTGGCAGTACAACTACCCCGCCCCCCAGAGCACGGCTGGGTTCTGCGGGAACAAGAGCGACATCTTTGGCGTGACACTCTGGAACGGCAAGGTCTGGGTGAGCGACACTTCGGGCAACCAGCTCGTGGCGCTGGACCCCTCGACGGGGCAGTTCTCCACCGTCAAACTCCCCACGAATAGCTCGTACCCCTATACGCTGACCCCTGGCCCTTACAACACGCTCTGGATTGCGGAGCTCTTCAACGCGAAGATTGGCGAGCTAAGCTCAAACGGGACGCTCCGAGAATACCCTCTCCCCGGAGGAGTCGACGCTGAACCTTCGCAGATCGTCTTCGCGAACTCGACCACGGGCTACTACTCCGACGTGGGCGCGTCAGAAGCGGGAGGCGGTGGCATCTACTCGTTCAACGTGAACCACTTCTCCCCCGCGCTGGTCGGTGGACAGAGGTTCTTCGACCCGTCGAGCCTCACGCTGGCCTCGGGCGCCCTCTGGGTCGCGCTCCACGGCTCTTCTAGCGTCGCGAGCTACAACTTCACGACCAAGAGCTGGTCCTACCTGCCCACGTCCTTTGTGCTCTGGGACGGGAGCCCAGTCACCACCCTTCCGTACTTCGTGGACGCGAACGGCTCCGAGGTGTGGATCAACGAGCACTACGGGAACAGGATCGCGATGATAGACCCCGCGAACGGCTCGCTCGTCGAGTTTTCCGAGTCGAACCATCCCGTTACCGGGACCACCATCGCGGGAGTTGAAACCTTCGCCCTGGGGGATGGAAGGGCGTGGTTCACCGAGTGGTTCGCGAACGGGCTGGGCTACGTAAACCCCAACTATGACCCGGGCTTCCAAACCACCATAGCTGGGAACCGCACCGTGACCGTCGACCGCGGGTCGAGCGCCTCCGTCAACCTCGTCGTGCACGACACGATCCACCAAGGAGCGCTCAACCTCACCTTCGCGGACTCCGAGTCGTTCATCTCGAAGCCGGTCAACCTGACCTTCAGCGTCCCCTCGACCTCGGTCTCTCTGCCCCCGGGGGGCGAGTCGACCATCACGGTGACGGTCACCGCCTCGCAGGCCCTGAAGCCCGGGACGTATTGGGCTATCCTCAGCGCGACCGACGGCCTCACCTACGAGTCCTCCTACCTGAGAATAGTGGTCCCGGGCTAGATGGGCGGCCCAACCTGGGAGGCGCACAACGCGTATAACGCCCCCCGTTTCCGCCCTTCCAGTTTGCAAGACGCTGGGCCCCCGGTGGGCGAAGAGGAGGCCCGCACGCCCGTCTCGTTCGGGCCGAGGGCGATATGGGTGCTCATCGCCATCTTTGGCGTAGTCGTCGCCCTCTTCGCGGCCTGGATCTACCTGCAATGGTCCATCGCCCAACACGTCTACTCCACCAAGGCCGACCTGAACTGGTTCGGGATCACCTTCTACCACGGATACACCTTCCTCGTCGGAGGGATCCTCGCGCTCCTCGTCGTGAACCCTCGGGTCGGCAAGAGCGACCTCGGCGGCCTCTTCACCTTGATGACGAGGAGGACGTCGCCGTATAGCGACGAGCTCCAGCGGCCTCTCGCCGAGCTCAGGCCTGGGGCCTGGGTCTGGGGCCTCTGGCAGTTCGTGAAGTGGGCGTTGGTCTTCGGGTTCTTCGTGACCAACGACAGCTTCCCGACCCTCGGCCCAATCATGAACTCCGTCGCAATGCTCTCGCAGGGGCTCGGGAGCTGGGCACAAGTCCCAAGGCTTCTCACGCTCCCGCTCTTCCCTCCTTCGGCGACCCAGCTGATCAGCCTGATGCCCACGATGGAGGTCCAGTACAACCTGATCTACTACTTCGTCGCCGCCTTCCTCACGGTATTCGCCGTCAGGATGATACTGCGGCTCCTGAAGAACCTCACGACGAGGGCGAGCAACGTCTGGATCCGCAACATCCTCGCGGTTGCCGCGGCGATCTCCGTCACCATCATCATGAGCGCGCCCTACTGGTACATGACCGCGGCGACGCCCTACCTCTATGGCCTCTCGATAGTCGTCCTCGCCTCCATAATCGTCGGCTATTCCTACTTTGGAAAGGGGAGGGCGGCGGTCCTCCCTAGCCGCGGCCTCTACAAGGGGCTGGCGATCGTCGTCATCTTCCTTCTGATAATACAAGTCGGCGCGCTAGCGTTCCTCTACCTCAACTGGAACAACAACTACGTCCCCTACCAGTTCGACCCCGGCGTCCAGAAGCAGATCACCGTGACAAGGTGGTCCGCCGGGATTCAGAACATCACAGGCGGAGACATCACCAGCCTGCCCACCAGCAACTCGTCCACGATCCTGAACGTGGTGAGGCAGTGGGACCAGACTGCCGCGGCCGTGACGAACACCAAGGCCATCGGGGCCTACAACTGGATGCAGCTGGGCAGCTCCGAGATAGTCTACCTCAACAACGTAGAGTACTGGGTCTCGCCCACCACTCCCGCGTACCCGGCGACCGACTGGATCAGCCAGCACCTCATCTATTCTCACGCTGCCAAGATCCTGGTGATCAACACCTACAACGGCTCCGAGATACCCGTCACAAAGGCCTACGGCGTCCCCACCGAGCCTCCCATCTACTACGGGGAGGGGTCGGGCTTCGACAACAACGTGTACGTCCACGTCCCTGGCTATGACGAGATTGGCAACGCCTCTTACGCAGGGGCTCCCGACTACACCCTCTCGGGCTGGCAGAAGGCGATGTGGATGACCTTCTCGGAAGGGCAGATCGGATTCGCCTTCTCCGGAAGCAACATGCAGATGCTCTGGAACAGGGACGTCTTCAACCGCGTCCAGGGCATACTGATACCGGGCCTCGTCGAGGACCCCGCGGCCTACCTCGTGTCTGACGGGAAGAGCATCTACTACGCCGTCCAGGTATACATGGAGTTTCCGCTGCAATCCGGCTTCGCTGCGAGCCCCTACCTTCGCTTCTTCGGCGTAGCACTGGTCAACGTGGCAGACGGGTCCATGAGCTTCTACAACGTCTCCAACCTGGTGGGCACCAACCCCTCGGACTTCATCACGCAATTCTACTCAAACTACTACCCCCAGTGGCAGAGCCCCCCTGCCTGGCTCGTCCCGCAGCTCAGGTATCCCGAGCAACTCCTTGGCACCCAGTCTGTCCCCGGACAGCTCGACGTCGACTTCCAGTTCCACGTGAACGACCCCTTCATCTGGCGGTCCGGGTCGCAGTTCTACGAACGGCCTGTCAACACAACGGTCCAGTATATCCCGTGGGCGGTGGGAAACAAGACCTACTTCGCGGCCACCCAGCTGGTGCACTACCGGAGCGCCGCGAGCCAGAACCTCGCGGGCCTATACATCGCGTACGGAGGCGATCGTCTGGGCCAGATCTACCTCTACCAGAACCCCTCGAACTCTACGACGATCATAGGGCCCTCCGCCGCGGAGAACGCCCTCACCACCAACCAGCAGGTCAGGACCGAGCTCACCCTCTTGCCGAACTACCGATTCGGGTCCTACTTGCTTTATTCAGTGGGAGGGGTCTTGACGTACTTCGTCGCAGTCTACACGAACCCCGGGTTGTCGGGGGTCGTCACCCAGCTCCCGTTCATGACCGCCGTGAGTCCCCTGTCAGACCTCGTCGGGGTGGGGACCAACGCGACCGCCGCCTACCGCAACCTCCTTGCGACGGAAGCGGGCAAGGGGATCACGAACTCGGGTAACGGGAACGGGGCAATTCCAGGAGTAAACACCACGACCTCAAGCACGTCCACGAGCACCTCGACGTCGACGACCACGGCAATCGGGCTCAACAACACCCAGGCCCTGGTCGCGGGGATTGAGAAGCTCGCGGCGTCCTCGAGCCTGAGCATCGTCAACGCGACGACGGTCAGCCCCAACGTCTTCATCAACACCGGAACGGTCTCTCTCGCAAGGTCGGGGGTCAGCGGCGCGCTGTCGCAGGTGAACAGTCTGATCCAGAGCTACGGACCAGGAAGCGCGGGCGGCTCGCTCTACGTATGGGTCGACAACGCCGGCGCGCTGAACGTGGGGATCTTCCAGCTAAAGGGCGGAGTCACTGACCTCTACTACGTCACGATAACTTCCTAGGCGACCGCTGCGGGGGTCTCCCGCTCCTCACCGGCGCGCTATCACAAGCACTGCCGCGGCGACTATGACCAGCAGCGCGATCACGATGAACCTGAGGGCCCCGTTCCTCTCCCAGATCACCAAGGTCGCGTTCATCTGCGTGAACGGGCTCCGCGAGTTGAGCATCGCGACGAGCTGTAGGGCCTCCTCGTAGACGAACTTCCCGCCGTCGACCTTGACGAGGCCGTCGCGAGAGAGGGCGAACGAGTGACCCTTGATGGCGAGCGGGAACCTCGACCCGGTCTTGAACCACATCTGGAACTCTTCTTTGCTCACAACGGGGGACTTTGCCCGCTCCCAAAAAAGGTTTGTCACCACCTCCCAACGGCCCCTCGCGCACTCAGCAGCCGATTGAGGTTTTTTCTTGTGGCGATTCTCTAAAGATTTGGGATGAATCTCGGAAATCTACTATATAGTCAATCGGGCTCTTTGAGATGTCAGGTCTCAAAGAATGTCTCGCGTAGATTTCGCGGCGGGCATGGAGTCGCCGAGGTCAGCGACCTCGTCAACCAAAATTCTCGCGCAGGCGCGCTCGTGCGCCGTGCGCGCGCAGCTCTCGCTCGGACGGTCAAGTAGCAGAGCGCTAGAGGTGGAACTCCCATGACGCACCACCCGTTGCGGTCGCATCACCAGCAGACGCAGCAGAGGTGCACCGTCTGCGTGCTCTTCCAGAGCATGGGGAGGGGCCAGTATCGCTCGTCCTACGACCGCGAGATGTATCTCCACCACCTCCAGACCGCGCACGGAGTGAGGCTCTCGGATGAGCAAGGGAGCCCGGCCCAGGCGAAGGGAGACGTGCTGAGAGAATGAACGCGAGCGCGACCGACGGGGCTCGAAGGCTCGACGCGCCTCCTTGGGAGCCGTACGACAGGTTCCTCGACGGACGCTGGGGAGTCGCCGATTCGAGGACCGCAGGGGGGATGCTGACAAGGCAGGCTTCGGCCTACGGGGCTCATTCCTCGACGGCTAATGCGGAGCTCAAATCAGGCCTCACCCGCAGGGGCGTGATCTACCAATACGTCCGGGCACACCCGGGTACGCACGTCCGCGGGATGGGCAGGGGACTCCGCCTGGCCACGGGCGACCTGTACTACCACCTCTTCTGGCTGGAGAAGCACGGCTTCGTGAAGACGAAGAAGAACGGGTTCTACCGCTACGTCTTCCCCACGATGGTCTTCCGGGAGGGGCAGGAGGTGCTTCTTGGCGTCCTCTCGCAGGAGACTCCCCGGGAGTTGCTGCTCACCCTCATGCTGGACGCGGCAATGACGCAGGGGGGCTTGGCGCGGAGCCTGGGGCACTCTCAGCCGACGATCTCCTGGCACCTGGACCGGCTAATCCAGCTCGGCGTCGTCGGCAAGAGGATGACCAACGGGCGGGTGGTCTACGAGATCGCCGCAGACCGTGACGACGTCTTGCGCTTCGTAAAGTCCTACCACCCAGAGGTCTGGAAGAGGTGGGCCGGCAGACTCGCCGACTTGGCCGTGAGCGGGAGGGTCAAGCGCGTCGTCGAAGGAGGGTCTCTTCAGGAGGTGAGGCCGATGCCTCCCGCAGTGGTCGAACTGATTGGGAAGCGCTAGCTGGAGGCACTCTCAGCCCGCCAAGCAAGCAATAATATCGTTGGCGCCGAGGGATGCCTCCGTAGTTACGATGGACTCCTTCGAGCGGCTGCTTTGGTGGCTCTTCGCTGGGAGCGCGGGTGCAAAGACTAGGGCGCTCGTCCTCTTCAGCCTGAAGGAGCAGCCGAAGAACGCGCAGCAGCTCTCGCAGTCGCTGCACCT
>DATLRR010000037.1:0-25211 GCA_035534595.1 Nitrososphaerales archaeon
ACTCGTGCGCCATCCTCAAGGATGAGTTGTGGTGATTCATGCTCGAGGAGAAGCGCACGCTCCTCAAGCGCCCGAGAATCAAATAGAATGGCCTAGGTGCTCAAGGCACATTCCCATCTGGGCACAATCCCATCAACTGGAACGAAATGCCCGGAGGCCGGATTACCCTACTCCATGCCACTGGTCGGGTCATTCTCGAATGGGCAGACGCCCGAAGTCGACACCATAGTGGACCCAGGATACAACGCGTGCTAGACATGGATATGGATGCCCCGGCCGGGATTCGCGCCTGCGGGGTCAAAAGCTTCTCCCAAGAAGAGTCGTGGTTCGCTGTTGATTTTTATGGGGCAGGAAGGGACTCGAACCCCGAGGGGGTGTGGACCGTGGTGGACCGGGGGGGACTCGGACCCCCGACCTGTCCCAATCTGGATTCTTGGTTTGCCAAGGGACTGGACGACGAAATAAATCGTCTCTATCCTACCAAACTAGACGACCGGCCCACTATCACGCCGCTCGTGAAGTATGGAATAAAAGAGTTGTCTGAGATAATTCAGTCGCTGGGAGAATTCTATCAAAATAGATATTGCGACCACCAATCGTAAGGCACGACCGAAATCTGATAGCCTGCTTCGACCAGTTCCCCCGTGTTTCTCTCGCTTATTGACTGACCTACTTCGTTCTGAAAGTTGATTATCATGCCTGGCTTAACCACGCCTTCATTCGCCAGAAATATCCATGATTCTATGTCGCCAGCGCCGGGAGTCTTTCCCGTAAAGGCCTCGTGAGCGACTGGTGCTCCCCCAGTCTCGGCCAGGTGGTCGAAGTAGACTGTTTTGTTCGGCGCCTCGAACGCTCGCGCCGAAGTGGATCCTGTCACATAGTTGTTATTCGGGCTACGATTGTTTCCCCACCTCTGAAAACGTTCTTCCAGGTATCTGATTGTGGCATTTTCAATCCTTAGCCTGTCAGTAGTTCCTCGAGTTGCTTTGTTCCATTTCAAAGATGCGTTTGGAAATGGACGATCGGGTTTCGTTTCGATCTGCAATGAAGACCTCAGGTTCTGCCGATTGAGTCCAAATAATCGGCCAAGTTCCTCTTCCATCCAAGCCCTAACCAGAGTGCGTGCAATCTTGCGAATCATTAGATTGCCCCTAGCCTCATCATCCAGAGCGAGAACTTGGCTCCCTCCTCCAAAGTATCCTCCCGGCCCGGTGCCTGGGAAAATCACATTGAGGACATGAATCAGTTCCACAGGAGTTGAATCGTCATCATGACTCGTGATGCCGCCATAAGTTCCGGTTTTCCTTCGTCGAAGCCTAGCTTTTCTTGGTGGACTCGTAGAAGGACAGACGCGCCATGTAGATATGCACCTACCAGACTAGACGACCGGCCCGCTAGCGACGCCTAATTCAGCCGGCTTAAAAATAGTCCAAGACCAGCGAGGAATAGGGCTCCCTAGCGCCCCTTCACCTGGCTCCCCTTGGGCCGTCGCAAGGCCGCCTTGATCAGCGCCTTCGCGAACTTCGCGTCCTCCCAC
The DNA here is from genome assembly GCA_035534595.1 of Nitrososphaerales archaeon. Lineage (GTDB taxonomy): Archaea > Thermoproteota > Nitrososphaeria > Nitrososphaerales > Gagatemarchaeaceae > Gagatemarchaeum. The sequence continues at coordinate 1,538 of DATLRR010000037.1, forward strand.
CTGCCTATCCTCACGAACTTGTCCGGCTCGGACTCCTTGTAGTGGCTGAAGAAGTGCTCTATCTGCTTGCGCGTGAACTCGGGGATCTGCATTATCGTCTCGACGTCGGAGTAGACCGGGTCGATGTGCCGGGTCGGGACCGCGACGAGCTTCGCGTCCGGCCCCTTCTCGTCCTCCATGAGCAACACCCCTATCGGCCTGGAGCGGATGACCGACATCGGGTAGACCGGCTCTTCCGTTATCACGAGCGCGTCGAGGGGGTCGCCGTCCTCTCCCTTGGTCTGCGGGATGAACCCGTAGTTGAAGGGGTAGTGCGTCGACGTGTAGAGGAACCGGTCGACGAAGACGAAACCCGTCTTCTCGTCTATCTCGTATTTGACGTCGCTCCCTCTGGGGATCTCTATCACTACGTTCACCTGATTCGGCGCGTCGTCTCCCGCATCCAATTGACTAGGCAAGCCAGTAACCGACCGCTGTCTCGCCCGATGCCCTCGGACACTCTTTAAGGGTTAGTCCGGCGGCGGTGCACCGGCGCGACCCCTGAATCAATCGCTTGGGAATAACAAGCACATTTGCACACTCTAGAACTCGTCAGCGTAAACTCTGGGTACGGGGGACCGCAGGTCCTCCACGGCATCTCGTTCAAGGCGCAAGAGTCCGCGATCTACGTCGTGCTGGGGCCGAACGGCGCAGGGAAGACCACTCTGTTCAGGACGATAGCTGGGATACTCGAGCCCTATTCCGGAGAGGTTCTCTTCGACGGCGAGAACCTGACTCACTCCAAGGAGGCGAGGAAGAGGATAAACTACCTCTCACATTACAACGCCATACCCGAAGAGATGACGGTGCGGGGCGCCCTTGATTTCTACGCGAGAATCGAGGGAGGCAAGGCGGACGACGTCATCTCCCTCTTGAACCTCGAGGAGCTGCAGCACAAGAAGGTCTCCGACCTGTCTCAAGGACAGAAGAAGAGGGTCTCCATCGCGAAGGTCTTCCTTAGGGAGAGGGACCTATACCTGCTCGACGAGCCCACGTCGAACCTCGACCCCGGGGTCTCCAAAGAGATAAGGGACATTCTCCTCCGACTGTCGAAGGACAGGATAGTCCTCTATTCCTCGCACAACCTCTACGAAGCCAAGGACGTCGGGACGAACCTGATTCTGGTGCGAGACGGGGCGATAGGCTACTTCGGCCCGATTTCTAACATAAGGTCGAAGGATTACCGCGTCGGGATAAAGACGACGACTGACATCTCCAAGATGATCGATGCCAAGCTTGGAGAGGGCGGCTACTATGTCCTCAGCGTAGCCACGCCGGAAGAGGCGGGTCTGGCCCTCAAGAAGCTGGTGGAAAACGGGGTGCTCGTCACAGAGATGCGGCAGCTTGACAACCCGCTTCAAGACCTCTTCGAAGCAAACCACGGTCAGAACCCTGCCGCTAACTCAGGGCAGGGGGGCGGGGACAAGAATTGAGCGGCGGCCAGGGCGTCATCTTCGCCAGGAGGAGCATGTCCCTAAGCAAGACGTTCCTCGCGGTCGGGATATTCCTCGCAGTTCTGAGCGTCCTCATCTCGGGCGCCTCCGGCTTGGTCGGCTCCGTCTCTAAGACCGGGGTACCCGCCAACGCCACGAGTACGGGGTCCTTGGACCTCGCGACCTCTCTCCCGCTGGTCTCGGTCGCGCTTCAGGTCTTCGCCGCGATAACCTTCACCACGCCCGTCCTCCTCCTATACGTCTACGACAAGAACAACGGGGTCCTCGAATACTTCCTGTCGCTCGGGATGAATCAAGGAGACATCTACAGGCAGTACCTCAAGGCGGCCCTGATTCTAGCATCAGGAGTCGTAGGCCTGGAGGTGGTGATCAACATCGTCGCCGGACTCGTCGAGGGGACGAAGGGACTGTTGCTCTTGCAGGCATCCGTGCTCGTCGTGGCGTTGGCCCTCCCGGTGGTGTCGTTTGGCACGCTGTTGATGATGTCCTTCAGCTCGCTCCAGAAACAGCGGGTCGGCGCGAACCAGCCCCTCGGGATGGCGGTCGGGATATTCATGGTCATGCCCGCTTACATCGTCCCTCTGGTCGCGCCTTCGCTTGCCATTGCAATCGACCTGCTGCTCGCGGGGGGGATCGCGATCCTTGCGTTGGTAATGTATCTGTCTTCCAGCCGGCTCATCAGCAGGGCGAAGCTTCTCCCTTAGCCAAGGCTTATTTTGGGGAGCGGCGAACGCCGCCCCGTGTCAGCACCCCCGGAAGCTCCCGTTTCCCCTAAGATTCCCTTTCAGGCATTCGCCCAGCTGGACTTCAGGGTCGGGAAGATCCTCACGGTCGACGACATCCCCGCCGCGAGGAAGCCCCTCTACAAGTTCACCATCGACTTCGGAGCGCTCGGCGTAAGGCAGTGCGCAGGCGGGATCAAGGCATACTACACGAAGGAGCAGCTCGTCGGCAAGCAGGTGGTCGCCGTCCTCAACCTTGAGCCGAAGCCCATAGCCGGGGTGATGTCGGAGTGCATGATGCTCTCATCGTTCACTGAAAACGACCTGTCCCTCCTTCGGCCCGACAAGGAGATGCCGCCAGGCACAAAGGTCGCATAGGGTGCCGTCGTCACCCTTTGGTTCTATTGCGCCACCGCTTGACGACGCAACTTCGAGGCATCGACTCTGAGGATTAACGGCTTCCCTTCATGCTCCGCATCCCTCTTCACAGCTTCACCTGCCTCGCCTTCCGTTGATGAATGGTCGAACCTCAACCACCCCCTGCGAGAGATGTTCAAGACAGCCGCAATATCTCTGTCCATCCACCTCCTACAGCCTTCGCACCACAACTGCCGATGATGCTTTCCATCGCTTCGGACTGGCACTTGGGATCGCTTCCCGCATCGTGGACAGTCTACCGTCGTTCCTTTCGTCTCGCTTCTGGTAAGCGTAACCACTGGAATTCCTTCCCAGGCCGCTTTATACTCGACTTGCCTCTTGACCTCATGAAATGGCCAAGAATTCATCTTGTATCTGTAGCTCCGACTCTGGCCGTTTCCCTTTCGATAGAGCGTTCGAATTCCGCGAATATCCTCGAAAACTATTGCTTGATTCCTGAGTTTCGCCCTTTCTACTATTTCCTTCGTGACCATATGCAGAATCCGCTCGATTCTCTCACGCTTTCTCCTGCCATATTTCGAGAACAGGCGTTTTCGAATGCGAACGTCGTTGCGTTTGAATGACTTCATGATATCTCTAGTGATTCTCCCGACTTCCACTACTTTGTTCACGTCGTAAAGCGTGACCTCATCCCAGTTTCCCACGGCGAGATTAGTCAGGTTCCTATCTATACCGATTACACCCTTCAGGTCTTTCGACTCCGCTTTCTTCACATCTCTAGCGATGCACAGAGAAAGAGATTTGGTGGTTAAGGTAAAGGAGCGCACCGTAGATGTGGGCTCAGAGAGAGCGAGAAGTGTATGGTCATTGAGCTGTATGCTTACGAACCTGCTCGAATCTAGATGAATCTCAAGACACTTGCCTTCGATCTTGAAGCCATAGCAAGAGACCAAAACTGATTTGGAAAGATAAGGTGAGTTTTCAGGAAAGCCCCTAGTCACAGACTTGGCTCTCGCGTAGAGGATTCCGGCAGCCATGGAGATAGCGTTCAGGCGATACTGGGAATAGCCGCCGAATCGTTTGACGAAATGGTAGGATAACGCGCAGAGCCTCTTCATCGACGGCGTATGCCCCGTCTTGCGTTGCCATTCAAGTCCAATCCTGATGCATTCGTTAGTCATCTTCCTGAAGATCTCCATCACTGCAGCAACTTTGCCGGGAGGCTCGTATCGCTGTCGCACTGACTTCCTTACAAGCACAATTACAAATGTGGCGGGCTGTTATAAGCACCAACTTTACTGGGAAAAATGTAAGCTTTTATCCGGTCAATTTCTCGACGGGAACTGCGCGGTCGTCGTCTAGCCTGGTAGGACACCAAGCCTCAAGAAGGCGTGCAAGCTTGCCAAGCTGGTAATCCCGACAACGGGACCAGAGGCCAGGGTTCAATTCCCTGCGACCGCATCTATCCATCCTAGCCGGCTCGACCCTCCAAACCGGAGGGAGCTAGCGATGGTCACCGCCTGTGGCGATTGTGGTGCTTTCGGGGCGAATTCATCGCCACGATGTCAAAGAGTATCCGCCTGTAGTTGATCGTCAGCGTCCTCGCGAAGAAATGGCCTTCGATCACCATGTCGTGCAGGTTGTGCTCCTTCTTCTCGTGCTCCTCGAACCTTTCGAAGGATAGGCAGTCCTCGAGGTAAGGCCTGAGCTTGAAGACATCGGGGTTCGCCACAACCTCCACAGGTATGGGCTCCTTCCCCGAGGAGACGAGCAGGTCGTTAAGGGCCTCTCTGGCGGCGTTGTAGTTCTTCCACGCCTCCTCCACGAACCCGAGATAGATGCCGTGCCCGATCAGCCTCGAGACGAACGTCCCTTCCTTGTCCTCCGAATACCGCTTGAGAAGGAGCGCCTTGATGTTGAGCTCGCTAGACTTGTCGAGCCCGTACAGCAGCTGGCGGGCGATCCCCTCCATGTCGGTCTTCCAGGCGTGGTTGAGCGAATCCCCGAAGGCCCCGCTGGCAAGCAGAAACCTCGCCATGTCGTAGTCGCCCGAGATTAAAGCGGCGGAGATCATGTGCGCAAAGTCTGGGTCATAGGGTATCTCGCTCATCAGGACTCCTTTCTGGGTGATCTCGTGCGAATGACGCTCGATCGCCCCGATCTGGATGAGCCAGTCCTCTGCGAAGGCCACCTCGCGGTGGTTCACCTTCGACATGAACTCGAGGTCGGAGAGCTTGAGACCGTACTTCGACATGAGGAGGACCAGGTCGAAGGGGGTCTCCGTCTCCAGCGCCTTGCGCACCGGTATCGGGGTGATCTTCTTCGGGATGGGCGTGTCGGAGATGACGACCGCCCGTCCGGGCTTGAAGCGGCCGATCCTCCCGATCATCTGGAGCAGCGAGTTGTTGTCTATCTTCTTGTAGTGGAGGGTCTTCTGGCCTTCCTTCTCCTTCCCGTCGATTACCTCGTTGAATATCAGCACGTTGTCGACGTATATGTTGACGGAGGAGGCGATGACGTTGGTGGCGAATATCCTCAGGTTCTTGTCGATCTCGGCCCTCGCCTGGATCTTGTTGATCTCCGAGCCTTCGAGGCCCCCGTGGATGTAGACGCCTCCGTAGCTTGAGGCGTACTTCTCGACCAGGCGCCTCGTCGGGAGGAAGACCAGCCAAGACTCGTCGTGGGGCTGCGTGTAGAGATACATGGAGAGCTTCTTGAACATGTCGTCGACGTCCCTCGCCAACTCCACCTCAGTCGCGACAGTGTACCTGCGGCCGCTCAGCGAGTAGAGCTTCGAGATACCCAGGAACGAGAGGAACTCGTGTGGGTCTATCGTCGCGCTCATCACGCGGAAGAGGTTCCCTGCGTTGGCCTCCTCCTTCTTGGCGAGCGAGAGGCAGAGCTCGAGCTGGGAGGACATCTGGTGGCTCTCGTCGAAGTAGATCGAGGAGCCGAGGATCGAGTTCTCCGCGAGCATCCTGAGAAGGACGCCATCCGTGACTATCTTGATCCTGCCGCCCACGTTGATCTTGGTGTCCTTGGTGATGACCGCCAGCTCGTGCTTCACCTCCGGGTGGAGCGCCTCGAGCGAGTAGAACAGCGCGCTGCAAGACGCCCTCGAGGGCTCGCGGATGATTATCTGCCTGGTCCTCCCGCTGAGCTCGAACTCGTGGATGGGCGTCACGGTGCTCTTCCCTGTCCCGACGTCGCCGATGATGACGAAGTGGTCGGAGAAGTCAATCTTGTCGAGGATCGAGAATATCGGGAGGTCAGGCTCCCTCCCCTTCTCGGCCACCTTCGCCGGCGGCGCGACCACCTCAAGCTCGGCTGGTTCGGTGGAGTCGTCGATGTCAGGGTCCTGAGCCAAAGCCTAGCCTCAGTCTGCAGCCGCCGGCGGGAGAAGATAAACAAGTCGCGGGAGACTCAGGACCAAAGCGAGCGCCGGACGACGTCAGGGGCGCCGCCGCCTTCCGACGCCCGGGTCTAGGGCGTCGGTGAACCATTAAATCACTCAAGTTATCATTCGGGAGGCCGATGGAAGCGCATGGTCCGAAGGGCGCGGACGCTCACGAGCCGGTCCTCTACTTGGGGGCTCATGGTGGGGCGCCGTTCGAGGTCGACGCCAACGTCGTAGCGACGGGAAGGACGTGCGTCATCGGGGCGAGCGGAAGCGGGAAGAGTTACGCTGTGGGCGTCATCTGCGAGGAGCTCTGCAAGAGCCAGGTGCCCTTCGCGATCGTAGACACCGAGGGCGAGCACTCGGGCCTGAAGGAGAAGTACGAGGTCGTCCTGGTGGGGGACGACGCCGCGTGCGACCTCCAGTGGTCCTCGACCGACCTGGGGCAGCTCGCGAGCCAGGCCCCGGACATCGCTCCCCTGATCCTGGACGTCTCCGAGACGGAGGCGCCGAAGGAGAAGGTCGGCGAGCTGCTTTCGAAGATATACGAGGAGGTCGAGAGGCGAAGGACTCCCTACCTGGTCGTCGTCGAGGAGGCGGACAGGTTCATCCCCCAGAACGGCGAAAGGGTCCCCATCTTCGGCGAGATAGCGAGGAGGGGAAGGAAGCGCGGCATCGGGCTGATGGTCTGCACCCAGAGGCCCTCGCTCGTGGACAAGAACATCCTGAGCCAGTGCGGCAACCAGCTCATCGGGAAGCTGGTTATCAAGAACGACCTGCAGGCCGTGGCCCAGTTCTTCTCTGGGCACGACCTTCCGAAGCACCTCACGACGTTGGAGCCCGGAAGGTTCTTTGCCATGGGCGGCCTATCCGCGACTCCCCGATTGGTCGCCATAAGGAAGAAGGACACGCGCTACGGCGGGAACACCCCGAAGCTCGGGACGCGCGTCGTGAAGCCCTTCAGCCCCGCGCTCACCCAGGCGCTCAGCCGGAGCGTGAAGCCCGGAAAGGCGTCGACCGAGCGGCTGGTGGGCATCAACCCCACATTCGCAGCGGAGGACGTCCCCACGATCGTCAAGCGCGACAAGAGCTTCATCTTCTTCGGAAAGGAGGAGGTCGTCGCCAACGCCCAACTCGTCCTCCGCCCCTTCGTCGAGGTAGGGGTCGCAGTAAAGGCCGGCGTAATCAAGAAGAGGATCGAGATGAGGTACCTCATCCTCGAGGGGCAGACCGGAAAGTCCGTCGAGCTGCGAGAGACCCCGACGATGTACGAGGGGCTCGAGCGGCTGATGGGGCTGAACACCCAAGAGATAGAGGTCTTGCGGACGGCCAAACCGGAAAAGGACATGAGCATCCTAGAGATCGCCAACAAGGTCGGGGTGTCCAAGGAGATGCTCAGGAAGCCGATACGGCTGCTCGAGGAGAAGAGGCTGATACGGTCCTTCCAGGTAGGAAAGACCAAGGTCTTCCGCCGCATCTTCAGCTTCCCAGAATTCCCGTGGCACGAGTCAGAGCGGCCATTGGAGCCCGTCGACGACTCCAGGGCGAAGGTGGAGGAATACGAGCTTGACGAGGACCGGATCCGCGAGGTCATCAAGGGGCTCATCTCTTACTCGGACGTCCAGAGCTTCAGGAGGTTCTACTATCCCCTCTACCGCGTCGAGCTGATAATGAAGCGGAGGAAGAGGGTGGTCTGGCTCGACGGGACGACGGGCAACGAGATCCATCCCTGAGTCGACCCCTTTCCGGGCCGACCGAATCTCGCGCCGTCATACGTTAAAATCACGCCCGGGTGAGGCCGTGAGAGGGGAATCACAGGATTGGCTAAAGACAAGCTCGCTAGCTGGAAGAAAGCCGCAAAGAAACCACAACTCCTGAGGTGGTCTGAGGTCAAGGAGGAGAAGCTCAACGACAAGATCACGAGGAAGCTCGCGGTCGGCCTAAACGAGATGGTCGGCCGTCTCTGGCTCGCGAAGGGGGCCGTCGTCCCTCCTCACAAGCACGTGAGCGAGCAGATCACCATGGTAATGAGCGGGTCGATCAAGTTCACCATCGGCGGCAGGGACATCACCGTCGGAGCGGGCGAAGTTCTCATAATCCCGCCCAACGTCGTCCATTCGGCGGTCGCGCTCGAGGACACCGACGACATCGACAGCTTCAGTCCTCTCCGCGAGGACTGGCTCTCGGGCGACGACGCCTACCTCAAGACGGGCAAGTCCACCTTGAAAAAGTAGACTAGGTTCGCCTGCCCGGGTCGCAGCCTACGCCCGGCATGAAAACTGCCGATTTCACAGGTTTTCGCTCTACAGAACTCCGATTTCACAAGCGTTAAATCACCGAAGCCGGGATTCGCTAACTGCTGGGTAGAGATTTCGACTCTTGACGAGCCCCTTCTGGGAGTTTCCCTTTCGAGGCTCTTTCCCGACCTCTTCAAGATGTCCAGGCCCATAACCACGCCAGACGTCCCGGTCATCGTCGCGGCCTCCATCCTCAGCGTCTACGATGCTCCAATGCTCCCCATCGTGGAAGTCGGCGCGCCGCAGGTGCACGAGAAGGAGGGGATAGCGCTCTTCCAGGCGATTGGTAGCCAGCCCGTCATCCGCCTCTTGACTCAGACCAAGCCCAGCGAATACTACAAGGTCCTGTGGAGGTCATGCACCACCACGAGCATCTGGATAGGCGCGCTCGGCTACGACGACAGCCTCGACGAGCTCTTACGGGTCTTCGTGCTGACGGGCTTCGGCGACGCGAAGGTGGACGCCCCCCTTCTCCGCCAGCGCTGATCACGCTAAACGAGGTAGTCGCGCTCTACCATGATCGGAAGCTGAGGTGCGAACTTGGCGTAAGCGAGGTAGCGTCGAAGGCAGTCATCGTGGACTCGGACATGCCGCTGATGGAGGCGATGAACCTGATGTGCGAGAAGAGGATCCGCAGGCTCTTCCTCCGCGAAAAGGCCGGCGAGTTCGTCTCCGACAGGAACATCCTGGCGTTCCTCTTCTCCCCCGATGGCCTGAAGGTCGCAAGGGACACCCCCGGCTCGTTGACCAACCTAAGGCTCTCGGACATCGATTCCTCGTTCGCACGCCTCGTCTCGCCTGACGCCACCGTCGAAGCCGTCGGTAGGATGCTGGGAGCGGCCCTCGACGTCTTCGTCCTCTCGGACAGCGAGTCCCTCATCTCCAGGTGGGACTTGGTGATCAAGCCGTGGAAGTCCGGGAAGCTCAGACTCTCGATGTGACCTGCTAGCGGAACTGGTCCGAGGCGCTCGGCAGCGTCCACCATTCTTGGGAAAGGCCTGCCAAGGTTTTAAGGGGCAACGCCGCCGGTAGAAGGGCTTGTCCAGTCAAGAGCTCTCAGCGACGGCCGTGGAAGAGGCGAAGGACGAGATGACCGACCACACGACCTACAAGCGCCTCGCCACCTCGGAGAAGGCCCAGTCCAACAGGGAGATGTTCGAGAAGCTGAGCGCGATGGAGTACAAGCACTACGAGCTCTGGAAGAGATACTGCCCGCCCGGCACGGGGGAGCTGGGCCCGAAGAGGGCGACGGTATTCCTGGTGCTTTTCCTCCGCCAGCTCTTCGGCGCCTCATTCGCGATCAAGTTCCTAGAGCGCAGGGAGAAGTCCACCGCCGCGAAATACGAGGCGCTGAAGCCCTCGGTCCCGGCAGAAGACCAGGCCGCCTTCCAGTCGATGATAGAGGACGAGAAGGGGCACGAGACGGCCTTCGCTGAGGTGGTGGCGGGCAGCTACGTCAAGTACATCTCGTTCATCGTGCTCGGACTCGCCGACGCGCTCGTCGAGATCGCCGGGATCCACGCGGGCTCCCTCGGGATCTACAACTCCACAGAGTTGACTGGTTTGGCGGGAATCGTCGCCGGAGCTGCGGCCTCGTTGGCCATGGCCTCCGCCGCGTTCGCGCAGGCAAAGCAGGGGTTCGAGGGGTCGCCCGGGCTCGCGGCGGGATACACGGGAGGCTCCTACTTCGTCGCCGCGGTCTTTTTGGCGCTCCCCTATTTCCTGACCAAGACGATGCTGGTCGCGATCACGTCCTCGGTGGTCGTCGGTCTCGGCATCATCGCTTTCGTGACCTGGTACAACTCGATCATCGTGGGGAGCCGCTTCGTCAGGGAGTTCGCGGAGCTCGCAGGCGTGATGCTCGGCGCGACTTTCGCGCTGTACGTCTTCGGCAGCGTCATCCGCGCCGTGTTCGGGATCACCATCTAGAGGGCGCCATCAGCGCCCTAGACCACGCCCGAGACGACTCCGTCGTCGCTCAGCGAGATCCTCTCGGCGCCCGGGGACGAGGGGAGCCCCGGCATCCTCGATATCTCCCCCATCTCGACTATCACGTATCCTGCCCCCGCCGCCAACTCGACGTCGTGCACAGCCGCCACGAAGCCACGCGGCCTCCCCACCACCCTCGCGTCGTCGGAGAGGGAGTTTGCCGTCTTGGCTATGCAGACGGGGAGCCTCCCGTACCCGAGCCTCGTTATCTTGTCCAGCTCCGCCTCCGCGGCCGCGGTATAGGAGACGCCCGACCCTCCGTACATCCTGTCAACGACCTTGCTCACCTTCTCGCGGACCGGGTCGTCGGGCTCGTAGACCGGAACGCAGGCGCCGCCGTGGCCCGACTCCTCAACCACAATCTGGGCGAGCCTCCTGGAGCCTTCTCCTCCCTCGGCGTACGCGGAGGTCGTGGAGAAGGGGACGCCCTCGTTCGCGCAGAAGCCCGAGACCGCCGCCACCTCCTCATCCCCGTCACCCTCGAAGAGGTTCAGCGCCACCACGGGGCGGAGTCCGAGGGTGCGGACGTTCTCGATGTGCTTCGCGAGGTTAACCAGCCCCGCCCTGACTGCCTCAGGGTCCGGGCCGTCCGGGGTCGCCGCCGAGCCCTCCCCGCCCCTCCCATGGTGCCTCAGCGCCCTCAAGGTGGCGACGATGACGGCCGCGTCTACACCGACCCCCGCGACACGCGTCACTATGTCGACGAACTTCTCGGCCCCTAGGTCGCTCCCGAACCCGGCCTCGACAACCGCATAGTCTGAAGACTGCAGCGCGAGGATGATCGAGATGATGCTGCAGGTCCCGTGCGCGATGTTCCCGAAAGGCCCGCCGTGCACCAGCGCCGGGGTGCCCTCGCAGGTCTGGACGAGGTTGGGCTCGAGGGCCTCCTTCAGCAGCGCGCCCAGCGCCCCAACGACCTTCATCTCCGCCGCCGTGACCGGTCGCCCGTCCCTGGTGTAGGCCACGACCATCCTACCGAGGCGAGACTTCAGGTCGGCGTAGTCCCTGCTCAGGCAGAGGATGGCCATCACTTCGGAAGCGGCCGTGATGATGAACTTGTCTTCGTGAGGGGTCCCGTTCCTCTCCCCCATGGCGACCCTCACCTCGCGGAGGGCCCTGTCCTCCACGTCGAGGGTCCTGGGCCACAGGATCGCCTCCGGGTCGATCCCGAGGGAGTTCCCGTGGAAGATGTGGTTGTCTATCGTCGCTGCCAGGAGGTTGTGCGCGCAGGTGATCGCGTCGATGTCGCCCGTGAGCCGCATGTTCACGTCCCGCATCGGCTCGAGCGTCGATTTCCCCCCGCCTGCACCGCCTCCCTTGATCCCGAAGACCGGCCCGAGGGAGGGTTGCCTGATGCACGCGACCGCGAGTCTCCCGAGCTTGCTGAGCCCCATCGCGAGGCCGATCGAGACGACCGTCTTTCCCTCGCCGTGCGGGGTCGGGGTCATGCCAGTGACCAGGATCAGCTTGCCTCTGGGAGGGCGGCCTCGCAGCGCGCGTAGGGAGACCTTGGCCTTGTACCTCCCGTAGTGCGTAGAGAGGCCGTCGTCGAGCCCGAGTTCCGCGACTAGCTCCTCGATGGGTCGCATGAGCGTCACCCTTCCGCCGCGCGACCCAATATTGTTGATACCTATGGCTCGTTTGTTCGCTTCTGCCGGCTATTCTGGGCGCGGGACGAGCTGAGCGGCCATAGGGGCCAGTCCCAGGGCCGCTTCCCCGGGGTCGATCCCGGCGCTGTACAGCGACTCCATGATGGCGTGCACCAGCTCCATCGCGGACTTGGGGCTCAGCTCCACAGCGACCCTCGCCCCAGGCCCCTCCTTCTCGTTGAAGAACTCCAGGTTGACCCCCTGTGGCGTCGACATGTGGTAGGTGCAGTCATACATGACGCTGAGCTCGTCGAGCTTGAACCACCCTTCGGGGGCCTTCCCCGCTCCTGTGACCTTCGCCTTTTGGACCAGACCTGTGCACATGCCCACGACCCTCCTAGGAGCTCCCCGTCGCGAGGTTCTTCCCCAGGAACTCGAAGATCTTCTTCCAGCCTTCGACGGCCTGCTCTTGCCTGTACATCGGCTTGTCGTAATAGAAGAAGCCGTGCCCCGCCTTGGGGAATGTGTGGAATTCGTAGCTCTTCCCGAACTTCTTGAGCGCCTCCTCGTGCTGAGCGACCTGCTGAGGCGATGGGTACTGGTCTTCCTCCCCGAAGAGGCCCAGCAGCGGGCATGAGAGGTCCTTGGTGTACTCGATGGGCGCGACCGGGGTCTTCGGGCTTAGCTCGGACGGGGCCATGACGACGCGCCCTCCCCAACAGTCAACCACCGCGCTGAAGCCCTTGCTCCTGCAGGCCGCGAGGAACGCGTGGCGCCCCCCGGAGCAGGTGCCGAAGACTCCGACCTTGCCGTTGCTCTGCGGAAGAGCCGTCACGTAGTCTCTCGCCCCCGCCGCGTCGCCGACCACCTGGTCGTCTGCCGCGCCTCCCGCCGTGCGCGCCTTGGCGGCGACGTCCTCGGGCGACCCGTGGCCGAAGCGATAGAAGATGTTGGGGCTGATGGCCAGGTAGCCGTGGTGGGCGTACCTGCGGGTGGCCTCGCGATACCACTCGTCCCACCCGGGCATGTGGTTGATCAGGACGATCCCGGGGAACGGCCCCGGCCCGAGCGGCCGGGCGAAGTACGCGTTGATGGTGTCGCCGTTGTACCCCTTCATCATGACGGTCTCTGCGAACATTCCCTCATACATATCGGTCCGATACTGTTGCTGGTGCGACAAGACAGCGACGGTTTCTTTCCTCCGCGCTTAAAGCGTTGCGAGGCCGGCCGGGCTAGGATTCCTTCCATCTGGCGTTCCGGGAGACGACTACCAGGAGGACGGCGGCTAGCCCGACGATGACCGCCCAGTCCGTTATCGCGGCGCCTTCGCTGAGCTGGAGGAATCCGGCCACGCTCTGCATTATCTCGGCGACGTAGGTGGTCGGCGAGAGGTATGCTAGGTACCTGAAGGGGAACGGGATGTAGGTTATCGGGTAGTAGACGGGCGTTATGGCCGTGAAGACCGTGGTGAGGAGCCTCGACCACGCGAAGCTCTGGACTATGTCGCTCGAGAGGGTCGCGAACATGAACCCGATTGTGATCGATGTGAGGAACATGAGGAGCAGGGCGGCCGTCAGCTCGAGGGCCTGGACAGCGCCGGGGTGGATGTAAACCGCCCCCAGCGCCACCAGGATCGCCAGAGCCGGCAGGTTGTAGATTATCTCAGAGGACGCCATGCCGACGACGTAGGCCGCGGGCGAGGCAGGCGAGCTCACGAGCATGTCCTGCAGCTTGAAGTCGTTCTTCAGGTGGGAGATGTCCCCCTGCAGGGACATCCCGCTCTGGAACATGCTCATGATCAGCCCTCCCTCGATGGCCTGCCCGATCAGCGCGCCTCGGCTGACAAAGTCGATGACGACCAGGAAGGAGAGCGGGGAGAGGACGGTGTTTACGAGGTTGATTGGGTAGTTCTTCATCTCGTAGACCGAGTTGACCAGGATCGCCGCCAGCAGCTGGCTCGAGAGGCTCCTCTTCACGCCGACCAGCCTCCCTCGCCGCCCAGCGCCGTCTCCTGCTCGGCGTGGGTCGACTCTCCGACCAGCTGGAAGAAGATGTCGTCCAGCGAGACCGGGCCTATCGAGAACCTCGCCCCCTCGACGGAGAGCTTCTTTGATATCGCGAAGGCCTCGTCCTCGTTAGTCAGGATCTGGACCTCGCCGTTCCTGCCCGTCGTGACCTCCCCCTGCGAGACGCTGGGCACTGGAGACTTCGCGGGCAGCTTGACGCTGTACTGGTACCTGATCCTCCCGCGGATCGAGGGGACCGTACCGACCGCCACAAGGCGCCCCTCGCCGAGTATCCCCAGCGTGTCCGCGAGCTGCTCGGCTTCCTCAAGGTAGTGCGTCGTGAGGAAGATGAATCGGTCCTTGGCGAGCTCGCGCAGAATCTCCCAAAAGTCCTTCCTGGAGATGGGGTCGAGGCCAGTCGTCGGCTCGTCGAGGAAGATGATGTCGGCCTCCGAGGCGAGCACCATCGCCGCCAGAGCCTTCCTCTTCGTGCCTCCGGAGAGCTTACGGTTCAGGGTGTCGGCGACCTTGTCCAGCTTCAGCCTCGCGAGCGACTCCTCGGCCCTCTTCTTCGCCTCCGAGTACACGAAACCCCTCCACATGAGATAAGTGAGGGTGGCCTGCTTGGGGGTCATCCACGAGATCGTCCTGGCCTCCTGGGGCACTATGGCTATCCTCTCCCGGAGCCTCTTGTCCTCCTTCACGACGTCGATGCCGTTGATCGACGCCCTCCCCGAGGTCGGGGCAAGCTCGGTCGCGAGGATCCTGACGAGCGTGGTCTTCCCCGCGCCGTTCCTTCCTATGAGCGCGAAGATGCCAGACGACGGGGCGGAGAAGCTGACATCTTGGAGCGCCATCGACGCGCCACCGTATCGCTTGCTCAGCCTCTCAGTGATGAGCTGGTCCAATTTCTCTCGCGGATGACCGCTTGCATATCGAGTGCCTATTTTAATGGAGGACCGCGATTCCTCAAACTCTCGCGGGTCTGGGCGCCTTCGTCTCCCAAAGTAGACCACTCTTCTACAATCGTATTATAGTCGTGGCCGCGCCGGAGTGCGGGAAAGGCGCGAGTTGAACGGCATCAGGGCTGGCAAGTACGCGTTCAAGGCCGCATCGATCCTCGTCGAGGTCCTCATCTTCATCATAGTCGCAGGCCCGATGGCGGGTGCCGTCTCCCCTCAGCTGGGAACCAGTTACTCGCTGGGGCTGGGAATCGACATTCAGGCCATCCAGCCCCAGATGCAGCAGATCTTCTCCTCCGGTCAGCCCATCAACGGGACGCACGAGATCGCGGTCCCCGCGTTCAACAACTGGCCTATCTCTGGGAGGGCGAGTCTTACCCTCGCGCTCATCGATGGCAACCAGACCATCTACCAGACCCAGCCCGCGGCGCTGCAGCTCGCACCGTTCCAGTCCGGCGACCTCAACGTCTCGATGGTCCTCTCTCCCAGCCTCGTCGCGCAGCTGCAAGGGCAGAACGTCGGAGTCGGCGGCTCCATGTCTCTTTCAGAGGGTCAGTTCTGGACGATCTCGGTGAGCCTCTCACACTCGTGATATCATTTGGCGAAGATAGCTAGGGGCGTCCTAGGCGCGGCGGCGGCCTTCCTCGTGGTCGGAGTCGCGATCCCCTACCTCATGGGGTACTACCGTCCCCAGATCTCCACGTACGTCCAGCTGCCCCCGCAGGACCAGCTGTGGGCTGCCCTCATCGTCATCGGGGGCCTGTTCGCCGTGACCTCTTACCTTCAGAACGCCTATTCGAAGGGAGACTACCCGTGGCTCTTCGGTAAGCTCGGGAGGGGCTTCGTGGGCATCGCGTTCTTCACCTACCTGTTCTCCCTGCTGCCGAGCTCCGTCGGCTCATCGGGGATCCAGACCTCGAACCTGCTCTACCTCATCTATCTAGCGATAGCACTCTCGTACGGCTATCTCGTCCTGGACTTCTTCGACGCGAGACGGTCGCCGGCATACAGGAAACCTAAGGAAACAGACCACATGTTTTAGGCGGCGGCGCTCTTCACGGCGCTGCGTGCTTCTCCGACGAGAGCTCCTCCAGGATGTCCTTGGCCCTGTCGAACCGGATCTTCCTCTCGGCGATCATCCTCTCTGCGACCGCGTCCACCAGCCCTCCCTTGGCCCCAGCGCTCATCGCGAGCGAGCGCGCGTGGAGCTTCATGTGCCCCTTCTGGATCCCCTCGGACGCGAGCGCACGAAGCGCCGCGAAGTTCTGGGCAAGCGCGACCGCCCCCATCACCTCGGCGAGTTCGATTGCGCTCTTGACCCCGAGTATCCTCACGTTGGCCTTCGCCTCGGGATGGACCTTCGCAGCGCCCCCGACGAGGCCGACCGCCATCGGCATCTCCAGCGTCCCGACGAGGTCGCCGTCCCTGTTCTCCTTCCACGTCGTCAGCGGCTTGTACGCGCCCGAGCGGGCGGCGTAGCTGTGGGCGCCCGCCTCCAGGGCCCTGGTGTCCTGGCCGCACGCCAGCGCGACCGCGATCACGCCGTTCATGATGCCCTTGTTGTGGGTCGCGCACCGGTAAGGGTCGGCTTCCGCGAAGGCGTAGGCGTAGACTATCCCCTCGACCACCTCCTCGCCCCCCAGCGCCTCCTTCTCGAAGACGGCGGTCGCCCTGACGAGTCGCTTGTCCGCGAGGTTAGAGATTATCCTGAGGTACACCCGCCCTCCGCTTATCTCCTCGACGAGGGGGGCGACGGCCTCTGCCATCGTGTTCACGGCGTTCGCGCCCATCGCGTCACCGCAGTTCACGAGGAGCTCGACGATCACCATCGGCCCTTTCAGCGTCTTGATCACCTTCACCCTGAGGTCCTTCGCCCCGCCCGTGAGGGAGACCAGCATCGGGTCTTGTTCGTTCGCCCTCGCGAGGAGCAGCTTCTTCTTGGCGGCTAGCTTCCTCGCTGCGCCTCGGGGGTCTGGGACCCCGACCGTCTGTATCTGCCCGATCATCACCGGGCCTGTGTTGGTGACCTTGAACCCGCCCTTCACCCTCGCGATCTTCGCGGCGTTGCTTGCCGCGGCGACCACCGACGGCTCCTCGAGCGCCATCGGGACGATGTAGTCCTTCCCGTTGATCAGGAAGTTCGTCGCTATCCCGAGGGGGAGGGTCATCCCGCCGACGACGTTCTCTATCATCCTGCTCGCGACGTCGCCGGGTAGCCCACCGGTGTTGCCGAGCGCCGTGGACTCCTCTTCCGTGAGCCCGGCCAGCTTCTTCACGAGCTCGAGCCTCTCCTTCACGCTCAGCTTGTAGAAACCCGGAAGCTCCGAACTCCCTTGCATCTGTCCTCTAGGGCCGCTTCCCGCCCGACCCCGTATTAAGTCTGAAACCGGATCGCCGACGGTCCCGCCGCTCGCAGGCACTGAGTCCTCTTACTCATCCGCAGGTCGCTTGGCGGGGCTGCCGACGATCCCCCGAGCGGCCAGCTCCTGCAGGATCGCCTTCGCGTCCTGTCCCCTCCCGATCGCGTTCCTCAGAAGGCGCTCCCCGCTCTTGGCCTGGCCCAGTCGCAACATGCCAATGGCGAACCAGAGCTTCACCTCGGTGCTCTCCGGAGCAAGAGAGATCGCCTTCAAGAATTCCTTCCCTCCCTTCGAGACCTCGCCCCTCGAGAGAAGCTCCTCCCCGCTCGCCGCGTAGCCGTAGGCCTCCTGCGTTCTCAGCAAGCCTTTCAGCTCCTTGAGAGGAGCGTCGCTGCTCTCCACGCGCAGGTCCAGGAGCCTCCCCTCCCACGGCGTGTTGGTCGGGATGGCCGCGACCACCATCACGGCCGCTGACCTCGGTGCGCCGCCCCTCCTAGCTCCCTTCGTGGCCTGCTCCCCCGCCTCGAGCGCCGAGACCATCCTCTCGGCCAGGGTCCCCTTCCCGCCGCGGAACGCGGCGGCCATCGACCTCCACGCCCTCTTCGCGTTCATAAAGTTCGCCTGGACGCAGAAACCCCTACCAGCCTGGTACCCGGACTCGGGCAGGCAGCTCTTGCCCGTGTGGGCTGCCGCGCGTCCCCTCGAATCTATCGTCATGACCTGCCGCACGCCAGGCCGAGGGTCGGTCGCGAGGAGGGACTTCAGTGCCTGCGGCGGCGTCTTCCCGCCCTTCAGCAACGCCAGCCCGAGAGGCCCGTACGTGGGCTCGATCGTCCCCTGAGCGACGACCACCCCGACGCCGGGCTCTGCCCAGATGGTCTTTGAGCCTACGGAGAACGACTGGGAGAGGACGCCCGCGCCCATCTGGCCCGACCTCCTGTCCACCGCCACTATCGATAGGGCTCCCCCCATGGGCATCGGGACCATCGTAAAGTCGGCGTCTAGACCGGTTAAAAGCACTCGCCCCGCATTCGGGTAAGCATAAAAACTGCAGTTTGCCGACTGCCAATTCGGCGGGCCGGTCGTCTAGTCTGGTCAGGACGTCGCTCTGACACGGCGAATACGCGGAGAGCGTCGCTAAGGTCGAGAGTTCAATTCTCTCCCGGCCCACCACTCCTCTCAATTTTTCCCATGTTTGCTTAATTCCGCGTTCTGCTTGGTCCCCTACGGACTAGAGCAACCAATGGGACCCACCCTTGGCGACCGACGGGTCCGACCCCTTTTGGCCAAGGAAGCGTCTCAGCGCTCTCTCCTACGTACCTGGGGTCCTTCTCAAGGGTGATGGCTCGGCATATGCCACGAGCCACGTCAGTGTCCGCTCAAAGGCAAAGATCCGGTGCCCGATCTTTAGAATCCCCGGAGTGGCCTTCGCTGGTCTAGGAGGCTATTTTCTGTATCGTGCTGGACAGCTTGGTCGACCCGGACCGAGCTCATGACCTCAGCACGGTCTCCCCCAGTTACAATTTTAAACATACGATTATCAGTCGGCCAACGTTGGACAAGGTAGGCATCCTGATAGTCTCGAAGTGTCTGAGCTCGGCGGCGATCGTCGACACCTTCGCCCGAAGCGAGAAGTACTCTCCCGAGTTCTACGTCGCCGAGAGGCAGGTAAACCCTCTCAACTTCAAGAGAGCGAAGGCCCACCAGGTGATCCCCGACCTGAACGTCGGTGACGTCGCGAAGTTCGCGAGCAGGCACGAGAAACAGATCGCCTTCGGGTTGACCGACACCGAGGACTTCGTCACCGCCGGGGGGAGGGACATCGTGGAGAGGGAGACCGGGGTCCCGATGCTCTGCGTCACGAAGGAGTTCGCGGTCGAGGCGAGCAAGGCCGACCAGCGCCTGCTCTTCGAGGAGATCTGCCCCGAGGCGAACCCCCGCTACAAGGTCTTCGACCCATCGAAGTACCCGAGCGAGGATGCCGCCCTGGTGGACCTGAGGAGCCTCTCAAGGGAGCTCGACGGCGGCTTCGTGATAAAGCCCGACGCACCAGCGAGGGGCGCGGGGGTCGGGGTCTGGGGGAAAGACTTCCGGACCGAGCGGGAGGCCGCGGCGTTCTTCCTGAACGTCTACTCCAAAGGAAGGGTCGTCGTCGAGGAGCGCATCGAGGGAGAGGAGTCGAGCTTCCACGCCTTCAGCGACGGGCGCCACTTCGTCGCCGCCCCGCTCACCAGGGACTACAAGCGCGCCCTCGACGGTGACAGGGGAAAGCTCACCGGAGGCATGGGGAGCTACCGGGGCCCCAGTGACGCCCTTCCCTTCCTCCAGCCCTCCGAGTGGGAGAGGGTGGTGCGCCTGGAGCGGGACGCCTTCGAGAAGTGGAAGGGGAGGGGCTCGAACCCGGGGCTGCGAGGGATCGTGCTCTACGACGCGCTGATGCACACGCGCGGGGGGTTCAAGATCCTCGAGAGGAACAGCAGGGGAGGAAACACCGAGCAGATCTGCCTGCTGACGACGATGCTCGACGACTACGTGGACGTCTGCTACAGGATGGTCGACGGCAGTCTCAAGGGGATCAGGTTCTCGAACAACGCCTCGGTGGTGACCTGCGCCGTGCCGCTCGACTACGGCACCTCGGCCTCCCAAGCCCCGGGGGAGGCCATCGAACTCGGCCGGGCATTCGCCCTCGAGAAGAGGCACGAGGGTGACCTTCGCGTCTTCCCCATGGACCTCAGGCTCGACGAGTCCGGCCTCACCGTGATGGGCACCTCGAGATCGGTCGCGGTCGCGGGCATCGCGGCATCTACCGAAGACGCGCACGCGATCTCTGTCGAGGGCGTGAGAGCGCTGGGCGACAAATTCCGCTTCAGGACGGACGTGGGGGGCGAGGCGGACATCGCTAGGAGCGGGGAACACCTCCGAAGGGTCAGGAAGCCCGCAAGGAGCGGTGGCGCCTGATGAAGCCAGGCCCCGCTACTGGACGTAGACGCCCATCTGCTGGCCGATCTTCCTCAACCTCTCTACCCTGTGCTGCATCGACGGGTGGGTCGAGAAGAGCTCGATCATGGAGCTGCCCCTGAACGGGTTCACGATCCAGAGCGACGCGGTCGCCGGCGATGGTGCGCCCCCCGAGTTCTGCCCGCCAGCGGACATGCCATTGGTCTGGACCTTGGCGCTGATCTTCTGGAGCGCCGAGGCCAACGCCCCCGGGTTCTGGGTCAGCTTCGCGCCGTACTCGTCCGCGTTGTACTCGAGGCCGCGTGAGATCCCGAGCTGGACGAAGGTGGCTCCCAGCGGCACCAAGACTATCGCGGCGACGAGGGCGATGGGGTTGCCTCCCTGCCTGTTGTTCCCGCTGCCTGCCCCCCCGAACATCATCGAGAAGAGCGCGATGTTCCCGATGTAGGAGATCACGCCCGCCATCGTCGCGGCGACGCTGGAGGTGAGGACGTCCCTGTGGACGACGTGCCCTATCTCGTGGCCGATGACCGCCTCAAGCTCAGCAGGCGTGAGCGTCTGGAGTATGCTCGAGGTCGCCACGACGACGGCCTTCTGCGGCCCTCGCCCCGTCGCGAAAGCGTTGGGCTGAGGGGAGTTCACTATCCCGACCCTAGGCATCGGTATCCGCGCCTTCTGGGCGACGCTCTGCACCGCAGCGAAGAGCGTCGGGTTGTCGCTCTGCTGGATGATCCTCGCCCTGCTCATCTTCACGACTATGGTGTCGCTCCAGTAGTAGGAGACGAAGTTCACGACCCCCGCGAGGACCAGGCCAAGGAGCATGAACGCGAGCGGGTCGCCAAAGTAGGATCCTATGGCATACCCTATCAGCATCAGGAGTCCGGTGAGGGCGAAGAAGAGCGCGGCCATCCTCGTGTACAATCCCATCACCTAAGCACCGAAGATTTTTCGAGCGAGGCGAGAAGCGTAAAAACCTTTTCTCGAAAATGCGCCTTGACGCGCAGTTGGGGATGGGTCGTTAAATAACAAATTGACTTTCTCGCGCAATTGCTAGCGACCAAATCAATCGGCTTTCGCTATGACTCGTCTGACGAGCTGTCCTCCCTCATGGAAGACTTCCGCCTCATGTGCAACGATGCAATCAGAATAGCCCTTGATTATGAAAAGGAAAACGGAGGCGAGAGGGTCAGAAACAGGTTCAAACTCATCAAGCTAGCATATCTACGGCTAAAGGAGTACGGCCTTCACTCCCACTACATCCTCTCAGCTTGCGAGGTCGCCTATTCGGCCTATCGAAACAAGAGCAGGAAGTCGCGTCCTTATATCAAGCGGGGCTTCGTTAAGCTAACCAATCAATCCTATCTGCTAAACCACCTGATTTTGAGGATTCCCACTCGGCCACGACACTTCATCTTCTTAACTCTCAGGGCAACCAATTATCAACTCTCACTCCTGGAAAACCCTCTAATAAAGAGAGGTTCGGTCACTGTCACTCTTGGGACCGCGAGCATTTCCGTGCGCAAGGAGATAGCCGAAGTCGAGACCCGAGGCAAAATCGGAATTGACCTCAATGAGAAGAACATCACCTGGTCGGATTCAGAAGGAAGGACGGAGAGGGCTGATACTTCCGAGGTCGCCGAACTCAAGGAGCGCTATCGAGAAATCAGATCGAAGATAGCCCGGAGGGTCCACAATGATATGCGACTCCGACGCCGCCTTCTTTCAAAGTATGGCAAGAGGGAGAGGGACACGACGATTCAACAAATTCATCGCACCACCAAGAGGATTGTCGAACACGCCAAGACGGGTAAAATGGCAATCGTGATGGAGAAGCTGAAAGGAATCAGGAAGCTCTATCACAAGGGAAACGGCCAAGGACCGTCGTACCGCGGAAGACTAAACACTTGGACTTTCCGCGAGATTCAGCGGCAGGTCGAATACAAAGCCAACTGGGACGGCATTCCGGTTACTTATGTCAACCCAAGGGGAACGTCCTCAAGATGCCCAGGGTGCGGCTCCTCCCTAACAAGATTGTTAGGACGTAAGCTATTGTGTCCTCATTGTAACAAGACCGAGGATAGAGACGCGATTGCCTCCAGAAACATAATGGCCTGCGTGGTTCCGCAGGCTCGGCCTAGCAGGTGAAGCTGTGATGAGGAACGAGAACGACGACTCCAATCCTCGGAGCAGATGCCAGGAAGGCGCATTTCTCGAAGTTGTGCCAGAACCCGGAAGGGTTTATAGATTGGCGCGAGCTTTTTCTTTCCGACCAGTCAGTTGCCGTCCGCAGACGAATGGTTCAGGCGTTGGGGGAAGACGATGCCGTTCGGCCCGTGGTCGTACGCCGACGTCGATGAGATGATGAAGGAGATGGAGAAGGAGTTCATGGCGTCGACGGACCTGGAGAACCAGCTCCCGAAGGAGCTCGCGAGGGAGAAGAGGGCCGCGGACGGGAGCGTCAATAGGGAGGTCGGCCCGATAGTCTACGGGTACTCCGTGACGGTCGGTCCCGACGGGAAGCCCGCCATCCGCGAGTTCGGGAACCTCAAGCGTGGACCCAGCAAGGAGTGGAAGGAGGCGACAAGCGGCACGAGGGAGCCACTGGTCGAGGTCGTGGAAGGCGAGAGGGAGGTCCGCGTCATCGCCGAGCTCCCCGGCGCCAAGAAGCAAGACATCGAGCTTACCGCGCAGGGGAGGAGCATCGTGATCTCTGCGGAGACCCCCTCAAGGAAGTATCGCAAGGAACTCGAGCTCCCCTACCCCGTCGAGCTCGAAGGGTCCAAGCCCACATTCAACAACGGCATACTCGAGGTCACGTTCCCGAAGCGGAAGGGGAGGTCCTCGGGCGTCAGAGTCAGGGTCGACTGAAGGTCTCAGCGGTAGGGTCCGCCCTGGCCTTCCTCCTTCAGCCTGGCCAGCGCGTTCAAGGCCGGGTCCTGGAAGTCGTTCATCTTGGCAAGCCATCGTGCCAGCTCGAGCGACGTGATCACCCCCGCGAGCTCTCCCGACCCGTCGACCACCGGGAGCTTCCGCACGCCGTAGTCGCTCATGATCTCCGCGGCCTCCTTTATGCTCGCGGTCGCCTTGGTGGTGATGACGGGCGTCGACATGATGTCCCTGACGTAGACGTTCGCTGGATTCGCGCCCAGCGCGATGACCTTCTCGATCATGTCGGTCGAGGTGACTATCCCAACGACGAGGTCGTCCTTCGCGACGATGAGGCACTGCTCGCTCCTCTTGGCGATGATGCCGGCCGCGGCGGTCACGGTTATGTCGGGGTCGACGGCCTCTGGCTTCTTCCTCATTATGGAGTCGACGAGCGCTTCCATCGCTGGTTTCCCCTAGACGTAGAGGGTTAAACGTTTGGAGCGGTTGGAGATGCCAGTTGATGGGATTGTGCCTCGATGGGAATGTGCGTTGAGCGTCTAGCCTATTCTGTTTGAGGTTGGTCGCCTGAAGGGCCGTGCGCTGACCCTCCAGGCATGAGATCCAATTCATCCGCTAGGATGGCGCACGAGTACGC
>DATLRR010000038.1:0-100120 GCA_035534595.1 Nitrososphaerales archaeon
ATACAACGTCGAGAGATTCTTCGGATGGCTCGAGAACTACAGGAAGATAGCCGTCAGGTACGAGAGGCTACCGCGGATCTTCCTGGCCTTGGTGCGGCTTGCTTGCACCCTCATCCTGTGGAGGGTAATGAAATAGGTTCCTGGTGGCAATTCCTTAAATAAAAGAATCGTAATCACTGCAATCTCGAGCAAATCGGGGGGTTCGTTGGAAGAAGAGCGGCGAAAGCGAGTCTCGGCTTCGGGTCGCGTGGAGGCCCTTTGCAGCCTTTGCGAAGTGGAAGGCAGGCCATATGTCCACGCGGACTACGAGTACGTTGTTGCTTCAACCTTGAGCGGAAACGAGAGACGAATCACGGTGTGCCGCGACCATGCAGGCCGGCTTGACAACGACAAGCTGCCGTATCGAGTCTTAAGGCAGAGGAGAGGGGTCGACTGGGCCCACCCGCTTTGATCTCTACCGCGGTAGCCTAGACTCCTCGAGTCCCGAGGCCTCAGGGCTAGCCGGCGGCGCATCCTTCGCAGCTCGTCAGACTCACGAGATGTCTTTGACGAATTCTCGCAGCGTCATGCCCTGCCTCTCGGCCAACTTCAGTCTCTGCTGAAACGGCGCGACCCCGGCTCTGCGGTCTAATGGGGTGTAGGTGGCGGCTAGGTCCGATGCGGATGATTTCCAAACCATTTTCATATCAGGGCTGGAATGCCTTCCTGTTCGTGCGATCGCGCCTTGGAATGTCCGCGCCTCCGCGATCAGCTGTTCGATGCGCATCTTGCTCGGCCACATATCGCCTGAGTAGTCCCTCGGTGGCCTTAGCAGGGACCATAGATTTCTACCAAGGGATGCTCTGGAGCTGTGTTCTGGTTGACGGATGCACTACCGACCGTCGTCATTCGTGATAACATGCAAGAATTTCACTTTTCCCCGCGCGTTGACGAATCCCCGGTGGTGTCATTCGCCCATCTCCCACTGCCCCGGAGGTATGAGGCCTGCCCACATGGGCACCATCGCCACTAATCCATGATTCGTAAGCCCTTAAGCGACGATGGGACTCGACGGTTGAACTCGTATGCGGCGTTCTTCCGGCCAGGGGGGAGATTCTTGTTCCCTTTGCAGAAAGAGCGTCCTAAACGATGGGATCGAGGTAATGGGGTTTCGTCTTCATCGAGCGTGCGCTGATGACCTGGTCACCGTCCTGGGCAAGGTCAAGGCGTTCAACCAGTTGAGGAGAGCCCGCCCGCGAGGGCAGGCTCCCGTGCTGACTGTTTAGCCTTCTCATCCAACTAGAGAAGAGAAGGCCCGCAGCCGAGACGAGGTTGTCTCACTTCGCGACAATCATCGGGGCCTGCTCGTCGACCGGGATCAGCGCGGCCATCTCATCGTATATGCGTAGGAAGCGCATCCCTTTCTCCGTGAGCCCGTAGATGTGCGTCTCTTCAGACCTGGTGATCAGCGTGTTGGCCAGGAGGAAGTTCAGGTACTCGTTGATCTGGGCGAAGGAAAGGAACGAGCCGTACATCAGCCTCGTCTTTGTCGCATTCCCCGCTCTTGCCACTTGAAGTATCGTGGAGGCTATCGCCAATCTGCTTCGATATTTCATCTTAGAGCACACCCGACAAGCCCGAATTCGACCGCGTGGCGGTCTCGCTCAGTATCTGCAGGAACCGCTCTCCCTTGCTGGTAATCACTGGGTTGCTGCCTATCTCTAGCGCTAGCGCGTTCTCCCTAATGAATTCGATGATCTGGTTGATTCCGTTGTTCTGACGCATCCCTTCTCCTGTTCTCTTCATAGTAATCTTAGAGAGGACGCCCCTACTAAAGCCGAGCCGTCAAAATGTAGGAAAAAAGGGGGAGGACGGGCGAAAGAGGGAGAAGAAGTGGGTATTTGGCCCAATTCCCTCGTGTAGCCGAAGCAAGACGCGTTCTGGTTAATAATTCGGCAACCCGTCCCAGATTCATGAGAGAAATTGCACGAAAAGAGGCCTCAAAGCCTGTCGATGATTCCGGCCGGGACCGACCGTTTCTGACCTATCACGTCGACGATCTCGCTCCATATCACGTCTTTCACGCTCTCCATGGCCTTTACCAACTCGAGGAGGCCGAGCAGCTCTGAATTATCCTTGACTATGACTTCGGCTCTCAAATCGATCGTGTGCTCTCCGATTGACCTGCCGACGTACACGACCTCGTCAAGCTTCAACAGCTCGCGCGCGATTGACTGCGTGGCTCCTCCGCCCGTATAGATCAGAAGGTCTACGCGCCTGAACCCCAGGTTCCCCAGATTGAGGGAGTAGGTGTGCTCGAGATACTCCCTTTCGAGGTGTTTTCGCCTGCGCTGAATCGTGCTGCGGGGGATTCCAAGCTTCTCCTCCAGCATGTGGGACGAAACTCCCGAGTTGGGCTCAAGCAGGATCTTCAATATCTGCTTGTCCACCGAGGAAAGCTTTCCTGGGTGAGCGTTGCCCTTTCCCACTGCTTCGGACATCAACCGGTACAGGGCGAAGTTGTATATTAAGGTTGGATGTCGTGCTCACGAATCAGGTGCTCGATGTAGATCGCTTCAACCTGCGGTGTGAGCTCCCAGAAGCCCTCGGTGAATCTTCCAATTATTTCACAAGTGGAGCATGAGCCGCGATAGCGCTTCGTCTGATATGGCATCTCGTCTGACTGCGTCCTTGGAAACTCGTGCGACATCGGAATCGCAGGCCTACCGCAAAATCCCCATATGAAAGCAAGTGCGTCGAATATTTCTGCAAGGGCGAGCAGAAAGGCGCGAAAGGAGAGCCCATCATGGCTAGATTGCTCATTTCAGCTCGCAATATTGGGCTGCGGACGGGTCACCCACCCCGTCCGTGAGCCATGCTCGAAGAATCTTCTTGCTGATTTGATTGGGTGCATGTTCGCTAGGCGATTTAACCACGCATCCTGTAGCATACTGCAGGTATGACATTTTTTGCTGCCCTTCGACGGACAAGGCCAGGTGTGGCCTGTTGAGCAGCGCTGAAGGCCCCCAGCCCGGTCATGGGGGCATCAGGGGGAAGATCACCGACTTGGACAAGAAATACAACGTCTTCAAGCTGGCCAAGTTCGCCATCGCGGCGGGCACGGGGTTTCTTCTTTCCGAAGGGATACTGACGCTCGGCGTCTTGCTGCTCTATGGGAAGCTCAGCGCGCCAAGTGGCGCATATTCTTCGCCGGCGTTCTTGGCGCTCGATGTGGCGGCGCTCGGGTTGGGCGTGGCTCTGTCATTATTCCTGAATGAGCGCATCACGGTCAAGGTTCATCCTACGCACGGGAGCCTTCCCTCCAGGTTGCTCAAGTTTGAGGGCGTGAACGCGCTGGGAAACGCGACCATAATAGGGGTCCAGTTCGCGCTCTTCGCGGCGCTATCCCTAACTCCAGTGATAGGCAATGTGATAGGTGCGGTCGTGTCGTACCCGGTCACGTACCTCATCTCTATGCGCTTCGTCTGGAAACCCGTCGACGACGCGCCCGCGAAGAGCCTGGCGCACCACCGACACCAGTCGTCGAAGAAGGGCGGCCCCCTTCCGCCTCCGGTCGCTGCCGTGGTCTTCCTCGTCTCGTTATACGCGGTAGGGAAAATCCTGCAGAGAAGTGATGGCAAGTGGAGCCGTAGGGTAAGGTTTCCGATTGTCACGCCTGAGATTCGCGCGAGGCGACCTACAACGCCCGACCTCCCCGTCTAGACGATGGCAGGCTCGTTGGTGTCGTCGCTCGGGAGAGGTCCTGACGACCTGACCTTCAGTATCCCTATCGCCACGGCGGCGACCAAGGCCACCCCGGTGGCGATATATGGGAGCTCGCTCAAGGTGGAGAGCGCGACCTGCGGGTTCATGGCGGCCCCGAGGACTATCGAGAAGACCAACGTCGCGGCCGAGAGGAAGAAGACGGCCTTATACGTCCTGTCGAGCCTGTCGTTGTGAGCCTGCTTCTTCCTGTCGATCTCCCCTCCGACGAATATCGCGAGACCGCCGACCGAGCCGACGAGCAGCGGAAGCGTGAACGAAAGGCTGAGCGAACGAAGGTCCAGGTCGATGAAATGATGAATCCCAAGGGCGGAGAAGAGGAAAAGCAGGAGGGTCAGGGCGACCGACCCGATGAGGACGCCCTGGTCAAGGAGCCTCCCCGAGAGCGCGGGCCCATACGTCCTTCTCCATGGCAGTGCCTCGCCGGGCTTGATGTCTTGGGTGGTCTTCGTCGTCAGCCCGTATACCTCGTTCTGCTGGAAGTATATCTTGTGCTTTGGATCGAGCGGCAACCTCTTGCCGTTCGCGTCGTAGACTGCTTTCTTGACCAGCCTCGTGAATGGGTAGAGCCATTCGACCCCCCGGTCCCTTGCTGTCGTCAGAGCGTCAAGAAGGGAGTGTAGGAACGCCCCGAGGGCTAGGAACGGGTTTATGAGATAGACGAGCCCCAGAAACAGGAAGTTGTGGCAAAATGCCCGATGGACCTGGCGCCTACGAAATGATTCCCTGCTCAAGAACGCGTACTCTCTATCCAGGTCGGGAACCATCGAGCCGATTGCAATCAGCAATATTATCTCAAGCTTGCCAAAGAACAGACTCCCCACGAGGATTCCGAACATCAGGTGCGTGGTGAAGTTCAAGCCGACTGCCACGCGTTCGGGGGCATAAGTCTATTCAAGTGAGATTCTGGTTAGGATTGCACTGTCGGACGACTCTGCTACTTTCTTCTGTTTCAATTTAGGTCCATTCTAACAAGGGTCGGAGTGGGTAGTCTAGCGATGCAAATTAATCAAGGGCGGCCCTCTCGCTGGATATCTGCGCCGCCAGCACTGCGAGTGGCAGCGCTAACGCCCGTCGGGTGCTTCGCGACCTTTTCCGCTCCGAGGTCGGCCTAATTGGAGCCGATTTGTTGGCGTGGAAGCGGCGACAGGTCAGCCCGCCTCCTAGGCCTGTTGGTGATATTCCCGCTCTTGGCCCTGACCGTGATGGCCGTGGCTCCTCTGCAAGCCGGCCACGCCCAGGCCTCCGCGTCTAGCGTGACCGTGAAGGCGGTGGACCAGTACGGCAACGTCCTTCCAGGCGACTACTACACCGTCTCCCAGATCGCCTACGGTCCGTTTTCCATACAGCGCGAGTTCGTCGTGGCGACCGGGGTGACCGTCTCGACGTTCGCAGCCGCGGCAGGTTCGGAATACTTCTTGGAGATCTTTACGTATGGCAGCTGCACCTTCAGCCACTGGACGGGCGGCGCCCTCAGCGACCCGATGCCGTTCACCGCGACGGGCGCGGCGCTCTCGTTCACGGCCGTGTACGACTGCATCGGGGCTGTCAACAACGCCCGCTCATCCATCCTCGTGAACTCTGAATACGCGAGCGGAGCCGCACTGACCGGGGTGTACGCAGTCCTCGAACGAGGCGGCGCGACGGTTGCCACGGGGTACACGCCGGTGACGTTCGCCACAGCGAGTGGCCTGAACTACAGCGTCATCATCTCAGATTCTCCGAACGCGAACTTCTCAAAGTGGAGCAATGGGTTTGAAACCAATACGATAACCGTGGCGGCCAACAGCACTCGGACTACGCTCACCGCACTCTTCTGCCAGACGGCATGCTCATCGGGGTCGGGCGTCGTGGTCGGAGGAAACGGGACCGCGGGCTCGATCACAGTGACGAGCAGCAACCTCGGCACCGGAGCAGCGTTGACCGGGATGTACGTGGACCTTCGGCTCGACAACAACCACGTCGAGAGCGGCTACACGCCTGTGACCTTCTCAGGCCTGCAGCAGGGCACCAAGTATCTGGTCGTCCTCTACGGCTACGGCGACAACTACTTCAGGCACTTCTCCAACGGCAACCTGCAGAGATACTCCTTCGTCACGCTCAACGCGACCGCTGGACAGACCTCCTATTCGATGAACGGGCTCTACGAGACCGTCCCGAAGGGACAGGCCGCGTCTCTTAACATCCTCGCGCAGTTCCCCAACGGGACACAGATCGGGACTGCGTCCGAGATCGGCGGCTATCCGCAGCACACGCCCGGGATGTATCTCAGCGTGACCCCTCCGGGCGCCACCGCCCCGTACACGGCGACCTTCACAGGCGGTAGCATTCTGCCGTTCATCTTCTTCAACGGCCAGACTTATACTGTCTCGATGTCTGCGGGATACGGCAACGTCAAGTTCAGCCACTGGAAGGACGACGGGAGCACCGATCTGACGAGGGCCTTCACTCTGAGCGGGAACTCCACGCTCATAGCGGTCTACACCCAAGGGTAGGACGGGACAAGGCGCCTGGCCGCGCTCTGCGCAGTCGGGCTCGCGCGTGGATTGTTGTTAGAGGGCCATCCTCGTTCATTGACTTGAATATCGGGGTCACTTCAGAGGCGAATCAAGATGATAGGCGACAAAACCGTAAACTATGTAGGAAAGAACACCGACCTGAACGCACTGAACGACAGCATTGTGAAGTATCTGCAGACCGACGGCTTCAAAGTGCAGGCTCCCAAGCTATCAACCGGAGGGTACCTTATCCAGGCCCAGAAGGGAGGCTTCCTAAGCGAGGTCATATCGGCCGAGCGCGCCCTCAACATCACGATACAGGGCCAGCCAAACAACTTTAGCCTTAGGATAGGGGTAGGAAAGTGGGTCCAAAACGCGGGTGTGACCGTGGCGGAGGCAGCCTTACTTTCTCCGCTCTTCCTTCCCATCGACGTGGCTGAGATGTCCTGGACTGTGCACGTTGAGAACGGAGTCTTCAAGAAGATCGACGACATCGTGAAGTCAGCCCCCGTCTCCGCACCGGTTGCCGCAGCAGTCCCTGCGCGCTAGAAATCCTAGCGCCTCGGACTCTTTTTTTTTCTCGCCCTTTGGGCGCCCACGCACCACATTCTCGAGACTCACGGAAATGCGCCCCTAACGAGTAAGTTTTGCGGCCACCCGGAATGACGCCACTCTGGTCGGCGTCACACCATCGAGACAAGACCCACCGTAGCGCGGGTGTGGTCGGCCTTCATGCTTATGACGAAGTACTCGGTCCAAGGTAGCCGGGCCTCAAGGAGCGGAGTCCCGTTGATGTGAGAGAGTCTGAGAGAGACGTCGGCCACTCGAGCCGCGCTTTCAAGCGACGCGTCATTGCCGCTGACGACCACTGACAGGTCGATCTCGGACCTCATGAACTCGAGCAATCGCTCCCGCGCGCCATCTCCACCCGAATCGAGAAGGAACTCGGAGCCCGCTAACGCGACGACCTTCTTGCCATGCCGGGCCCCGTTCAGTTTCTGCAACTGCCCCTTGAGCGACTCTGCCAGGTCGGATGACCCGGAACTTCCTCCCCGAGGGGTTCCATCGATGGGAATCAAGTCTCCCAGCGCTCCTCCTGCCTTTTCGAAGCCGATTCCTTCGAAGGGTCTGAAGAAGACGACCCTCGACCTCGAAGCGGCTCGCCCGATGATTCCGCTAAGAAGGAGGGTGACCATCGCCGAATTGACGCCCGGAGCAAGGTTGAGGCTCAGGACTGTCCCGCGAGGCAGCGTCCTGTCCAGCATCGCGTCCAGCTCAAGATATCCTGTGCTTTCGCCCCTCTTCTCCCATACCCAACCCTCAGGTTTCTGAGCCTCGATCTCAAGGGGGCTATAGGTGCGGAAGCTCTGAAAGACACCTCCGTCCAACGTGAATAGGGGCGATGGGCGGGTGACTTTCACACCGCTGAGCTTTGAAAGCTGTAACATCCTGACAATCCTCCCGTCTTCGTAGTATCTGTCCAAGGCGACCACCCCGTCGAAGAGCGAGTCGAGGCTAATGTCGTCGGAGTCCTCGATGAGGATGACTATCTTGGCGTCTGCTCGCTCGCGCCAAGTCTGGAGCACCTTCGTATTCGAGACCAGGGCCTCGCTGTCCATCATCGCCCCTATCGGGTCCCACGAGTCGACCACGATCGTCGGCGACCTGACGTCCATGAGCTCGTCCGTGACCCGCTCGAAGAAGGGCACGGGCTCGTCGAGCCTGGCGTCGACGAATCTCTCCTTCTTCCGAGCCTCGTCGGCGTGCCCGCCCGGGGTCTGCCTCTCGATCTTGGCGAACTCGGCGAGCCAGGGGTGGTTCTCGAAGAGCTGGGACGGCGAGACCCTAGTCGAGAGATAGAGGTAGTCGCTCTCGGCCCCGATCTCCCTCAGTATCGACAGGGCGAGTATGGTCTTCCCTGTGGCTGCCTCTCCCTTGATGAGCAGAGAGTAGGTGCGCCGGGCGAGAAACTGCGATAGTTCGGGCGGAAGCACCGACTGAATGGAGGCCGCCTTCCCTCGGCCATGAATCTCCCTCAAAGTCGCCAAGGCGGGCGCGACCCCAGGGTATAGGATTCTCTATGGATGAAACCGGACATGGCTCTCGCGGGACCCGCGACACAGCTCAGCCCGTCGTGGAAATTTCTGGCGCGGCTGCCTGCAGTTTGTCCCAGCAGCGATTGTGATACCATCTGTCGCCGTATAGGACGTCTCCAGGCCCGACCAGAAACTCCACATCGCAATACCCGCAGACCCGAAGCAAGAAGTTGACCTTCAGGACTTGGTTTGACGCCACGGCTGCCTGTTGTGCGGTCATTGGTGCTGGGAGTGACATCTTGATGATGGATATTCGCCGCCGTTATCTCCCTTGGCAATCTAATCACTAGAATAATCATAGGTATCGATGGCCCTGCGCCGGCTACCTAACGGTAACGGACTTGGCGAGGTTCCTGGGGTAGTCGGGGTTGGACTTGCGCTGCACGGCCATGTGATACGCAAGGAGCTGAATCGGGAGTATCTCTATTATCGAGAAGAGCTGCTCCTCGACGCGTGGGATCCTGATCCAGTGGTCGTAGATCGGGTTCGGTAGGTCGGAGACGCCGATTATCTTGACCCCGCGCGCCTTCACTTCGTGGGCCGCCGCGAGCGTGTTGGGATAGGTGGCGTCGGACGGGTTGAAGACCAGCACGTATGAGCTGGAGTCGAGCAGGGCTAGAGGTCCGTGCTTCAGCTCTCCGCTCGGCATGGCCTCCGCGTGGACGTATGCGAGCTCCTTCAGCTTCAGCGCCGCCTCGAGGGCGATGAAGTAGTGCACGCCGTCGCCTAGCACGTAAATGTCAGAGATGTCCTTGAGCTCTTCCGCGAGCGTGCGGATGGGCTCGTCTTCGTCAGCCAGGATCTTGGTCATCGCGGCGGGGGCGTTTCGCAGGTCGAACTCGGTCCCTCCGCAGAGGATATCGCTCAGCGCGTTGAGCACGGCGAGCTGAGACGTGAAGCTCTTCGTCGCGGCCACCCCTATCTCTGGTCCGCAGTTTAGGCCCACCGATATCGAGGAGAGGCGCGCGAGCGAAGACGACTCCACGTTCACGATCGAGGCCACCGACGCCCCGTGCTCCTTGGCGATGGACGCGGCATCGAGCACGTCCGCGCTTTCGCCGCTCTGGGAGATGGCCAGCAGGAGGGAGCGTTTGTCGAGATACATCGGAGAGAACTGCGCTTCGCTCGAGATGATGGGCTCCACCCTTATCCCTGCGTGCTTCGAAAGCAGGTGCTTCCCCACCAGCGCTGCGTTGTAGCTGCTCCCGCTGCCCGTGATGTACACGACCTCGGCTTGCTTGATCATCCCTGCCAGGACCTTGAGCTCAGACCTTGAGCGGCCTCCGGCGTCGGCCACCACCTGAGGCTGGTCGTGTATCTCCTTTAGCGTAAAGTGGACGTACATCCCCTTATCGGCGTCCGCCAACTCCTTTGAGACCTTGACCATGCGCTGCACCACGGGGTGCCCGCCGAAGTCGCACACCTTGATCTTGTCTTTGCTTATGACCACGAACTGCGAGTTGTCCAGGTAGATCACGTTGTCGGCCTCCTCTACGAACCCCATTATGTCGCTCGATACGAAGGCCCCATCGGTGCCGATGCCGAGGATGAGCGGTGCGTGGTTCCTCGCCCCTACGAGCGTGCCGTCGTCCATGAGGGCTACGAACGCATACTTGCCCTTCAGCTCCCTGAGCGTCTCGACGACCGACTCCTCCACCGTCATCCCGAGGTCGCGGTTGCACTGCAGTAGGTTCGCGATGACTTCGCTGTCGGTCTCGCTCCTGAAGAGGTATCCGCGCACGCCCACTTCGGCCTTGAGTTGCTCGTAATTCTCTATGATCCCGTTGTGGACGATGGCTATCTTCCCTGATGAGGAGAGGTGGGGGTGCGCGTTCGTCTCGGTCACGCCGCCGTGTGTGGCCCACCTGGTGTGGCCTATTCCTGCCTTGCCGGGGAGCAGCTCTAGCTGCTGCGCGGAGTTCACCTGCGCGACTTTGCCGACGCCCTTCCTCAAGACGATGTTGCCGTCGGAGAACATGGCGACGCCCGCACTGTCATATCCCCGATACTCCATCCGTTTCAAGGCCCTCACCAGAAGCGGAGCGCCATCCCCCGTGCCGATGTAGCCGATAATCGAACACAATTGAAGTTAGAGGCGCGCCGGGCATATTAGTCGGTGAGGGCACCATCGTATGGAGGCATCTACTGTATGATTGCTACTGTGGAAGCATGATTCCGCCTTAAGACGCCGCGCTCCAATCAAGCAACGTGGAAGCTACAACCTGGAAAGACAAGGTGGCCGACCCCTCAAACCTCTGGCTCAGGGCGACCAGGTCGGAAGAGGACGGGCGGTTCGAGGAGGCGACGGTCTTCTATCTCCGCGACGCCGCGGCCTGCCTGAGCAGCGGCCTCGGGGTCAGGGCGGCGCTGAGCTGCTCCTGCGCCGCGAATTGCCTGGAGAAGACCGGGAACATACACGCGGCACGCAATCTATACTTTGAGACGGCGAAGATGTACGAGGAGGAGGCTGCGGCCGCATTCGGGACATCGATACGAGAGGCGCTGTGGCTGCTGCAGGAGGCCCACGACTACTACATCGTAGGCGGCGACGCCCAGAAGGCTACCCAGGTCTATGACCAGTGCGCATCCCTCGCAAGGAAGTCGAGCCCGTTCATCACCGGCGAGACCCTCAACCAAGTGCTCAGGATCAGGCGCAGCGCTCCCTCGAGACCGGTCTCATTGGGTCTTCCCCAGCCTCAGACTTCTGACATTAACGGCGCGATAGAGGGGTTCCTGCGCCTCAGGGAGATGCAGGTCTCCAAGCCCGCCGCATCGGCCGAGACATCCTCAGCTAAGGCTCGTAGGAGGCCTTCCATTGAAAAAAGTATTGCTAGTTAATTGGGACGGGTACCCGAACTTCGCCCACGGGGGCGTCTATACGTGGGAGAAGGCCCTCGTCGAGCAGCTCTCCGATTGGCAGTTCCTGGTCTACAACCAGCTCTCCAACTCTAACACCAACGGGGTGTTCAGCGTCCCCAAGAACGTGGTCGGCGTGACCGCCCTCCCGCTCTTCGGGGCGAGCAGGGTCGAGGAGTACTCGAAAGGGCCGTTCCTCGGCCGAGTGATCGGCACCTCGGAGAAGGCGGTCGAAGAATACTTCATGCCGCTCTTCATGCGCTTCCTCTCGAGGGTGGTCTCGGTCGACTGCCAGCCGGCCCAGGTCACGGAGTCTTTCCTCGAGCTGCACGCCTTCTTCAAGAGGTTCGACTACAAGAAGTGCATCGAGAGCCCGTCAGCCTGGGAGGGCTTCCTGAGCCTCCTTCGGGCAGACCCGCTCTACAGGGAGATGAGCCTCAACGAGGCCTTGCTCGCGTACCAGATGCTGCAGAGGACGATGCAGACCCTCTCGGTGGACGTGCCGAGGGTCGACCTCGTCCATTGCTCGCTCGTCTGGACTCCGTCGCTGCTTGCGGTCATTGCGAAGGCCAAGTACGGCTCTCCGGTGATAGTCACGGAGCATGGCGTGGCGTTCAGAGAGCTCATGCTCTACTACAACGCGTACACTTTCGACGAAGCCTCCAAGGTTATGATGAAGGTGTTCGCGGCGAACATAGTCAAGGCCGTCTACGCGATGGCCGACATAGTGGCCCCCGTCTGCAGCGCCAACACGGAGTGGGAGCGACACCTCGGGGTCCCCGCGGAGAAGATCAGGGTGATCTACAACGGGGTCGACACGCAGCGGTTCAGGCCGATGTCGGTGCAAAGGAAGACCGACCGGCCGGTGGTCGTGTCAGTGGGACGGATTGAGATCTTCAAGGACATCGTCTCGCTGGTGACGGCGATGAAGGACGTGAGGGACGAGATTCCCGACGTCATGTGCTTGATCTACGGCGAGTCGATCGACCTGGAATACTCAAAGAAGTGCGTCGAGGTCCTCAAGGAGCTCAAGCTCGAGGCCAATGTCCGCTTCATGGGTAAGACGACGGAGCCCGAGAAGGCGTACAACCTGGCCGACGTGGTCGCGATGAGCAGCCTGACCGAGGCCTTCCCGTTCGCTGCCATCGAGGCGATGGCCTGCGGCAAGCCCGTCGTTGCCACCGATGTCGGAGGGACCAGAGAGGCGATCGAGGGATGCGGCATCCTTGTGCGGAGCAGGAATCCGCCGGAGCTGGCGCGGGCGATAGTGAAGCTCCTGAAGGACAAGCCGCTCAGGACCCGCCTGGGAGAGGCTGCGTTGAAGAGGGCGAGAGACAAGTTCGAGCTCTCCGCTTCGGCGAATCAGTACCGGATGCTATACGAGGAGCTGCTCGCGCCTCGCGCGGGGCTCTCCGTCCGTCCAGACCCGGAGATAGTGGTCTTGCGTTGAAGGCCTCCAGAGCGGTCGTCACCGGAGGGGCAGGGTTCATCGGCAGCCACATAGTGGACGAGCTGATCCGGAGGAAGGTCGAGACATATGTGATCGACGACCTCAGCACCGGGACGCTAGAGAACCTGAGGCAGCACGAGGGGAGCGACCTCCTCCACGTCGTCGTCGGTGATGGGAGAAGGATAGGCGAGCTGCTCGCCGGGGTGGACAACATCGACGTCCTCTTCCATGAGGCGGCGATCGCGAACGTCCTGCGGTCGGTCAAGGAGCCGATGGTCGTCCACGACGTGAATGTGACCATGGCCCTCGAGACGATGAACTTCTGCGTCGCGAACAGAGTCAGGAGGTTCGTCTTCGCCTCCTCGGCCGCTGTCTACGGTGTGATAGGAGACGTGAAGGCAGACGAGAGCCTTCTGTGCTTCCCGTCGTCCCCCTATGGCGCGACGAAGCTGTGCGTTGAGAACTACCTTCACGCGTACCAGAAGACGTATGGCTTGGAGGGCGTGATGCTGCGATACTTCAACGTGTACGGCCCGAGGCAGGCGATGAGCGACTACAGCGGCGTGATAACCCTCTTCGTCAACCGGATACTTAGACGGGAGCCAGTGACGATCTACGGGGACGGGGAGCAGACGCGCGACTTTGTGAACGTGAAGGACATCGTGCAGGCGAACATGCTCGCAGTCGAGGCCGACGCGGCTGTCGACGGGGTCTTCAACGTGGCGTCTGGGAGCTCCACCAGCATTCTGCAGCTTCTGGAGATCCTAAAGTCCGCAGCCCGAGCCGGTGACCTCCGGCAGACCTTCGCCCCGGTCAGGGCGGGAGACGTCCGGTTCGGGAATGCTTCGATCGAGAGGATCGAGTCGGTCCTGGGTTACAAGAGGAGCGTCTCGATGGAGGAGGGGCTGGACGAGCTGCTCCGCAGCGCCATCTCAGCGCTGGAGATCAAGGTCCAGCAAGGCAGGAGCCGGTAGTGTTCGAACATGGGAAGTGACCAATCGCCTTCCGACGCGCAGCCTGGGCGAGACGAGTCCAGGGTCTTCGTCATGAAGGCGGCGAGGTCGGTTGCCGAGCTGCAGCCCAAGGTGAACAACGTCGCGGACGTGATGGTGTTTCTAGAGGTACTCGGATATACTAGGGGGGACGCGCTGCAGAACGGCTTTGACGACCTCAACGGAGTGGCGCGAGAGGTCTACGAGTTCCTCGACATGCTCCAGACCGACGAGGGCGTCCCGGCGAGCTCGCGCGAGTCCTACGTCGAGGTCCCCACCACCGCCACCAGGATCGCCGAAGGCCTCGCCCTCTCGTTCGGGTGGATCGGCGCGCTCGTCCTGCTCTTCGTCGCTGGGGTGTCGCTCTGGCTGTCTCTCGTGCTGCCTCTGACGGTCGTTACCGTCTTCATGGGCGGCCTCTTCGCGGGGCTTTTCATCACGGCCGGACCTCTGTCGGGCTTCAACCGGCTCTTCACTTTCTATCACGACCAGGGCAACCTTGCCGAAGCAAAGCGCGTCCTGAAGAGGACCTACCTCGAGGTCGGGGCCGTCCTAGCCGCCGCGTCGGGAGGGCTCTACGCGGTCGCACTGCTGACAGGCTTTCCCACGGGCCTGTTCGAGATAGGAATCGCCACCCTGATCGTGTCCTCCACGTTCATGATGGTCTACGCCATCATCTACTCGCTCAAGAAGTACGTGCACTTGGTGCTCTCCTACTCGCTCGCCTTCGCCGCCCTGATCGCCGTCTACTTCGGGACGGGCGCCCTGATACCGCAGGACACCTCGCGCTACTTCCTCGCGCTCGCTTCGGCCGTCGCCATCCTCTGTGCCTTCGGGTTGTATGACCAGTTCGAGGTCTTGAGCGGCAGGTCCTTCAGGATAGGCGCCGACGCCCCCGCTTTCTTCCGGCCCATAACGATCAACAAGAGCACCGTCAGGTCGAGGTTCTCCGTCCAGTTCTGGGAGACCCTGCCGAGCTACCTGTTTGGGACGTCCTTCTTCCTTCTGATATTCGGAGACAGGATCCTCTCCTGGTTCTTCAACCCCGGCAAGGTCGCTGACGGCGTGACCCTGCCCTTCGTCTTCAACTCTGTCTATCACGCGGGCGCCGACGCAGCGCTCTTCATAATCTTCCCAGCGCTAATCATACAATACGTTATGATGACCCCCATCTTCGCCCAGGTGAGCAACGCCACCTTGGAATACTCGGTAAGCGAAGTGCAGGGAGTCCAGCGGTTCCTGGTGAAGCGCTACGAGAGGATCATGGCGACGTCGGTGCTGGCGTCCGTGGCGGTGGCCGTCGGCCTGGACTACCTGTATCCGATGGTCATGTCTGGGACGGCATTCGCGCTGACTCCCACGAGCCTCCAGATCCTCCACATCGCCTCGGTCGCGAACGTATTGCTCGTGGTCTTCTTCGCCAACAGCCTCTTCATTCAGTTCATGAACAGGATGACAGGGCTGGCGATGATCGCGACAATGGGAGCCCTCCTCGTGACTATAGGGGGACTCATGCTCGCCACGACGGGCTTCCAGAACTTGGAGGTCGCCTACCTGGGAGCCGCCGTCGCCGTCGCCTGCCTCTCGACGGTGTACGTGCTCAAGAACCTGAGTAGGGCCGCGAGCATATTCTTCGCGCGTTACATGTGAGTGGGCCGTCTCTTGGGGCGCAGCCCAACAAGACGATCTGTCGAGTCCATCGGTCAGATGGCATGGTAGCCGGCAATGACATCCCGGAATCCAGAGTCATGAGCATCCCGAGCCAGTGGCGTTGTTCCAGGCGGCCTAGTATGCGCCGACGGATCGGCTGCTAGATTGCTTCCAGGGACCTTATCTTGCCTTCGATGTAGACGCGCTGGGTCTCGATGAAGGTCCTGTAGGCGCGCAGCAACTCCAGCCTTTCGTCCCTGGTCCTCTTGTCGATGGTCTTCAACGTCTGTGTGAACGTCACGGCGGCGTCTTCGAACGGCCTGTCGAGCGAGTTGGCAAGTTCGGGCGCCCTCCTCGCCAGCTCCTCGATCGCGCCCTTGGTCATGGACCGCAGTAGGGCTTTGCCGCTCGCTAGCGCATCGTTGGCCTTTTCCCCTATCTCGTGTCTTGTCAATCCTGACCTTCATTGGGAAGCGGTCGGGCCTTATTCTGACTTCGCTTCATTTCACTAGAAGACTCGTTTTGCCACGAAAAAGGCTAGAAATAGTCAGGTATCCACGAGCCCGAGCCCCTGACCTCCCCGGTACTTTTCGCCCGCTCATAGTCCCCGTAGGGCAAGTACACCTCGTTCCAATATCTAAGGCAGACCAACCTTTCGTAACCCTCGGTCCGTACTTCCTCTCCAAGGACGAAGTTCCGGTAGAGGATATCCGGCTCGTTGACGCCCGCCGCTGCACGGAGCGGGCATGAAGCAGACAAGCGTGGGTTGATCTCGAACAGCTTCGGCTCGCCTTTCGCCATCCTTGCCTGGACGTTGACCGGCCCGGAGCCGCCGAGCCGAAGCGCGACATTCTCCGCGGCCTTGCGGACCTCGGGAAAGTCTTCGATGAACGCCTTGTACGTCTGGCCGCCCTTCAGGCTCCTCCGCATCGCGATCGAGGACATCACCTTCCTCCCCATCCCCACTGTCACCCCGGTCGTGAACTCGTTGTCCTCCTCAGTCAGGACCTCCTGCAGCATCGGCCGCCATCCTCCCTTGCGGATTGCCTCAATGGCGTGGTCCATCTCATCGCTCCCCCCGGCCTCGTAGAACCCCTCCGACCCGTGCCCTTCCCTCGGCTTCACGACGACGGGATAGCCGAACTCCTTGACGAAGCGCTCTCTGTCCCCGGGCAGGGCGGACTCCGCGCACGGAAGGCCGTTTCGCTTCATGAACTCGTAGGTCCTCCATTTGTCCGAGCCCACGGCGATGGTCTCTGGCTCGTTCGAGATGGCCACAGCGCCGCTCTCCTTTCTTATGCGGTCCGCTGCAGAGGCCACCGCCGCCAGCTCCTCGTCGGCCCCGACGAAGATGGCCTTGACCCCGTTCTCCTTGGCGAGTTTGACGAGGCGGTCGATGTAGTCAGGCGCCCCGGCCCCAGGCACTAGGAACCCCTCGTCAGCCCGGTAGAGGCCGGCAGACTGCGGGCTTGCGTCGGCCGCCAGGACCTTGTAAGCGGCCCCGCGCTTCGTGTTCGCCAGGCGCAGGGACTTGATGATGCCCTCGCCGATTATGCCGCCTGCGGCGGTGACGAGGACCGTCGCCTTCTCTACCATGGATACGTGGCCTCCACGTCGTCTTATCTGCCTTGCGCGGGCGTAGATACCCGCCTGAAGATGGCTATGTATGATGCCTTCATAGCAATTTTATAGACAATACACTAGTAGATGACTCTGTACTGAGATGGCTGCTCATGCCTCTGGTAGACGGCTTCGTAACTTCGTGGGCCTCTCCTTAATCTTGATGCTCGTATTCATGTTCCCGATGCGCCCAGCTTCAGCGGTCGTCTCTCCGTCCACGACAGGGATAATGATACCCCTTTACACGTATCCAGGAAGCACGTGGACGAACGTCATCGCCGTGGAGAAAGCGAACCCGGGCGTCCCCATCGTGGCCATAATCAACCCCAACAGCGGGCCCGGAGCGGGCATGGACCCGAACTACGCCTCGGGCATCTTGAGCCTCCAGTCAGCGGGCGTAGAGGTCATCGGCTACGTCCCGACGGGCTACGGGTCGAGGAGCATCTCCGAGGTCGAGTCCATGGTCAACCAGTACAGGAGCTGGTACCCGGTCACGGGGATCTTCTTCGACGAGATGTCCAACGTCGCCGGCAGCGAGAGCTATTACTCGACTCTGAACGCCTACGCCAAGTCGCTCGGCTTCACCTACACCGTGGGCAACCCGGGGGCTGACACCATACCCAGCTACGTCGGGACGATGGACACGATAGTGATCTACGAGAACCAAGGACTCCCGAGCCTCTCCAGTCTGGAAGGCTGGCACTCCAATTACGCCAAGGGCAACTTCGCCATGATGGCCTATGGAGTCCAGAGCGTCAATCAGTCGTACCCTTCCATCACGTCTCCGCACGTGGGTTACATTTACATCACGAACGCACAGCTACCAAACCCCTACGACGCCCTTCCGCCCTATCTTGCCGCGGTCGCCAGCGCTCTTGCCAACGCCGCCCCCAGCTCGACCACCACAACCACCTCCACGAGCTCTACCACCACCACTACATCCACGAGCTCTACCACGACCGCCTCAACGAGCACTTCCACATCTACGACCTCTACGAGCACTACGCCCGCAACCTTCCGTGTCAACATCACCTCGGTCTCTCTCGGCGACAGCCCGATAGCCGGAAGCTGGACGGTCGTCCAGGCGGACGGCAACACTGTGGCGCAGGGATTCGCCCCGCTGGCCTTCAACGCCTCGACGAGCGCCACCTACACGGTCTCAGTCGCCAATCACGGGTGCTGGGTCTTCAACCACTGGGGCGACGGCAGCAGCAGTCCGACGATGACGTTGACAGGGTCCGGAGCGATGGCGCTCTCAGCATACTACACGTCCTCACGCAGACGGTGACGGGCTCACAACCATCAACTAGAAGATTGTCCGTCTTTCTTAATATAGAGAAGCGGACAGTGAGATTTCTGTATGAAGTACAGGAGCAGGACCGACATAATCGCGATGATTCTTCAAGCATCCATGAATGGGGCGACAAAGACCAGGCTGATGTATAGCGCATACCTCTCCTACGCCCAGGTCCAGGAATACCTCCAGTACTTGACGGCAAGGCTGCTCATCAGCTTCGACGAGGGGACGCACGCCTACAAGCTCACCGAGCAAGGCCTCCATTTCTTGAGGGTCTACGACGAGATAAGCGACATAGTCTCTCTGAAAAACACCGAAATTCCAGGGACGACCTCCCCGGCCCTCCTCGGACATGTCTAGCGCCGCCGTTGGACCTAGTCGTTCTCGGCTGGCCTGGGCCACCACTTAGTTCTGGTCCACTGCAACTCTGGACTCCTATCTAGAAAGCTATCGACTCCTTATAGGCCAGGGAGGCTAACATGACTCCATGACAATGTTAGCGAGCCCAGTGGTGGGAAAGCAGAGCGAGCGATGCGGCGAGTGTAGGGCCCTTTTGGTAACAGACTTCGAGACGGGCGAGCAGATTTGCGTGTCGTGCGGGACGGTGAGCAGAAACGACGACTCGGCGTGCTCAGCCATCTACGGCTCGCAGACGGCGCGCTTGGGCTCCGTGATGGGAGACGAGAACTCGAGCATGATGTATTACGTCTCTCTTCCAGCGAGGATCGACAGCCGCGACGTCGATGCAAGGGGGAAGCACATCGCCGAAGTGGGAGACATGAACAGGCTCAGGCGCCTGAACAACATGACCATCGCAAGCGACTCCAACCGTCGGAACCTCACCAGAGCGGCGAGCGAGATTCAGCGCATCGGCGGGTCCTTGTCGGCCGGAAAGGGCGTCGTCGAAAGAGCCTATGAGATATACCGCAGGGTGATCGAAGAAGGAAGCGGCAGACGAAGATCGATCGTGGGATTGGCGGAGGCCGCCGTCTACCTGGCCTGCAAGGAGGGTGGCGTCCCGAGGTCCGCGGAGGAGATCGAGCACACGGCAGACGCTCACGAAGGAAAGAGCATCAGGCACTATTCGAAAGTCCTCATGAAAGGGGCAGGGCTCCGTATGGCCTCCCCTGACCCGGCATCCGAGGTGTCCAGGATCGCGAGCCGCGCCGGCCTCGGAGGAATAACTGAGAGGAAGGCCATCCAAATCCTAGAGAAGGTCAAGAACGACTCGCTCCTAGCGGGGAAGAGGCCGGTTTCGATCGCAGCTGCGGCGCTCTACCTGGCCGCCAGCCAGACCTCCCAGTACACGACGCAGATCAGGGTCGCGTTCGCCGCGGGGATTACCACGATAACGCTCCGCAAGCGGGCGACTGAGATCTCGGGGCTGCTCGGGACTGACGTCGGTCCCCAGACCGTCTCGGCGCCGGCGCCCATCTAGCGCGAACTCGTGCGGGTGAAGACAGATGAGGGTCGCCATCCATCAGCCGGCGTATCTCCCGTATCCCGGCTTCTTCCATAAGCTGAGCATGGCCGACGTCTTCGTCATAATGGACGACGTCCAATACGACAAGCGCTTCACGAACAGGAACAGGATACTCGTACCCCAAGGACCGATCTGGATCTCCGTGCCCATCGTCAAGAGCGACAAGTTTCAGCCGAACGCGCTCGTCGAGATCAACAACTCCATCGACTGGCGCCCAGAACATCTCAAGAAGATCCGGAACTCGTACGCCAACGCCCCGTTCTTCCACCTCTACCAGGACTACCTCAGGTCAGTCTACAGCAGAGACTGGGAGCTCCTCTTCGACCTTGACTTCGAGCTAGTGAAGGCGGTGGCGAACTGGCTCGGCATAAGGATCCCCATGCTCAGGGAGTCAGAGCTGAAGGTCACGGGGACGGCGACCGACAGGCTGGTCAACACCTGCAAGGCGGTGGGAGCGGACACCTACATATCCGGCAGCGGGGGGAAGAACTACCTGGACGAGGGTTCCTTCTCCAAGAACGGCTTGAGGGTCGTGTACCAGAACTACCGGCCCTTTCCCTATAGGCAGCGCTTCACCACGAGCTTCGTTCCAGACCTCTCGATAATCGACATGCTCTCGAACCTCGGGCCTGACTGCATGAAGGCAGCCTGCGCCGAGGCTCCTGACGCCCAGACGGCCCTTTTGACGGTCTGAAATCGAAGACGCGGTCATCAATCATCGGTAACAATATTCCATTAGTGATATAAAACGAGGGGGAATGTGTTTGCGATGAACATCCTTGCGATAGGGGCACACCCCGACGACATAGAACTGGGATGCGGTGGCACCCTCATCAAAGCAGCAAGAGAGGGCCACAACGTGTTCATGTACACATTGACGAGAGGAGGCAGGTCTGGTCAAGCAACGGAGAGGACCGAAGAGCTCAAGCGGTCGGCCAAGTTCATAGGGGCAAAGGACCTAAAGATAGACGACTACGAAGACACAAAGCTCACGCCGGGCTCCGAGCTAATCACAAGCAT
This sequence comes from Nitrososphaerales archaeon, assembly GCA_035534595.1. Taxonomy (GTDB): domain Archaea; phylum Thermoproteota; class Nitrososphaeria; order Nitrososphaerales; family Gagatemarchaeaceae; genus Gagatemarchaeum. Next base: position 20,725 of record DATLRR010000038.1, read on the forward strand.
CGAATCTTACGTGAACTACGCCGATCCAGACGTCATCTTCACGCATTCGAAGAAGGACGTCCACCATGACCATCGGGCGATCGGGACGGCGACGCTCGAGGCAGCCAGGAATTCCTCCAACATCCTCACCTACGAGATACCGCTCACCGTGGACTTCGAGCCTCAGGTCTTTTATGACATCACCGACGTGATCGACGAGAAGGTCGAGCTCATAGAGATCTTCTGGTCTCAGAACAGCAAGTTGTACCTCAAGGCGAACGCTATCAAGGGGCTCGCCGAGTATCGGGCGCTCCAGAGCAGGCTGAATTCCCACATCGACTACGTCGAGAGCTTCGAGGTCGTAAAGCTGTGCCTAGACAAGCAATTCAGATTGATGAAGGTTCCACAGGCGGTAGACTCTGCCAACCGGGTTCCAGAGCAAGAAGGAGAGTTGGAATATGTTTGGAACAAGAGGTAAGAGAGATTGGAACAAACTTCCCCTGAGCTGGGGAACAAGAGCGTCCTAGGCTGGGGAAACCGGGGCTGGCTCGAGATCATCGACCTCGTCCTCTCCGTCTGCGACCAGGGCACGCTCAAGACCCACGTCATGTACAAGTGCAACCTGAACTCCAAGCAGGTCCAGCAGTACTTGGACTTCGTTGTGAGCCGCAGCCTGATTGAGATAATACAGGACCCTGAGGATGTCAAGAGGACCTTCTACAAGACCACTGAAAGGGGGAGAAAGTTCATGCGGTCCTACAACGAGCTCGCAGAGATCTTCAGCATCCACAGCAAAGGTCTTGGAACCTAGCCGCGCCTCCGAGCCGGCCGTAGCCTGCACACGAAGTTGGTAGATGAAGCTTTCATCCAGTAGAATTCTCCTAGACTGCTATATGCCCTGCATGATGTCAGTTGCTCGAGTATACTTTGGCAACAAGAACTAACGGTAAGCATCAGGCGAGCGAAGAATCTTTCAGGGAGTTGAAGAAGGACTTTGACCGAAGGATCCATGACCTTGAGACGGAGGTTACGGAGGGGGGCAGCAGTGCCGTCCGCGAGTCCGTTGACTTTTTGAGGAACGAGCTCGAGCAACGGCTCTCAGACCTGCGGAAGCAAGTCGACGAGTCCGTCGAGCCAGGAAGGGAGGCCATCCGGGACTCGCCTATCGCTTCCGTAGGGGCAGCCCTCGGAGCAGGCGTGGTCGCGGGGGTCTTACTGGGCGTCTTCCTCGGTCGAAAGAGCAAGGACTAGAATGTCGTTCGTCTACAAGGTCGTCGAAGATCTCGTAGACGACGTGATCGGCCGCATGAAGAAAGGCCTCGACGACTACGCCGCCACGGCAAGGCAGGACATCGAGGTCTACGTGGACAAGCTCCTCCGGAAGGCCGTCAAGGGGATGGCGGTCGGCCTTCTGGGGGCGGTGGTGGTCTCTGCCGGACTAATCTTCTCGCTGGTAGGCCTGGTCGCCTACTTGGGCCCGATTGTCGGCCCCGCCCTCGCCTGGGGCATCGTCGGCCTCGGGATGGTCGGGTTCGGGGCGGTCCTGCTATTCGCGCTTCTGAGAAGCACCCGGCGCGGGGCGAGTTTCCCCTCTCGTCGCGACGGCGGAAACTAGCGGCGCGATTCTTCCCTACATAGGATCGTTCTAGACCGAGGTAGGCGAAGCCGCTCAAGGCGGGCGTCTATGACAACGCATGACAACTCAGACTACTGAATACAATTGCGCTACCTGCGGAGCGGTCTCAGCAGACTCCGATGCGTTCGCCAAGCACAACCTGATCCACGACGCTAGCAAGAAGGAAGGCGCACAGGGGACCAACCACCCCGTCCAGGATGCGTCCTGGATATCGCCAGCAACGACAACCCCGCAAGCATAGGGGTCGTCGCTCTCCGGGCCAAGTCGTCACCGCCGTGCCGTGTTTTTTTGCGGCACAGTGTGACTTTTGAATGGCATTCGTATACGCGAGCTCCGCGTTCGCTAGGTCCGTTAAGAGTCAGATGATTGCTTCGCGCAGGGGGATGATTGCCTTGCTGGACAGGTTGGAGCTAGACGAATGTTATGCATAAAAGTTAGAGCAGTCAAATATACCCAACGCACACTGAATTGGACATGTCAACAGACACTGAAAGGGAGATAGAGCGAGAGCGGACGACCGACAAGGGCAGAGACGAGTCGAGGGCCGGAGCCGGAAGGGAGAGGGCGACGGTGTTCAAGTCCAAGACGGGCGTGGCGGTCGTCGAGGCGACGGTTGCGAGGCTCACCGGAGGCGGGAAGTTCGTGGTCCAGCCGATCGGCGGAGACGCCGGCGTGGACGTGGGCGACCAGGTGATAATCTTCATACTGGACAAGAAGCTGCTCGGACGCAACGCGCTGCTCGCGACCCAAAGCCAAGAACACACCTGATCGGCGCGACCTGCACCGACCATTGCCTGCAGTGTGAATAGAAATGGCGACGTTGCTCGGACTCGCCGTTTCTATTGCTGATAGTACAGCAGTGGCCCACGTCTTGGGCGCAAGGGGAGTCGCGGGCTTCTCGATGGGCGTAGCAAAGATGTTAGCGGTCGCGTTTGCGGCGCTCTTCGTTCTCCCTATTTTTTGGCGTTGCACTCAGCATCTAAAGGTCGGCGCATCACGATTATAGGTGGTGAATCAGAAAATGGCAAAGAAAAGCAGAGGCGGTAGGATGACGGCAGCAAAGGCCCGTGCCGCGGAGACGCCTGGCGGAAAGGGTCTCGTCAAGAACCGTCGAGCGGGAAAACGGATAATGCGGACTTAGCGCCGGAGACCGGTCGCGGTGACGAAAGGACCTCCGCAACCTGGCCTCCGTTCATCCGGCGTCACGCTCCAACGATATTCAGGGGCGCTGGAGGCCAAGATGCGGTTAGTTAGACAACCAAGCGCGCTATCAAGGAAGGTCGCCAGACATTCTCACATTTTCCTCGGTCATCCACTGATACTGCGATTCTCGATGGCGAGCTAAGCAAACTCCGCAAATCGGCCGACATCACGACCGCTCGTAAAGGAGGGCCTCTAGACCGCGGTAGGATTGGATGGGCAAGGTAAAATCCTGTCGGGCCTCTGAGAGGCGGTCATCGAGTCCGTTGTCCTCGCCATACATACTTGATCGAGATGAAATACACAACCGGATAGGTGGCTATCGCTCCTATGACTGTGCCCAAGAGGGGCGAGACCTCGAGAGTCGCCAAGAGGACGAGCTGTACCACTATGATGCCTGCGTTTCCAACCCCGCTCACGGCCTGAAACTTCAGAAATCTCTTGAACCTCTTCGCCTCTTCCATCATGGTCTCCGGCACCCGAACTGTAATGCGTTCGTTGACGAGGAAGGAGGCCGAGACACCGATCACGAGCGAAAGAACGTCCAACCCGAGAAGAGCGGGCGAGGCGAAACTCGCATGCCCGATGCTCAGATTTCCGAAGAAGACGAGGAGCCCGATTGTCAGAGCGACCTCGGTGACCCCGAAGCCCACCGCGCCCGCAACCGCGAACCTGAGCGTCTTCACGACGCCATACCGCCTCTCCGGCTTCACAACCTCCTTCTCACCTTCGGCCGCGGTCGTTCTAGGAGGCTTGCTCGCGCTTGGGTCCAAACCCGCGTTCCGGGGAGTCTTGATTGAGCCTTTGGTGGCTTTGCGGACAAAGAACACGAAGACGATGCCGGTTATGGCCAGAAGGACTTGGTAAGTGGCGATTCGCCACAGAACCACGGGAGCCCAGGTAGAGAACCCATAGACGGTGGTGAGATAGGATTTCATCGTGAGTTCGGTGATACCGGCGCCGCCTATCGACACCGGGATCTGTGCAACCGCGACCACACCGTAGGCCGCTAGGGTCGATGAGGCCAGGTCGATCTTCAGGCCCGAGGCGTTCAAGATGATCCAGAGAGCAGCACCGGCCAAGAAGTCCTCGATGATGGTCAGGCCGACTGCCTTGACCACGACAGGCAAGGATTCCCTTTTCATAATCGCGTGGGCTGAGAGTGAAAAATTCAGGGAGCCGACCACGGCACGCAGATAGAGGGCGTTTGCTCTCGGCCCCCCTATCAGATAGGATGAGAGTGTGAAGACAAAATGGGGAACCTTGATCCCTTTCAAAGCCGGGATTATGAAAATAATGGTGTAGCCGGCGATCAAGACCGTTGCAACAAGCAATATCGTCGACCCGATGACCAGCGCTCCTCTCGTAAGGGCGAGGACCCCGGCGAGGATAGCGAGACCCGCACCGACATAGATCTCAATTAGCACCTGGAAGTAGCAAATCGAGAGAGCCTTTCCCGCCTCTATTCCCTTACCTGTCAACCACGAGGTGAGTATGAAGATGCCCATGCTCGTCGCAGGCGTCGAGAGAGAAACGAACTCGCTGGCGACCCTGGTGAGCGCCAACCCACTGATATTGGGTTTGGGATCCCCTGCAAGACCGAGCGTGATCACCCTGAACCTCAGTATCTGGACTAGTAGCTTAGATGCGCACACTCCAGCGGCCAGAGCGAAGGTAAGATAGCCCAGCTTTGTGAGGTCTGAAAGCTTCACGCCCGAGAGTATCGAGATTGCGATGACCACCGCAGAGGTGAGGAGCAGCCCTAAAGCGACCCATTTCATCACCGACTTTGGGAGCTGATACTCGCTGGTCGATTTCTCGTCCCCCAAGAAAGTCAGGGCAAATCAAGAAGAGCGGGAGATAAGCGTATCCGGGAGGCAGCGCCTCTGAGCGGACAGACCGCCAGACTCCGCTAGACCAGGCCTTGGCTGCCAGGAAGCAGGATGCCTGACCATAGGAGGCCTGGGGAAGGATGTAGAACCGAATCACACGATCTGGGTAAGCGACGGGGAAGTGGGATCCTCGAGGTGCTGCAGCGCGTAGATCCCGGTGTGTGGCTTCACACCGAACATCAGGACGGTACCGTCCTTGACGAACATCTTCGCGTAGCTGGAGCTTATCGACAGGATGCGCGACCTGATAGGCGAATCCTTTGCCAAGAAGAGTATGTGCGCGTCGCGCGACTGCTGGAGCGTGATTATTTCTTGGGACGTCACCTCGAGGAGCGAGTCCAGATCCGAGGCGAAGAGATTCTCGAGGGCGCTGACAGACTTCACCAGCAAAACAGTCTTGTCAGCCGATTTCTTGCGCAATCGTGTCGTCTCGTTGGTGACCTCTTCGTGGATTTCCCTGGGCGTGGCGATCTTCGGCAAGTTCGTGGTCTTGAGGTCGCTGGTCCTCAGCACGTTGAGGATGCGGAGCCGGTCCCTCACGGCGCGTTCGCCAGCGCCTTTCGCCAGAATCGAGCTGGTCTCCTCGTCCTTTGCGCCTGGCAGCGGGAGAAGAATCGCGCTCCTTCCCATCGACAGAAAGTTGATGATGGGAGGCAGCCCTATTGCTGTGAGGGCGGTGTAGGGAACGTTCTCATCATATTCGATTGCCAGGGTGCTCCCCGGAATCATGCCTCCGAAAAGGCCGTCCAGAGCCCTGCTCCCGAGAGAATATGACCCTCCGATGTCAGGCCTCTGAGCAAATTTGCTCATCTTCAGATAATCAGGAATCGCGTAGGGTCCGAAGAAGGTGAATTTTCCTTCGAGGAGCGTGAAGATGTACTTGTGCTGGGGTATCTTTGTCCCTCGCAGCTTGTGTATGATGAACTCTCTTACCGTGCGGTCTTGAACATCGACGCTCACCACCTCGACGATCCCATCGACCAGATAGTCTATGGTCGTGGCACCAGGCTCCTCGCTGACGAAGATGAATTGGGCGCCGGAATTGTTCGCGAGGGCCATCAGGGTCTTCTCTGCCCGCAGCCTCTCCTTCTGGTCCAGTTCCTTCGCGAGGCCATCCCAGCTGTCAAACACGATGGTCTTGACCTTCCTGGGCTCCGTCAGCTGCATGATAAAGTCCAGCACCGACGTCGCGTCCTCGAGCCTGATATCGAGGAACTCCTGGCCCTCTATGGTCTCCTTCATGGCGGGTATGTGAGTCTCAAGGAGACTCTTCGGGACTCTCGAGGAGATGTACGCGCCTTTTCCCTGACCCGCCGCCTTGAGGATTTCGAGCGCGACAGTGGTCTTTCCCGTGCCCGCGAGCCCCTTGATTAGCACGGTGTTGATGGGACCCTCCATGAATTGCTTCAGGCCGAGGACTGTGGCGATTCTTGTCTCTGCCAGGTCCGACGGTCCCGCGCTGACAATCTCCGCCTGGCGGTTCACGCGCACGATGGGCCTCGCCCCCGGTACTTTCATGGTGGTCAAGCTTTTGAACCCTTCTCGACGGCGCGCATGGTCGCATCGAAGTCGAAGGTCCCTTCTATATCCAAGAGGTCCAGCGACCACTTTAGCCTTGTCGCGAGGTCCTTCACTATCGCCCTCTCCAGCGACACCGTCCCTTGGGGGCCGAACAGCTTGAGTAGCCTCTTGTGGAACTCCCCCGGTTCGGGAAGTCCGCGCGCCATTCTCATATGAAACAGGACCGCCGCCGTCCCGCTCTGGCCCAGGACCTTATCCAGGCCACCGTGCACCGCGAAGTGGAATGACGTGGCGAAATCTTCATCCATTTGACGCTCGAGAAATACCTCGAACCTTAATAATGAATCTAGCAGCTCGATATTTCGACCGAGGGCCTCGCGTGGCCGTTCGCCGGGTCGGGAGCATTGCCGATGGAAGCTCCCTTGCCAGGCCCTTCCCCGCCGGCGAGTCGCGCCCTGTCGGATCCTGTCGCCCTCCGCGTGAAAAGCAGAAACGCGAACCCGGATACGGCCAAGACCACCTGAAAGGAGGCGATGCGCCAGAGGACGATCGCCGCCCAAGAGGAAAATCCGTAGACCGAAGAGAGGTAGAGCTGCGTGCTGACCTCGGTGAGCCCGGAGCCCCCTATGGAGACCGGGATGGCGGCAATCGTCAGTACGCCGAACGCCGTGAAGGTCGCTGAGAATATGTCGATCTTCAAGCCCGCGGCGTTTAGCACCAACCAGAGAGCCGTGCCCTCCAGGACGTCCTCAAGAATTGTCAGTCCGACAGCCTTGACAACCACGGGGAGGGTTCGTCTGTTCATTATCGCCCTCGCTGCCACTGAGAAGTTCAGGGAGCCGACCACCGCGCGGAGATAGAGGGCTGTCGCTCTTGGCGCACCCAACAGGAGCGAAGCGATGCTGAACACGTGGCGAGGAACCTTGACAGACCTAAGAGCCGGGACTACGATGATAAGGGTGTAGCCAACAATCAGGATGGTCGCAATCGCGGCGATCGCTGACCCGACGACCACCGCTCCCCTCGACAGCGCGATTGCTGCTGCGATGAGCCCAAGGCCGGAACCGACGTATATCTCGATGAGCACTTCAAAGTAGCCGATCCAGAGCGACTTGCCAGCTTCCACCCCCTTGCCAGACAGCCATGCTGCGCGCAGGACGGGGCCGCCGACCTCCGAGGGCGTGGACATCGCTATGAATTCGCTACTCATCCTGGCGATCGCTACTCCGCCCAGATCGGGCTTCGGGTCGTCAGCCAAGCCCACTGCTATGACTCTGAACCTCAAGACCTGGACGAATAGCCTCGCCACAGACGCCGCGGCCGCCAGCCCGAATGGGAGGTAACCGAGCTGCTCAAGGTCCGACCAGGTCACACCCGAAAATACCGTGATGACAATGACAATTGCCGAGCTCAGCGTCACGCCGACGGCGACCCACCTCATGACCGACTTGGGCAGCCTGTAGTCTGCAGGCGGACCCTCGATTTCCTTCATCGGTCCATACCGGACCTGCGCCCGTGACAACCTCGAAGCACGATTGTGGTACGCCCGAACCGCATCTTAAATGACATTTTCGAATCCTCGATGAGTCGTCTCTTAAGCTGCTCTTCGTAGGGTCGCTCTAGAAGATTTCTTCGCGAGGTAGACGTGGTTAGGGAGCATCGAGGCATCAGGCGCGAATTCGAACTGTTGACGAAGAAGAGGTCCGCCAGGCCTTAGGAAGCAGCAGCCGGACTCGTCTCATCGCAGCCAGTCTCCTACCTACCGGTGACGGGATTTCTGCCCTGATACAGTCTGTAGCCCACAACGACCACGGCGACTACAACCAAGAGGTTGATCAGTTCTCCCCCGATACCGCCTATCAGCCCGAAGAACCAGAGGAGTACTAGGACCACGGCCACGGTCCAGAAGAGGTCCATCGTTCTCGACCTTCTAGATGTGGAAGTTCAGGGTTATGAACCCGAAGAAGGCGAGGACCGCGACCACGATGACTGCGAAGATAATCATGTCTCCGCCGTCACCCCTTCTTTTCGTTCTCAGAAACTTCAAGCCTATTGACATGCTATGATATACGGAGGTCCACTTATGTGCGTCTAGATTCATTCCACCAGTAGTTCGATACATGCGCAGCGAGGAGTTTGCAATTATTTGGCCGAACGGCCACCCTCAAAGCGAGAAACCGCCCTGGTGGTCAAATGGACACGCGCGCAGAAGCTTGAAGCATCCCGGGCATACCGGGGCAAGGCTAAAGCCTCATGGACAGCAGCGTCATTCTCCTAGCCGGCCTCTCTGTGTCCTGCCGTATCTCTCAGTTTTGCGCATCGTCCTGGGGATGTCTCCGCCCTTCCTCTTGCCCGGGACGTAGGCGCGCGGCCTTGCCGATCCCCTCGTGGGAAAGCTTCTAGCCAGCTCATCGACGAGATATGGGGATGACGGCTCGCCGAGGCTCTTGACGTGGGAAGAGCAAACGGCGACCTTTCTTGGTTCTCCACCAGACCTCGGCTTGATGGTCACCATCTCGTGCGCCGTCACGTTCAGCATGCCCTGCTCCTTGCAGAGGACGCAGTGCCTTCCGTTCACTCCGCCTTCGCTGTGAATTGGCTTCGTCGCCTTCTCATCCAGTTGTTGTTGAACCGAGCCGGCAAGGCCAGCAGAGTTGTCTCCTTGCCGACGGCGGGGTCGATCGTCCAACTTCTTCACGCCAGCGCCGAAGGCTACTTAGAGCCGCTCGCTTTGGGAGCGACCACGGCCGGGACGACCGCGGGAGCGACTGCAGGCTGAGGATTCTGATTGGAAACCGAGTTCTGCCTGATTATCCCGTAGGCTTTCTCTGCCTCAGAGTTGGGAAGGTCGCCCAATTCAAGAGGTTCTCCTCCGAGCCTGAGCGTCAGCTTGAGTTTGGAACGCAAGACGCCCTTCTCCATGACCGCGTTCGAGATGTCCTTATAGTTGAAGTCCGTGTAGTCCTTCTTCAGGCCGAGCGCGTGGGGATGCCGCAGGATTATGCGCTCGTTGGTCACGACCACGGAGTCGACGTTGATCTTGGGGTGGTAAATCTTCTGCTTTATGTAAAGCTCGACACGCTCGTTGGATCCGAGTATTCGTTTTAGGTCGTCGGGAGTGCTTGCCATTGCTATCACACTTTGCTATTATCGCGGCTGATATGCTTCGTGCTGGATTCTACTAGAGAATGATTTTCTTGACCCAGAGGCGAATCCTGGCAGCGAAATTGCGTTTGGATTCGTCGCCCTCCGACTCCGGCGGAGTCCCCCCTCTCCACAACTCTAGAGCCTAATTTGAGTCTAGCGCCTTGGGAAAGAGTCTAGTCGCGCCAAAGAGTAGGCAAAGGCTCGCGGCGGTGAATGGGACGAACGCCACTAGCATGTCCGCGTGGGGGTTCGCCTGTGGATCGAATCAGGTTGGATTCCTCGGACATGTCGATCGGGACCAGGAGGAAGAAGAGCGAGAGAAAGATCGCATGCCTTCGTATTGCGCCATGGCTGTTCCTGACGGAGAAGACTGGCACAGTGAGGGCGCCGCATGCGCTCAAAGAAAAGATTCAATAGTCAACCAACCGCCTCGTATTCGGCGGCATTGATTCCTAAGCACTTGTTCCTCACCAAGGGAGTCGGCAAACACAGAGAGAAGCTCCAGTCCTTCGAGCTGGCCCTGAGGGACGCAGGGATACAGCACTGCAACCTGGTGCAGGTCTCGAGCATAGTCCCCGCGGGATGCAGGGTCATCCCTAAGGACAAGGGGAGGGTGATGCTGACGCCAGGCGAGGTGACCTTCGTCATGCTGGCGAGAAACGCCACTAGGGAGCCGAACCGGCTCATCGCCGCATCGGTGGGCTTGGCCATCCCCTCGACGAAGACATACGGCTACATCTCGGAGCATCACGCTTACGGGCAGACAGAGGAGACGGCCGGAGACTACGCCGAGGACCTGGCCGCGACAATGCTCGCGACAACGATGGGGATAGGGTTCGACCCCGCTACCGCGTGGGATGAGAGAAAGCAGCTCTTCAAGGGCAGCGGGCTCATCATAAGGACCTCCAACGTGGCGCAGTCCGCCGAGGGAGACAAGAAAGGCCTCTGGACGTCGGTCGTCGCGGCCGCCGTCCTCATCCCCTAGTGCGCGCTAGGCTCAGGCAGAAAAATATCAGGCGCTCCGCGCCCGAAAGCGGAGGAATTAACGCATGACATTGAACCTGTTACTGGAGCGCTCGGAGTGCGTCTTTGGTTCAGGTACCATCCGGTCAACAAGCTCCTTTACAAGGTACTCCTTATGGTTAGGATATTGTTCCAGATGCTCTTGAGCAAATCTATTTCTGTAATTGCCCAAGTGCGCCCCACACGTGAAACAGAATGCGACTCGCTTTGCGTGCTTAGGGAATATCATCGCATTTGCCCCTCTGCCCTCTTGTAAGCGGCCTCCCTCTGTTCAAACGAATGCGGTGACGCGACGTGCCAATACAGTGAGGTCTTGTGCTGGCACCGGGCGCACTCGACGTGCGTAGTCACATACCAGCTGATGCCGTTGCAACGGCAAATCGTGCATTGGACCGTGGAGTGGACGTTGTGTACCTTGTCGGGAGCGTATTCCTCATATGGGAAACCGCAATAGCCGCACGGCCTCTTCGACAAAGCGCATTAATTCTGTAAGAATCTTCTATATAATTCGTATGAAGGCAGGTTATGTAGTATAATGTGCGGTCACAAAGCCCCGAATTCTGCGCGAACTGAATCAAGGCGGGTTGGAAACGCAAGCTCCTAACGGTCCTCGTGGCCCAACGCGCATTTCTATCTTTGGGTGGTCCGCCTAGAGCTACGTCTGCTTCAACCAGTCCATGCGTTCTTTCTTCGTAATTACCCCGCTTCGCGGGGTCTTCGCCCACACATATTCTCGCCCGAGGACCTCGTCGATGAACGCCTTGGTGCACACCCATACATCAACGAAGGCATTCAGTATGTGGAAACCAATGAAGTAGAGGTCTCGGAAGGGCCTCTTGGTAAGGTAGATTCCCACAGCGTAGAACGTGGGGATCGCCAGGAAACAATAGGCGAAGTAAAACGCCGAGAAGGCCAGCCAGGAATTACCCGGCCAATCGATTAGGAATGCGTGCAGAGGGACAAAGAAGCTCACCGCGTAGATGGCCATCCCCATCATTGTAAGTGCAGGGATTGCATAGTATGCCAGATAGAGCTCCAGGTAGAGCTTATCCTTTCGAGAGAGATATTTCGATCTGGCTACTTCTCTCCAGTACTTGAAAAGCACCCCATCGTGACCTCGCGCCCACCTGTATGTCCTCCTTCTGATTGCTGAGAATTTGTTCACCGCCTCCTCGTATGACTTTGCGCTCACCTCAGGAATCACTCTGAGACCGTGGAGGTAGAGCCTCGTACTCAGGTCAGTGTCCTCCGTGACGCAGCCGTCTGTGAACAGCCCTATCTCCTTGAAGACTTCCCTCCTGAACGCGGTTGTGCTTCCCGCGGCGTAAATCGGGAGCCCGAACGCGGCTGAGGCCTCCAGATATACCATAAAGCCTGCGTCTCTAACTTTCGAGACGACCTTGGTGATGAAATTCTCGTCTTCGTTTATGTACACCGTCCTACCCTGAACGGCTCCGACCCTTGGTCCAGATTCCTCAAGCCGGGCAACAAGTCGCTTTATGCACTGAGGCTCCGGCCTATGGTCACCGTCGAAGATTACCACCACATCCCCAGCCGAAGCCAGGATCCCATCGTTTACCGCGCCCGCCTTCCCTCGCCCCAGCTTCGAATCTCGATGAAGAACCTTGAACGAGAACGGAAACGAACCCACGTATCCGTCAAGCATTCGGGCCGTATCGTCAGTGGATGCATCGTCCACAACGATGACCTCCAGCTTCGAGCTCGGATAGTCCGTCACGGAGATTGCTTGCAGCGTGCTTGCCACTATCAGTTCCTCGTTGTGCATGGGAAGTATCACTGAGACGCTCGGGAAACGTGAGAGCGGCCTGGCCGGGGGTGTCTGCTTGTGAAGGAGAAGCGTGCCGAAAGCGGTTGCGTAATAGAATGTGGCGTAGGTCAACAGCGCCACGATCACCGCGGTGAAAAGGACGTCTATCGAGAACTGCGCCGCACTCGGAAGATCGATCAACTCGTTGTCCGCCAGCCCTCTCACGATATGCCCTAATGAGAAGCCCGCTCGATGCCCTCCAAGAGCATTGGCAGTTCGGCAAGACTCTCTATGACGTCATCGGCGTCGAACTCGCCGCCGAGAGAGAGATTCCTGTACTCACCCGTCAGGACTCTTACGGTCCTGATGCCGAGCTTCCTCGCGCCTATGAAGTCTTTCCTAGGATTGTCGCCGACGAAGACGCACTCGTCAGGACCGATGCCGAGACTGCGCAAGACATTCCGATACGGCAACGCGTCGGGCTTGCGTCTGTTCCTGCCACACTCATCAGACAATACTATCGCGTTGAAGTAGCCAGCAATGGAGAGTGCGCTTATCTTGGCTCTCTGCACCTGTGGCCTGCCGTCCGTCAGCAGGCCAAGCCTTACTCTCCTTTGCTTCAGCCACTCAAGCACTTCCCTTGACTCCCTATAGGGTAGAAGTTCTTTTGGGGTGAACGATAAGAAGGCGTCGACGGCTCGACCGATCAGTTCGTCGTCACTCGCATTTCCCCCCGCCGAAACGATGCAGTCGTCTATGATCTTTCCCGAGTCACTGCCCTTCTCCTTCGAAATCTCGAGCAACCTTTCTAGAATAGAAATCTCATCCACGTGAAATCTCCCGCTGAGATAAGCGGCCACCGCCCCGAAAGCGCCCTGAAGGTACACCTGCTGATCGTAGAGTGTGTCGTCGAGGTCGAAGACGACGCCTTGTATCGTCACGAGCTTCGCCCGAGCCTAGCTATGATCTCCTCACGGGTCTTCCCGACAAAGTCAGGCGCGGGATACTCCAGTTTTCCCGAAGAGCCGAGGTCGAGGAGGATGTCGACGATTCTCCTTCCCGCTCCTGGCTCGCCGAAGATGCTGGCTTCGGTCCGGTCTCGTCTATCCTGACCCTCCAGCGCGCGGTTGAACGCGCGGAGGATCGATTCCTTCTCCGCTTTCGCAAGGTGGTTGTTCCCTGACAGCACGGTCTCCCATCTCGGAGTGCTCAGCCGCGTGGTAACGGTCGGCTTTCCCAGGATCGCTGCTTCCTCCTGGACCCCTCCCGAATCGGTGACTACAAGGTCGACGCTGGCGAGGATGCACATGAAACTGAGGTAGTCGAGCGGACCTGTCACTCTGACGCCCTCCATGCTGCAGAGTGGCTCCAAGCGACCCAGCTCGCCTAGCCTCTTCCGCGTCCTGGGATGCAGCGGCATAATGACGTTGCAAGTCGCACTGATCGATTCTATCGCGTCCAAAATGCCCAGCAGATTCTCGCCGCTGTCGGTGTTCTCTGTCCTGTGGATAGTGACGAGTACGCTCTTTCGGCTCGGCAGTTCGTCGAAGAACTCCGGCGTTCGCAGTGTCGGGAGCACCCTCGCTACGACATCCACGACCGTATTTCCTGTGACGAACACTCGGGCCCCATCTATTCCTTCTTGCAGCAGCATTGACTTCGCCAACTCTGTCGGCGCGAAGTGGTATAGCGCGCATGCGCTCGCTATCCTCCGGTTTACCTCCTCCCAGCTTCTCTCGTTGAGAGACCTGAGACCAGCCTCGACGTGACAGAGGGGGATTCCAAGGCTTCTGGCGACTATCGAGGCTGCTGGGGCGGTGTTCGTGTCCCCCTGGACCACGACCACATTCGGCCTCTCCTTCACGAGCACATCCTCGAGTTTTTGAATCGTCTCCGCTATCTGCCTCGCGGGTGAGGCCGAGCCAACCCCAAGGTTGTAGTTGGGCATCTCCAATCCAAATTCCTCGATGAAATTCAGGCTCATGGAAGGGTCGTAATGCTGGCCGGTGTGTATGGTCACGAGGTCGATCTGGCTTCGCTTTCGCGCCTCCCAGAGTATTGGCGCCATCTTGATTATCTCAGGCCTTGTGCCGAATACGCACACAACCTTCAAACCAAACACCTCAGGGGAGAAACCGAGTGCCACTCATCCAAGGCTCCGTCGTGTCGATAGAACCAGACGTCAGGCCGATAGTCAGCGATGGGGCCATCTCCATTGTCATGCTCCAAAAGCATGAGCGGCATGTTCACTCCCGCGCAGGTAGAGAGAATCATCGAACCCGCCGGGCGCGGGCCGACCTCCATTACCCGGGGAGGATCGGACCTGAATTGCACCATGCTGATGTACTTCAGGTCGAGGGCTGCGAGGACCCTCTTCACTTGCTCCAGAAACGGCGCAGGACCAGCCGTCCTCCCGACCGTGGTGACGCCCCCCTTCGTCCTCACTCTCTCCCTGACGACGAGCTTCCTCAATTCCGCGTGCTCATCCGCCAAGACATCGACGGTGAACTCGGGGCCTCGGAGGTACTCTTGGACGAGCAACCTGTCGTCTGTGAGCTGCCCGACGGCGTCTAGGGCTCTCGAGTTCAGGACCTTGAAGACGTTCGTCCCTCCTCTGCCCGAGACCGGCTTGACTATCAGGGGAAAACCGAGCTCTCTCAGCGCGGCTTCCCTCTCCTCATATGGCCAGGTCATTGGCGACGCTATCCCACTTCCCCGCAGGACCTTCTCCGCGCTCAGCTTGTCGAGGCAGTTCTCGACTGATTCACGGCCGGATACGAACACTTCGCAATCGAAATCCGGTTTTGCTGCGGCGACCAGCGGGAGTTCCTCGTCTACGGTGCAGAAGAGCGCGTCGCATCCTTTCGCAAGGTCTAGGAGGCATGGAATGAACCGATCGTCGTTCGCAGCCGGGATCACGTGGAACTCGGACGCGATGAACTGACCTCGCGCGTGCGCATCGGAGTCGACCCCGACCAGACGGCATCGGTCGCCTAGCGCGAGGCTCGAAAGCACCGATACGCCCGCCGCGCCCCCGACCCCCGTAACCAAGACCGTTTTCACGAGCTCATGCACCAGGCGTGTTTGCTTTCTCTTTCCACGGTCCTGCTTCCGATTGAATGGTCCAGGCGGAGACCATAGGTGTCTCCGTTGAAGCCGTTCGACTTGATGGTGTTGTCCGACGTGTGTGCGAAGACGCCGATCCCTCGATACTCGTGCAGCCCTTCCACCTGCTTGGTTGCGTATGGTTCGCTAATACCGTCGCTGGATTCACGGGGAAGTGCAGGGCTGGCAGCCAACGCAGACAAATCAACACGCTTGATATCACAAGCGCTACAACTGGATTAGGCATGATTAATTAATAACATGATTCCACAGCTAAAAGCGCAATAATTGGAATTATTTTTCATGGAATGAGTAAAACATCTCTCTGTGAGATTCCGCCTCTTTATGCCCAGGTCGGGCGAGAATAGCCGTCCGTCCCCTTCAGCGAACTCGGCGTCTCCTGAGCATTGGCGAGCAGCCGGGCTTTGGGGTTCGAAGGTCTAGGTTACGCCTACGCGACCGGGGCGAGCCTCCTTAATCGAGAGCGGGCAAGGGTGCGCGATGGACTTGAGGTGCCCGGCGCTGCGAACTACGTGCTAGTAGTCGAACCCGACAGACGACAAGGCGAACGACACTGGGTTCCCGGGAGCTACAGCGACCCGCTCGGAAACCTAGCATTCCTGTCGGACAACCAGTAGTTCGCCGAGGACGACTACACCAACACCCACGGACTTCGCGGATGAGACAGGCACCTTCCCGATCTACCGCTCTGTGCTCTCCCCAATCCACGTCTATCTCAAAGGCAGGGAGGTGAACGTGGAACCAGGGTCAGCCAACTATACCTGGTGGAGCGCGAGAGTTGAACCCGCAGAACCAGAACAGAGGGAGAGCGAAGACGATCGTCTCGCGCTCGCCGGGCATCCACCTCCGAAAGCTCCAGAAGCTGCTGGGGGCGTCGTTCAGCGCTATTCGTTCCCACGTCGAGTGCCTGAGTGACGGAGAGATCGTCTGCTCGAAGGAGGGCAGCTACCAGAGGCTCTATCCCGCTGGGACGGCCGAGGGCTCGAAGGCGACCAACGAGGCTTGAGAATCGGGAACCTGTGCGAGAGGGCCGGCCTGCCCAGGAGCACCGTGAGCGAATACACCGCCTTGCTGAGCCAGGTCGGATTGGTCAGCGCCTCGTGACGCTTACGGGCGCGCTTGCATGGGGTTCAGGACAGGCAGGGTACGCTGGAACTCCTCGCCACCTTCGAGAAGAACCTGTTCGACATCGCGACGGACAGGTTCACAGACCTCTGGGACCTCTGATTCGGTGGGTCCGGCGCTCTTCCCGGAAGCTACTCAACGGCTTCCTTGGATAGCAAGCTTGCCACCTCCTTGGCCCACAGCCCGGTCTCCGGGTTTTGGCTTATCTTTTGGAGGTACTCTTTCCACGCGATGCCCCCGTAGGCCTCGTTCCACTGCCTGTACGCGGATTCTACGCTTCTCTTTGCCGCGAGGTGATACTTGCAGAGGGTCGACGACGGCGCGCACTCCCTCGTGCAGAGCAGGCATGCGGTCATCGCCTCACGGCTCTACCGCGGACCTCGGCTAATTGAAGGGTGTGTCTCCTCCCCGGCCCACAACGCCCAAGGAAGGACACTTCAAGGGCCTCCGAACGAAGTCACTTCATCGGGGAGTAATAGGTGGGCTTGAGGACAATGTTCGTGATGCTTGCTACGATGGGCCCATCCTTCTCGGATTCGCTCACGACCTCTTGCCACTCTGGGTCTGATTGGAAGTCCCTCCAGGCAGATTCAAGGTGGTCCAGGTTCTTGAACGCCAGCATGTAATACAACGTGTTCGTACGTCCCCCGACCACGCTCTCCCAAAAACCCACGATCGACATGCCGTGCTTCTCGAATAACCTCATCGTATGCTTTGCGAACCGCTCATTGAGGAGCTTCTTCCTTCCAGGAATTATCTCGTAGACCCTCCATTCGTAGATCATTGGAGCTTTCGGAGCTCCTCAAACGCTGAAACGAATTAAGCGTTTTGAGAGAAGATTAGGGCAGGCGGGGCGACCACCGTCTCCGAGATCCCTATCGAGCAGGCCCGCGAGCCCGCAACGTTGTCACCGGAAGCCGCCTGCGGATCTAAGCTGCATGAAAGTCAAGTCTGCCAAAAGAGAGAAACGCGGACCGAACCCCGTCGTCCTCTCTAGACCTCGAGAAGCTCCTTCGAGCCCCTCGTCAAAGGCCTGCAAGAATCCCTCGTTACCACGACATCGTCCTCAATCCGGACGCCGCCCTCTCCGGGGAGGTATACCCCGGGTTCGACGGTCATGACCATGTTCTGCTCGAGCCTCTTGGTGTTCCGGAGGCTCAGCCCTTCGCCGTCGTGGACCTCCAGGCCGATCGAGTGGCCGAGGCCGTGGGTGAACCTTCCCTTGAACCTGCTCTGGTCAATAACCTTAGCCGCGACCTGATGGACCGCCCGTCCGGTGACGCCGTCGCGGATGGCTTCGATTGCATCGGTCTGCGCCTCGAGCACCTTGGAGTAGGCCTCCCTCTGGGTCCTGGCGGCGCGGCCGAAGAAGAGCGTCCTCGTGATGTCGGAGCAGTATAGGTGGTATCTCGCGCCCACGTCGACGAGGATGTTGTCTCCCTTGAGGAGACGCCTCTCGCCCGCGGAGTAGTGCGGAAGGGCTGAGTTCTCGCCGAAGGCGACGATGCTCTCGAACGAAGGCGAGTCCGCGCCCCTGTCGACCATCTGGTAGTCTATCTGGGCCTTGAGGGCCCTCTCGGTCATCCCTTCTTTCACGAGGTCCGGCACGCCTTCCACCACCTTTGAGATTATCTGCGCGGCCTTGGAGAGCGCCTCCAGCTCGTCGGGGTCCTTGACCATCCTAGACTTGCTCAGCGCGTCCGAGACGTCGATGAGCTTCTTGGGGCCGAGCATTGTCTCGAGTTCCTTGAAGTCCTTGTGCGAGACTCCCTGGAAGTTGATGCCGACACGCCTGCAACCCTTCAGGATCGAGGAGACCATCCTCCGGCGTTCGGTGGGGCCGGAGCCCCTCTCGACGTGGATGGCGAAGTCTTTCTTCTGTCTTGCCGCCTCTTCCTCGAGTGGGTTGGTCAGGACCTCGACATGCCTGTCAGGAAACAGGAAGAGCATGTTGCCCTCGAAGAGGCCGCTCCTGTAGCCGGAGATGTAGAAGAAGTTGGTGTCGACGTGACCTCCGTTGGATATCGCCACGACGTCGGGCGCTTCTCTTGCGTTCTCGAAGATGCGCTCGAGCCTGTTCTTCTGGGGCAACCTATACGCGTCACCGCTCGTAGACCCCGACCAGGCGCGCCTGGACGAGGACCCTGTCGGCGATGGCTTTCAGGAGAGCGTCGCGGGTCATGTTTGGCTTCAGCTCCGGGCCGTCGCCCAGCGCGTAGAGCCAGAAGTAGTAGTGGTGGAGCCCGTGCCCCGGAGGAGGGGCCGGTCCGAAGTAGCCCTGCTTCCCAATGCCATTGAGCCCCTGCGTGAATCCCGCTCCCCCGCCCTCCGGGATGCCCTCCGAGGTTGGAGGGATACCGTAGATCACCCAGTGAGTGAAACCGTCCGGCAGCGGGGCGTCGGGGTCGTGACAGACGAGCGCCAGTTGCCGGGTCCCCTGCGGGAGCCCCTTCCACGCTAGCGGGGGCGAACTGTTGGCGCCATCCGCGGCGTGTTGCCGCGGGATCTTTCCGTGCTGCTCGAATGCCTTGCTGCTGATGCTAAGATTCCCAATCTTCAGCGACATCTTGAATCGCCGGAAGTGGTATCCCGACCTTTATCTTCTTTTGCAAACTCGACGGCAGAGGCGCTGCGGACCTGGGCCTATCTCAGGTCTTCCATCTGGTCTTTTTCTCTCAGCAGTGCGACCAGCATGTCTAGGAAGAGGACCAGCTTGTTGTGGAAGGTCTCCTCGTCCCAGCTCGGGTCTGCCTTCACGAGGAACTCCTCTATGGCGTCGTACTTCTCCTGCGCGCTCTTCCCCAGCTGCTTCGCGAGCGCCCTACCCCTCACCGCCATCTCCTTTGCGTTCGGCTCGTCTTCGTGGAGCAGGCCGTGCCTCTTGACCGACGCCAGGGCGAAGGCGTTCCGCGCGAGCGCAGAAGCGTCGGCGAGCGGGTACCCCGAGGGGGACTCGGTCAGCCACCCGGAGAAGAAACCCTGGGCCTGCCTCCTTTCGGATTCCTCCATCGCCGCGAAGACGATGTCGTCCACCATCACGTTTTGGAGGTGGCTGAACCCCTCTACGAGGTACCCCGTCTCCCGCTCGTTCAGGCCCTCCCTCTGGCTGAACTCGGTGATTATCGCGTTGGTGACCTTGAACTTGTGCGAAGGCGAGCGCCTCTCGGTGTGGTAGATGTGCGCGAGCTCGTGGAAGAGCAAGCCCCCGAGCATCTCGGACTGGAGCGCCCACTCTGCTATCACGATGTGCTGGATTCCCTCCTCTTCGTTCGCGTAGCCCATGATGTCGAGCTTTGGGTCGACCAGCAGACGGACCTTCGAGCGGATCGGGTAGCCGGCCTTCGCGAGCCTGGCCACGGCCCAGTCAAGCTCCTCCTGGAGCGAACGATCGCCTCTTGCCAGCGACAATGTGGGGCCTTCCAGGGCGTGCTACTTCAGCGGGACGTAGAGGCTCGACCTGCTGGCTCCGATGCCGGGGGTCCCGTGCACGACCTTCTTGTTTGTGATCGCGTATTCACCGAGGTAGTGCCCGATCATCTCGGGCTTCACCTGGATTGAGAGGAACTCCTTTCCGGTGTAGACGCCGATGGTCGCCCCTACCATCGCGGGGAGGACTATCATGTCTCTGGCGTGGGTCTTGATCTGTCCCTCGAGCTTTCCGTCCTTCTGGGACCGCACGTCCTCGAGGAGCTTCCTCTTGTCGTCGGAGATTCCCCTGTTGAGCGAGCGCCTCGCCCTCGACGGGAGTAGCTGGAGGATGGCCTCTGTGCTCATCCCGTTGAGCTGCTCGACGGTGTAACCCCTATAGCGGAACTCTTTGGGCATGGCTCTCTCTTCTACCTACCTCTCCTTAACCTCGACGGTCGTCCTCGCGAGCCTCTTCCTTCCGGTCTTCCTCGGCGCTATCAGGCCGACCTTCCTGCCCGGCGGCGCGTTCCTAGAGGTGCTGGTGGACTTTCCGGGGTGCTGGTGCCTTCCTCCTCCGAACGGGTGGTAGACCACGGCCATCGCGATGCCCCTCATCCTCGGGTAGGGTCGGCCGTCGGCCGTCATCTTGTGATGCCTCGGGCCTGCCCGCATGAAGGGCTTCTCCTGCATGCCCCCTCCCGCTATCTCGCCGACCGTCGCCCTGCAGTTCTCGTTGATCAGCATGCTCTTCCCGCTTGGTAGCCTGATTATCGCCCTGCCCTCACCCTTTGAGAACAACACCGCGGAGCCGCCTGCAGCCCTGACCAGCTTGCCGCCGTCGCCCGCGCGCAGCTCGATGTTCGAGATCCGCGTCCCCTCTGGGATCTTCCTCAGCGGGAGGATGTTCCCGTTCGCCACCGCGGCGTCAGGGCCGTGCTGGACCTCGTTCCCTACGGCTATCCCGTTGATGGCCGGGACGTAGGATATCGCCCCGTGCTCGCCGTATTGCAGCTGAGCGATCGGCGCGCTCCTTCCCCTCTCGTCGAGCAGAGCCTTGACCGTCAGCTTTCCCTCGTTGCCTGAGGCGTCAGGGTTCATCAGCGGATATCGGACGGGAGCTATCTTCCCCTTGGAAGAGACCCTCCACTGGATGCCGCCCTTGCCCCGCCTTCTCTGAAGAATTCTCTTTCCCATCGCTGTTACACCAGTCCTAGTTTCGTCGCGAGGTCGGTCGCGGAGTCCTCAGGGATGAGGCGGACGTAGGCCTTCTTGCCCCCGATCGACCTCATGGTGTTGACCGCCCTGACCTTCACCTCGTAGAGCGCTTCGATGGCGTTGGCGATCTGCGTCTTCGAGGCCTTGTTGTCGACCATGAAGCAGATCTTGTTCTCGCGGGCTATCTGGTCGAACGTCCTCTCGGTGATGTATGGCCGGAAGATTATCTTCTGGGCGTCTTCAAGCCTCAATCTTCATTCCCTCTCTCTTTGCAGACATCGTGCCCAGGACCTCTATCGCCGATCTCGTCCATATCGTGAGCCTTCCTGCGACACCTCCGGGCGCCAGCGGAAGGACGCTCAGGCTGTCCACCGGGACGACCTCCACTCCTGGGATCGACTTGGCCGCCTTGCCTACGCCTCTGTCGTTGCTGACCACTATGAGAGGCCCCACCTTCTTGCGGTTGGTCCTCCCGCGCATCCTCGCCTTCCCCGAACGCCTCTTCACTCCGCCGTAGACGCGCTTGAGCTCGTCGGCAAGGCCCAAGTCCACGAGGAAGGCCTCGACGGCTGCGGTCTTCTCGAGCACCTCTAGCTCGTCTGGGACGACGACCGGGAACTTCATCTTCCCGGTCTTGTGGCCTCGCCACGCGACCGCGGTGGCGTCGGCCGTGAATGCGATGGCCGTATTCAGCGCGAGCTTCCTCTCCTTGACGTTGATCTTACGGTAGATTACTTTCTCAGACCTTGGAGGGTGAGGCAGTCTTCCCCCGACGATGCTCGCGACGCCTCCGGCCTGGCCCGATTTTGAGCTCCCCGCGCCCTTGATCCTCGGGATTCTTGAGACTCCTCTTCCTGTCGGGGGGTTGCCAGTCTCGGCGCTCGTCCTGTTGCCCGCCATGGGGTCGCGGCCGTACGGCTGCAGTCCGTGAGAATGGAGTATCCACCAAGCCCGCTGGACCAGGTCTGGCCTCAGCGGCGTCGAGAACACGCCCGGGAGGTCGATCGCGTCGCCGGGCTTGCCGTTCATGTCGAGGACCTTCACAGAGTCTGCCAAGTCCTACTTCCTCCCTGCCACCTTGGTGCTGACCTCCAGGACTTGAACCGGCGCCGTGTTGGCCTTCGGGTGAGGTCTCATGGGATACCTGACCACGACGACCCGCCTGTTCGTCCCGGGGACGCTCCCGCGCAGAAGGGCGTAGTCGGTGTTGAGCTCGCCGAAGTGCTCGAAACCCCCTTTCGGGGTGATCGGCGCGTCCTTCCCGTTAGAGATGGTGAGTATCCTCTTCCCCGATTCGGTCCTCTGGTGGAAGCCGTGCTGCCCTGCCCTGGCCACCGTGTACATGACCGCCGCGGGGTGCCACGGGCCGATGACTCCGACCGCCCGCACGCTCTTCCTGGACTTGTGCTGCTTCCTCTTTATTCCCATCCTGGTCACCGGGCCCTCGTACCCGTGCCCCTTCGTCACACCTATGACGTCCACGTAGCCGCCCGCCTTGAAGACCTCTGAGAACTTGACGGGCTTTCCCATAACCTTCGCGACGTAATCGAACTGGGCCGCGATGTCGCCGCCTCCTACTCCCACCTCGAAAACTATGGGCTGCTTCTGGGATATGCCTGCGTCCCTCGGGGTTATCGCCAAGACGGCCGAGATGCGGGTGAGCCCAGAAAGCTTCGGCTTCCAGGCCTCGATGAACTTCTCGGGGTCCACGCCTGACTTTTTCTCTACACCCTTCGGGAGGGTCTTCGCGTATACCTCGCCGACCGCCCTCTCGGCGCCGTTCTCCCTGACGTATAGTCTGAGGCCTATGACCGCCGTGTCTGGGACCGCCAGGACGCTGGTCGGGTTGAAGCGCGGCTTGCCGAAGTTTGGCGTCTTCGCCCTGTCGTCAATCGTGATGGTGTGAATCGTGCTGACCTTCACCGCGGGGAGCCCTAGCAGGGTGGGCGTGCTGCCCTTGATCTTCGGCCAGTTGTGGACCGTGGGGAAGAAGTCTCCGACCCTCCCCCTGGGGATGTATGCGAGACTTCCTCTGCGTGGTGCACTATGTTTCCTATGACCCATCCTAGCTCACTCGGGAAGTTCACCCGGATTTTTCCTAAGTCTATAAGCTTTCGCGTTGCAGCAGGCGCGTCAGGTGCGGGCGCGGGGGTTTGCGCCGTAGGCGGAAGAGGAGCGGGCGTTGGCCTTCTCGACCTCCAGCTCGAACTGGAGCGCGTTCATCAGGACGGTGTTCCCCTTCTTGCGGGAGAGAGTCCTGATCAGGTCCCTCTCGGTCACCAGCGCGACGCGTCCGGTGGGAGAGTCGTCCACGACAAGTCCGCCGATCCCGAATATCATCATCTTCGATGCGGCGACCCTGATGTCGTCGTCTTGGCTCACCGTGATGACGTCCCGGGTCATAAAGTCGGATATCGGGGTGTCGAAGCGCGTCTGGACGGCGGCCCCGCCCTTTGGATTGGCGAGGCTCACGGAAGCGACCTTCGCAAGGCGCCCCAGCGCGTCCTTGTTGGAGAGTATGCCCTTCGGGACGCCCGCGTCGGCGCCCTTGCCTCCCGGGACGACCGGAAGCCTCCGGACGCGGTGCTCCGACATCAGGCGGACCGCGGTGGAGAGGTACTCGTTCTGGCCGATCGTGATGACGTTCGGGTTCATTATCTCCGAGACGCGCACGCCCACCTCGTCGGAGCTGGTCCCCATGAGCCCGACGAGGTCTCTGAGGGTGATTATGCCGCGGACGACCCCCTGCTCGTCGACCACCGGCATCCCGCCGAGGTTGTGGAAGGTCATCTTCTTCGTGATCTCCGCGAGGCCGTCACCAGGCTCCACGCAGATACTGTTGTAGACCATGATGCGCTCCACGGGGATCTCGAGCGACTCGATCACCTCCTTGGTCATGAGGTCGGGCCTGGAGAGGACGAAGTTCAGCGAGTCGATTATGTCCTGGGCCGAGATCATCCCCATGATCCTCCCCTTCTCGTCGACCACCGGAAGGTGCCTGAAGTTCCTCCTCTGCATAATCATCGAGGCCGAGAGGACGCTCTGCCTCGGGGTGACCTTGATGGTCTGCCTCGTGAACAACCACCAGAGGTCTTCGGTCTTGCTCGGCGTTTCCAATCCCTCCAACTATTCCAACGATGCCAGCAGCCTACTCTTCCACCGGGATTTCCTGTGGAGGGATAGGCGTCGAGACCTTGTGGTCTCCCGCCCTAAGGACCGTGAACTTCGATGAGAGGACCGACTCGAGGATCGTGCGCGGGAGGCCGAAGGTCTGGAAGAACGACTCTAGCACGCCCTTGAGGACCTCGAGGTCTCCGGAGTTCAGGCTCCTGTACTCGCTGACGAGCGGCTTCGTGTACTTGCTTGCGAAGAAGAGGAAGCGGACCCTCGCGTGGAGGGGTGCCGGCAGCAGGGCCGCGAGCTCCTGCTCGCTCGGGTATCGGAGCTTCGTGACCGCCTCGAAGGCCTCCTTCGAGAGCCCCCCGTCGGTGACGCTCGTGCGCAGGTAGGCCAGGATGTCTTCCGGGCTCGGGGGCAGCCCTAGCTGCGTGGAGTCGACCTGGCCCCTGATGTATAGCGTCCCGCCCACGAGGCCGGTGGCGGCGAACTTGCCCACAGGCCTGTCGGAGCCAGAGAGGTTGAGGACCGCCATGACCCCGCCCGCCATGTACTCGCCGAGATAGTCGTCCGCGGTCTCGCCTATGATGAAGAAGGGCCTCGCCTGTTTGTACTCGCGCATCTGGATTCCCGCCCTGTTCCCGACGGAGCCCCTGACGAAGATGTGCCCGCCCTGTAGCGTCTGACCTGCGACGTCCCTCGCGCTGCCGTGGATGATCACTGAGCCTGCGTGCATGGTATCCGCGAGGTCGTCGGAGACGTTCCCGTGGACCTCGTAGGAGATGCCGTCGTTGAGGTTCGCGAGGCAGTTTCCGGGGTAGCCGTTCAGCTCCACCCTGAACTTCCGCCTGGTCCCGTCCTCCTGCTTCGTGGAGAAGCCGATGCCGAGATACCTCTGGCCGCTCACGTTGTCTATCCTCACGCTCTCGCTCCCGGACCGGTAGGCCTTGCGCAGGAACTCGTTGATCTCGCTGAAACCCACGCCCGAGGAGTCGAGGACTGCGACCGAGTCAGACGTGCGGGAGGCTACCGCCTCTTGCTTCGGGAGAGAGTAAGAGCCGAAGGAAGACGCCACGCCGCTCATGCTCCCACCCGACTGGAAGGAGTAGATCTTCCTCTTGGTGCCTGGTTCGAGTATGCCCTTATTCACGGAGGCGAGGAAGAATGAGCCTGGCTCGGGCGCCCAGACGACCGCGTCCTTGGAGAGGTTCCTTATCTGGTTCTCCTCGCTCGCGACGTAGAACCTGTTGGCGTCCTCCCCGACGAGGAGGGGGCGGAACTTGGACCTGTCCGTGAGGGCCAAGAGGTAGGTGTCGCTGCCGTCGCAGAAGCCGGCTACGACGGCGAAGGGGCCGTCGAGGCGCGCACCCCTGTATCTTATGAGGAGCTTGCGCACCTCAGGCGAGAACTGCTTCTCGAACGGGTTGGTTAGGAGCGTCGCGGCCTCGAAGAGGGAGAGGCCCTCGACGCGAACCAGGTGGTCCAGAAGGCGGGCGATGACCTCGCTGTCGGTCCCGACGTGGCTCCGGAGCCCCCAGGAGTTGAGCTGCTCGAGGTTGGCCCCGTAGGAGCTGATGTCGCCGTTGTGGGCGATGGCCGTGTCCATCGAGGCGAAGGGGTGTGACCATATCGGGTAGCGCCCGGGGGAGTTTGTCGGCTGCCTCGTGTGGGCTATCCAGACGTCGGCCTTCTTCGTGTCGGCGTCGAGGTGGTATTCCTTTGCGACCTCCAGCGGGAACCCGACCTCCTTGAAGACGTCGAGGTACCTCCCATAGGAGAAGATGCGCCCGTCGATCTTCCCGTCGGAGAGGAGCTCCCCGTTTATGCTGTCGATGGCCTTCTCGAGCGTCGGGTTGTCCGAGGTGCTGAGGTTCCCCTCCCATATCCCGAAGCGCTCTCTTCCGCTCACAGGGCCTGGCATGAGCAGCTGGACGTCTCGTGGAGAGCTGACGGAGGCCGAGAGCTGGTCTTGGAGGTTGTCGGCGATGCCCTGGTTCCTGACGAAGGCCTTTATCTTGTGGGTCTGCCCGCCGCTGCTCAGGGAAGGGTCGAAGAGGGCGAAGCCCGCGCCCAGGTCGCTCCCCCTGTACTTTATGCAAGCGATCCCGGTGAGGGCGTCAAGGTTGGAGACCTTCGGGGCGCCGTCCTTCCTTATCACCCCAAAGATCCCGCAGCCGTCCTTGTAGACGGGCTGCCCGAAGGTGGTGTCGTAGGTCGGATACTCGCTCAAATCACTACTCACGCCCCTCCAGCCGGTTTGATTCCCAGCTCCTTCCGGATTCCCGGGTCGAGACCGACCGTGCGGAGGATCTCCCTGTTCCCCACCAGGGAGGAGGCCACACTGCTCATGCCCGCGGCGCCCGCGAGCAGCTTGATGTCCTTGACGAACGCGACGACGAGGTTCTCGAGATGGTCCGCCAGCTTCTGCATCTCGATGACGACCTCCTGGTCGTCCTCGAACCCGACCGCCACGAGAGCGGCCTTCCCGAACCCCACGCAGTCAGCCCCCATCGCTACGAGCTTCACGATGTCCTCCGAGCCCCTGACCATGTTGCCCTCCGCGAGGATGTCGAACCTCCATCTCACGTCCTTCTCTATGAGGTCGCGGTCTAGCTTGGAGACGGAGAGCTCGAGCTGCAGGTCGCTCTCTTCGTCGTCCTCGTCGATGAGGAACCCCTGGAACCCCTCCAGGCCCTGGATGTTGGAGCGCACCCATTCGAGCGCCTTCGTCGAGGATGGTATCCTCAGGTAGAGGGTGCCCTGCTTCCCGTTGCCCTCCCTGGGCACAGAGGCTCCCGAGGCGCGCCCCTTTAGGTCGACCGCGCTGATCATCGAGCCTGGACTCGACGCGTGGTGTGGGGAGATCACCCTCCCGGGGTACTTGCCTCCGCTCAGCCTGCCCGTGGAATCGTCATAGAGCAACCCCATCGCAGACGCGGTCCTTGCGAAGATGGCCCGGATGTCGTCCGGGACGTTCTCTGGGAGGTGCGTGAAGAAGAACGGTGCGGCGAGCCTTATCCGGCCCTGCGCGAGGTAGTTGACGATCTCGATCTCTTCCCGATAGGGGTCGATGCTGGGCCGCGTCACCTGCGCGCCGTCCATCACGACC
This sequence comes from Nitrososphaerales archaeon, assembly GCA_035534595.1. Lineage (GTDB taxonomy): Archaea > Thermoproteota > Nitrososphaeria > Nitrososphaerales > Gagatemarchaeaceae > Gagatemarchaeum. The sequence goes on from DATLRR010000038.1 coordinate 47,991, forward strand.
CAGTCCGTGAGCCTCGCGGGGGCCTCCACGAAGGGAGGGCCGATGGAGCCCATGCTCGAGATCTGCGCTTCGCCTGGTGACTTGCCGGTGGTCCCCGACAGCTCCCAGAGCGCCGTTGACCTCGCAGGGTCCCACAGGTTCGCGCCCTTCGGAGGGGCCCTGGAGGGCACGGCCGGGGCGGACGAGGAGGAGGGGCCGCCTTGCTTCTTCGTCTCGACGCCGAGTATCTTTAGGGTCTCAGAGTTGAGGGACCCGTCGTGGAAGAGCAGGTCCCGCCGAGACCTGAGCTCCTCGAGCTTCGAGACGCCCATCAGCTCCATGATCAGCTTCATCTCCTCGGTCCAGCCCCTCACCATGTTGGCGAGCCAGGTCACAGACTGGTCGAAGGAGAGCGTCCGGACAGGGCTGTCCGAGATCTTGTTCGTGAGGATCGCGGGGCAGAAGCCGAGGTGGCACTTGTGCACCATTAGGCACCCGATCGCGAGGAGAGCTCCGGTGCCCACGCTTGTGATGTCCGCGCCGAGGGCGATGAGCTTCAGCGAGTCCTCCGGGGTGCTCACGCGCCCGGCCGCTATGACTGTGAAGTTGTCCCTCAGGCCTTCACGCCTCAGGATCGAGTCGACCGACGCTATGGCAAGCTCGATCGGAACGCCGACGTTGTTCTTCACCACCGAGGGCGCGGCCCCGGTCCCTGCGCCAGCTCCGTCGATGATGATGCCGGCGGCGCCCATCCTCGCCACACCGGAGGCGATGTATGGGATGTAGTTCGTGGCGCCGACCTTCACGAAGACCGGCTTCCTAGTGGCCTCCTTGAGGCCGAGGATGCGCTGGCCCAGGTCCTCGATCGAGTAGATGTCGTGGTGGGGGGCGGGCGAGATCGCGTCCGTGCCCACAGGGATCCTCCTCGTCTCCGAGATGGGGGTCGTGACCTTCACTCCGGGGAGATGGCCGCCGATCCCGGGCTTTGCGCCTTGGCCTATCTTGATGACCACGGCCTGGCCTTTTGAGAGGCTGTTGGCGTCCACCCCGAACCTCGCCGAGGCCCATTGGACGGTTATCCGGCTGCACTCGGCGACCTCCTTGAGGAGACCTCCCTCGCCCGTGCCGGCCATGATGCCTGTGAGGTCGGCCGCCTTTGCGATCGCGGCGTTCGGCACCCCCGAGAGCGCGCCGAATGACATGTCGCCGAGATACATCGGCGAGGAGAGCTTCAGAGGAGAGCCCGCGGCGAACCGGACCGACGTGTCGGCCACGACGCCCTGTCTGGGCGTGTCGTCGTGCTGGAGATAGAGCTGGTCGAGAGCCCTGCCCGTCCTCTCAGACTCCGGGAGCCAGAGCTCGTTGGTGGCGCGCCCGGTCTCCGAGAGCTGCCTTATGTGGAGTATCTTCCACCTCGTCCAGAACTCCTTCGCCCTGGAAGTGGGAAGGGGCATGTAGCTCTTGAGTTCGAGTGTCTTTCTCTGCGCCAGGCTGGAGATCCCTAATCACCTGATACCTATAAGATGAATTGAGTGGCGCCAACCCGATAAAAACGTTACCTAAAGAGAGGGAAAAACGCAAATCTTGCTCGATTTCGCGGTCAGACAAAGGGCGGGAGGTCGGGGCTTGCGAAGAGCCCGACCATGTAGAGGGCGGAGAGAATTGCCTCCTCTGACCGCGCGGTGACCACGTTCTGCTCCGGGAAGAGGTTCACGACGTAGCCCACACGGCTCCGGAGGTCCTTCCCGACAGACTCGAAGAGGCCCCTGGACGGGGAGCCGAAGAGGAGCATCAAGGCCCCAGAACCTTGAAGGTCGATGCGCAGGCTCCGCGCGACGCGCCCGATGGGGTCGCCGTGGCGCGAGGTGGCGACCTTCAAGGGGAAGGCGTGGTCCGCGAGGAGCGCGCCCGTCCCAGAGACCTCCACAGAGTAGCCCCAGTAGCCTTTGATTTCGCGGCGGTCCACGGGCATGGCCTGGACGCCGGACGGAGAGACGGAGGTTATCTTCACCGTGATTCGCCTCTGCGGGGCCTCCTTCCTCCTCAAGGTGACGGGGACGTCGAGGCCGACGTCCACCGAGAACCCGTCAGAGAGGACCACCCCCTCTCTGAGCTCCCCGGCCTGGAGCCTCCCCAGGGGGACCTTCGCCTTGTGCGAGGGGATGCGGAGGGGCGGGAGGAGGCCTGCGTATCTCAGCTCCTCGCTAAGCGGAAAGAGGCGCCTGCGCAGGTATTGGGGCGTCTCCAAGTACTCTAGGACCTTCTTGATGAAGCTCGACTCTCCCCTCCCCCGCGGGTCGTTGAACACCCGTATCGAGTCTACCCCGAAGAGCGCGCAATACCTCGCGATCTGGCCGAGCTTCGCCGTCTTCTCCCGGGTCGAGTCCTGCTCCTCGAGGACTGTGTCCGGGACCGCGACGCAGACCCTCTTCCCCGCGAGTGTCAACGGGCGGTGTCTCCTTGGCGCCCCTCATAAGAGGTGTATGTTTTATCTGCTGGGGGCGCGCAGCGCTAAGGCGATGGGAGCCCCGGCGCCGTCGGAGGCGGAGGACAAGGCAAGGATCGAGTACGAGCTGCGCGGAAAGACGCTCAAGGTCTACCTGTACGCCCTGAAGCAAGGGAAGCCGGTCGGGGTCAGGGAGGTCCAGCGCGAGCTGGGGTTCTCGAGCCCCAGCGTGGCATACCACCACATCGAGAAGCTCACCAGGCTCGGGATAATCGAGCAGGACAACATGGGCAACTACGTCCTGACGAAGAAGGTCGACCCCGGGATACTCCAGGCCTTCGTCAACGTCGGAAGGTTCAGCCTCCCCAGGCTCGGGTTCTACGCCGTCTTCTTCAGCACGGTCGCGGCGGCCTATGTGGTCGAGGATTACAGCTTCCTGGACCTATACGCGCTGGTCGGGACCGTCGGCGCAGCGGCCGCGTTCTGGTTCGAGACGGCCAGATTGTGGCGGAGGAAGCCGTTCTAGATGTTGGAATTAAGTAACCCCGGAGGCATTGGAGCATCCAGATGACGGGCTGGATGAGGGGACGGGGGTTCTTCGCGGGGGCGGTCGGAGGGCTCGCCCTAGCCCTGCTGCTCGTCGGGGTCGCCTCGTTCCTGCCTCCGTCGAACAACCCGCTCCAGACCTCATTGACGCCACAAGGGGGGCCGTCTTTTGGGGGGGCGGCGTCTGCGACGACGACGAGCCAGGCCCTCTCCACCTCCACGACCACCGCGCCCGCCCAGAACGCCCCGCCCGGAGCTCAGAACGAGGTGGTCGCGCCTGCCTCGACCACCACGGTCACCGCCGCCACGACCACGACGACGGTGGCCGAAGGTGCTGGCCCGATTACCGCCCCGCTCAGCGCAGGCAACGCCAGTGTCCGGAGCGGACCGACCGCCTCGAGCGGGGCGACGCAAAGGCCGAGCTCGCTGCTGACTGCCCTTCCAGGAGAGAGCGTGGCGAGCCTGTTGGCGACCCTCTCTCCGCTGATCATCGGATTCTTGGTGGCCGCGCTCGTGTATGGCGCGTACGCCAGGCGCCAGGACTCCTCGTCCTGAGACGCGGCTAAGAGACCACGGTCTGGGATTGCTCTCTGAGGAACGTGAGCAGGTAGCTAGGCCCGCCGATGCCCTTGCCCGTGGATCCGCTCCCCTTCCATCCGACGAATGACTGGGGCCCAGGCCACGCGCCCGTCGTGGCGCCGCCGCTCCTGTTGGCATAGACGACGCCGAACTGTATCTTGTCCATGAACTTCGCCACCTCCTTCCTGTCCTCGCTGAAGATCCCCGCAGTCAGGCCGTAGTCGGTGTCGTTCGCCTCGTCGAGAGCTTCGTCGAGGGTCTTGAACTCAGCGACGACGAGGAGCGGGACGAAGAGCTCCCTCTTGAAGAGCTCGTGCTCGACGGGGAGGCCGGTCACGACCGTCGGCTGGACGTAGTAGCCCCTCCCGAAGGCGCCCTTCGTCAGGGCGCTGCCGCCGAAGACCACCTTCCCTCCGTCCTTCTTGGCCTCCTCCACGGCCTTGGCGAAGGTCTCCATCGCCGCGGGATTGATTATCGGGCCCATGAAGGAGCTCTTCTCCCTCGGGTCCTGGACCTCCAGCGAGGCGAGCCGCTTCTTCAGCATCTCGAGGAACTCGTTCTTCACCGCGCTCTGGACGTACACCCTGGAGTTGGCGCTGCACTTTTGGCCGCTATACCCGTAGGCCGCCCTCACGACCCCTTCGACGGCCTTCTTCAGGTCGGCTTTCGCGGTGATGATCGCGGGGTTCTTGCTCCCCAGCTCCATCAGGACGGGTTTGACGTACGGCTGGTGGGTGAGGAACTCGTGGTAGAGGCTCAACCCCACGGCCCTCGAGCCTGTGAAGGTGATCCCTGCGACGTCGCGGTTCTCGGTGAACTCGCTCGAGAAGTTGGGGCCAGGGCCGGTGACGAAGTTCACGGCGCCGGCAGGGACGCCCGCGTCCCGGTAGACCTTGTAGAGCATGAGGCCCGTGAGCGGGGCCTCGCTCGTGGGCTTCAGGATGACCGTGTTCCCGGTCAGGAGGGCGCCCGTGGCCATACCGTTGGCGAGCATGAAGGGGAAGTTGAAGGGCGATATGACAGGCCAGACCCCGAGGGGCTTCGCGACTATCCTCCCGTGCTCGCCCGCGACCCCTTCGGTCTCCTTCGTGTACCCCTTGTTCTCTTCCATGACCTTCGCGTAGAGGTTTATGGCGTCGACGGCCTCCCAAGCCTCGGCGAGGGACTCGAGACGGTTCTTCCCAACCTCGTATGTTATCGTTGCGGCGATGTCGAACTTCCGCTCGTCTATCAGCTCGGCCGCCCGCCTGAGGACCTTGACCCTCTCGCGCCAGGGCTTCCCGCTCCATTCGGGAAAGGCGCGCCTCGCCGCGTCTATGGCCTGCTTCGCGTGCTCCCGCTGCCCGATCGGGAAGTAGCTCACGACTATGGAGGTGTCGATGGGGCTCCTGTGCTCGAACTCCCCCGCCACGGAGCCCACCTCCTTGGCGCCGATGTGCATCTTGTGGTGCTGGCCGAGCTGCCCGGAGGCGAACCTCTTCAACGCCGCCTCGTACTTCGGGTGGACGCTCTCGTCAGCGAAGAGGGTGACGTATGTGATTTTTGGAGGTTTTGGCACGAAATTTTCCGCGCGCCGGCTCCCTTTCTTAATGTTTCCTCAGGCCTGAGGAGGCGAGAGACTTCCCGATGTGACTTGCTGGAGGTCGTAGCCAAACACCTCGGTGAACCTCATGACCACTTCGGCCTTGACGTCCTCGAGCGGGAGTTCCTTCCCTAGGACCTGCTTCATCGACGTGATCTTTTCGGGGTCCAAGCCGCAGGGCTTGATCAGTGCGAAGTAGGAGAGGTCTACGTTGACGTTGAGCGCGAAACCGTGGAATGTGACCCAGTTGGTCACGGCGACGCCGATGGAGGCCACCTTGCGGCCTTTGACCCAGGCTCCCGGGTGCCCCTCGACCCTGGATGACTCGACTCCGAAGCTGCGGGTCGTTTGTATCATGACCTCCTCGAGGTCCCGCACGAAGCGCTGGACGTTCGGCGTCGCGAGACGGACGATGGGGTAGCCAACGAGCTGTCCAGGGCCGTGGTATGTGGCGTCGCCGCCCCTCTCGACCTTGAATACTGGGATGTCCTGCGGCTTGAAGTTCTCAGGGGTGGTCTTGCGCCCGAGCGTTATGACGTGGTCGTGCTCGACTAGGATGAGCGTGTCCGCCACGGTCTCGCCGTCGGCCCTCTTCTTGACCAGGTCCTTCTGTAGTTCCCAGGTCTCCTGGTAGGATTCCCGCCCCCGGTCTAGTAACGAGAGGGTCATTCTCGAAGGCCCGCTACAGCCCCTTCATCTGGTGTATGGGTCGCCCCGCGGCGACCTCCGCGGCCTCCATCAGCGCCTCCGGGAGAGTCGGATGAGGATGAATCGTGAGGGCGAGGTCCTCGACGGTCGCGCCCATCTCAATGGCGAGCGCCGCCTCGCTGATGAGGTTGGAGGCGTCCGGCCCGACGATCTGGACACCCAAGACCAGCCCGCTCTTCGCGTTCGAGACTATCCTGGCGAACCCCTCCGCCTCTCCCGCGGCGAGCGCTCGCCCCAGCGCGGCGAACGAGAACCTGCTCCTCTTGACTTCCAGGCCCGCCTCGACCGCGGCCTTCTCTGTGAGCCCGACTCCCGCTATCTCCGGATCCGTGAAGATCGCCCACGGGATGCTCTTCCAGTCGGCGGCGCTGGGCAGGCCAGCGATGACGTCTGCTGCCACGGCCCCCTCCTTCATGGCCTTGTGGGCTAGCAGGGGCTGCCCTCGCACATCCCCGACGGCGTAGACGCCCTCGACGTTGGTCCTCATCTGCGCGTCGGTGACGACGTACCCCTTGGCGTCGGTCTCGACCCCGATCTTCGAGAGGTTCATGCCGGCGGTGAGGGGCATCCTCCCGACGCTCACCAGGGCGAGGCTTGCCTCCACCACGACCTCCCCGCTTGGGGTCGAGACGCGGGCCTTCACCCCGCCGTCGCCCTTCTCGAGCGAGAGGACCTTGGACTTTAGCAAGATCCGAGCACCCCTCTTCTCGAGGTTCCTCTGGGGGAGCCTGACGAGGTCAGGCTCGGTCCCCGGGAGCAGCTGGTCGGTCAGCTCGACGATGGTGACCTTGCTCCCCAGCTTCTGGTACACGGTCGCCACTTCAAGCCCTATGTAGCCGCCGCCAATCACTAGCATGCTCTCCGGCAACTTGTCGAGAGCGAGGGCTTCGGTCGAGCTGATGATGAGTTTCCCGTCAAACTCGAGTCCGGGTAGAGATATCGCGGTCGACCCGGTGGCAATGACGACGTTCTTGGCGTGTACCTCCTCGACTCCTTCGCTCGTCTTTACCTCGAGTCTGTCAGCCGAGATCAGCTCGGCCTCGCCACGGATGACGACGACCTTGTTGCCACGACAGAGGTTGGCGACTCCAGTCTCCAGGGTCGACACGACGCCGGCCTTCCATTTCTGTAGGGCGGGCAGGTCCACCCTGATCCCGTCTGCGATTATTCCGAAAGTCGCTCCTTCCTTCGCCTTCTCGTAGAGCTTGGTGACGGAGATGAGCGCCTTCGAAGGTATACAGCCCACGATCAGGCAATTCCCGCCCAGCCTGTCCTTTTCGATGAGAATCGTCTTAAGGCCGAGTTGTGCCGCGCGTATAGCGCAGACGTAGCCTCCAGGACCTCCTCCTATTACGACGACGTCCGCAGACTGCATGATGCCTATTGCCTCGTGGCTCGTGAGTGTATCCTTAAACCTTCGCCAGCCTACGGCATTTTCCTAGGCCTTCGTCGGCCTGGAATCGGGACGATTCCGTGGCGAAGCATATGGCTCCTTAGCGTGCCCGACTGCTTGTAGATGTTGTATGCGTCGAGAAGATATTTTGTGATTGCTGGAACACTTGAGTAGGTCGAAAGCCTGGCGATATCCTCTTCGATGTAGCTGGGCCAGGACCTCCTCATTCTGTCCGCGTTCGCGATCTTCATCATTCGCTGGTACCTTGTTGAGAAGATGTGCTCGCCCGAGGTGCAAGTCGCATAGGCCCGCTGAATTGAAGCTGAACTCGAAACTAGAGTAACTATTAGGAAGAGAAGAAGGAATAGTGGCGAATCCCTTCTCAGCGAACGTGTAGTCGCAAAGAAGCCTCTCGAAAGAGCCATCATCACAAGAATCAAGGTGTTTTGTCGATAATAAACCCCTGTGCCACGAAGGGCTACAAAATAGTGCCTTTTCCATGATTTGTGGTTTAAATACTTGTGAGAAGTCTCATGTCTTGCCATGAGTCAAAGGAGCAAGTTCGACCACATCAGCCTGAGAGTTGACCATGAAGTCAAGACGCAGCTAGAAAAAGAGACGAGGAGGCGCAGGATTAATCTGAATTCGTTGGTTAACCCTGGTTCTTTCAAAATATGTTTCGTTCGATGACATAGTTGATCACACCGAGGCGGTTCCTCTGAACAAGTTAATGTTTATCGGGATGCTTGGTAGTATACAGATAGAGGAAATGGAAAGAATCGGAAAAGAACTCGGTCCGAAAGTGGTCAAACAAGCTTTCTCCTTTCTAGGTCTCAGTTTTGACCTTGAAGGCCTGATCGAGCATTATTTTCAGCCGGTCTCTTCCTACTCTAGGTGGTATAGTTTCAATGTTGTTGGAAGCGGAACAAATCGAAAGCTCATGTTCGAGCATCAATACGGTTGGAAGTGGTCTACCTTTCTCAAGCAGTATATTGGCGGGATAATCAAGTCCGCGACTGGGACCGAGCCCAAAATTGTGATTGATGAGGGACTAGTCACTGCGTTTTGCTAAGAAGGATTCCCTCAAATCGGCTGCTCTAAAGGGCAGAATTTCAGTCAAGATCTACAAGAAATGGCTTCGGAAAACCTTACGGGGTTCCCATAGAATTTCATGCGCTTCGAATTTAGCCAGACTCACGGGTTCTGGTGCGTCTTGGGGACCTGGTCTTTTGAGACCGGGGAATTCAACTCGGGCAATGACTAAGTGTCCTTGACGTGTTCACAATCACCTTTGGGAGATGGTTAAGCGACCGTGATTGTTGCGTTTATCACCAGATCTTTCCCGATCAGATATTGGAATTGCTGCGTTGTGTTCGCGCCGATGATTGGCCATACGTTGAGAATGTAGGTCTGGCCGGAGTGGAGCGACGTAGTCGGGATGTCCCACTCTTGAACTCTGCCAGGCCCGTAAGTCCAGTTGACAATGAGGTTATTCCCGTTTCCACCTCCTTCCCACACCATTGTGCCGTTTCGCGAGTATAACATGGGATTGTAGAGGGGGCCGGCAATGCGAACCGTCTGGTTCTGCCCGGAGATGTTCGTCAGGTTGAGCAGAGCGGCTATTACCTGACCTCTCGTGACCGCTGTGACGTTCAAGATTACGGTGAAGTTCCAGTCGCCGTTGGTTCTGTAAAGGGTGACGATCCCAGGACTGCCCGTGACGCTCTGAATGGTCGAGGTCGAGCTCGCGGTCACGGTAGTAGTGCTGACGAGCGTTGCTGTATTTGTTGAAATGGTTGTCACTCTAGTAGTGCTGACGACCGTCGTAGTGGTAGTCGCCCTTCCGGGGTACGACGACGCGAAGACGGTTGCTGATACGACAAGCGCCGCCAAGATTATCGCCGCTGAGACATACGCGTAGCGTCCGTTGCCACGTCCGGGCTGATTCGTCATTCTTGTCGTTCACCGAGAAGTCGAATGAAAGGCTGTCCGCGATAAGTATCTTTCGTACCATCATCACAAACAATCGTCACGAATTTATTCACATCCTTGAAATGCGCGCGTCGAAATTCTTGCAGAGCAAACTCTTTCTGGTTGCTCACCCCATGCTAGAAAAGCTGGGTGTCACTGGTGTTGGTTGCGCCGCTGCAAACAGACCCGGAGACACCGACTTGCACATTTGCTGATGATACGCTTGAACACTGTGAGTGACCAGCTTCAAGGAACCAAGTAGGAGTTGTGCCCCCGTTGCCGACAGTAATTGATGGCCACCCCGAATAATCCGAGTTCACGAGGAATCCTTCGGGCGCGTTAGTCCAGCTTCCTGTGTAATACTCGAATGAGGGACTTTGCAGGTTCGCCATACTGTTGAAGTGACTCTGCGTGACGTCGTTTGATTCGAAAGCAAATATCTCTTGTGCTGCGCCGTAAAATGAAGTACTGCTTCCACAGCATGAGGAAATCCAAGAATGATACGGCCAACTGTTGGCTCCCACTAGTGCCGACCACCCTGAGCTGTAAAGGATTTCCATGGCGGCTGAACCCGAAGTACCTTCGCTTGCCATGAAATAGTGGTTATAATTGCACGGGACAACCGTGCAGTCGTTGTACCAGATTTCTACTTCCCAAGTATTGCTCCCTCCATAGGGATTTATGAGCGTGTTCTGCAGAAACACATTACAGTATCTCCGAACGAGCGTGGATTTTAGCATTCGCTCAACCAGCTTTGGTTTCTGGGCGTAGGGAGTCTTCACCTCGAAGACTCGGCCATGATTACCAATCTACTGGCCAGAGGCTTTGATACCGTTCTGACGCGATACCTGCCCCCGTTGTTGTGCTTCGAGGTGAAGCCCAGCTACCTATACACAAAGGCCGACTATATCCGCCTCCTTGTCAACTCGTCTGTACTCAACGCCTACGCGGAAGGAACGAGCAACGTCTCCAACAAGGTTGGAGCCAGGGTGCCGAACTCCGACACGGCACTCCTGCGCTTCAAGAGCATCGACAGGTACGAGCTCCAGAGCGTCGTCTCAATCGTCCTGGAAGAGCAGGTCAACGAGCTGAAGAGGAAGGGCATCCTGAACGGGCCTGTCCCCATCGCCTTCGACTGGCACGACCAGATGTTTTACGGCGAGAAGGAGACGGACATGGTCAACGGTACCAGACCGAAGGACGGCTCCTCCTACGCCTACCAGTACCTCACCGCGAGCATCCTCGTCGACGGCAAGAGGCTGACCATCGTACTCACGCCGATCAAGAGCATGGGATACCTCCTCTCCTACGTCGAGGACGCACTGAACCGGATAAGGAACATGGGCGTCAGGGTGCGATATCTCCTCTTCGACGGAGGGTTCTCTTCCCTCGGGCTTCCCGCCTTCCTCGAGGAGAACGGATACAGCTACGCGGTCCACTTCACACCGAACCCTGTGACGAAGAGGATGGATCTGAAGGACGGTCAATCTGTCCGGTATCCAACCGATAGGCCCTTCAAGCTCGTCAGGGTCGACGACGAAGAGACGAAGATCAGCTACCTATTCGCCACCAACATGGCCTGTCGGCCGAAGCGGTTGCTCAAGCGCTACAAGACGCGCTGGGGAGTGGAGACCGCCTACAGGGAGCACAACACCTTCCTGCCTAGGACCAAATCGAAGAACTACGTGGTCCGGCTCCTCTTTTACGCCGTGGCGGTCTGCATCTACAACGCGTGGTGCATCCTCAACGCGGTCGCGGACGGCGAAGGCGAGAACGACGGCAGCACGCACGTGATAGCGCTGGAGGTGAAGCTGTTCATCCTGCTCGCATTCCTAGTCCCTGCCCTGACTTGAGAGGGGGTGATGATCCGCGGTCATTCGGAGATACTGATTATGGCTAATCTCGGCATTTACTGTGAACCATGTGTCGGAAGTAACCGAGAGGCTGGGATAACTGATTCCTGAGGACACTGCAGTAACAGAACTCCAACCTATTCCTTTACTGTTGCATTTCGTTGTCGCCGAGCTGTCACATAGTCCTACCCCAATAGCCCAAGAACCGGAAGAGGGTGGGGGGATGGCAGAGACCGTAGACTCACCCGGTGAAGAACTCGCAGATGATAGATATTTCTGGTTGATTACGGGGTTGTTGCCCGGCGAATAAGGTGTTGTAAGAAGTGGACCGGCTTCGAGGCTTATCGCGCTCCAGTCCGTTTCCGGATAGCCTGTGAGTGGATCGACGAAGTGACTCGCTACCTCAAAGCTTCCGATAGTTCCGGCTAGTGGTCCTGTGGAATCTACCGTGATTAGTAGGCTGGTCGAGGAACTGTCTCCGTGCGGCATGGTGAGCGAAGGAGTTGACACAACTACATGAAGCCAACTGGGAATCGCGGTATCCGCTGGGAAGGGATAAATGGCGAAAGTGAGGGTTATCTTGGAACTCGCAAGAATAGACGGATAACTCGCCCATGGATATACAGCCTTAAGGATGATTGATTGTGTACCTGACTTGGCGTTGAAACCCATAAGCCCCGATACTATGGATCCGTTTAGGTAAATGTTAATCGAGACTGGATCTGCCAACCCCCTACCCAATGCGGAACCATTTGCGGCCTGTTGTGAGGGGTTCGGAGTTAGGTTAGTGTTCGCGAACGCGCTGACACTCGTCATTGAAAGCATACTGAGCAATACGGCAACCCCGAGAATGGACGGAACTCCTTCGTGTTTCATTGTGAGGTTAAGGGTTGCCGCGAATTGATAAACCCTTGTGCCACAAAATGCTACAAAATAGCGCACTTCAGGCTCGTAGCAGATGATCCTTTGCTGTAGAAATGTCCACCTCGTCAGTGCCACTGGCCAAGACATATCGGGTCATGGCGTTCCCCAACATGAAAGCGAAGGCGGTCTTTATTCCAACGACGCTCACTTCATCCTGATTGGGGACTGATGTCTAGCTTAGTGCTGTAACCTTCTCGCCTAAACGTTTGGCAAGCCCATCGAAGAATTCGGCCGATGCTTTCTCGTCTATGTTCTCAGCCCCACATTTGTAACCGATGAGGCGAATTTGGACTTGACATGGTGTGCAAACCTGCGACCGCAAAAACGCTCAAGCGGAAATCATATTGCTGCAGGAGCCTCGCGCATCTATCGTAGTGCGTCGAGCAGGCACAATTTCAACTCTTCTGGAGGAGTCTGAACCCCCAAGGTGTGCTAGCATCCCGCCCATGGCACAACCCAAGCAAATCCCACCTAGCTGCTCCCTTTCGATGAGGATTGTCTTCAGTCCCAGCTGCGCGGCTCTGATTGCGCACACGTAGCCTCCTGGTCCACCGCCAATTACTAACACATCCGCGTCCCGCGTCAAGTTACCGTTTGCCGCGCCGAAGTTGAATCGCTTAAACCTTGCTTGCCCGAAACACGAAGGCTGGAAAATCTGGCTCCCATGATAGGCGGTGCGAATTCCTCCCTGTCGTCCAGGGCATACCTGCAACCGGCGGGGCTGGGCCTGCCGACGATGCCTGGGGGTAGGGATCGAGACAAAGATGGTCCCGGGGACGCTTATATATCGCTATGTCTACATGTATCCATATGAGCACCACGATTAGGATCATGAAGCGCGACAAGGAGAGACTTGAAGTGCTCGCCAAGAAGTCTGGAAGGAAGAAGCTGACGGAAGCCTTGCGATTCGCCATGGACGCGGCCGAAAGGGAAGTGGAAGGTTTCAGGGGGGACCCTGCCGCAATAGGGGAGGCGCTGAGAGCCGCCGCACCGATTGCCAAGAGGACCTCGGAACGTGTGGACGAAGAACTCGCAAAGTCGATCGAGTAGGCTTTCATGACGATAATGGTGGACACCGGCGTATTCTACGCCCTCTTCGACAGGAGCGATATTCACCACCTCGACTCGCTGTCGCTGCTGACCGACACACTCGAAGGGAGGTTTGGCGCCCCCTATACGACGGACTTCGTGGTGCTGGAGTCCACGCTGCTTCTCAACGGGAGAGGAGGGCCGGGGATGGCTCGGGCTCTGATCAAACTCCTCAAAAAGGGAGGGATCTCTGTGATGCTCCTAGATGATGAGGTCTACGCCGCGGCGCTGGGACTCTTCGATGAACGCGCCGAGACGCTGAGCCTCTGCGACGCAGCGTCGCTGGTATTGATGAAGAAGCTCAACATCCAGAGACTCGCATCATACGACGAAAGGAGCTTCCTCGCGATGACGAAACAGGTCGTCGGCAGAGGCTATTTCGAGTCCCTGGAAGAACCGAGGCAGAAGATCATCAGGGCCCTCGACAACACGCGGGCCGCGAAATGACTAGGTTCAGGCACCGGCTTCTCTGGACATGCGGCTATTCGGTGGCCGGAACGAAAAATCTTCTGCTTAAACCTTCTCGGAGGCGGGCCTGTTGTAGATGGGAGGCAGGCTGGCGTAGGAGAGCCAGGACTCGTACTTGGCGGTCTTCCCGTGGATGGCGTTCAGGTAGGCCTCCTGGATCTTCCTCGTGATTGGGAAGCTCCCGTTGCCGATGATCCGGTTGTCCACCTCCCTGATAGGGGTGACGTTCGCGGCGGTCCCGCATAGGAAAATCTCGTCCGCCGAGAAGATGTCCTCGCGGATGAAGTCTTCCTCCTTGAACTGGATGCCGTTGTCCTTGGCGATCTGGATGACCGAGTCTCTCGTGATGCCCTCGAGGACGCCTGCGGACTTTGTGGGCGTGCTTAAGACTCCGTCCTTGATGCGGAAGATGTTCTCCCCTGTTCCCTCGGCCACAAGCCCGTTCGTGGTAAGCAGAATCGCCTCGTCGAAGCCCGCGGAGAGCGCGTCCATCTTGGCGAGTATCGAGTTCGCGTAGTTCGCGGAGCACTTTGCGTGCGGCGGGAGCGTTCTCGGGTCGATCCTTGCCCAGCTCGAAATCGTGCACCGTATGCCCTTCTCCATCCCTTCGTCGCCCAGGTACGCGCCCCACTCCCAAGCGGAGATCGCAGCCGAGATCTTGTTCTTCAGCGGGTTCACACCCATCTCCCCGTAGGAGCTGAAGACGATGGGGCGGATGTAGCACTCGTTCAGGCCGTTGACCTTTACGAGGTCGAGGCAGCCCTGGACGAGCTCTTCCTCTGTGAACGGAATCTTCATCCTGTAGGTCTTTGTCCCGCTCATCAGGCGCTTGATGTGCTCCCGAAGGCGGAAGACCGCCGGGCCCTTTGGCGTCGAGTTTGCCCTGATGCCCTCGAAGATAGCATAACCGTAGTGTAACGCGTGGGTGAGCACGTGCACCTTCGCGTCCTCCCAGGGGACGAATACCCCGTCGAACCAGATCTTCTTCGTCGGCTGCACTGCTATACTCTCTGCCTCTCGCTCCGAAGAGCGGTGGATTACCCTCACTTGCCTATTTACTTATCGGCTCGGCGACAATTTTGAGCGCTTAGATAGAGCAGGTTCTTTGGCCAGCTCTTCAGATACTAGGGAGCCCGCCCCCCTCTACGGGTATCAACCCACTGGAAACTGCTCGTCGAATTTGAGAAAATTCCATGTCTCATGGGCGATTAACCAAGCATTACCGACGTGGGCGTATGAATCCTCAGCTGCTATTGCCATGTCGGTGTTGCCAACGACAGAGCTGTATGCGTGGACCTCGAAGGTCGAGTTGACTACCCAATAGCTTCCCTCCGGTGCTATCGTCTGGCTCTCGTTGGACACAGAGAAATTGAGAAATTTCTCCCTGAAACTCCCAAGAAATATGCTGATGTTAGACTGCCCAGTGTAGCTTCCCACTAGTCCGGGCATCACTCCCCTCACGTCTATCGTCGCGTTGCTCTCGTAGTCGCTCTTGAGAGCGAAAGAATAACTCGAATTGAGGAGGTAGAGATGATTCGCGTAGCTGCTCGCGACTTGATAGTAGACCTCTGGGACTGTTGACACCGTCGTTATCGCGGCGGTAGAGGTCACCGTCCTCGTGCTGAGTAGGCCGCTTCCGACGAGCGACTGTAGCACAAGGAGGGCAATCAGCGTGAGGCCTGCGCCCGTGCCGACGAGAATGCCATCACGCTCACGGGAATTTGCTGCTCGCATGTCCGGCCAGTAGACTTAGTAGCGCAGATTCTTACGCCTTTTGATGCTCAGAGAGCCTTGGCGATCGCTGCAGCGACCTGCATCGTGGTCGCCCTCCCGCCCAGGTCGTGGGTCCTGGTGCTGGTCTCGAGGACGCGGCTGACCGCGCTCCGGACCGCGGACGCGCCCGCCGAGCACCCCTCGTCGTGCCTCGTCTTAGAGAGCCAGTCCAGCATCATAGCGAGGGTGAGTATCATCGCGATCGGGTTCGCCACGCCCTTGCCGGCGATATCCGGCGCCGCGCCGTGGACGGGCTCGAAGAGCGCGAAGTCAGCGCCGATGTTGGCAGAGGGGGTCATCCCCAGCCCGCCGACCAGCTGGGCAGCCTCGTCGGAGAGTATGTCCCCGTAGAGGTTGGTGGTCACTATGACGTCGAAGGAGAGCGGGTCGCGGATTAGGTTCATCGCGGCCGCGTCGACGAGCATCTCGCTGAAGGAGACCTTCGGATAGGCCTTGGAAACCTCCTTGCAAACCTGCGCAAACAGGCCGTCGCTCTTCCTGAGGACGTTGGACTTGTGGACGGCGACCACCTTGCGCGCCCCTCCCCTCTGCTCGGCCACCTCGAAGGCGTACCTCGCTATCCTCTCGGAGGCAGACCTCGTGATCGTCCTAAGGGCGACCACCCCGCCGTCGAACTCGAACTCCTGCCCTTTGTAGAGGTCCTCGGTGTTCTCCCTCACTATCACCATGTCGATGCCAGGCTTGAGCGAGGGGACGTTGGGGAGGCTCTTCGCTGGCCTGATGTTTGCGTAGAGGTCGAGCATCTGCCTGAGCTTCACTATCACGTCCGCGGCGGTCTCGCCAACAGGGGCCTTGAGGCATGCGTCGGACTCGCGGATGGATTTCAGGGACGACTCAGGGAGCGGAACGCCGGTCTTCCTCTTGCAGTTGTCACCTGCGGGTGAGTCCTTGATGGAGAAGCCCAGCCCGAGCTTGTCCCGCAGCGCGTCCAAGACTAGGAGGGAGGCGTTGGAGATCTCTGGGCCTACACCGTCCCCCTGGATGAGGGAGATGGAATACTCCTTCTGCCTGGACTTCGGGTGGTGCTGTCGGGACAACCTTCTACTAGGACGGCGCCCTCATCGGCACCGCTTTTAGCTTCTGCCGGAGCCTCTCCCTGACGAAGCCGAGGAAGCCGCCCCTCTTCATCGTCTCAATCGCCGCGTCGGTGGCGATGATGGGATACTCGGTCCCCGTGGTGTTGTCCCTTATGCTATGCGAATCGAGGTCGACCACGAGCTCGTCCCCGATCGAAATCCCGCTCGTGTCGATGATCTGGATCGGCAGCAGTCCGTTGTTGAGGCAGTTGCGGAAGAAGATGTCCGGGAAGCTCTGGGCGACCACGGCGACGACGTTGTTGTACTTGATCGCGTAGACGGCCTGCTCCCTCGAGCTGCCGCAGCCGAAGTTGTTCCCGGCCACGACGATGCTCTCCTTGTTCGCCCTGCAGGTAGGGCCGAAGGCGGGATCGTACCCCTCGAAGGCGTGGTCGGCGAAGAACTGCTTGTCCCAGCTCTCCTGGAGGAGGTACGCGGGGATGATGTAGTCGGTGTTGATGTCGTCCCCGAACCTCTTGGCTACCGTTCCGCGCATCTGCATCTCTAGTCCTCTCCGGCTGGCAGGTACTTCCTCGGGTCGGCGATGCGCCCCTCGATCGCTGTGGCCGCCGCCACGGCTGGGGAGCCCAGGTAGATGAACGCCTCAGGGGAGCCCATCCTCCCCTTGTAGTTGCGGTTGCTCGTGCTCAGGCACCTGTCGCCGGGGGCGAGTATCCCCATGTGCTTCCCGAAGCACGGGCCGCAGTTCGATGACTCGATGTTCGCGCCGGCGTCGGCGAATATCTTGAGGAGGCCGTTGTCCATCGCCCAGTTGTAGACGCGCCTGCTGGCCGGGATTACCAGCAGGTTGGTGTTCGGGCTGACCTTCCTGCCCTTCAGTATCTTGGCGGCGATGGTGAGGTCGGACTCGCGCGCGTTGGCGCAAGAGCCGAGGAAGACCGAGTCGATCCGGTCGGTGACCTGGCTCACGGGCTTCGCGTTCGCGGGCGAGTGGGGCAGAGAGACCGTGGGCTCGATTGAGGAGGCGTCGACCTCCACCACCTTCGAGAACGTGGCGTCCGAGTCGCTGATCGCGGCCATCCCGCGCATCTCGTCGGTCATCGTCAATCCTCTGCGCGAGAGGGCCTGGTTGACGTAGGCGAAGGTCTTGGAGTCCGGGTTCATGATGGCGGTCCTCGCGCTCATCTCGACGGAGAGGTTGCAGATGGTGAACCTGCCCTCCATGTCGAGGGAGTCGATGGTGGGGCCCACGTACTCTGCGACGCGCTTCGAGGCTCCGCCCTCCCCCATCATCCCGAGGATATGGAGGACGAGGTCCTTCGCGTAGACCCCCCTCTGAAACTTGCCGCTGACCTTGAACTTGATGCTCTCGGGGACCGTGAACGAGTATAGCTCGCCCGTCGCGAGGAGGTTCTCCCCCTCCGTCGTCCCTATCCCGAAGGCGAGCGAGCCCAGCGCGCCCTGCGTGCAGGTGTGGGAGTCGGTCGCCACTGCGATCTCTCCCGGGAGCACGAAGGCCTCCTCGGATGCGATGGTGTGCTCTATCCCGTCGCCCTCCTTGTACATGGCGATTCCCTGGTCCTTGGCAAAGTCCGCCATCAGGCGGATCCCCTGGCTCACTTTGATGGAGCAGGACGGGACCGTGTGGTCCGGCATGAACGCTATTCGGGAGGGGTTGAAGACCTGCAGCCTCTTGCCCGACTCTGTGTATACGTCCTCGAAGTCCTTCTCGAAGTTGAGGATGGCGGGCGGCCCTATGACCTCGTTGAAGTAGAGCTTGTCCACCGGGAGTGCCTCGATCAGGTCCCCTGCCTTGGCCTTCCTCCCCATCGCTCGTGAGACTATCTTCTCTGTGATTGTCGCGCCTGGCACCATCTCATCCGTCCTAGATGCCTTCAATCGGCTTCTGCGCCCCCTGGGGAGAGAGGGATGCCGTAGGCTGGGACTGCAGTTTCTTCGCCATCAGGGCGTTTATCCCGCTCACTATCGCCTCGACGCTGGCCACCACGATGTCCCTCTTCATGCCTCGTCCGGAGGCAGTGAGACCCGTGCTGTCCTCGACCTTGACCGAGACGTCGGCCACGGCCTGCGCGTCGCCCGTCAGCGCCTCGAGCCTGTACTCCTTTAGCTTCACGATGTCGATAGTGCTGAAGATCTTCTGGATGGCGTTGACGGCCGCGTCCACCGGGCCCGAGCCCACGTCCGTCGCCTCGTGGAGCTGCCCCCTCACCAGGAGCTTGACGGTGGCGCTCGGGAGGCGCTTTATCCCCGTCACTACCTCCAGCCCCTCGAGCTCTACGATGTCGGCGGACTCCGCCTTGCCCCCGCCCATGATCTGGACCGCGAGCTGGTAGAGGTCGCTGTCCGTTATCGTGCGTCCCTCGTCTCCCATCTCCTTGACCTTCTCCACTATCAGGCGCAGGCTGTCCTCCTTCGGCTTGAGCCCCATCCCCCGAAGCTGGAATGCGATGCCGTGCCTGCCTGCGTGCTTTCCCGCCTGGAGCCACCGCGTCCTCCCCACCATGGCGGGGTCGAAGGGCTCGTAGGTCGAGGGGTTGCTCAGGATCCCGTGCGTGTGTATGCCCGACTCGTGCCCGAAGGCGTTGTCCCCGATGATCGCCTTGTTAGGCTGGATGATGACTCCGGTCAGCCTGGAGACGAGGCGAGAGGTCTCGTAGAGCAGAGAGTAGTTGACGTTGGTCCTCAGGGCGTAGAGGTTGTAGCACCCCATGACGAACTCCTCGAGCGAGGTGTTCCCCGACCTCTCCCCGATGCCGTTGATGGTGAGGTGCGCCTGGTCCGCACCGGCGACCACGCCGGCGAGGCTGTTCGCCACGGCGAGGCCGTAGTCGTTGTGGCAGTGGACGCTGATCATCGCGTCCGAGACGGAGCGTGCCGCCTCGACGTACTCCATCATCTTCTTGGGCGTCGCGATCCCAACGGTGTCGGGGATGTCGAAGCGGTCTATCCCGGCCTCGGTGACCGCCTTGACGACCTCCTTGAAGAAGGGAATCTCGGTCCGCGTTGCGTCCTCCGCCGAGAACTCGACCTTGACGCCGAAGCTCTTCGCGTACCGGACCATGTCCGCCGACTGCTTCACCATCTGCTCCCTCGTCAGGTGGAGCTTGTACTGGAGGTGTATGTCGGAGGAGCCGAGGAAGACGTGGACGCCCTTCACGCCGCAGTTGATTGCGGTGTCGATGTCCACCTTCTCTGCCCTTGCGAGGCCCGAGACCTCCGCCCTGAGGCCTGCCCTCGCGATCCTCCGGACGCCCTCCTGCTCGCCCTTCGATGAGATCGGGAAACCCGCCTCGATGACGTCGACCCCGAGCTTGTCGAGCGCCTGCGCTATCTCCAGCTTCTCATCCGGGGTAAGCGAGACTCCCGGCGTCTGCTCGCCGTCCCGGAGCGTGGTGTCGAGCACGCGGATTGTCCTCTCGGTCATCGCGAAGTCGTCTCCTTTGGGAGCGCCGCCACCCCGGTCCTCGCGATGTCCAAGACGTTGGACTCGCCGAGCCTCTCTACGAACTCGTCTATCTGCTTGGCAGAGCCGACTATCTCGGCGACGACGGAGTGCTTCGAAGAGTCGACTATCCGGCAGCCCGTGTTCCTCTGTATCTCCGCGACGGAGATCTTGTCAGTGTTTATCTTCACGAGGGCGAGCTCTCTCGCTGTGACCTCCTCGGGCCCGTAGGTGTGCGCTTCGAGGATGTCGATGACCTTCATGAGCTGCTTCGCGACGTGCTCCACGGCAGCGTCCTCTCCGTTGAGGGTCATGGTCATCCTGCAGTCCGCCCCGCCGTTGGTCACGCCGAGGGTGAGCCCCTCGATGTTGAGCCGCATGAGCCTCACCAGGTGGATGACGCGGAAGAGCGTCCCCGGCTTGTTCTCGACCAGGGTGGAGAGGACCTTCGAAGACCTGGTCAAAAGATGGCCATCTCTTTGGAGGAGCCGTAGACCGTGTCCTTGATCCCTTTGCCTGGCGGGAGGAACGGGAAGACGTCCTCCTCTGGCGAGACGGGCACCTCGATGACCGTCGGCCCCTCGATGGTGAGCCCCTCGCGCATCGCCTTGGCGAACTCGTCGAGCGAGCCCACCGTCTTGGCGTGGGCGCCGTAGGCCTCGGCGAGCTTCACAAAGTCAGGTGTGTTGGGGAACTTTATCCCGATGTACCGCCTGTTGTACATGAGCCTCTGCCACTGCTCGACCATCCCCAGGCTCCTGTCGTTGAGGATCACGGAGATTATCGGGAGCCTCTCCTCGACGGCCGTCGCCAGGGCCTGCTCGGTCATTACGAAGCTGCCGTCGCCGTCGAAGTCAACCACGGGCACGTCGGGCTGCGCGAACTTCGCCCCTACGGCCGCGGGGAGGCCGAAGCCCATCGTCCCGAGCCCGGTGGATGTGATCCAGGTCCTCGGCCTCAGGACCTTGTAGTGGATCTCGCACCACATCTGGTGCCTTCCCACGCCTGTGGTCAGTATCGCCTCAGGAGGGAGGATGTCTCTCAGCCTCTTCACTATCTTCGGCCCCGAGAGCTCTGCGTAAGAGTCCTTGTAGGCGGGTATCCCCTTCAGCTCCTCGCGGACATCGTTCACGCGCTTGAGCCACGGATTGTTGTTCGGGTCCTTGCTCTTCGCCAGCTTCTTCGCCACGGCATCGAACAGCATCCCGAGGACCACGTTGGCGTCTCCCAGTATCGAGAGGTCGACGAGCTTGTTCTTGTTGAACTCGGTGGGGTCGGCGTCGATGTGGATTATCTTCGCGCTCGGGGCGAACTCGCCGAAGTTCCCCGTGGAGCGGTCGGAGAACCTCACGCCCACAGCGACCAGGAGGTCGCACTCAGAGACCAGCCTGTTCGCCTCCGCCCGGCCGTGCATCCCGATGGGACCGAGCGAGAGAGGGTGGTTCTCTGGGAAGTCGCCCTTCCCTTGAAGCGTTGTGATGACCGGCGCCATCAACAGCTCAGCGAGCGCTCCGAACGGCTGCGCTGCGTCTGCGATCCGGACTCCGCCTCCTCCCCAGAGGATGGGCCTCTCCGCCTTCACTATCATAGCCGCCGCGCGCTCGATGTCCTGAGTGTCGACGGGGGCGCTGGGCCTGTATGCCCTCACAGTGACGCTCTCGGGGAAGGTCATCTCCGCCTCCTCCTGCTGCACGTCTTTGGGAAGGTCCAGCAGGACTGGTCCCGGCCTGCCCGTGGTCGCTATGTAGAACGCCTGCTTGACCGCGGACGGGACCTCGGCCGCAGAGAGCGGCTGCAGCGTATACTTGGTCACGGGGGTTGCGATCCCGATGATGTCGGTCTCTTGGAACGCGTTCCTTCCCGTCATCGCCTTCGGGACCTGTCCGGTGATCGCGACCACGGGAGAGGAGTCGGCGTACGCCGTTGCGATACCGGTGATCAGGTTGGTCGCACCAGGACCCGAGGTGGCCGAGCAGACGCCGGCCTTCCGCGAGACCCTGCCGTAGGCATCGGCCATGTGGGCGGCCAGCTGCTCGTGCCGCACGAGGACGTGCTTGATCTTCGAGTCCCAGAGGGCGTCGTAGAACGGGAGGTTCGCCCCTCCCGGCATTCCGAAGATGTACTCGACCTTCTCCCGCTCCAGAGCCTCCACTGTGGCCCGTGCGCCCGACATTTTCGCTGTCATTCTACGGGTTCACCGGAATTGAAACCTTGAGTATTGCCTCGCATATGCAAAACCTCTGAGCGAGGCCCTAGACTAAAACTAACAATGCAACATTGGTGTTGTCGAGCGAAAGGCATTGTGGACTCGAGCTGCCGTTGCTGAAGCGTTGCATTGGGTCCCTCCGACCCGCGCTTATATTTAAGAGTTGATTTGTCCACGAGGGTCGTTGGACAGATCGTGCGGCGGTGTGCCAGCCCGAAGAAGGGGAGGCGATCGAAGCGACCCTCGGCTCACTCGTAGGAACTTTCCTGCCCCTTCTTGGGGAGAAGGATTCGATCGAAGACGGGAACGAGCAATACGAGAATGAGGGCCGAACCCGCGACGCCGAATCTCAGTAGGGATTCATTTCTGGAGAGAGTGTCGGTGTAGGACTGGGGTTGCAGCGTCGGGAAGGGATAGTTGTAGGCCTTCACTTGGCTTGTGACCACTGCGCCAACATCCAACGAGCTGGCATTCGTCGACAGGACGCCGGGGAGAGGGGACAGAACTGGCCCGGTGAAGTTGATCTGCTTGGAAAACGCGACCATTCCCTCAGCCGTCCAGCTTCCATTGCCAGAGGGCTGAAAGTGCGGGACGACCGGGACACCCCCGCTCACGAACTGGACCTCCTGGTTGAGTAGACCGATTCCTCCGAAGAGGTTCCCAAAGTCGGACCTGTTCGCGCCGTACACGAAGGCCTTCATGTAGATCGGATTGTCTAATCCGACCGAGAAATCTCCGGCGACGGTGTAGTTGATGTTTGCGGAATACTTCACGGGAGGAATGCCGGGTATGCGGAGGGTGTAGGTCCCGTCTATCGCCACCCGTTTCGTCCCGAGCCCTAGCCAGGAGCCGTATGTCGTCGCGGGAATCGAGAACGCGATGGCGACCCAGACAATCATCCCCACTCCTACGATTGCGCGAATCCTACCCTTGGTCCGGAAGCCTTGCTTTCTACGGGCTCGCCTGGCCACTATCTTGGCTCCTTGAAAGGTTGCGCGAGAGCCGGTCGGGCAGGTTCGGGGATCGTCTCCAGCTTCCTCGCGTTCCTTTCTCCGTCTGGGGCCTTGGGCATTTCGTCCGAGACGGATAGCACCGATACAAGCGGATGGGAACCGCCGATATCCGCGATCCTACAGGACCGTTCAATTGTTCCCTGCGATCTTCTCAATCGGGAACAGCCCGGCGAGGACGCCCGAGTATGGTGCGATCCCGCACTTGTCGCACTGCGGTTGCAGCGCGCCCTCGTTCGCGCTTCCCATGCAGCAGGGTGTCTTGATGTTGCCTCTGTAGTCCAGCGGCAGGATCATCCAGTTGGGACACATGTAGCCCCAGTTGCCGCGCATCAGGTCGAACTGCGCCTCCGGGTTCACGACGAAGTGCTTGTTTTCGTTCGTGCTGTATTCGATGATGCTGTCGATAGTCCTGTCTCTCTCCTCTCCGAAGGGCAACCAGAGCGGGTCGTTGTCGATGAACGGCGTGTGGAACTGGATGCTTATCCTCCCTACTATGTCGACCCACTCGCGAAGGACGTCGATCACGGTCTTGTAGTTCAAGGTGTTCAAGGTCATGTTGGCGTCTACGTTCCCGCCAGTCTCGACGAAGTTCTTGATGTTCGTCTTCATCTTGGCATAGGTGTTCGGGCCGCGGATGCGGTTGTGGGTCTCTTCCGTCCCGTCGACGGATACGAAGTAGAGACCGTTGATGTCCACCAGCGGGTGCGTGCCGTTCGTGACCACGCTCATCCTGTTCCTCATCTCCTCCGAGAAGACCTGGACGACCTCCTTCCTGAGCATCGGCTCTCCGCCGACGACCGTGACGTTCGCAATCCTCATCTTCTTGAAGGAGTTTTGGATCACGACCCTCCACTGCTCCGGCGTGAGCTCCCCGGCGGTCGGCTGCCTGTTGGTCCACCAGTAGCAGTGGACGCACTTCAGGTTGCAGACGTTGATGATGTCAGCCGAGCCGAAGAGCGGGGTCTTGGTCCCTTCCCTCATCTTCCGCCACCAGTGGACGAGGTCGCCGCCCCTGTTGTCCCTCAGGAAGTTGCTGATGGACCTCAGGTAGTCCGTGGGCGTGGGATTGGTGGCGAGCCCAGGGAGGGTCTTCACGAGACGCGGAAGGTTGACCACGTCCTGGTAAGCCGCTTTCACCTTCTGGCCGGAGGACTTTTTCTTCAGCTTCAGGTCGATGTAGGCCTCGTTCTGCTTGAGCCTCCCAGCGGAAATCTTCTCGACGAACTGTTGCGCGAACTCATCCTCAGACCAGTCGAAATACTCCCTGCGAAATGGCTCGGGAGCTTGTAGAGTCATTCTAAGTCGTCTCTCGGATTCGACGCGCCCAGTTCGGATACTTAGTCTTTTCTGGACTTTCTCTGCGCTCTACCTAGGCTCTCTCTGGCCTTTCCTTCGACCTGTTCGATCTTGCCCTTGACCTGCTCCTTCTTGCTGTTCCTCAGCTTGCCCACTTCTTCGCGGACCTTTCCCTTGATCTGCTTGCTTCTTCCTTCTAGTTCGTTCTTGCTCATGATGGTGGAAGATGGTGCGACATCTAAAGCAAGAAGGAGACATTTTCTAGAACATTTCTCTAGACCCTATTGATACTATCTTCCTGACGGCTTTCGCCAGATCAGAAGGCTTGCCGCGGCCGTAACCGCGACCACAACCACCAGCGCTCCAATCCCGAAAAGAAGGCCCGAGGACGAAGTGGGATTTCCGGTCGAGGAGGCCGACGAGCTTCGCGAGGTCGAGCTGGTGGATGAACTCGCAGCACCGGTTGAAGTCGATGGCGTGTTTGTGGACGAGCTTGTCGAACCGGAAGAGCTTGTGGAGCTGGTCACGCTTGTGGAGCCTGTGGTAGAAGACGCGCTGGAGGCGGTAATGGAGACGGACTTGGTGGAATAGGCGGAGGTCGTTGAGGTCCGAGTGGTAGAAGTCGTTGATGATGTGTGACTGGTCGACGTGGTCGATGACATGGACGTCGAGGTGGATTGCTGGGCCATCGTATAGAATGCGGTGAGGGTCGTGTTCTGCGTCAGCGCGACAGCTAGCGCCTGGCCCGTTCCTCCCCCGTTCCAATCATCAAAAATGTAGCCGTTAGGGATGCCGATGGAGACCGTGTACGACGCGCCAATCGTGCCGGCAAAGGTAAGCGGCGTGACTCCGGTCGTCACCGTATTCCCGTTCGAGGTGACCGTTATCGGCACGCCTGCGATGGGAGCCCCCGTCGAGACGGATGACTGTATGGTCATGGACGCCGTCGTCGACACCACCGGCCCGAAGGTTGCGGTAACGGTCGTGCTCCCCGGCACCGTGACGGTCTGTGAAGCGCTGGTGCCACCATCGTCCCAGTGCTTGAAGACAAAGCTACCGTAATTGGCCACCGAGACTTCGTACCCCACCCCCCGGGGGACGGAGGTCGTCAGCGGCGTGTCGCCGGAAGCCACGGCTGCGCCATTCGTAGACGTGATCACGGTGTACACGCCTGCGATAGGAGTTCCCGCTCCATCGACGGATTTCACTGTGAGGGGCACGGAAGACTGGAACGGGCTCGACAGATCGGTGACCATCTTCGAGAAGTCCCCTGTGAGCGCGCCGTACGGATTGGGCAGCGTATCGTTGGTGACGTAGACGTAGCTCGCGTAGTTGTAGATGTTGCTAACTTCGGAGCCGTTCCATACGTTCACCCCATACGCTATGACCGCAAAGTGGTTCGCGGGCACCCCGTTGGTCATCGCTGCAAGAGACGCGGTGTTGGGCACTCCCTGGTTCTCGTAGGCCACTATGACGTCCATGGTCCCAATGTAGCTAGCGGGGATGGCGCTTCCAGGGTTTCCAACGGTGAAGTTGAAGCCCACCGACTTTGCGTATTGGTTAAGGGCGGAGTAGTATCCCTCGTACCCTGCGACGTTCGCCATCTCGTCGAAGAATATTCCGCTGAGGTTGTACCAGCTCTTGTAGCTGTTGATGTCTGCCTCCACGGTGGCCAAAGGTCTGGCGCCATAGCTTGTGTGGTCGTATCCCAGCACGACGACGCCCGCGGCGCGAAGGCTGTTTATGCCGTTGACGTAATTCTGGTCTATGGAGAACCCTGGGCCGTTGTCTGGATTGATTATGGTGACCATCGCGACCCCCGGGTTTGCCTCCTTAGCCTGGATGATCGAGGTCCAAGAGACTCCCGGGTACGTGTAGAGGGGGACGATGAGGGCGCTGAGAAACGAGAGCGTCGCCACGGAAATGATCAGTACGGCGACAAGTACTCTGGTCCGTGTCCTGCTCCTGGACCGTACTCTCTCTCGACTGGTCATACCGGGGAAGTTACATGATGTCGGGTATCTCTAAGTGTGATGTGGAGAAATGCTATGCTCGCACCATACGCAACATCGCTACATATGAATCAGGTATAGGATACGCTCTTTCACGATAAGAACGGGGAAGAGAATCTAAGGTCTCCCATGTATGAAGTCCTGACGACTGAAAAATTGACCCCGACGGGGATATCTGGCCTCGACCGCCTCATAGGCGGAGGTTTCCAGAGGGGCAGCATGATCATGCTGGCGGGCAACCCAGGCACTGGGAAGACTGTCTTCGCGACCAAGTTCCTCGCCACTGGAATCACCGACTTTGACGAGCCTGGAATCTACGTCTCCTTCGGAGAGGACAAGGAAACGCTCGTGTCCAACATGGTCAAGCAGTTCGGCCCTGAATTCGCGAAATCCCTCAAAAGTGAGAAACTCAAGTTCCTCGAATATACAGTGATGACGGACGTCGGTCTGGAGGCCTTCCTAAAGTCCATCTTGGATGAAATCCGCAGGACGGGAGCAAAGAGGCTAGTGATAGACAGCTACTCCGCAATGGCACCGCTCTTCGAGGAGGGAGCGGTCAGAACGGTTCTGCACGCGGTATTGGGCGAAGCCATCAGGGAAGCGGAGTGCACGACGATTGTGATCCTCGAGGTCCCACGCGGCCAGGCGACCCTCGGGACAGGGGTGGAGGAGTTTGTTGCCGACGGAATAGTGCTGCTTGGCGTCCAGGAGATGGACGGGAGGCCTATCAGGGAGGTAGAGATCCTGAAGATGAGGGGCTCAAAACTAGAAAAGACGAAGTGCGTCTTCTCCCTGGAGGGAGGTTTCGAGGTGTTCGAGCCCATCCAAACGCCCCAGCCGAAAACCCCGCTGAAGTTCAAGGCGATAACGGACTCGCCAAACCGATATTCGACCGGCTTGGTCGAGCTGGACGAGATCCTGTCTGGCGGCTTCACGAAGGGCGACATGGTCCTGCTCGAGGTCGGGGACAGTGTCTCCGCGTCTGAGTATAGCATGTTCACGCTTCCTTGCATCAGGAACTTTCTGGGGCACGGCAAGGCCGTCATAGACATCCCCTCGGTCGGGGTTGGCATGACGCTGCCTGAATCTCTGATGCGGCAGAGCGACTTTACCTCGGAGCAGCTTGAAGAGCTTCTGACACTCTGCATACCAAAGGAGCACCTCAGCGTCCTTCCCAAGAACTCCCAGGTCTGGACGTTCGACGGCAACGACGTCGCAGGGAGCCTCGAGAACTTCCCTGCGATGATCAACAAGCTCACGCAGAAGTTCCAGCAGACTTCACTATACATGGAGGGCATCGACACGCTGTTCTCGAGTTTCGGCCCTGAGAACGTCGTGAAGATACTGAACGCGACGATAACCGCGAGCCGAAACCATGGAAACCTGAACCTTATGGTGCTCAGGCCAGGGATACCGGCGCCCGCGCTCTACGAGATGCTTAGGTCTATCGCAGACGTCCACCTGAAGCTGATCAAGAAGGAAGGGACTCTCCTGTTTCTTGGGCTCAAGCCCTGGACCGGAATCTATGCGGTCCAGACCAATCCGGCCCGAGGCTATCCTTGGCCAAGGCTGGCGCCCCTAGTTTGACCGGCCGTCTACGTCTGGTCGGGGAGATTTAATTTGCCCAATCGCGACTCGAACAATGCGCCAGAAATCACGCTGGAGCAATTCCAAGGAAAGGAGTTCCGCGCCATCTTCCAGAAGGTCTTCCGCATCATCTCTCATCAGCTTGCGACTCCCGAGATAAAGGGGATCAAGGGTTTCATCTTCTACGGAGAGACTGGGCTCGGAAAGACGCTCATGGCGAAGATGCTCGCGCGCCAGCTCGGAGTGCCTCTTCTCTTCGTCGATTCCACCACTGTCGCAAGAAAGCACTACGGGGACTCTGAGCAGCTGGTCTCCAAGCTCTTCGAGGAGGCGTCGCACAACAGGGCTCTGCTGCTGTTCGACGACGTTGAGGCTCTCTTCCTCGATAGGACCAAGGAGTCAAGCGAGGGCTGGAACACCGGCATGAACAACGTGTTGTTTCACCAGCTCGACAATATGAACACTTCCAGGTGCTGCGTCATAATGACGACCAACCTGATTGGCTTCCTCGACAAGGCGCTGAGGGACAGGTTGTACCCCATCGAGTTCCCGTTGCCAAGCATGGAGACGCTCGTAGCGATAGCCAAACTGAGATGCGGCGACCTGAAAATCGGCCCAGAGGACATCGAGCAGGCGATTCGCTCACAGCCGGACAACTACCAGTCCATAAGGTCCGTGGAGATGCTGGTCTTCGAGCAATACGTCACGCAGATTGAGATCAGAGCATTGGATCAAAGGGGAAACGTAACTCTCGTATAGAGACTGGGCCGTCTCAATCATCTGCCGGCTTTCGACCCGAACCCAGAACGTGTGACGGGTCAGTCGAGACTTGGATTCCGGCACCCCGGCTTAGACTTAAATATAACGGCCTAATATTGGACCGAGTTGATTCATCCCTACGAGATAGTGTCAAAATCTGCGCTCCCTGCCTTCAGGGCGATGGTCTCGAAGAGGCTCACCGAGAACTATGGGATGACTCAGCAGGAGGTCGCAGGTCGGCTAGGCGTGACACAGGCTTCCGTCAGCAACTACGCGCGCAAGGCCAGGGGGATGATGCTCAACCTCGAGGTGGACAAGAACATCGCGAACGCCGCCGACCAGGTCGCTGAGCTGCTGGCATCGGACAAGCCCGACCAAAGGGAGACCCTCCGGCTCATGACCGAGGTGTGCGACTACGTCAGGTTCAACCACACGCTCTGCGCGCTCCACGAGGAGCTCGACCCGGCTTTCAAGACCGAGGGGTGCTTTGCGTGCCTAGGGAGCCTCCCGCCAGAGAGCGGGACAATCAGGCTAAAGACCGCCGCTGTTAGCTAAGCTAAAAGCTCCGTCGCGGAAGGGATGCTGCGTCGCATTGATGGAAACCAAGCCCGAGTGGCTCACGGTGCTCCCCCCGACCGCCGTGGCCGACGAGGGCGAGAACTACCGGAGGCTCAAGGGACTTTTCAAGGAAGTCGGGCTGCACACGGTCTGCGAGGAGGCGCACTGCCCCAACGTCGCCGAGTGCTGGGGGGGCGGCACTGCCACGCTGATGCTCATGGGGGACGTCTGCTCGAGGGCGTGCAGGTTCTGCATGGTCACGCCGGGAAAGCCGGAAGGGAACACGCCGGACCCGCTCGAGCCCGAGAACGTCGCCCTCACCCTGTCCAAGATGGGGCTCTCGTATGTCGTGCTCACTTCGGTCGACAGGGACGACCTGCCCGACGGTGGAGCCGGGCACTTTGCGCGTACCATCCGTGCGACGAAGGAGATGAACCCGGGGATCATGGTGGAGGTGCTCATCCCGGACTTCCAGAACGACCTGGACTCGCTCAGGACCGTCGTGGAGGCAAGGCCGGACGTCATCGCGCACAACATTGAGACGACGCTCTTCCTCAGCGGCAGGGTGCGGGACCCACGCGCAGGATATTGGCAGTCGCTTTCAGTGCTGAGGAGCATAAAGAAGCTCGACGAAGCGATGTTCACCAAGTCGTCGATAATGCTCGGGCTGGGAGAGAGGGAGGAGGAGGTGAGGCTCGCCATGATGCACCTAAGGGACGCGGGGGTGGACTTCTTGACCGTCGGTCAGTATCTGCGACCGTCGGCGAGGCACCTGCCTGTGCAAGAGTATGTCTCGCCCAAGACCTTCGCCCGCTACAAGGAAATCGGCGAGCGAGAATTCGGCTTCAAGTACGTCGCGTCGGGGCCGCTCGTAAGGTCCAGCTACAGGGCGGGGGAGCTGTTCATCGGCTCTCTCCTGAAGGGCAGGCACAACGATTAACGAAGTTTGTGACCGACAATTCGTAACTCTTATTTGGCAGAAGAAGAGCGGCCAAAAACAGCCGAGCTCGACCAAGAGTGGAAATGCTCCAGGTAATCAGGGCGGACGGCGAATTCGATCCTAAGGTAGAACCAGACCTCAGCCATGAGGATCTCCTGAAGATGCACAGGTACATGCTCACCGTGCGGAGGTTCAACGAGAAGGGCATGTCCCTGCAGAGGCAGGGGCGCATCGGATTCTTCATGGAGTCCACCGGGCAGGAGGCCTGCCAGATAGGGATGGCCTACACGCTCACGCCCATCGACTGGGCCTTTCCGAGCTACCGTGACCCGGGGACGTGCCTCGTCAGGGGCGTCCCCCTCAGCGCGCTCTTCGACCAGATAATGGGCAACTCCGCGGACGAGGCCAAGGGAAGGCAGATGCCCGTCCACTGGAGCTTCAGCGAGTGGAAGATAGTCTCGCTCTCCAGCCCCATAGCCGCAAAGCTTCCGCACGCGGTCGGGGTGGCATACGCGGCGAAGTTCAGGGGAGAGAAGTCGGTAGCGCTCGCGTCGTTTGGAGAGGGCGCGACCTCGCAGGGCGAGTTCCACTCTGCCATGAACTTCGCGGGGGTCTACAAGACGCCCGTGGTCTTCTTCTGCGAGAACAACCAGTACGCCATCTCGCTCCCGACCAGGCGCCAGACCGCCTCCGAGAGCATCGCGATAAAGGCGGAGGCATACGGCTTCGAGGGCGTCCAGATCGACGGGAACGACATCTTAGCCGTCTACAAGGCGACGAAGTCCGCTGTCGACAAGGCCCGCTCAGGAGGGGGACCCACGCTGATCGAGGCGATCACGTACAGGATGGGAGGGCACTCGACGTCGGACGACCCGACGGTCTACAGGAGCTCCGAGGAGGTCGAGCTCTGGAAGAAGAGGGACCCCATCGTGAGGTTCACGGCCTACCTCATCAAGAAGGGGATAACCTCCGAGCAGGAAAACAAGAAGCTCATCGAGCAGATCGACGCCGAGATGTCTGGGGTGGTCAAGGAAAGGGAGAAGATCCCTCCGCCCGCGGCTTCGACGCTCTTTACGGATGTTTACGCGGAGATGCCTTGGCACCTGCGGGAGGAGGCCGAGGAATTCATGAGGGAGGAGGGCGAGAATGGCCCCAAGGGAGAGGAGTACGAGAAGGAGCCCGGCTCTTTTTGACGGTCTCGAACATCATCCAGACGGTCAACGAGACGCTCAGGACCGAGATGAGGAGGAACGGGAACGTCGTCCTCCTGGGCGAGGACATAGGCAAGAACGGCGGCGTCTTCAGGGCGACAGCCGGCCTCCTGAGCGAGTTCGGCCAAGAGAGGGTAATCGACACGCCCATAGCGGAGGAGGGCATCATAGGGGTGGCAATCGGGATGTCGATGAACGGGCTCGAGCCCGTGGTGGAAATCCAGTTCCTCGACTTCATCTATCCAGGGTTCAACCAGATAGTGAGCGAGCTCGCGAAGCTCAGGTATAGGTCGGGCGGTCACTTCCCCGCCCACGTCGTGATAAGGGCGCCGAGCGGAGGCGGCATCAAGGGCGGGCTCTACCACTCCCAGAGCACGGAGGCATACTTCATACACACGCCCGGGCTCCTCGTCGCGACGCCGTCCACTCCCACGGACACGATGGGCCTCATGCGCACGGCGATGAGGGGGTCAGACCCGGTCATGTTTCTCGAGCCGAAGCGAATCTACCGCACCGTGAAGGAAGAGCTGCCAGCTGACGAGGAGTTCACGATACCGTTCGGCAAGGCGAAGGTCATCCAGGAGGGGACGGGAGTCACGCTCGTGAGCTGGGGGGCGATGGTCCACACGTGCAAGGCCGCGGTGGAGCTCGCCTCGAAGGAGAACGTCTCGGTGGAGCTCATCGACATGAGGACGCTGATGCCCTTCGACATCGAGACGGTCCTGAACTCGGTGAAGAAGACCGGGAGGGTGGTCATCGCGCACGAGGCGACCAAGATTTCGGGCTTCGGGGGGGAGCTCGCGGCGCAGATAGCCGAGCGCGCCATCGACTCGCTGCAGGCTCCCATAGTGAGGCTCGGCGGAATCGACGCGCCCTTCCCGTACGCGCTCGAGAGCACATACCTTCCCTCTCCTGAGAGAGTGCTCAGGTCTATTAGAAAGGCCGCAAGCTACTAGTTTCTAGTCAGGCCAGGCATATTTCTTCAGTGATAGAAATATCGTCGAAGGGTGCACGTTGTAGATTTTCGCCAGCTCGGCGTAGGGAAGGCCCAGAGCTTCCTTGTCGTGTTTGATTGTCTTGACTTGGTCTCTCGTCAAAGCTCGCATACGAGGCCTACCTCCGCTCAAAATTCGCCCTTCACATTTCTTGTAAGGCATGCTCCGTGTTATGAGCGCTGAAGATCTCTTCTTGGTTCTAACGGCTTCATTTAGGACTGCGATTATTACCCTCTTATCTCATTCTTGTTTGGTGCCGGCAGAGTTCTCCTGCTTGAGATTTCCTCTTCCAAGTCTGATTATCATGCATGGATTTCTTTTAAGCACCCCCAGGTTCCCTCTGGCGTTAGAGATTGGATCTGCGGTTGCCGGACATCGGCGAAGGCATAGCCGAGGGCGAGATACTGAAATGGCTGGTCAAAGAGGGAGACAATGTCAATGAAGAGCAGCCGCTCGTCGAGGTGATGACCGACAAGGTCAATGTGCAAATCCCATCCCCGTGGACAGGGAAGGTGACCAGGATCCTTGCGAAGGAGGGAGAGACCGTCAAAGTGGGTCAAGTGATACTCGTGATCGATTCAGGGGCCGGCGACGAACAGGCCGCTTCGAAGCCCGCGGAGACCACGTCGAAGCCCGCAGCTACAGTCAGCCAGCAGTTTCAAGCGCCGCGACAGCTAGGCGCTGCGACAGCAGAGGGGGTCCTGGCCACGCCCGCGACGCGAAAGCTCGCGCGGGAGATGGGAGTCGACGTCGCCAAGCTGCGGGGGTCAGGCTCGATGGGAAGGATTACCGAGGATGACGTCAGGAAGGCCGCAGGGCAGAGGCAAATGAGTGCGCCGCCAGACGCCAAGACGGGTCCCTCGGTCGGCAGGCCGAACGAGGAGAGGGTGCCCGTCAGGGGCCTGAGGAAGTTAGTGGCGGAGAGGATGGCGAAGTCCATCCACACGACGGCCCAGGTGACCCACGTCGACGAGGCCGACATGACCGAGCTTGTCCTCCTTCGGGAGGCCTTCAAGGGCAGCGCGGAGAAGCGCGGGGTGAAGCTGACCTTCCTCCCGCTGATGATCAAGGCGGTCATCCCCGCGCTGAAGGAGTTCCCCTACGTCAACGCCTCGCTGGACGAGGAGGCTGGGGAGATAGTCCTCAAGAAGAGCTACAACATCGGGATAGCGACCGACACGGAGAACGGGCTCGTCGTCCCCGTGGTGAAGGACGCGGACAGGAAGGACGTCTTCGAGATCGCGGCGGAGATCCAGCAGCTGGCCGCCAGGGCCAGGTCTGGCCAGCTCACGCTCGACGACGTCCACGGCTCTACGTTCACGATGACCAACCAGGGCTCCGTGGGAGGCCTGTTCGCGACCCCGATAATCAACTACCCCGAGTCCGCGATCCTCGGAACGCACAAGATTTCGAAGCGGGCACTCGTTAGGGAGGGGAAGATAGAGGTCCGAGACGTGATGTTTCTTTCCTTGAGCTTCGACCACAGGATCCTCGACGGAGCCTACGCTGCGAGGTTCGTGAACAGGGTGATAGGGGTCATCCAGGACCCGAAGCTACTGCTGGCAGAGATACTCTGAGCTCTGGGACGTCGGCTAGCCTTCGACCAGGGTCTCGGTGCTGCGCACGCCGCCAATCTCGTTGATGAGCTCTGAGATCTTCCGTATCACTGGATAGTCGGGAGCCTCTCCGAAGGCTATGATGTCGTATCTGCCGTAGCCCAGGAACGCCTTCCGCACGCCCTTGACCTTCCTCGTCTTCTGCAGGACGTCGTCGGCTTCGAGGGGGGTGGTCTTGATCAGGATGCAGGTATTGAGCGGCAAGTCACATCTCGACCTCCGGGAGGGTCTCTGTGAAGACGATCCCACCGAGCCTCATCGTCTTGGTGACGGCCCGCGCGAGCTGCTTGCTGTTCGCCGCCTCCACGTCCGCCACAATGTCGTATCGGCCCAAGACCGGGAACGCTCTCTTAATCTCGGGGATCTGCCTGAGCTTCTTCGCGAGCTCTTCCATCCTACCTCGCTCGGTCCTAATCAAGATGCAAGCGGATATCAAATGAATCTTCCGTAGGGCTGAGGAGCCGTAGTGTAATAAAGCGTTGTCGGTGGCGACGACGCCGTCAAGCTCGCGACAGACCGGCGAGTCTCTAATCATTGGGGGAGAATCCGTTGCTGATTTCGGGTCGTTCTTACAATTCCGTTATACAGGTCTGCAGGTCAAAAGTCACCGGGAGGTGAAACGGAAACATGAGTTTCAAGATAGGTCTCAGCACGAGCAGGCGCAGCGTCCTCGCATATTCAGTCCTCGCCATCTCGGTCATAGCCGCGCTTTCGTCCATAGGGGGCGTCTTCGCACAGACGAGCACCACGACAACGACTTCTACGGGCAGCCAGACGAGCACGGGGTCCCAATCGAGCTCTTCGGGTTCTAGCGTCCAATGCCCGAACACGGGCTCTCACGCGGGTAACGGCAACGCCCCCGCGGCTGCGACGGCACGGTACTCGGCGTAGTCCCGGCGAGTGGCGCTCAGGGATCGGCTGCCACTCTGCCTCTCCCCCTTTTTCAGGACCGATGGGTCGCTGCTGTCTCGAGAGAGGTTAGACTTGACGCAAGAGGGTTCCGCTCATGTGACCTGGTCGTTGGGCCACATCATCTTCCTGAGCCTTTTGCCTACGACCTCGATTTGATGTTTGTCCAACTCCGCCATGTATTTGCCGAAGCTCTTCTCGCCTTCTTTTTCGTAGACGCTAACCCACTCCTTCGCGAACTTGCCGCTCTGTATTTCCTTGAGCACCTTTTTCATGTTCTTCTTGACCTCGGGTCCGATCGCGACGTTTCCTCTAGTCAGACCGCCGTATCTTGCGGTCTCGCTGACTCTGCGATACATGCCCGCGATCCCGTATTTCTGTATCAGATCCACGATCAGCTTGAGTTCGTGCAGGACTTCGAAGTATGCCCCTTCAGGCGAATAACCGCCTTCCACCAACGTCTCGAAGGCGCTCAGAATCATCCGGTGCGACCCTCCGCACAAGTCGACCTGTTCCCCGAACCAGTCGGTCTCGGTCTCTTCCCGGAAAGTCGTCTCCAAGACGCCGGCCCTTGTCGTCCCGACACCCTTCGCCATCCCTAGGATTCTTTCCCAGGCTCTTCCGGTCGGGTCTTGGTAGACTGCGACCAGTGCGGGCGTGCCAAAGTTCTCCAGGTACAGTTCCCTGACTCTCTGCCCGGGCGCCTTCGGGGCGAGCATGATAACGTCGACGTTCTTTGGGGGGACTATCCATTTCCAGTGAATCGCTGCGCCGTGCGAGAACGAGAGGGCCATGCCCTTCCTCAGATGCGGACGAATGTCTTCCTTGAATGTGTGGGCCTGTTGCATGTCGGGAAAAAGTAAATGGACGATGTCAGCGGCCTTCACCGCGTCTGGGACGGTCATCACCTTGTGGCCCTCGCTCTTTGCCTTGCCCCAACTCTTCCCTCCCTCGCGCAGGCCTACAACTACCTTGAGCCCTGAGTCTCGCAGGTTGCTCGCCTGAGCCGCGCCCTGGATCCCGTAGCCGATGACTGCAATCGTCTCGCCCTTTATCGGCCCCAAACTGACGTCGTCGTCGTGCCACATCCTCGCCATATGTTCCACAGGCGGTGCCCGGACCACGAGATATAAGCTTAGAATCCAACATTGGCGCTGATATTTATCAGCGGACTGTCTCGATAGGCGACCAATGAAGGTCGGCGAGACCAGGGCGACTGTGCGCTTGCACGGCGGGAAGGGCAGCGAGGATATCGAGATGCCGGTTGACACCGGCGCTCTCTACACGAAAATCTCTCCCTCTCTCGCAAGAAGGCTCGGCATCGTTCCCAACGCGATGATCGAGGTGAAGCTCTTGGACGGGAGCATCAAGGAGGCTGGCCTGGCCGATGCGAAGGTGGAGTACGGTTCCTCGAAAAGAGCGATATCAGTACTGTCGGGCCGGATGACGAACTCTTGCCCGGGGTGACCACACTGGAGACGCTGCGCCTGAAGGTCAATCCGGTCACTTGCTCGCTGGAGCCGGTGATGCCCAACTTGTTCAGGTCATCTGCCGAACTGGCTGTCGTCACGCAACTAGGCTTATAACACTCCGGAGGGGCGAGCCTTTCCATCTTGCAACGAGTTGCAAAGGGGCACCCGGCCAAACTGACGGCGGGCATCGAGAGGACACCCCAGAGGGCGATGCTCCGCGCGATCGGGCTGACGGACGAGGACTTTGACAAGCCCATAATCGGGATCGCGAACACGTGGGTGGAGGCCCAGCCCTGCAACTACAACCTGAGAGAGCTCGCCAACGAGGTGAAGAGGGGCGTGAGGGACGCCGGAGGGACCCCTCTCGAGTTCAACTCGATAGCGATCAACGACGCGATGGCCATGGGGCACGAGGGGATGAAGGCCTCGCTCATCAGCCGGGAGGTCATCGCCGACTCGGTCGAGCTCTGCGCCGCGGGGTACCAGTTCGACGGGCTCGTCACGATTGGGGGCTGCGACAAGACGCAGCCGGCGTCTGCGATGGCGCTGGCGCGAGTCAACATCCCAGGGGTCTACCTCTACGGCGGCAGCATCCCGCCCGGGGAGTTCAACGGGAAGGAGGTGACGATACAGGACGTCTTCGAGGCGATGGGGCAGGTCTCAAGGGGGACCATGACCGTCGCGCAGCTCAGGGACCTGGAGTGCAACGCGTGCCCGACATACGGCGCCTGCGGGGGCATGTTCACGGCCAACACGATGGCCTCCGCCCTCGAGGCGATCGGCCTGACCGTCCCCGACAGCGCGGCGCCGGTCGCCCCCAGCGAGACGCGGAAGAAGGTCGCGTACGAGAGCGGGCGGGCGGTCATGAAGGCCCTCGAGAGCAACACGCGGCCGCGAGACATCTTGTCCAGGGACGCCTTTGAGAACGCCATCGCGGTGGTCGCCGGGATGGGCGGCTCGACCAACGCGGTCCTCCACCTCCTGGCCATCGCTTACGAGGCTGGGGTGAAGCTCACGCTCGACGACATCGACAGGTTGGGGGCGAACGTCCCCGAACTCGCAGACCTGCGCCCCGCGGGGAGGTACGTGATGTCGGACGTCGACCGCGTCGGCGGAGTGAAGCTCGTCATGAAGCAGCTCCTCGACGCCGGCCTGCTACACGGCGACGCGCGCACGGTCACAGGCGAGAGCCTCTCCGAGAGGCTGGAGGGCGTGAAGCTCCCCGCCGGGCAGGACGTCATCCACCCCATCTCGAACCCCGTAAGGAAGTCCGGCGGGTTCGCGATACTGAAGGGAAACCTCGCCACCGAGGGAGGGGTGCTCAAGACCGCGGGCTCCACGAGGAACTCCCACCGCGGCCCCGCGAAGGTCTTCGACAGGGAGGAGGACGCGCGGCAGGCGATAATCGAGAAGAAGATCAGCCCGGGCGACACCGTGGTCGTCCGCTACGAGGGGCCGAAGGGCGGGCCAGGGATGCGGGAGATGCTGGTCGTCACGGCCGCGTTGGTGGGCCAGGGCTTGAAGGACTCCGTCGCGCTTCTGACAGACGGGAGGTTCTCCGGCGCCACGCACGGATTCATGATAGGGCACATCGCACCGGAAGCCCAGGTGGGAGGGACCATCGGCCTCCTCAAGGACGGCGACATCGTCTCGATCGACGTGGCGAAGAGGTCGCTCAACGTGGAGGTCTCAGACCAGGAGCTGGCCTCGAGGAGGAAGGCGTGGAAGCCGAGGCCGTCCAGGTACAAGCACGGGGTCTTCGCGAAATACGCGGAGCTCGTCAGTTCGTCGTCAAGGGGCGCCGTCTGCATGGTGCCAGGCGAGACGGCAGCCTTCTGACTCGAAACGTAGTTAGGTAAGCAAGGAAAAAGGTCTGATGATACCTGCGCATGTCCGGCACCCCTGAGGCGAGACTCACCGAAAACGGCCCCAGGGGCGACCAGGGCAACGTCTTCCAGAGGCTCTTCTCCCCACCCCTCCTGAAGGCCTTAGAGGAGAGGGGCTTCACCTCGCCCACGGACCCGCAGATGAAGCTCGTCCCCCTCGTCGCCGAGGGCCGCAACGCGCTCCTGATGGCGCCGACTGGGACTGGGAAGACCGAGGCGGCATTCCTCCCGATCCTCGACAACATGATCAGGAACGGCCTGGCGAGGACCGGCGGGATCAAGCTCCTCTACATCACGCCGCTGAGGGCTCTCAACAGGGACATGCTCGAGCGGATGCAGTGGTGGTGCAAGAGGTTCGACATCAGGCTCGGGGTCAGGCACGGGGACACCGGCGCCGCGGAGAGGGCGGGCCAGAGCATGGTCCCCCCGGACATACTGATCACGACGCCGGAGACCCTCCAGGCCCTCCTTACGGGGAGGAGGATCCGAGAGGGCCTGACGAAGCTGAAGTGGATGGTCGTGGACGAGATCCACGAGCTGGCGGAGGACAAGAGGGGTAGTCAGCTCTCGATCGCCCTCGAGAGGCTGCGGCGCGCGGTGGGGCGGGACTTCCAGCTCGTCGGGCTCTCGGCGACGATAGGGTCTCCCGAGACGATAGGGAAGTTCCTCGTCGGGGAGGGGAGGGAATGCGAGATAGTCAGGGTCCCGGTGGAGAAGATGCTCCAGCTCTCGGTGGTCAGACCACAGCCCGCGGCCGAGGACGTAGCGCTCGCGGAGAGCATCTTCACGTTCCCTGAGGTCGCCGCGAGGCTGAGGACGATCCGGGACACGGTAGACCAGAACAGGTCGACGCTGATCTTCACGAACACGAGGTCTGAGGCTGAGGCGCTCGCGAACAGGTTCAGGGTCTGGAACGAGAGGCTCCCGATAGGCATCCACCACAGCTCCCTCTCGAGGGCGACCCGCGAAGCGACGGAGAGGAGCCTCAGGGAGGGGAAGCTCTCGGGAGTAATATGCACGAGCAGCCTCGAGCTCGGCATCGACATAGGCTTCCTAGACTGCGTCATCCAGTACAACTCGCCGCGCCAGGTCTCGAGGCTCATCCAGCGCATAGGGAGGGCGGGGCACTCCATCGGGCAGATCTCGAAGGGGATCATAATCACCCAAGACTCGGACGACACGCTCGAGGCGATGGTCCTCTGCAGGAAGTCCCTCAGGGGGGAGCTCGAGCCGCTCCTCCCCTTCCTCAACGCGAGCGACGCCGCCATCCACCAGATAGCGGGCCTCCTCATCGAGTCGAGCTCGTGGAGGTTGGAAGACCTATACTCCCTCTTCAGGAGGACCTATCCGTACTCAACGCTCAGCATAGAGACGATGAAAAGCTACCTCGTCTACATGCGGGACAGGTACCCCCGCCTGCTCTTCTTCACCGAGAACGACGGGATAGTCAAGCGCGCGAAGGACTTCAAGCCCCTCTTCGAGTTCTACTTCGAGAACCTCTCCATGATCCCCGACGAGAAGCAGTACATCGTCATCGCGGAGGGAGACAGGGCGATAGGGGTGCTCGACGAGGCGTTCGTCTCGGAGTACGGGCAGATCGGCGTCAAGTTCGTCGAGGCAGGGAGGTGCTGGAAGATACTCGAGCTCTACGGTAACAAGGTCTACGTGGCCCCGGAGGATGACCCGACGGGCGCTGTACCGAGCTGGGTCGGCGACGAGATACCTGTCCCCCTCCCGGTCGCGCTAGAGGTCGGGGCTATCAGGAGGGAGTATGCGGAGGCGCTCGGGACCGGGGGACGCGGGGAGCAGTCGGTCATCGACTCCCTGCGCGAGCGCTACCCCGTGGACGCGGGCGCGATAGCCCTGTCCTTGAGCGAGGTGAAGGAGCAGGTCTCCCTCGGGCTCGTGGTCCCCTCGGACAGGCTCGTCACGATAGAGAAGTGGGACAAGTACGTGGTGATACAGGCGACCTTCGGGCACAAGGTGAACCGGCTCCTGGCCCGGGTGGTTGCGCACATCCTCTCGGAGCGGATGGGGCAGTCCGTCGCGGTGCACCAGGACCCCTACAGGATAATCCTTGAAGTCGAGTCATCTCCCAGGCTCGTCGAGGCGGTCATCCGCGAGCTCGCGGGCAAGGACGTGAAAGAGCTCGCGCGCGCGGCGGTGGAGCGGTCGGGGATATTCAAGCGACGGCTGATACACGTGGCAAAGAAGTGCGGCGCGATTGCCAAGGAGGCGGACTTCGCCAGCGTCTCGATCTCTGGGCTGATGGAAGCCCTCAGAGGGACGCCCGTCTACGAAGAGGCGCTAAGCGTGATCTTCCACGACGACTTCGACGTGGCGGCCGCAGAGTCCATCGTCTCGCAGATCCAGCGGAAGGAGATTGAGATCGCGATACTCGAGCCCGAAGGGGCGCCCTCGCCCATCGCGAGGATAGGGCTGGAAGAGGTGAGCAGGAGGGGCGAGATTGTATCGCCGGAGAGGCTCAGGGCGATAATACGGCAGTCCACGGAGGCGAGGATCCGCGAGAGCTTCC
This sequence comes from Nitrososphaerales archaeon, assembly GCA_035534595.1. GTDB lineage: Archaea > Thermoproteota > Nitrososphaeria > Nitrososphaerales > Gagatemarchaeaceae > Gagatemarchaeum. Next base: position 88,819 of record DATLRR010000038.1, read on the forward strand.
TGGTAGCCGCGTGCACCAACTGCTGGGAGTACGTCGAGCTCAGGAGGGTGGGAGACGGATCCCCCGAGAGGTGCCCCCGATGCGGGAGGAAGGACACCATCGGGTTCACGACCGAGTCCTACGAGACGGTCTTCGGCGCGACCCTCAAGGCGAGGAGCAGGCTCCAGATGCACGGCAAGGCGCTCAAGGCCCTAGAGATCCTGAAGAGGTCGGCTCAGCTCAAGAACGAGTTCGGGGACGACGCGCTCTATGTGATTGCGGGGAGGGGCATCAGGCTCTCGGAAGCTCCGGCCCTGCTGAAGAAGAGGAGGGAGACGGGCGTGGACCTCATCGACTGCGTGATAGAGGGCGAGAGGGAGGCCCTCAAGCGCAGGTATTTCGTGAGCTAGACGCAGCGGCCATCAGAGTAATGGCGACACAAGAGTCACTGCACCGGACCCAAGACCTTCAGCCGACGTACGAGGAATCGTCCTCAGTGTGGGCTTAAATATCACGCAGCGATTATCATAGAGAAATGGCCGAGAAGATTCCCGGCTGGCTCGAGAGGGTGTTGCTGCCCCAGATAAGCGAGCTGAAGGGGGAGATGAAGGCCACAAACGCGAAGCTTGATGGAGAATTCAAGGTCGTCCACTCAGAGATTAAGAGGTTGGACCAAAAAATCGATGGGTTGAGCCAAAGACTCGACCAAAAAATCGACGGACTAGACCACAGGCTCAGCCTAAGGATCGATGGCCTGGACGAAAAACTCAGTCAAAGGATCGATAACGTTGAGCAGAAACTCGGTCAAAGAATCGACGGCGCCGAGCAAAGACTCGGTCAAAGGATAGATGGCCTGGACAGGAAGGTTGACGGCTTGGACAAGCGCATGGATGTGACGCAGCGTCTTACGGTCGTCGAAGGAAAGGTCCACGAACTCGAATCAAGAAGGTAAGACGACTCCGCAAGATTCCTGCTTGACGAGGTGCCTGTAATCCTACTGTTTGCCGCCCGTCGTTTTCGACTGCGTCCCCTGCGCGAGTATCAGGGTCATCAGCGACCTCTCGTCGATCTCGGCCCGGGTCCTCCACCCTATGCGGATGAGGTCCTTGTCGTCCTGGTCCAGGTACCCCCGCTTGATGTATCTGTCGACGGAGTAGTCTATCCTCCAGCGGGGGAACTTGCCCTTGAGGAAGCTCTCGAGCTCCTTCCTCGAAATCCTGCCCTGCTTGGAGTTGACCAGCGCGATGGTCGCGGCCAGGACAGCGAGGTCGTCTATCCGGAACCCTGCGGTCTCCGCCTCTGTGAGGGTCGGCGGGTCCCTGAACCGAAGTAGGAAGCGAGTCGAGTCGTCGGTCTGCTCGGGGCCGGGGACCAGGTGCACCTCGAGGCCCAGGGGCTTCAGGTCGTCGGAGAGGACCTCAAGGATCTTCTTGTAGTCCTTCCCAAGATACCTTCGCATCTCCCAGCCCTTCACCCCGGGGTTCCTTCCGCGCTGCAGTATCAGGACTTGGAAGGCCCTCCTCGTCTTGCGGTCGAGGGAGGCCCTCTCCGCTGCGGCCTCCGTCGAGGGATTGGCCGCGCCCGGTGGGTTTGTGCTGTCGCTCATCTTACTGCTATCGCCACAGATTTGGTCTCGTCGCCAGGCTTTCCCTGCATTACCGAGATGAAGATCTGCTCCGTGAGCGGGTCTGTCCTTATCGTCGCCCTGCCTTCCGTGACTACGAATGCGATGAGATATCCTCGCAAGGCCGTCTCCTCCGGGTCCTTCCCATTTATGAAATCCCGGTAGTCTATCTCCTTCCCGTTGCTCCTCTCGACCAGCTCCTTGCTGATGGCATTCAATCTCGACTCGAACTCCTCCTTCGTGAAGATGCTCAGCGACTCCAGCTCCTCCAGCCCGATCATCCCGGTCTGCTGCCCGTAGTTCCCGAACTGGTCCTTGAACCGCTCGCTGAACGGGACGAGCTCCCGCCAGTAGACGAAGGCCTTCTCGAGGCCCTTGGGCGTGAGCTGGTCGATCTGTGCGATGGGGTGCCAGGACTTTGCGAGGCTCTCGGCAAGCTCCTCCTTGGAAATCAGCTGAATCTTAAGCTCGAGGAGCAAGGGGTCTATGTAAAGTGCAGATGCACGGTGCTTAATCCATTGATCTTGCAGCTTGACTATGGCGACGAGCTGCTGCATAGCCTCCGAGTCCTTGAGCATCACGTCGATGACATTCCAGTCGGGCAGGTGCTTCTTGAGTACCAGGAGCTTCTCCCTGATGTCGATCTCGAAGGGATTGACGCTCGATGAGGAGACTGCGCGGCAGAGCTCGATCAGCCTGAGGACGTCCTCGAGCTTCTTGTCGCGTTCCCTATCTTCCGCTGCTGGAATACTCCTTCACCTGGGACGAGCCGTGGACGGACTGGACGGTGATGACGTGCGCGGTCCTGTCCGCGACGCTGATTATCGACGGCGTTATCACGATGTGCTGCGAGTTGGGGTTCCTCTTGCCCTGGGCGAGTATCATCTTGAAGATCGCCTCCCTGTTGCGGGGGTCCATGTGGATGTCGAACTCGTCCATCGCCCGCAGGGGGGAGATTATCCTGCTCTGGAGCGAGAGCATGAACGCGACCAGCGCGACTGACCGCTCGCCCCCGCTCTGCGTGTACGGGTCGAGTATCGATGGCTCGGCGCCCTTGAAGCCGACGAGGAGCTGGAGCCCCGCCTCGCCGACGCTGCCCCCATCGTCGAGCCTTATCGCCCCCGTGGCGCCGACGGTCGAGAGCACCTGCTGGTAGATGGGCGCGACCTCGTCGATCAGGTTCTGGACCGCGTTCTTCCAGGCCTTCTTCCTCTCCTCGAGCTCCTTGAGCATCAGCTTCTTGTTGTCCTGGAGCTCCTGGAGCTTCCCCTTCAGGCCCTCGAGGTTTCCAGTGTAGTCTCTGTAGATCTTCTCGGCGTCGTCCGGCAGGTCCTGGAGCTTCTGCAGCTGCGCCGAGACGAGCTTCAGCTCCTCGGAGACCTCGTAGGGGGCCCTCTGCGTGATTATCCTCTCGCCCGCCTTGTCCAGGTCGGGCTTCATCGTGTCGAGCTCTCCCCTTACGTCCCTCTCCGACCTCTCGAGCTCCCGTATCTCAGACTCGGTCACCTTGGTCCTGTACTCGAGGACCTCGAACCTGACGCGCTGCGCGATGTAGTCGTCGGTGACCTTCCTTATGGCGTCCTCGACGCTCCCGACCTCCGCCTGGAGGGACGCGACCTCCCGGTCGAGGTCGGTCTTCTTCCTTCCCGCCTCCTCCGAGTCCCCGCCCGACTTGTTCGACGCGAACTCGATGAACTCCTTTACGCGCTTTGACTTTTTCGCGTCGAGGTTGCCTACGAGCTCCTCTAGGTCGCTGCTGAGCGTCTCGAGCTCCTCGCGGAGCCCCTTCATGGCGTCGCGGGTGGCCTCGCGCCCGGCGCGCTCCCTCTCCGCCCTGATTAGCGCCCCGTAGAGCTTGCTGACCTCGACCTGCCTCTCGCCGAGGGCCGTGTGGTGCGCCTCGGCCTCGGTCCCCGCCTTCTTCTGTTGCTCCCTGAGGTCGGCCAGCGACTCGCGCTTCGCTTCGAGCCTCTCCCTGATCGAGGAGAGAGAGCGCGAGAGCTTCCCCTCCTGCGCCCAGAGGAGCTCCCGCTCGAGCAGCATCCTGTGCTCCTGGAGCTTCTTCTTCTCAAGGAACCTGTCGTAGATCTGCTTCCAGTACTCTATCGTCTGATTAGCGTTGTCGATAAGCTGGACGAGGGAGCCCTCCTCGCTCACCATGCTGTTGAGGTCGGCCTCCGCGGCGAGTATCCTCTCCCTGTATTCTCGGAAGCCCACCGCCTCCTCCACCATCACGAGGCGATGCTCCTGGGAGATTGCGCCGAGCTCCTCGATCATGCCCTGGTGCATGATTATGAGGAGGTTGTCCGGGTTTATCCCGAACTCGCGAAGGAGCCTCACGACCTCGCTCTTGTCTATCTCCTTGTAGTCTGCCTCATACCAGTAGGAGCCGTCCTTTCGCAGGTAGCGCGAGAGCATGAAGGTGTCCGCCTTCGAGTAGGGGATGGGCCTCTTCCCCTCCCTCACCCTGTTGTCGAAGATGAGCGAGACCCTCGCGATGTCCTTGCCCCTCCTGATGAGGTCGCTCAGCTTCCTCGAGCGCTCCGTGTACGCCTGCCCGAAGGCCACGGAGATCGCGAGGAGGATGGACGACTTGCCCGCGCCGTTTGGGCCCACTATCAGGTTCAAGCCTTGGTTGAGGGGGATCCTCGCATACTCGTAGCTCATGAAGTTCTCGAGTATTATCTCCTTGATGGGCGGCGAAAACGCTCTCTCCTGCTCTGTGGACATCTCTTCGTAAGGTCCGGACAATTATGCGAAACTTCCCAAAGTCTAACAGTATTTTAGGACTGTGGTATAAAAACGGCCGATAAAGTGGACGACCGGCATCCAGGAGCGTCGATATCCCGGCGCGGTTTGAAATCGCTCTATGGCCGTCCGCGACGGAGGCCAGGATTGACCTCTCAGAGAGAAAAGGCTGAGCGGTTCCGGGCGCTCCATCATGGGAAAGGCTGCTGATTCTCCCGAACGCCTGGGATGTGCCTAGCGCGAGGGTCTTCGAGGACGCGGGTTTCCCAGCTCTCGCGACCTCGAGCGCCGGAATGATGGTCTCGCTCGGGTACCGGACGGCAAGTCGATACCACGAGATCTGTTCATCCGCTGCAGGAGATGGAGAGATCGGGACATAGTCGTGGTGCTCAATATCTCTCGCAGGGGGTGGTTGAGGTTCTACCATTCATCGAAAGAAGGCGGGGCAAGAGAAGCTGTGAGGGGGAATCCGGAACGTGAAGATGAACCGGTAATCCTCAGAGTCGATGCCTCGAAACTGCGCCATGCGAAGACGCAGTAGAACCCGATTACCTTTTGAATATGGTTGAAAGGCTCCCTGCGTCTTGGCCCTAGCAGCGAAGGTCTTCGTCGTGGCGGAGGAGCGGAACCTGCCGCTCGTCGCCTCGAAGCTGAAGGACTTCAAGCTGGAGCAGGAGGTCAGGATCGAGGGGGACAGCTTCAGCCTCCTCTCCGAGATCACAGACCTGGACATCTCCAAGGAGTCCCTCGAGGGGACCTTCGCCTTCGACACGGTCTTCCAGGTGAAGCAGCACGGGAAGATTGTCCCGATCGTGAGGACCTACGAGGCGCCGTTCATGTTCGACCTTTTCGGGAACAGCCTCTTCCTGAGCATCTTCGACAAGAAGAGCCGGGCGAACAACATCGCGAACGAGATGAGCAAGGCCCTCTTCATGAGCCTGGGCCAGATAGTGGAGGGGAGGATTCAGCCCGAGACCCTGAAGAGGTTCCACGAGGAGAGTATTGAATCGAAGATTATCTTTTTCGACGACATCGACCTCCCCAACATCTCGAAGCTCTCGCTCTACGGCGAGGGGCTGGGCTCCACCAACCTCTACAACGACTACCTCACCCACGGCAAGATCTGGTACGCCGTGGTAAAGTCGCAGAAGTACGGCTACGTCGTCGGGGTGACGAGGAACTGCGTTGTGACGGTCTTCAGCAGGACGGAGCTCCCTGACTTCAAGCGATACGTGAGACAAGAGATTCTCCCCCTCATAAGCTAGGCCCAGGACTGAAACTGCCGGGCAAGCATTAAAGTCCACGTGGACGAGCATCGGCAAGCAGTTGCTCAAGGTCGTCCCGGACGAGTCGGCGCTCATCCACAAGGAGGGTGACTACTCCACGCTCCTTGTCTCCGACCTCCACCTAGGGCTCGAGAAGGAGATGGCCTCCAAGGGGTTCAGGCTCCCACCCTACTCGCAGAAGATGCTCGACCGGATGAACTCGATGGCCGAGAAGAACCACCTCGACCGTGTGATAGTGGTCGGGGACGTCAAGCACTCGATAGGGAAGGTCCAGGACATCGACTGGGGGATAATACCCTGGTTCTTCGGCACCCTCCTCGACGTCTTCCAAGCTGTCGAGGTGGTCCCTGGAAACCACGACGGGCTGATCAAGACCCTCCTCCCCAGCCGGGTGAAGCTCCATCCCGCGGAGGGGACGGTCATCGGGGAGCGCAGGAAGATAGGCGTCGCGCACGGGCACTCGTGGCCCTCGCAGGATGTAATAGCGTCGAGGACCATCGTGATGGGTCACTCGCACTTCCGGTATGAGATGAGGGACAAGTTCGGGGCGAGGAGCAAGGAAGCGGTCTGGCTCTTCGCGACCTACGACGTCAAGGACCTGCTGGTAAAGGCGGGGCACCCGCCCATCAAGAGAGGCGAGGGTAAGCTCATCGTGATGCCCCCCTTCAACAACCTCGTCGGCGGGCAGGCGATAAACGCAAAGGGCGGGTTCGACTTCGGCCCCATCCTCTCGTCGGGCTCGTTCAGGCTGAGCGACGCCGACATCTTCCTGCTAGATGGGACTCGCGTAGGGTAGGGCGGGGCTCTACCCGCCGGCGGCCTTCCGTATGCGCTGCTCGAGGGGAGCCTCCTGCATCGTCCCTATGATTGCGTCGACGGGTCTCCCGTTCTTGAACATCATGAAGGTGGGGATGGACTGGACCTCGTATCTCGTGGCGATCCTCGAGTGCTCGTCGACGTTGAGCTTCCCGAAGTTCACGTTCCCGTCGAACTTGGCCGCGAGGCGCTCGACGACCGGCTCCATCGTCCTGCATGGGCCGCACCAAACCGCCCAAAAGTCGACGAAGGTGACCTTGGGGCCGTTGACCAGCTTGTCGAAGGTGGCCTCGGTCAGCTCGATGATGTGACCGTGCTTCGTTTGAGAGTGCTCGGCAACCAGCCTCTTAGTCTTCTCTGCAAGGATCTTATCGAGTTCTGAATCAGACAACGTTCTTGCGGAGAAGCGAAAAGTGTATTTTAAGATTCTCGGGACATTCCTGCGACTTGGCCAGGGCGGGGTTCCTCGATTCGTTGATCCAGAGGCTCACGCGCGAGGAGCCGACGCGGCTCGTCCCGAGAGCGAGCGCCGGCGTCGCGGTAATATTCCGCGTTCTCCGGGATGACGAGCAGGTCCTCCTCATCAGGAGGGCGGAGAGGGAGGGAGACCCCTGGTCGGGTCAGGTGGCCTTTCCCGGGGGCATGGCGAACGCGACGGACGGGAGCTTCGAGGAGACGGCCAGTAGGGAGACCTCAGAGGAGGTGGGAATCGACCTCTCTTCGAGGGCCGCGGTCTTCCTCGGATACATGCGCGAGCTGAAGGCGAGGACGAGGGAGGTCGTTGTGGTCCCGTCCGTCTTCAAGCTTGCCGCCTCCACCACGGTGACCCTGAACAAGGAGGTAGCGTCATACGAGTGGGTCCCACTGAGAAGCTTGGCTAGGAAGGAAGCCAGGTCCACGTATCTTCTCCGGAGGGAGGGCGTGGGGATGGCATTCCCGTCGCTCGTCCACCGGCGCCTCGTCATCTGGGGGCTGACCGAAAGGGTGCTCTCCGTCATCATCCAAGACCGGACGGCCGGGGACGATGTGCTCGGGAAGGTCGAGCGCTACTAGATTCCGAGGGCCAACCGAAGGCCCTTGTAGCGGTTCCTGATGGTGACTTCGGTGACGCCGGCCGCGTCGGCGATGTCTCTCTGGGTCATGTTCTCGCCCTCGAGGATGCACGCGACGTAGAGCGCGGATGCAGATATCCCCATCGGGTCCTTGCCAGCCGAGATGCGCGCCTGCTCAGCCCTGAGGAGTATCTCCCGCGCCCTCCTCTGGGTCTTGCCGCTCACGTTCGCCCTGGACGCGATCTTCGACATGCACTTCATCGGGTCGACGACGGGCATCTGGATGTCCATCTCCTTGAGGAGCAGCCTGTAAGACCTGGCGAGGTCCTTCTTCTTGATGAAGCCCACCGCCGCGACGTCCTTCAGTGTCCTGGGGACTTCCCTGTCCCTGCAGGCCGCATAGAGCGACGCGGCTAATATCGCGGTGATCGACCTGCCCCTCACTAGGTTCCTCTCGAGGGCCTTGCGGTAGATGTAGGCGGCCCTTTCCGTGACCGCCTCGGAAACCGAAAGCTTCTCTGAGAGCCTGCGGAGCTCGCTGAAGGCCTGCTTCAGGTTCCTGTCCTGGGACTCGTGGACCTGGCTCCTGCGGTCCCAAGTCCGCATCCGCTCGACGCTCGACTTCATGGCGCCGGTGAGCGACCTGCCGGCCGCGTCCTTGTTCTCCCCGCCTATGATGGTCGCGAGGCCCATGTCGTGGATCGCCACTGACGTGGGAAGACCCGTCCTGCTCCTCTCGTCCTTCTCCTCGTTCGAGAACGACCGCCATTCGGGGCCAGTCTCTATGACGTTCTCCTTCACCACGAAGCCGCAGCTGGTGCAGTAGACCTCCCCTCTCGGGTTGTCAGTCACCATCGTGGTCTTGCCGCATCGAGGGCACCTGTCGGTCGCACTCTCGAAGCGTCTCTGTCTTCCAGGGTCTCTAGCGTAGGCGCTTGATATAACAAATCACATATCTAGGATTTACTTATGTCCTAGAAAGAAAGGCTGAGCCGCCCTATATAAGGAATTGACGGACGGGTCGTCGCGGCGGCTCCACGCACGCGCGATTAGGCGACGATTCTCCGGCCGCGGGGCTGGCGTCCGGCCTAGGACCTGACCACTGTGTATGGTGAGGTCTTCAGGACGCCGTTCAGCTTGAAGGGTATCAGTATGAGGGTGGCCATACCTGTGATGAAGAAGAGTCCGCTGATTATGTCTGGAAGGCCGTTCTGGAGGTTGGCTATCACTCCTGGCGTGAAGGCCAGATACGCCAGGAGCCCCAAGAAATAGGCGGCTATCGGCAGCCACCCATAGAGTGCAGACCAGACGTCGATTACAGTGTCGCCGTCTATCCCCTGGCTGGTGAACACCCCGACCTCGTATCTCAGCGCTTCCTCGTTCGCGTCAATCAGGGCGTACACGCCCAGGACCACGAAGATAGACGGAAGCGTAGCCATCACCACCAAGATCGCGGAAGGGGCGAAGGACGGCGATGTCGTCCCCGCTGCCTCGGCGGCCACCCAGGAGGCGTTCTCGAAGAAGGTCGCTAGGTAGCCTGCGAAGCCCATGGCGGCACAGCTCGCGATGATGGTGGGCGCGTGAGATGCCAGCTCGATCGTCATCAGCCCTTGGATCTTCGCTACCATGCGCCAATCAACCTGCCTTCCCTCCAGACCTGCCTTGGAACCCCTTCTGAGAAAATGACACGGACGTGAGGAAGGCCAGCCAGACGACCAGGAGGCCGGCGAAGGAGACTGCAAGGCCTATGGGGAATAGCGCGTTGAGACCGAAGTCGAGGTCAACCAGGGTTGTCACGGCGGCGGCCCCGGCGACCCACGCCAATGGGGTCGTCGAGTGGGACCTGAGGAGGCGGAGGAAGGCGGAGGAGAACGGAAGACCTGTCGCCCTGTACACGTCTGCGTCGGCGGCCACCTTCTGCCTGGTTATGAGGAGGACGGCGGCGCCGAAGACAAGCCCGAGCGCGGCTGCGGCGAAGGCGAGCTCGGTGGAGGTCTGCTGGATGCCCGATATGACTGCCGCGTCCTTGAGTAGAAGGAATTTCGGGATCGCCTCGGCGAAGAAGTGCGCCGAGAGCTGGGAGAGGAGGACCAGCGTGACGAACCCCGCGAACACCAGGGAGAGCGCCCGCAGCGGCCTTCGTCTACGCGCCAATCTTTTGAACGCGCCTCCCCTCAATCTTCGTTATCTCGCCATCCTCCAGGTAGACGATCCCGTCGACCCTGTCCAGGAGCCGGAGGTCGTGCGTCGCGATCAGTACGGTCTTGCTCCTCTCCCGGCTCTCCTCCACCAGGATGTCCATGACTTCAGACCCTCTCTTGTGATCAAGGTTTCCGGTGGGCTCGTCCGCGAGTATCACCGGCGCGCCCCCCACCATGCCGCGAGCGATGGCGGCTCGCTGAAGCTCCCCGCCGGAGAGCTCCGAGGGCAGCCGCTGCGCCTTGTCCGCTAGGCCGACCTTGGCGATCGAGTCGAGGATCCTCTTCGTCTTTTCGCTTGAGGGGAGACGCCTCGGGATGAGCGGTATCATGACGTTCTGGAACACGTTGAGGTGGCCGATCAAGAAGAACTGCTGGAAGACTACCCCGACGGTCTCGTTTCTGAACTTCTGCAAGTCCTCCTTCCCGAGCGCGGACGTCACGAGACCGGCGACCTTGACTGTCCCCTGCGTCGGAAAGTCCAGAGCTGCGGCCATGTTGAGGAGCGTCGTCTTGCCGCTCCCCGAGGGGCCTACAACCGCGACGATCCCGCCCCTCTCAACGTTGAAGGAGACGGAGTCGAGGGCTTTCACCGATTCCGACTTCGTCGAGTAAGCCTTGGTGACGGAATCGAAGGCTATCATCGTCTCGTCCGCTGCCGTGGTCACGGCCAGCGACCCACCACCGGCCTGTTGACCCGTGAGCGGTCGGTGTTGCTCCCGGTGCGCTCCAGTCCGGAGCCAAGGTTTCGAGGGTTTACGGGGGAGTGCAGCACAAGCGAGTCACTTCAGGTCTAGAGGTGAAGCTCGCCCTTTGCGTCCCTCACTTAAGGCCTTCCAAAATCGTTCAGGCCGCCCGTGCCGCGCGGCAAGAGCGTGGCCATCGTGCGGAGATTCTACGAGACCGTTGATTAAACTTTGGTGCCTATGTTTACAAAAAGGAGGTGCCTGGCGCCCGTAAGGGCAACCAGGATGGGTTTCGGGTAGCCTAGCTCTTACGCCTCGGGCTGCTCTTCGCTGCCCGAAGACTCAGAGGTTGACTCGGCCACGCCCGCGCCTGCTCCGGTCACGACCTCACCGGTCGCGAAACGGTCAGTGACTCGGGTGACCTTGATCCTTGCGCTCTGGCCCTGCTTCGCGCCTGCGACAAAGATGACGAAGCCGTCGATCTTCGCAATGCCCTCGCCTCGCCTGCTGGTGTCGGAGATAGTAACGTCGTACTCCTTACCGACCTCAACTGGCTTTGGTTTGAAGGAACTGCCGAAGCCGCCGCTGCTGCTGCTGCTTCTTCCTCCCCCGCCGCCGGATCCGGATCCGCCGTAGCCTCCGCCCCTGCTACTTCCGTATCCGCCTCTTCCTCCACTACGATTTCCATAACTCATCCATTTTCACCCATCCTACTGCAAGTTCCTCAGTGGATTGTCCGCTTGACCCAAGCTAATTAAACGTATGTGTGTCGAAGTCGCGGCCGGATTCTACATTCTGCGAATCTTGATTATGGGCACTTCTTCGATTTGGGCGGGAACTTCGACCGTCTCGCTCGACACGTATACTATGATGTGGTCCTTCCCTATCCCTATTCCGGTGACCCCGGGCAGTC
>DATLRR010000039.1:0-14489 GCA_035534595.1 Nitrososphaerales archaeon
GTGCAAGTCCGCAAGATTCAGGCGACAGCGGGGGGCACCTTCATGATAACGGTGCCCAAAGAGTGGGTCGAGCAGCTCCAGCTCAAGAAGGGGGACCTTGTCTCGACCGAGCTTGACGAGGGGAGCCTCGTGATAACCCCCACGGAGCCCAAGCACACGGGGCACTCGAGGACCATCGACATCGACCCGCTGAAGGACCAGAGGTTCCTCGACCTGGGCATCACGGCGTCCTACATCCAGGGAAACGACGTGACGAGGATCTTCTCCTCCAGCAACAAGATGCAGCCCCACCACAAGCAGATGATCCGGCAGACCCTCGAGGGCATCATGGGGGTCGAGGTCTCGGAGGACTACGCCGACCACGTCGACCTGATCAACCTCATCGACCCCGCGAAGTTCAGCCTCCTGGACACCATCGAGCGCTTCTCCGCCACCTCCACGGCGGTCCTCAGCGACGCCGTCACCGCCCTCGACCGCGGGGACGCGAGCCTCGCGCAGGACGCGTACCTGAGGGGCTCGCAGAGCACAAAGGTGTACCGTCTGATGATGCGCCTCGCCTTCCAGGCCGCGAAGAGCAGGAAGCTGAGGGAGGAGATGAGGCTCTCCGACGTCTCGCAGGTCATCGTGATGACGATCGCGACCAGGGAGCTCGGGAGGATAGCCTACTACGCCATGTGGGTCGGGCAGCACGTCGCCGCGCTCACTCAGAGGCCAGACCGGAACTTCGTCTCGGTGGTCCAGAGGATGTCGAAGACCACCGCCGACATGCAGGCGCTCGCGCTCAAGGCCCTCCTCTCGAAGGACATCGTCTCGGCGAACTCCGTCTTCCAGAAGATGCCCCTCGTGAGGCAGCTCTACGAGAGCGGGTACAAGCTGCCCACGTCGTACGAGGAGAAGAACGCATACCGCCTCTCGCTGATACTCAGGGACATCAGGGGGATCGCCGGGTACGCGGTCGCCCTCGCCGACGACGCCGTCCTGGGGATCTTCGCGTAGCGGGGGGTCTTGGAATGCCCACGCGAGCTAGGAAAGGCGGCCCGGGGCTCCCCGAGGCGCTGGCCAGGATAAGCGGCGCGCAGAACGTCTTCGCGGACGCGCCGAAGCTCGAGGAGTACTCGGAGGACATGGCGGGCTTCCGCGCGACGCCCGCGGTCGTCGTGAGGCCCGCCTCGGAGGAGGAGGTGAGGAAGATAGTCGCGCTCGCGGGGAGGAGGAATGTCCCTGTCGTCCCCAGGGGGGCGGGCAGCAGCCTCACGGGGGCTGCCGTCTCTAAGGGCGCGATAATCCTCGACATGCGCAGGATGGACGCGGTGCTCAAGGTCGACACCGTGAACTGGTACGCGCGCGCCCAGGCGGGGGTCACCCTCGAGGACCTGAACAAGCGCCTCGGGAAGGACGGCTTCTTCTTCCCCCCCGACCCCGCCAGCAGCTCGCTCTGCACGGTCGGCGGGGCGGTGGCGGAGGGCTCGGGGGGGCTGCGCTGCGTGAAGTACGGGACCGTGAAGGACTGGGTCCTCGCGCTGCGGGTCGTCCTCCCCAACGGCAAGGTCTCCAACTTCGGGGAGCCGCTCGCGAAGAACCGGGCGGGCTTCGACCTCGTCCATCTAATGGTGGGGAGCGAGGGAACGCTCGGCGTCGTGACCGAGGCATGGCTGAAGATCATACCCATCCCGAAGGCGATCCCTCAGCGCCTCCTCCTGACGTACGACGACTGGCGCTCTGCCAGCGACGCCATCTGCCAGCTGAGGGCGTCCAGGATCATGCCCCACATCTTCGAGTTCCTCGACAGGGAGACGATCCAGGCGGTCAACATGCACCTCGACACGAAGCAGGAGGAGGCGGAGGCGACCCTGATAGTAGACATCGAAGAGCCCTCGCTCGCGGAGGCCATGGAGATCTTCAAGCGCAACGGGCCGAGCAAGATCGTGGTCGCCAAGGACGCCGAGGAGGCGGATGCCTTCTACCAGATCCGGGCCATGGCGTACCTCGCGATACGCGGGCTCGGGAAGGCAGTCCAGGTCGAGGACATAGCGGTCCCCATCGACAGGCTCGGGGAGTACATGGCGAAGGTGAAGGAGACGGCCTCCAAGCACGGCCTGAGGATCCTCGTCAACGGCCACGCGGGGGACGGGAACGTCCACCCGGTCATCCTCTACGACGAGGACGACGCCAGGAGCCGCGCGGCCGCCCACCGGGCCTTCGAGGAGATATGCCGGTACGGGATAAGCATCGGCGGCTCGGTCACGGGGGAGCACGGCGTCGGGACGCAGAAGGCGAAGCTCATGAGGGAGCAGCTCGAGGCGCACGAGGGGAAGGAGGCGCTGAGGTTGATGAAGGAGATCAAGAAGGCCTTCGACCCCGAGGGCATCATGAACCCGGGCAAGTACGTGGAGGCGGCGTAGCCAAGCATGAAGGACGGGCCGGCCCGCCTCTACGCGGGCTTCGACGGCGGCGGGACGCGGACGACGTGCGTGCTCTGCGACCCGAGGGGCTCCGTCCTGGGCGTGGGCTCCGGGGGCCGCTCCAACTACCACAACACCGGCGTGCGGAACGCGGTCGCCTCGCTGAGGCGGTCGTTCGAGGGTGCGCTCGCCCAGTCCGGGATGGGGAAGGGACGCCTGAGGCTGGAGGCCTGCTTCGGGCTCGCGGGGCTCGACTCGCCTGAGGACACGGCGATAATGAGGCGCGCGATAGGGTCGATGGCGCTGGGTCCGGGCGAGCGGGGCCGCGACCTCATCGTGAACGACTGGCGGAGCGCCGTGACCGGGGCATTCATCGACGAGCCCGGGGTCGCCCTGATCGCCGGGACCGGGTGCGTGGCCGCCGCCCAGGCGGACCGAGGGCGCGAGGTGGTCCGGGTGGGAGGGTGGGGGCACGTCGTAGACGACAGGGGAAGCTCCTACGACATCGGGAGGGACGCCCTGTACGCCGCGATGAGGGACTACGACGGGCGCGGCCCCAGGACCGCGCTGCTCCGGCTGATAATGCGCAAGCTCGAGGTGAGGGAGCCCCAGGGGATCATCGCGCAGGTGTACGCGGGGCACATGACCGTCTCCGAGATCGCCTCACTCTCCGCCCTGGTCGGCCAAGCCGCGGACGCCGGAGACGTGGTCGCCCGGGAGATACTCAAGGAGAAGGGAAGGGTCCTCGGCGAGCTGGTGGTCTCGGCAGCCTCGAGGCTCGATATGCTCAAGACGCGGTTCGGGGTGTCCCTCAACGGGGGCGTCTTCAGGGCAGGCCGGCCGGTCCTCGGGCCGCTGGAGGAGACCATCCGGGCCGCGGCTCCCGGGGCGAGGATCGTCGACCCGAGGCTTCCGCCCGCTTGCGGCGCGGTCGTCCTCCTGCTCCGGAGGGCGGGGGCGAAAGCCGACGGGACCCTCGTCACGCGGATGAAGGCCTCCCTGAAGAGGGCGACCTAGGGGGCGACCGGCCCGGGCAGCCGCTCGGAAGCGGGGCGCGGGCTCCTCTCTAGCCTGCGCTGGACGACCACCATCACCGCGATGGCGCACACGAGTATCAAGAACAGAATTACGCAGCCCGCCGCGAAGGCCTGCTCCGCCGACGGCTGGGAGCTCGAAAAGAAGCTCCACAGGAGTGTCGAGAAGAGCTGGTTGTCCGAGGACTGGAGAAGGAGGACCGCGCCGAGAGCGTTGAAGCTGCCGATGAAGACGTAGAGCCACGCCCCGACGAGGCTGGGCCTGGCCAGGGGAAGGAAGATCCGCCTTATCGTGGTCGCCATGCTCGCCCCCGAGGCCCGCGCGGCCTCCTGCAGCTCCATCTGGACCTGGACGACCCCTCCGCTGATCGACCTGATGCCCTGCGGCAGCAGGCTTACCGTGAGCGCTATCACCATCACGCCAAGCGTCCCGTAGAGGCCCGTCGGTATCGTCAGGAACGCCCACAGCAGCCCGAAGCTCAGCACCAGCGCGGGCATCGAGATGGGGAACATCCCCAGCCCCTCGAGCAGCCCCCGTCCGCGGATGGTCGTCCTCCTCGCGGCGAAGACGATGACCAGGGCGACGCCCAGTATCACGCTCGCGGCAATCAAAGACGCGATGAGGCTGTTGGCGAGTGCCGGGTACGCACCCGAGCTGTTCGAGAGCAGGAACTGGAAGTTCTTCAGGCTCAGCCTTCCGAAGAGGTCGTTCGGGAGCCAGATGGGGACGAGCGAGAGCAGCGTGATCGTGAAGAGGGGGAGCCCGATGGCGAGGATGAGGTAAGCCGCGATTATCGCGAAAGCGACGTATTTCCAGCGCCCGATGGAGAGCACCCTGCCGCTCGAGTACCCCTTCCCGGTGACAACCTCGAACCTCCTCGACCGCCGGAGGGAACGGTTGTAGAGGTAGACCACGACCATGACTATCGCGAGCAGCAGCACTGACTCCGTGCTCGCGGCCGCGTAGTTGGGCACGCCGCCGTAGACGTTGTCGTAGACCGACGACATCATCACGTTGATTCCCGCCGGGAGGCCGATCATCGCAGGCGTCTCGAACGAGCCCGCGGAGAGGGTGAAGCAGAGCAGGAAAGCGGAGAATATGCTCGGGACCATGAGCGGGATGGACACATTGCGGAGCGTATTCAGCACGCCCGAGCCGGACGCCCTACTGGCCTCTTCGAGGGACGTGTCCATGTTGCGCATCGCGGCGGATATCGTAAGGTAGGCGATAGGCGTCAGGGCCATCGCGCTCGCGAATATCATCCCGGGCCAGCTGTAGATGCTGAAGGTGGAGGTGGAGAATCCCAGCCGTCCGAACACGATGTTGAGCAGCCCCGCCCTCTTCTCGAAGAGATAGATCCAGGCCTGATTGGCGATCAGCACCGGAAATGCGAGTGGGAAGTACGGGAGGTAGAAGAGGGCGCGCCGGAACGGGGTGTCCGTCCTCACGGTGATTATGCCCAGGACGGTCCCGAGGCCTATCGCGATGGCGGCGGAGCCCCCCGCCTGGACGAAGGTGTTGAACACGGTGACGTAGGTCTCGCCGCTTCCCAGCAGCGCCTCGTAGTTGCCCAGGGTGTAGTGCCCTGCGAGGCCGGGCTCGCCGCTCCAGAAGCTGCTCGAGACGGTGAAGAATACCGGATAGAGTATGAAGACCGCGAGGACCGCCACCCCGGCGAAGAGGGCCAGGGAGGAGAAGCTGACTGGGAGGATGGGCCTCCCCACGTTCCCTGTCAAGGCGGTTCGGCTAGGCCTTTAGGAATGCGAAGGTCGCCGCCCAGGCGCTCGCTGACGTCGCCACCTGTGGGGTCGGGAAGTATATCTGGGTCCCGGCGCCCGGATAGAAGGCCGCTATCTCCGACGTGAGAGACCACTTGGCGGTGACGGTCAGGCTCACCGGCGTCCTCACGTTGATGTTCCCCCACGCCGTCTGGCCTGCAGGGGAGGCCATGAAGTCGATGAGGAGCTGCGCGGCGTTGGGATGCACCGCATTCTTGAGGATCGCCGCGTTCGATGGAGTGAGCATCAAGGGCAGCCCGGTGATGTTGAGGAACTTCATGGGGGCGCCTGCCTGGATGTCGGGCGCGGCGTCCTGCATGTAGCCTCCGAGGCAGATCGCGTAGGCGCCGCTCGCCACGTCGTTCATGCAGCTGGTGGTCGTGGGGACTATGGTCGGGGAGGTCGCGTTCTTGAGGTCATGGAGGAAGGTGGTCACGGTGGAGTTGCCTAGGACCCCCTCGAGCGATGCCCAGTACTGGGTGAACGCTGTCCCCGTCGTCGGGTCGTTCATGACTATCTCGCCCTTGAACTGCGCGTTGGCCACCTGCGCCATCGTCGTCGGGACGTTGGCGGCAGAAATCATGTTGGTGTTGTAGGCCCAACCGAAGGCGAGCTCGATGATCGGGGTGCTCTGGTTCAGCGGGTCGAGGACGGCCTTCGGGAAGTCGCTTGCATATGAGGAGACGTAGGGTTTGACGCAGGAGCAGGCGCTCCCCGCCGGCTCGAGCGTGTACACGGTCGTCGCGGCCTGGAGAAGGATGTCCGCGCTGTGACCTTGGGCTGACTCTTCCGACTCGACCTGTGGGACCGCCTGCGGCGGCTGGAGCGACGTATAGTGGACCGTGATCCCGGGATACACCGCGTTGAACGCAGCCGTGATGTTGGCGAACTGCGCAGCGTTGGGGCTTCCGTACACCACCACGCTGCCATCCGTGAGGGCCGCCTGATACACGGCAGCGTCGCGGTTGGTCGATGTGGTCGACGTGGTCGATGTGCTGGAGGTCGTGCTGCTCGACTTGGTCGAGGGCAGCAGCGCAACCGCAGCTATGCCGATTACAACGACTACAATCACGACAGCAATCACAGCAGTGGTGGAAACCCCGCGCCTGGTTCGCATGTGGCTCGTTGACGCCGAATTTTATATAAAGGTTGGTGAAGGTTTATTCTAACTGGCATCCCGCGGCCCCAAGACGGTCAGGCTCGCCCGTCCGGGCGAAGCAGGGAGCAGAAGTGCTCCGGGAAGGAGACCGAGACCGCCTGCCCGCCTTCGAACTCTGCGTCCTCCGACTTCTTCACGATCCTTATCATCTCCCCTCCGACCGAGACGATGACCTCCGAGAAGGCGCCCAGATACGAGGTGAACTCCACCTTGCCCGTGAAGGTGTTCGGCCCGTGGGCCTGCTTGCCGTCGTCCGAGACGATGACGTTCTCAGGCTTTATCGTGAACAGCACCTTGTCGCCCTCCTTCACCTCGACCGCGCCGTGTTGGTGGCACCTGACCTCCCCCAACCTGGTCTCGATGACGACGAGGCTTTCCCCTGACCTCGCGGTGGGGACTCCCGGCATCGAGGTCACCGTCCCCGGCAGCATGTTCGCCTTTCCGACAAAGGACGCGATGAACTCGTTCGGCGGTCTCGTGTAGATCTCCTTTGGGGTGCCCACCGCCATGATCTTTCCGGCCCTAAGGACCACGACCTTGTCCGAGATCGAGAGCGCCTCCGTCTGGTCATGGGTGACGTAGATCGTCGTGATCCCGAGCGACCTCTGTATCTCCCGGACCTCGACTCGGACGATGTCCCTCAGGCTCGCGTCGAGGTTGCTCAGGGGCTCGTCGAGGAGGAGGACATCCGGGTCGAAGACGAGGGCCCTAGCGAGGGCGATCCTCTGCTGCTGCCCGCCGCTCACCTGCGTGGCGGACCTCCCGCCCAGGCCGGTAAGCCTGACCATCTCCATCACCTTCTTCACCTTCTGGTCGATCTCCTGCTTCGGCACGTGCCTGATCTTGAGAGGGAAGGCGATGTTGTCGAAGACCGTCATGTGCGGCCATATGGCGTAGGACTGAAAGACGATCCCGACCCTCCGCTTCTCCGGCGGGACGTTGGTCTCCTTCGAGAAGACTGTCGCGTCGCCGATCGATATCGTCCCCCTGTCGGGCTTCTCTAGGCCCGCGATGCACCGGAGCGTCGTGGTCTTCCCGCACCCGCTGGGGCCCAGCAGCGTCGTCAGCGTCCCCTTCTCAAAGTCCATCGTGAGGTCGTCGACCGCGACGACGTCGCCATACTTCTTGAGGAGGTTGCTGACCCTGACGCCGTGCATCCGTCTTTCATTTTGCCCCTCTGCGAGTTTAAACGTTCCCGTCTGCTTTCGAAGGGATGGGTGACGGACGGGCCTAGATCACTTCACGAAGAGCGCCATGTCGATCTCGTCTTCGTGCTTGCCCGCGATGTGGCATTGCTTCCTCCTGACCCCCTCGACCTTGAACCCGAACCTCTCGTAGAGGCTGAAGGCCCTCTTGTTGTTCGAGAAGACGCCCAGGGACACCTTCTCCACGCCCTTCTTCGCCCTCGCCCACTCGAGCGCGTACCCCATGAGCTTCGTCCCGATCCCCCTCCCTCGGTACCCCCTGACCACGAGCATCCCGAGCGCGCGGACGTGCCTCGTCTTCTCTGCGTCGCCATACCTCGCCAGCGTCAAGCTTCCCACGAGCTTCCGCCCGCCGCCCTCGACGACCTCGGCGACGATTACAAGGCATGCCTTGTCCTTGAAGAGCTTCCCCATGGACTTCTTCCTCTCCTCGGTCACCCGCTCTACGAAGATGTATCCCCCCTCGTCCGCGACGGACTGCACGTTCTTCGCGTACTGCTCGAGGTCGCCCGCCCTCGCCTTCCGGACCTTCACCTCAGGTCTTGCGGATTCGGCCTCTCCCACTTGCGGCTCCCCCTCTCGAACGGCAGAGGCCGGCACGATAATAAGCTGCCAGCGCGGTCTGGGTCCGCCTCCGCCGAGACCAAAGAGGCGACCATAGAGTAATGCACCAAACACGTTATATCCTGAATCGGGCTCGAACCTACGA
The DNA here is from genome assembly GCA_035534595.1 of Nitrososphaerales archaeon. Taxonomy (GTDB): domain Archaea; phylum Thermoproteota; class Nitrososphaeria; order Nitrososphaerales; family Gagatemarchaeaceae; genus Gagatemarchaeum. The sequence goes on from DATLRR010000039.1 coordinate 8,289, forward strand.
CCTCGAGAGAAGGGCGGATGCTTAATTGAGCGGCGTTCTCATGATGCCCCGATCGCCGTTGGCGCCCCTCAGTCAGAGCAGGCGAGTCTGGAGAAGCGCCGTTGCCATCGCAGTGCTCATTCTCCTGGCATCGGTCCCCCAGGCGGGATTCGCTCCAGCCAAAGGCTCCCATTCGACGGCGGGCCTCCCCCTCTCCCCCCGAGGGACCGCATCCCACCCCGCATCGATGGGACTCTCGGCCCGGCCGGACTCCTTGGCGCCGCAGGGCGCGCCCTCACCAAACTACGACGAGCAGCTCGGCACCACCTTCACCCAGGACTACTCGTCGCTCGAGTACAACGTGACCGCCGTGGCGCAGGCCGACTCAGACGGCTACGGTCCCGGATACCTCCTGAACGGAGTGACCACCAAGGGCTACTGGTATCAGGTGGGCCTCTCCTATCACTGGCCGAACTCGGACGGCAGCTACTTTCAGGGGTTCGGGTTCAGCTACCAGGTCTACGGGACCGACGGCAAGCCGGTCTACCCTATCCAGGGGGCAGGGCTGAGCGCTTTCTCCGGCATCGTAAACTCGGGTGACAGCGTCCTGCTCAGCCTCAATTTCTCGGGTCCAAGCGTCCAGATGCTGGCGCAGGACTGGAACACGGGCGCCGCCGCTGAGACGAGCTATAGCAGCGAGGGGGCGCTGGCCTTTGTCGGGGACGCGTTCTCTCCCGTGAATGCGCACGGTTTCTTCACCGGACTGATGACCGAGTGGTATCACGCTTCCGCTTACTACGGGAACCAAGGAGGGGTCACCTACACCAACAACGCCGCCACCCTGAACTCCGCTTGGATGTGGATCGACGAGTTCGAAAGCGGGACCTCGACCACCGAGATCTTCTACAACCAGACCCAGTCGCCCGTGACCTTGGCGAGCGACGGGCAGGTCTACCCGTTCGCCGCGAGCGGGGCAACGATGTATATCTCCGCCCACAAGTTCGTCACCGGGCTGGCGGGCGCGCCGTCGAGGATCACGCTCATGCCCGCCACCACGGACGCGTCCGTCCCAAGCTTCTCCGCGACCTACCTTTTGACCGGCGAGCCGCAGACCATGGCCATCTCGCCGGGGACCACGGTGCTCGAGGCAGACCCCGGCACCAAGATCACGGTCTCGATCAACTCCTCGGGCTCGAGCGCCCTCGAGGCGTGGGTCTTCAGCGCGCAAACCGGGGTCACCCAAGAATCGGGCACCAAGGCCACGTTCGGCGCCGGCGGGAACGCGACGTTCGTCTACTACCACCTCGTCCAGGAGGCCGTCTCGTATCAGGTCGCGGGCGGAGGGCAGGCCCTCCCCGCATCGGCGGAGCCCGAGCTCGTCTACGAGGTGCCTCCGTTCGCCCCCAGCGCCTCGCCAGACCCGGTGACCATCACGCAGCCGCTCCGCACGACGCCCACGGTGATTTTCGCGATTGTAGGATTGGAAGCCAGCATCAACGGGACCGTCTCCGGAGCCCCAGGCGAGCGCTGGGCCACCAGCACGCAGAGCTGGATTGTCTCCTCGCCTGACGCAATCCCCAACCCGATCCGGTTCTACCAGCAGTACGAGGTCTCGGTCGGCTACAGGATCGTCGGCGGCGGGACGCCGTCTCAGGCCCCGGAGTTCAACTCCACCGCGTTTGGGAGCCCATTGGTCGTCTCTCTAGCCGGCAACGCGACGACAGGCTGGTTCGACGCGGGAAGCGCCTACTCCTTCACCCGCTTCCTCAACAGCTCGGCCCCGACGGAGAGGTGGCAGCAAGCAGGCGGAGGGGTTTCAGCGAATGGCGGCCAAGGGAACGGATTGCAAGGCCAATTGATAGGCATCTCCGCTCCTGACGAGACCGTCACAGGGGACTACGTCCACCAATACTACACCGACATCGGCGTCAACGACCCCCACGGAGGCAACATCTTCGGCTCCTCTGGCACCATTGACAACGGGTCGGTCACTGGTCATGTCGCTCCGGGGCCCGGCTGGACCGACGCGGGGCTCAGCCTGGACGTGACCGCCATGGCGAACCAAGGGTGGCAGTTCGAGAAGTGGACCGGCTCGGGGGCAGGGACCTACAACGGGACCAACACGTCCGTCAGCGTCACCGTCACCGGGCCATTGAGCGAGAACGCGACGTTCTACGCCCAGCTCGCGATCGCGGCGGACGCCGGCACGAACATCGCCTACTCCTACTCATCTGGGTCAGGGACCGTCCAGGCGGGGACCAACAAGACCCTCTACGTCCCCCCGTCCTCCAACGTGACGTTGCGCGCGACTCCCTCGCTCTTCGTCTATTCATTCGCCTCATGGCAAGGGGCTGGAATAGCAAGGGCGGCCAGGCCCTCCGTGGCTCTCGTCGTTGTCTCTCCAACCGCCGTGACGGGGACGTCGTCACTCGACTACCCCGTGATCCTGGCTATCGTGGCGGCAGCCGCCATCATCGTCCTGGTGGCTTCCTTGCTGATTCGCAACAAGCGCCGAAGGGAGAGCGGCTGGGCCTTCCCTCCGGCGTGACCGGCCTAAGCTCCTGGCCTGGACAAGGCCCGAATCAGGGCCAACACAACCAGGGCGACGAGGACCAGCCCGACGGTATACTGCACCGGGACAAAGAGATAGGTGGAGAGGAGGGCGACCATGGCTCCAAAGCCCGAGTAGTAGAGTCTCTCCTGCTTCCCCTCCATCATGAGTCCGAACACGAGCACCCACAACCCGCTGAGAAGGAGGATCGCTGGGAGGGTCTGGCCGGCTTTGAGCAACCCGAAGAGCAGGAACGCGATCGGAAGGAGCACCGTCGCGATGAGACCCGCGCCCAACCCAATTCTCCTCACGCTCCCACCGAAACGCGGAGAGGCCTCCAGTCACTAATAAGGTCGCCCGACGGCCTGCGCGGCCCTACGGGTACTTCTCCGCGATTATCGTGTTGGTGCTAGTGACAGTCTCGATCTTGCGAATCTCCGAGTTCACCAGCTCGTTGAGCTCGGCCATCGACTCCGTCTCCACTATCGCGACGACGTCGTAGACGGCGTACACCTCGTCGACCTCTTTGACGCCCCTCAACATCCTGAGCTTGTTGACCGTGTCCCTGTCCGTCCCGACCTTCACGTTCATCATGATGAAAGCAACTATTGACAAGTTAGCCGACTCGCCTCTTTAGCCGAGCCTCCGGATATTAAACACGGAGCCTCCTCTGGCCTCGAGGCATCACTACCGTTATTACCGCTGCCCAAGGGCGGCCAGAAGAGACTGAGAGACGCTAGGTGTAAAGCCATTGCAATACAAGTGGGTCGTCCTTTCCAACACCACCCTCGGGGTGCTCATGGCGTCGCTCGACACCAACATCGTCCTCATAGCCCTCCCGACCATCTCGAGGGAGCTTCGGGCCACCTCCTTCTTCGACCTCCTGTGGATCCTCCTCGGGTACCAGCTCGTCAACGGCTCGCTGCTGGTGAACTTCGGCCGTCTCTCGGACATGTTCGGGCGGGTCAGGCTCTACACCTTCGGGTTCGCGCTCTTCACCGTGGCCTCCGCGCTCTCCAGCCTCGCGCAGACGGGCGAGCAGCTCGTCGCCTTCAGGCTGCTTCAGGGTGTCGGCTCCGCGTTCCTCTTCTCCAACAGCGGCGCCATAATCACCGACGCGTTCCCGGAGAACGAGCGGGGAAAGGCGCTCGGGATCAACCAGGTCGCGATCGTGATCGGCACGCTGATGGGGCTCGTGCTGGGCGGGGTGCTGACCGCCATCGGCGGCTGGCAGTCCATCTTCTACGTCAACATCCCGATCGGGATATTCGCGACGCTCTGGTCTCACTACAAGCTGAAGGAGCTCGCCGTGATAAGGAGGGGGCAGAAGATAGACATCCTCGGGAACGTCACGTTCGCGGGCGGACTCGCGGCGGTCCTCGCCGCCATCACCCTCGACGCCGTCTCCTTGCTCGCGCTGGACCAGTTCGCCCTGCTCCTGGGCTCAGGCATCGGCCTCCTCGCGGCGTTCGTCGTCATCGAGCAGAGGGTCAAGGAGCCGATGCTCGACCTGGCGCTCTTCAGGATAAGGCTCTTCACGGCCGGGACGGTTGCCAGCCTGTTCAACTCGCTTGCGAGAGGGGCGGTGACGCTGGTGCTCACGTTCTACCTCCAGGGCCCCTCGATGGGCTTGGACGCCCTCTCGGCGGGCATATTCCTCATCCCCCTCTCCGCCTCCATCGCCCTCCTCGGACCCCTCAGCGGCTACCTCTCGGACAAGCACGGGCCGCGGTTCTTCGCCACGTCAGGGCTCATCGTGTCGAGCATGGGCTTCCTCCTGCTTTCGACCCTGGGCAGGACGGTCACCTTCTGGCAGCTCGCCTTCCCGCTTGGGCTCGTCGGAGCGGGGATAGGGCTCTTCCAATCCCCCAACAGGGCGTCGGTGATGAACTCTGTCCCTCCCTCGGTGAGGGGGATCGCGACGGGGACGACGACGACCGTGTTCATCGCGGGGGCTAGCTTCAGCTTGGGCCTGGCTTTCTTCGTGCTGACCCGGGGCGTGCCCATAGCAGACCTCCAGAACATCTTTGTCGGGGGGACCGCGCTGAGCGGCGCTCCCTGGATCGGGAGCTTCATCGACTCCATCCGCACGGTCTACTTCCTCTCCACGGTGTTCCTCCTCCTCGGGGTCATCCCCTCCGTGCTGAGGGGGCCGACAAGGAGCAGGGCGCCCCCGCTCGAGCAGATAGGCGAGCCGCCCGAACCGTAGGCCAACCGAATGAGCGGCTAGCCACGACTGGACATGTGTGTGGACGCTATAAATAGGCTGGAGACGATTACATTCGTACTTTTTATAGTGTAAATCCAAACGTCTGGATACAATATAAATCAAAAATCCGAATGTAAGGTCGGGGAGCAAAGCTTAAGTAAAACCACGGCAATTGGTTCTCAAGGCGAAAACAGTCTTGAAGAAGATTGAAGCGATAATCAGAAGGGAAAAGTTCCCCGAAGTCGACGCAGCCCTGAAGAGGTTGGGTGTCGGCGGCCTGACTGTTGAGGAAGTGGCAGGCAGGGGACGCGACAGGCACACGACGACGGTCCTAGCGAAGGGCAGATGGAATTACGAAGAGGAGTACATCAAGCACCTCAAGCTGGAGATCCTCGTCCAGGACAGCAACGCTAAGGGCGTCATCGACGCCATCATGGCCAGCGCATCCACGCAATCGATCGGCGACGGCAAGATCTTCGTCTCCTCCGTTGACGAGGTCTTGGACATCGGCTCAAAGGCGACCGATGAGAAGGCCGTGGCCTACGCGACCATTCCACAGCAGAACTAGGGGGCCCACCAGAGTCAGGCGCACGCGGCAGGGCGCCTGGCTACACAATTTTCCCGCGGTATTCCGAATCGAAGCACGCGCAAGAAGACATATCTACTTTTGACGAGTCTCAAGCACGGGAATGATCCCGCGCCCTTTTGAGATGCACTCGCCCTCCACCGTTTCAGAGGCGATATCGCTTCTCAAGAGCATGGACGATTCGAAGGTATTGGCGGGGGGGCAGAGCCTCGTCCCCCTGATGAAGCTGAGGCTCGTAAGCCCAGCCAACATCGTTGACCTCGGAGGGATTCAAGGGCTCAGCTACATCATGGAAGCCAAGGGGCATCTCCTCATAGGCTCGATGACGACCCACAACCAGGTGGCGGCATCCTCGGTGATCAACAAGAAGTGCGAGATCCTCTCCGAAACGGCCGGCCAGATCGGCGACCAGCAGGTCAGGAACAGGGGGACCATCGGGGGCACGATATGCCACGCCGACCCCGCGGGCGACATGCCTGCCGCCGTGTTGGCCTTGGACGCGGAGCTCAAGGTAGCCGGCCCCCGCCGGATGCGGGTCATCAAGGCGAAGGACTTCTTCGAGGACATGCTCACGACCAGCCTCAGGCGGGACGAGATCCTGACCGAGGTCATGGTACCGGTCCTCCCGCCAAGGAGCGGGGGAGCCTACCTCAAGCTCGGGAGAGGCGCGAGCGACCTGGCGACGGTGGGGGTGGCCGCCGTGATCACCCTCGACAAAGACGGGGCGTGCAAGGACGCGAGGCTCGCGCTGGCGGGAGTCGGCTCGACGCCGATAAGGGCCACGAGAGCCGAGGAAGTGCTGAAGGGCAAGTCGCTTGCCGACGATCTGGTCGCCGAAGCGGGCGAGAAGGCGGCCGAGATGTCCAATCCCTCCTC
>DATLRR010000040.1:0-12214 GCA_035534595.1 Nitrososphaerales archaeon
CGAAGGATTTCGACAGAATCATAGAATCCCGGGAGCTTTAGCGCGTCACAATAGCATCAGTGTGGTGACCGGTTATGCCACGCGCGCTACCGCATTTGACACTGAGTTCTGAACCAAGCGATCTTCGCATTTCAGCCATCCAGCATCCCTGCGCCCTCCAGAACCGTAATGGCCTTCTTTTTCACAAAGGCGTTCATGGACTTCCAATCTTCCAGGTAGCTGCGCCTAGACTCCGAGGGCAGTTTTATGGCGTTCCGCGCGTTGCGGGGATCGGACGTTTCCTTGAACCTCTGGAAAAGCTCGGGCTTCCTGACTCTCGACCCTGTCGCTGATAGCGCGGCGATGATTTCGGAGTCGTCCACCGATATATCGCTCGAGTTGAAGAGCGCGTAGATGTCGAAGACGTCCTTGTAAAGGTCCTTGACCTTCCTGTGCGGGATGATCCGGACCTTGCTAGCGATGATCAGCGCCGGCGAAAGCACCGGGACCTCCTCCTTGACGTATTCGACCCCGATGTATGATTTCGGCTTCCTCATCTCGTACTTGCCGAAGGCGAGCGTGTTCGAGACGGTCACGTAGAACTCCGGGTCGACGTCGCCGGACTTGAAGGACTGGATGTACCGCTTGAGGAGCGCGACCGTGCACCTCTTCAGCTCGGCGGGGACGGCCGAATCGTACCGCTTGAACCTGCCCTCCGACTCCGCGCCGTACCCGACCGGCTTGAGGTCCCGGAGACCGCTGACCTCCCTCAGGATGTTGTGGACGTCCCCGTCGTTCGAGTAGAAATCGAGGTCTATGCTGAACCTCTGGAGCTCCTGCGGCAGGTAGGCGCGCACGCCGTGCCCCCCGCCGAGACAGAGGGGGCTCTTCGGCTTCATCAGCCCGCCGGCGCGAAGCTCCTCGATCGTGACCAGCAGCTGGTACTCCCTCTCGACGAAGGACTCCTGCAGCCCCAGCCTCTTTGCTATCTCTTGTATCTGCCTGTCGGAGACTATGGGAACCCAGACCCCTTGGCTTCCTCCAGCTCCCGGACAACTTCCTCAAGGACCCCCCTGCTCTTCGCATACGACCTCAGGAAGTCCGTGTCGACGCTATGGCGGGAGTTTGTGATCGCCTCGGCGACGTTCTCGACGAACACCCTGGGCTGCTTCTCCGCGACGGCGTCGACCAGCAGCTTCTCCGGCCTCGACACCTGCAGCAGACCGATCCTCTTTGCGGATGCCGTGTCGCGGTCCTCGACTATCCTGGAATTCGAGATAAAATCCGAGTCCATTGCCTTGGAGAGCGTTCGGCTGGTAAATCTCCTGAACGCGTTCTGGTTCCCGGTCCTGATCTCGATCTCGGGATCAGGCTCGGCGTCTTTCACGGGCAACTGCTTCTCGAGCGCGAGCTCTCCGCCCAGCGATGCATCGCTGAGGCCCTTTCTGGACAGGAACGCCATCGTCAGCTGCGCCTTCTTTGCCCTGCTGGTCTGAAGCGCTATGAGGAAGGGGTAGACCGCATCCACGTCCTCGTCCCTGATCCTGAGCTTCTTCTCCCTGCCCGCCTTCTGGAAGGCCACGAACGGGAAGGAGGATGCCTTGTATAACGTGGTCGGGTACGACAGGCCAGTTGCCCTGGCCAGCTGGCTCACGCTGAGCTCCCCGTTGAGCGCCAGCTGCTCCAGAAGCCTTCCTTCAGTACCGTACACGTTTGCCATCTTCGGCTTACCTGATGTTCCTTCCAGCGGCGCTACCTATTAAGAGTTTTTAATAGGTTTCCGAACGCAAGCGCAGTCTCAATTGGCTCGAGCCAGATCGGCATTCAAGGATTGCCGATCGCATCGTCGAGTTCTGCCTCGACAACCATGACGACAAATGCCTACGGAACGATTTCAGGGAACTTCAACGTGGCCTCGTGAGCGGGTCGCCTTGCACGTATTTTGGAAAGCGGGGCGCAAAAACCTTCTAACATTTGCAAGTTCCAACATTTGAAAGCATGGCGTTCAGGCCAGCTCCGATATCAGGGAAGGGTTTCATCGGAAGGGCCCACGGCGACGGACTTTTTGAAGATGGTGCAAAAGCCGCTCGATACGCAGGTGCGGGCGCGAGACAAGCCGATCATCCTCGGTCTCGACATCCGACCGCAGCGCTCCACAACATGCCCGATCATTTAGAAGGCGATCAAACGGCGGACCTGCCGAGCCCTGTCGACATAGGGGGCTCAACAGTTGAGCCCCCGAATTCGGCGGACCAACAGTTGGTCCCCTTCGTCAAAGCAGCCTCGGGTCGACGGCAGGAAGTCTACCGGAAGATCCTGGTCGCCCTTCGAAGGTGGCCAATTCGACGTGATTCACATAGCCTTGCCCGTGGTTATTTGCCCGCTTTCAGCTAGGAATTGGCCACCCGATGTGGCCAGGCCCATAAATCAGATGCCTTCAGACTTGATGTCTTTCGAGAACTGCTTCCTTTGAAGCCACCGGCTGACCTCGAGAGAGGGTGTATGGTGATGGAGGGGCGATACTGACCTAGCGCGCTTGGCCTGGAGAATTGCGACGCATTTCACTAAAGGCCATATATCGACCCCTCGCATTTCCGCGTGGATTTTAAATAGGCCGAGCATTTGATTAGCCAGTTGCTGGAAGAACCATGACGAGGAGCATCGTGGTTCGCCACCATATTGTGGTGAAGACCGGCGGGTCTGCCACCATTCCTTCCGATTGACAGGACGGGAGTATCGTCACTTCAGCATGCCGGTGCTTTCGCGTTCTAGTGTCTAGCATTAAAAGAGAGCGCAACAACCTACTCCCGCATTGAGGGGCTCAGTAGTCGCCATTGTTATCACCTTGTTAGCAATTGGAGGCGCCGGCGTCCTCCTGATGGGAATCGGTAGTTCGACTGGAGTGTCTTCTACCAGTAGCCACACCACATCCACCTCAATCGCTAACTCGACAATGCCACCGACAGAATCTACTTCGGCTATTTCATCCTCGGGCCAGTTGGGAGCTTGGGAACCGACCACAGCCTATCCAGGTTCGAATCCTCCCAGCAGCTGCGTGACCGCAGTCGGGAACATCTATTGCGTGGGTGGTAACGGCAACGCGACGTACTTCGCCCCGATTTCATCGAGCGGTGTGGGGAGGTGGGGGCAGACTGCGGACTATCCGATACCGATACAAGACGAGAGGTGCGTCGAGAACTCGAACTTCATCTATTGCGTCGGAGGCGTGTCCAATGCGCCCAGCGCCCAGGCTGCCGACCCGTATGGCAGAACCCCTGATGTCTTCTACGCGCCGGTTTCCGGGTCTGGGATAGGGCCATGGGCCAGCACCGCGCCATTCCCATACGTCATTGATGATCCACGTTGCATGACAAATTCCTCAAACATCTACTGCGTAGTGCCTGCATTCAACGGGACAATCTACACGAGCTCGACAAACACGTTCTTCGCAACATTGTCAGCGAACGGAGTGGGAACTTGGAGTAGGTCCGCCGGGCCCCCGTCGATGGCTGCAGGCTGTTCGGCCCTGGACATTAACGTATACTGCTTCGGTGGTGGAAATTGTCCTCCCGCGGGTCCCCCGAGCGACTGTTACAGCCCGTCCTACGTGACTTCGTTATCGTCCAGGGGGGTAGGAACTTGGGGGAACACGACAGAGCTTCCCACGGCCGGTTGGGGAGTCTATGCAACAGCCGAGTCATACATCTACTACTTCGTCACGCCCATCTTCTTTGCCCAGGTGTCTGCCGGAGGAATCGGGCCTTGGGGCTCCACCACGAACTTTCCCGGCTCCTTCTATCCCGGCGCATGCGCTTCGAGCGGAGCCTACATCTACTGCGTGGGCTCAAGCACGGACGGTGTCTACTATTCCTTGGTCGGCGGACCTAGTCCCGGAAGCTTGGTGCTCCAGAACCCACCGCCCTTCCCAGTTGCCCAGTACTTGCATCCGGCGTTTGGCGGCGGAGGCGGGTGTTCGGTCACCGTGAATGGGACGCTGGCCGGGGCTCCCTGCTTCGGCCGCGACATCGACAACGCCGTGATTTTCAATTGCGCTGCCGCCGCTGCCACGCCGTCTGGTTGCACGACCACTGTAGTCAGTCCTGGCTACACCGCCTACAATTACAATCTCACAATTTGGTATCCGGACGCCAACGCTCCCGCTCCCAATTCGAACTGTGAGTTCCTGCCTTCGCTCGGATACAATACCCCGTTCGACGCTTGGTGTATCTCGATAAGCCAGGATTCTTTCATCATGGCCCAGCCAATAGATTTGCAAACTGGCCAGCCCTGAACGTTATCGTGGCTGGTTATAACCGCCAATCCACTCTTCTGTGAATTGCGCAAGAGAGCCGGCGGGACTGTAACCAATGTCATAATCGGAGTGATCCTGATCTATCTCTGCGCCAGCACCGCCTTCTGCGTCCGACGATTCCCCTCTCTTCAAGAACATCCCCAATCCTAATTAGCCGCGCGCCTCCCTTTGGTCTCGATGCCGGGCGTGGTCGGCGGCACAGCCGGGGACGACGGGAAAGGGCTGGACTGGAAGGACTACCTGGCGATGTTCATCGCGCTCCTCCAGACCGTGGCCCTCCCGATGCTCCTGCTCGTCGCCTTGATCCTCGCCGCTCTCGTGGTCCTTAGGCTGCTGCACTGAGCGACGGGCGGCTAGCGCCGCGTCTTCCTGGAAAAGTCGATGTCGTAGAGGCACTCTGCGAACTGGTCCGGCGCCCTCTCGACCGCGGGAGGGGTCTCGACGCTGCACCTCTCCGTCGCATACCCGCACCTGGTCCTGAACCTGCACCCCGAGGGGATGGTGATGGGGCTGGGGACGTCCCCCTCCAGCGGAGCCAGCAGCCTCCTTTTCGACGGGTCCGGAAGGGGCACGGACGAGAGCAGGGCCTCCGTGTAGGGGTGCCTCGGGCGTTCGAAGAGCGACTCCGTCGGCCCCACCTCCACCAGGCGCCCCAGGTACATCACCCCCGTCCTCGAGCACATCTGCCTGACCACGGCAAGGTTGTGCGAGATGAAGAGGTAGGTCAGGCCGAACTCCTTCTGCAGGTCTCTCAGGAGGTTGAGGATCTGCGCCTGCACGGAGACGTCCAGGGACGACGTAGGCTCATCCAGGACGAGGAACTCCGGGTTGACCGCGAGCGCCCTTGCGACCGCGATCCTCTGCCTCTGCCCGCCCGAGAACTCGTGCGGGAACCTCGACAGGTGGTCCGGGTTCAGCCCTACGACCCTCACGAGCTCGGCGGCCCGCTTGTCCGCCTCCTCCTTACTCGAGACGATGCCGTGGATGTGCATGGGCTCCGTGAGAGCCGACCTCACGTTCTGGCGCGGGTCCAGCGAGGCGTACGGGTCCTGGAAGACCATCTGCATCTTGCGCCGGAAGGGCTTCAACCTGCCTCCCTTCAGCTTGAGGATGTCCGTCCCCCCGAAGACGACCTTTCCCCTCATGGGCTCCACGAGCCTCACGACCGTCCTAGCCAGGGTCGTCTTTCCGCATCCCGACTCGCCCACTATGCCCAAGGTCTCGCCCTTCCTCACGGCCAGGGTCACGCCGTCCACGGCCTTGACGTAGGCCTGCGTCCTCCCCAGGATCCCTCCCTTTATCGGGAACCACGTGAAGACGTCCTCCATCCTCAGGAGCTCTGATTCCTGCACGCCTCTCAACCCCCGTAGAGGAAGCACTCGACAAAGTGCCCGGGGCGCGCCTCGACCAGAGGCGGCTTGCTGAGGGGGCACTTCTCGAAGGCGGAAGGGCAGCGAGGATGGAAGCGGCAGCCGCTCGGCGGATAGATGAGGTTGGGCACCGAGCCCTTGATCGAGCTCAGCTCCCCACGCACGGCGTCCGGACGTGGGATCGCTGCGAGCAGGCCCTGCGTGTAGGGGTGAAGGGGGTTCTTGAAGAGCTCGTTCACCTCCGCGACCTCGACGATGTTCCCGGCGTACATGACCGCGACCCTGTCACATACCTCCGCGACGACCGCGAGGTCGTGGGTTATCAGGAGGATCGACGTGTCGATCTGCGTCTTGAGCTCCGTGAGCAGCTTGAGGATCTGGGCCTGGACCGTCACGTCGAGCGCGGTCGTTATCTCGTCGGCGATGAGGAGGGCCGGCCTCCTGACGAGCGCCATCGCTATCATCGTCCTCTGGCGCATCCCGCCGGACAGCTCGAAGGGATACATCTTGAACATCCTCTCGGGCTCTGGAAGCCTGACCTTTCCCAGTATCGCGACAGAGTAGGCCTTCGCCAGCCTACTGAACTCCCGCTTTCCCAGGGCGTGCTGTGGGGGGATGGCCTCGAGCCTGCCCTTCTCCCGGGCCTGCTCCTCCGTGAGCGACCCTTTCCGCCCGGCCTTCTCGAGGTCCTCGAGCCTCGCGGCCACGACCACCGGCGTGAAGACCCTCCTGTCGGTCTCCAGGATCTCGAGGATCTGCGACCCGACAGTGAGGACAGGGTTCAGGTAGGTCAGGGGGTCCTGGAAGACCATGGCCATCTCCCTGAGCCGAGCCGTCCTGATCTCGCCCCGCTTCTCGGCGAGGAGGTCCTTCCCGCCCAGGATTATCTGGCCGCCGACCACCTCCGCGTTCTGGGGGAGCAGCCCCTCTATCGAGAGGGCGGTGACCGACTTCCCCGAACCGGACTCGCCCACCAGGCCTAGGACCTCGCCCCTCTTCACGGAGAGGTTCACCCCGTCGAGCGCCTTCACCTGCCCCGCGAACGTGTAGAAGTTGACGCGGAGGTCCTTGACGGTGAGGATGTCCTGGCCGCTCTCCTGCGTGCCCTTCACCTCCTGAGCCTCGGGTCCAGGATGTCCCTCAGGCCGTCCCCGAGGAGGTTGAAGCCGAGGGAGATGAGGAGTATCGTCAGGCCTGGGAAGATGATGAGCCAGGGCGCCGTGAAGAAGTATTGGCTCCCTAGGCTCGCGAGGTTGCCCAACTCCGGGAGCAGGGGGCTCGGGCTCAGCCCTATGAACGTGAGCGCCGAGACGGTGAGGATCACGCTCCCGATGTCCAGCGTCGCCTGGACGAGGAGCGGGTAGATCGAGTTCGGGACGATGTGCCTGAAGAGGAGCCTCAGCCTCCCCGCGCCGATCGACCTCAGGCTCTCGACGTAGGGCTTCTCCTTCTCGCTCAGCACCTGCGACCTGACGAGCCTCACGTAGGTCGGCCACCAGATCAGCACAACCGCGCCGGTGAGGACGGGGATGGTCCTCCCGAACACCACCATGAAGACTATCGCGAGGAGTATCCCGGGGACCGCCAGGAAGATGTCGGTCACGCGAAGGATGACCTCGTCGGCTATACCGCCTGCGTAGGACGCGGTGGCCCCGAAGACGATCCCTATCGTGACCGCTGAGAGGACGACCTCGAGGGCGATCTGGAGGTCGACCGGGATCGCCAGGACGATCATCTGAAGGAGGTTCCTTCCAAACGAGTCGGTCCCGAGGGCGTAGGGAGACGGGCAGGCTTGGATGTTGGCGTTCCCCCAGCCGAAGAGCGGGTTGTTCCAGCAGTTCTTCAGGATAGGGTGCGTGATCTGCCAGCTCGTCGGGTCCACGAGGAAGGGCGAGAGCAGCGCGACCGCGATGCTCCCGACGGAGAGCACGAGGCCGGCGAGCACCAGCGGGTTCTCCCTGAAGAGGTGGAGGGCGAATCGGAGGTCAGCGGACCGCCTCGCCTCTGCCGGTGGCACGATCTCGCTCATTGGCTCTCGACTCAGTAGCGGATCCGAGGGTCAAGCTTCGCGTAGATTATGTCGACGGCTAGGTTCGTGACCACTATGATGAGCGCGGTCACGAGGACGTAGAGTTCTATGAAGTTGATGTCAAAGACGTTGACCGCCTGGAGGGACGTGTAGCCGACGCCCGGGAGGTCGAAGACGATCTCGATGACCACCACGCCGCCGAAGAGGAAGGCCGTGAGGAGGCCCGCGACCGTGACCGCGGGGAGGAGGGCGTTCCTCAGCGCGTGCCTGTAGATGACCACGCGCTCCTGGAGCCCCTTCGACCTAGCCAGCAGGATGTAGTCCTGCCTCAGGACCTCGAGCATGCTCGACCTGACTATGCGGGTCAGGGCCCCTATCGACGTTATGGAGAGGGTGACGGCGGGTAGGATCATAGCCACGAACGAGTCCCAAGCGTAGTGCAGGTTCCCCGAGACGATGCCGTCGAAGATGGGCGCCCCGGTCACCGCCCTGACCGAGCCCGGATTCGCGAAGCATATCGCGCAGTTCGTGGCGAGGGGGCCGCTGCCCGGAAGGAGGCCGAGACCGCCTATGCGCACGTAGAGCACGAAGATGATCAGGAGGACGTAGCCGAACCAGAACTGCGGTATCGAGTAGCCGCCGAGAGAGATTATGCGCGAGATGTGGTCTGGGAGCTTGTTGTTGTGAGTGGCCGAGACTATCCCCAGCGGGATGCCGATCGCGATCGTGAGTATCGCCCCCATCACGGCCAGCTGGGCGGTGAAGGGAAACCTGCTGAAGAAGACAGACAAGGTCGTCTGCGACCCGGCTATCCCTGGGAGAAGCGTCAATCCCCAGTTCCCCTTCAAGACGTTGCTGAGCCAGCCCGTGTACTGGGCCCACACCGGCACCAGGCAGCTGGGCTGAAAGGACGAGAACGCAGTGAACGAGGGGCACGACTGCGTCGCGACCCCTATGGACTGCGCGAGCGCAAGCTTCTCCGCCTCATTCATCCGGGGGGTGATGTAGGGGGCGAGAGCGAAGCTGGGGGGGAGGAACCCCCTCGTGAGGTAGAACATCAGGAGGCTGAGTCCGAAGAGGACGAGCCCCATAAGGAGTATCCTCCTTATGGCATACTCGTAGAGCTTCAACTAGGAAGCGGCCTACTCCACTTTTCAGTAGAGGGACGCGAAATACTCTGGTCCTACGCCGTTGGCTGCCGCGCTGCCCAGGTTGGAGTTCCAGTATAGCCCGTGGACGTTCGATGTCATCGTCACGAAGTTGACGTTGTCGAATGTCCAGAGGTACATGACCTCCTGGTTGGCGAGTATGCTCATCTGGTTGCTGTACGAGATGAGGGCCTTTGTGTTCCCTGCCGCGCTAGCGTTGAGGCTCTCGTGGTAGAGGTTGGTGATCGCCGGGAAGTTCATCCCGTCTGGACCGGGGTACGTCCCTGGGAATGCGAGCATGTTGCCAGTAAAGTCCAGAATCCATGGGTAGTCGTCAATCCAGCCGAACGCGTACATGTAGAGGTGGTTGGGCACTGAGAAGGCCTCGGTGAGAACCTGCCCCGCCGGAAGAGGCTGGACTGCGACGGTCAGCCCCATGTTGTAGGTCGTGCTGACGTTGTTGATCGTTCCCGCGATGTCGTTGAGGATGGCCTCGTCGCTGGTGTCGCCTGTAGCATAGGTGAGCGAAATCGTCTGTGGCACGGGGTTGGCGCACTTGCCGTTGGTAAGCGTCACGCAGCCGAAGGTGTTGTTGAAGAGGCCCGGTGGGGCAAGCGTCCCGTTCGTAAAGTGGAAGACGTGCACCGGACTCTGCATCGCGAGGAGCAAGAGGCTCGCGGACTGGTCAGGGTTGAACTTGTAGGTCGGGGCTATGCTCGAGTTGAAGACGCCCGCTGGCGGCAGACCGGGAGGCACCACGTTCGGCGCGACCTGGCCGAGCTTGTCGGCGTTGCTTATCCACTCCGACGTCATGTTGACCGCGTCGGCAAAGGCCTGGCGCATCCTTAGGTCGGCGAAGGGCTGGTACGAGTAGTAGGCGCCGGTGAGCGGGCTGGTGACGTTGGTGGAGAACGGGTCGAACGTCACACCGAGGAACGGGTAGGGCCCGTAGAGGGAGACCCCCGGTAGCGTCGACTGGAGCGTCGCGGAGTTGAGCCAGGCCGACTTGTTGGCCACGTCGTAGAGGTTGGTGCTCTCCACGTCTATGGCCATCGCCGTTCCCGACTTGGCAGCGTTCTGGACGTCGATCTCTCTTGTGGTCTGGTCGGGCACGAACTTGAACACGATCGTCTTGATCTGCGCGGCTATCTTCTGGCCGCCGGAGAACTGGTACGGACCACCCCAGTAGCCTGTGTTCGCCTGCAAAATTATGGTGCTGGTGGCGGTGTTGTCGCTGGTGATGGTGTATGGACCGGTCCCAGCCTGTGAGCCCTGAGCAGCCGTGTTCAGGTAGGTGGCTCCGCACCCTCCAGGCGTCGAGCCTGCGTTGCAGGTTGCCGAGAGGTCGTCGAAATACTGGATTGCCTTGGTTGTGAAGTTACCGCTCAACTTCGCATATGGCAGAGTGTATCCCGCGCCAGACGCCGTCCACAGAGCAAGGTCATGCTGCATCACGAATCCAGGTGCAACGGGGTCAACTACCGGGTTGGCGAAGAGGTAGGGGAATGCCACGTTCGGGTTCATCACGTTGACGTTGAACGTGAGCGCTCCCGTGACCTGGATGAAGTTGGCCTTGAGCCATTGCTGCACGTAGCTGGTGCCGTAGGTCTGCGCTCCGTTGAAGAATGAGCTCAGCGATTGGTTCGAGAGCTGCTGGATGAGCCACCCCGACTGGGTTCCGTGCCCTACGGGCGAGCTTCCGTCGTTCACCAGCGCCCTGGTGATCGAGAACCAGACCGCCGAGGAGTTAAGCGCCTCGCCGTCGGCGAACTTTATCCCGTTTCGGAGGGTGAATTGGTATTGCGTGCCCGCCGTGTTGCCTGTGAAGCTCGAGGCTAGCCACGGAATCACGTCCGTGGCGTTGGCGCCGTTGTACCAAAGTATCGGCTCGTAGACGTTCTGCATGATATTGTAGTCATACGAGTAGTAGGATACCGCCGGGTCAATGTACTGGATCGTCTCAGCCGACTCGTAGGTGAGCGTGCCTGGTGGTGCTCCTGCCGCGCTGGAGGTGGATGAGCCGGCGCCAGTCGAGCTCGAGCTGCTGGAGCCCTTTGACGAGTTGTATAACAAAATCCCCGCCGCTGCGGCGACTATCAGGATCACGACAACCGCGCCTACCGTAGCATTTCTAGAGACTGCATGCCTTTTGCGGTCCATTTCCATGTTGAACCAGGCGTCCGACTCCTGTTATTGTCAAAGTTCCTATAAAAGCGTTCCAAATAACGTGAGCACAAACGTGGATATTTCTAGGAGTTACGCACTTGCTAACCCGAGGGTTGGGCTGGAAAGGTAGGAACCGATCGCCCCTCGCACCACGGATATCTTCGACTCGTACCAGCTCACGCCATGCCTGATCCTCTCGAGCTCGAGGCGGAGGAACGCCCTGAGCGAGAGTGCGATGTGGGCGAGCTGCTTGGCCGCGACCCTGACCTGGGACCTCTCGACGCCGCAGCACTGCTTGATTCCGCGATGGTAGACCTCGATGCCCCATCCTGCGTCAGAGACGTCCTCGGACTCCTTCCGTTCCATCTTCAGGCGGTCCGTCGCGTGGAATTCAACGTCCCCGTTCTTGGAGACAGACTTGAAGACCTTCACGAACCCATAGCCCTTGAGATGGACCTTCTTTCCGTTCGCCGGGATCTCGACGCTCTCGAGGGGGACGTTCCCGCCCCTCCTCCCGTCGGGGTTGACCAGGCGGTTGCCCTTCATCGCGGCGAACCAGTGCCAGCCGAGCGACCTGATCAGCTTGAGGTTCTCGAGTGCGGTGTACCAGCTGTCGAAGGACACGAAGCGAGGGTCGAACCCCCTCTCCTTGGCCGTCCTGAGCATATCCCTGAGGTGTTCGTTCTTGTCCTTGCCGCCAAAGGGGCCATTCTCGCCCATAGGCTTGTCGTAGACACGGAAATCGCATGGGATGAGCTTGTCCCCGTCGGTCCACAGCGTGGTGATGAGGTTGATCCCCATCACCACCCGATGATGCTTCCCGCTCCAGTGAGGCGTGACGAGCTCCATCTTCTCGGCGTAGGGCTTGTCCAGGGTGCTGTCATCGATGACCAGGACCCCGCCCTTCAAGGCGACGAGCGGCCTCGCCTCCCTCCACAGGGAATCCCTGTCTCGGAACGACCTCTCGAGAAGACGGTTGAACGAGTCGTGGGCGGGAGCCTCCGACGGGTCTTGCCCCGACGGCTGGCTCCTGGCCGCCTCGGTGCACGTGAAGATCCTTGGCGCGGCGATCAGGTAGTCGATGTAGTCCGAGTCGTCGACCTTCGGCGGGTTCATCTATCTGGGAGCGTAGTCATCGCGATGGGCTAAGAGTGGTTATATCGAAGGCGTTATACCAGAGCGTGAGAACAGTTCAACCGCGTAACTCCTA
>DATLRR010000041.1:0-7676 GCA_035534595.1 Nitrososphaerales archaeon
CATGGTCCCCCCCGGAGTGAGCGGAGAACTCAAGGAGCTAAAGGCCGGAAGCTTCACCATCCGAGAGAAGGTCGGCAACATCAAGACTGCAGAGGGCGACGTTCCT
The DNA here is from genome assembly GCA_035534595.1 of Nitrososphaerales archaeon. Taxonomy (GTDB): domain Archaea; phylum Thermoproteota; class Nitrososphaeria; order Nitrososphaerales; family Gagatemarchaeaceae; genus Gagatemarchaeum. Next base: position 107 of record DATLRR010000041.1, read on the forward strand.
GTCTTTCTCGCCACCAAGTGGAGGGTCAGGATCCCGAGGCCGCTCACAAGGAAGCTCCCACCCGACACCCCGCTGCTCACAGGGCAGAGAGTCTTCGACACCTTCTTCCCTCTGGCAAAGGGCGGGACCGCTGCAATCCCCGGGCCGTTCGGCTCTGGAAAGTGTGTCACGGGGGACACTCCAGTGCTGACGTCAGATGGCGAGCTCCTCTCCATGCAATCCCTCTACGACGAACATGCGGCGGGCAATACCGTCGACCGCGAGGCCGAGGAAGAGTTCGTAAGGCTCGAGTCCGGGATAGGACTCGTCTCGCTCAACGACCGGAAGATCTCACGCAGCAGCTCGAAGCTCCTCTACAAGGGGAAGAGCGATTCGGTCATCGAGGTACGTACGCGGACGGGCAGACGCGCCAAGATCACGCCCGTCCACAAGCTCTTCAGGGTCTGTGAGACCGGAGAGATAGCCGAGACGATGGCCAAGGACCTCCGCCCGGGGGACTTCATTGCTTCGGTGAGGAAAATCGACATTGACAATCAGGACCAACCCTTGGACGCCTATGCGATCCTCGGAGCCAGGACGCCCGACCCCGAGATAAAGCAACTGATGAGAGAGCTCGCGCTCGCTGCCTCAAAGTCCCACACAGCTACAGGGCTGCCACGCTCCACTCTTGCGATGATTTCCAGGAGGACGGGAGCAGTCAATCCGAAGATTGAATGGGTGAAGCGACTGTGCGAGGCGATGGACCGGCCAGTTCCCCGGCCAAAGCATTTCATCGGCTCCCGTCGCGGCGCGCTCCTGCGCATCCCAAAGACGATGACGCCCGCGCTCGCAGAATTCCTTGGGCTCTACGTCGCTGAAGGATACATCAGGGGCGAGGGGACCGTCGTCTTCACAAACTCCGACCCGAAGCTTCTCAATAGGTTCCTCGAGCTGTCATTGCTCCTCTTCGGAGTCGAGGGAAGAAAAGAATTCCAAACAGGCAAGACACCGAACGCCCTGCTTGGGAGCAGAGTGCTCACGAACTTCCTGTCATCCCTCGGCGTCGGCACGAACGCTCATGACAAGGCGATTCCGTCGGTGCTGCAAAAATCCAGCATGGAATCGCTCTCATCATTCTTCGACGCGTACTTCGCGGGCGACGGCAGCTTCTACAACGGGCAGGTCGAGCTGTGCACCGCCAGCCCTACACTCCAGCTCCAGCTTTCATACCTCCTGACAAGGTTCGGAATCCTCCATTCCCTCAAGGAGAAGAGGGTCGACGGGGCTGACTATCACCGGATTCTCATCACAAGCGCCAGCAATGTGAAATTGCTCCTGGGCGTCTTAAAGTCCAGCAACCCGAAGACGGCTACAATAAGGAGACGCTTGCAGGAGTCGCGGCAGGGCTCGGAGTCCATCGATGTGGTGCCCGTCTCCAGGGAGACGATCGAGAGGACGTACAGAAAGTACGGCTCATATGCCGAGCTTGCTCGTTCAGGGGTGGAGATTCACAATTACATCGGGAACTCAGAACGCATGACCTCGTCAATGTACAAGAAGTTCGTGGAAGCACTGGTGACCCGGAGCAACGGAGCCCTCCTCAAGACAGAGACGAGCATGCACGAACTTGCAGAGTCGCTCGAGTACATCTATTGCGACGAGGTGGTCTCGCTCTCCCTCCTCGACGGGCCATTCGACGTCTACGACGTATCCCTACCGGAGTTCGGGAAGAACTTCGTCGGCGGACTCGGGGGCATGCTCCTCCACAACACGGTCGCCCAGCAGCAGCTCGCAAAGTGGTCTGACGCAAGCATCATCGTCTACGTAGGTTGCGGGGAGAGAGGAAACGAGATGACGGAGGTGCTCGCGACCTTCCCCGAGCTCGAGGACCCCCGCTCAAAGAGGCCGCTGATGGAGAGGACCATCCTCGTCGCCAACACATCCAACATGCCCGTCGCTGCGAGAGAGGCCAGCATCTACACGGGAATCACGATAGCCGAATACTACAGGGACATGGGATACGACGTCGCCCTGATGGCGGACTCCACCTCCAGGTGGGCCGAGGCCCTGAGAGAGATCTCGGGCAGGCTCGAGGAGATGCCAGGCGAGGAGGGCTACCCCGCATACCTCGGCCGAAGGCTCGCAGAGTTCTACGAGCGGGCAGGACGCGCCGTCGTCCTCGGTCCCGGCGAGGAGAGGACCGGGTCGGTGTCGGTCGTCGGAGCGGTCTCGCCCCCAGGCGGAGACTTCTCGGAGCCCGTCTCGCAGAACACGCTCCGTGTCACCAGGGTCTTCTGGGCGCTCGACGCCAGCTTGGCGGCGCGCAGACACTTCCCCTCGATCAACTGGCTCAACAGCTACTCGCTATACACCGAGGACCTCCGCAACTGGTACGTCGCCAACATCGGGAAGGACTGGCCTGGCTTCCGCAGCGAGGCGCTGGAGATCCTCCAGAAGGAGGCCGAGCTCCAGGACATCGTCCAGCTCGTGGGCTACGACGCGCTCCCGGAGTCGGAGAAGGGAACGATGGACGTCGCGAAGATGATCAGGGAGGACTACCTCCAGCAGAGCGCCTACGACCCGGTGGACACCTATTCGTCCATCAGGAAGCAATACCTCATGATCAAGACGATACTCGACTTTGGGCACATGGAGGCCGAGGCTCTCAAGACGGGCGCCACGGCGACCCAGGTCGCCGCCTTCCCGGTCAAGTCCAAGATATCGAAGATCAAGTGGACCCCGGAGGAGCAGGTCGAGGCCTTCATCGCGGAGGTCGAGAGCGACATGGCTCAGCAGTTCGCCGGCCTGAGACAGGAGATCAAGGTGCAACAGTAGATGCAGCCAATTTCACACAAGACAGTAAACCAGGTAGCCGGGCCTCTGATCTTCGTCGACAAGGTCGAGAACGCGGCCTACGGCGAGATGGTCGAGATCACGAACGCCATGGGCGAGCGCGTCCGTGGGCAGGTGCTCGACTCGCGCGCGGGGCTCGCGATCGTACAGGTATTCGGTTCGACCATGGGCCTCAACGTCGGCCAGACGTCGGTCCGCTTCTTGGGGGAGACGGCTAGGATCTCAGTCTCCGACGAGATGCTCGGCCGCGTCTTCGACGGGCTCGGCAACCCCCGAGACAAGGGCCCCACAATCGTCTCAAAGCAGAAGGTCGAGATTGTCGGCTCGGCCATGAACCCCTACAGCAGGGAGGAGCCCTCAGAGTTCATCCAGACGGGCATCTCCACCATTGACGGCATGAACACCCTCGTCAGGGGGCAAAAGCTCCCCATCTTCTCCGGGAGCGGGCTCCCGCACAACGCCCTCGCCGCGCAGATTGCGAGGCAGGCGAAGGTGCTCAGCGGCTCCGAGAGCTTCTCCGTGGTCTTCGCGGCGATGGGGATCACCAGCGAGGAGGCCAACTACTTCATCCGCCAGTTCGAGGAGACCGGTGCGCTCGAGAGGACCGTCCTCTTCCTCAACCTCTCCTCCGACCCTTCGATGGAGAGGATCCTCACTCCTAGATTGGCGCTCACCACCGCTGAGTTTCTCGCCTACGAGCGGGAGACCCACGTCCTCGTCATCCTCACCGACATGACCAACTACTGCGAGGCGCTGAGAGAGATCTCCGCGGCCAGAGACGAGGTCCCCGGCAGGAGGGGCTTCCCCGGGTATACGTACACAGACCTCTCCACCTTGTATGAGAGGGCCGGCAAGATAAAGGGCCGGAAGGGCTCCATCACCCAGATCCCGATTCTCACGATGCCCGCGGACGACAAGACCCACCCCATCCCTGACCTCACCGGCTACATCACGGAGGGCCAGGTCTACGTCAGTAGGGACCTCGACAGGGCAGGCATCTACCCGCCCATCGACGTCCTCGAGAGCCTCTCCAGGCTGATGAACCAGGGCATCGGCAAGGGCAGGACCAGGGAGGACCACAGGGGCCTCGCGGACCAGCTCTACGCATGCTACGCCCAAGGCAAGGACAACCGTGCGCTCTCCGCCATCGTCGGCGAAGAGGCCCTGAGCGAGACCGACAGAAAGTTCCTAAAGGTCGCAGAGAGATTCGAGAAGATGTTCGTGAAGCAGGGCATCAACGAGGACAGGAGCATCGAGCAGACCCTCGACCTGGGCTGGGAGGTCATCGCCCCGCTCGCGGACTCCGAGATCAAGAGGATCAAGCCGGAGATGATCGAAAAGTACCGGCACCGCGCGGCAGTCACTCTCACAAGCTAGGTGGCCAAAGGACTTGCCAAGCGCTGTCAACGTTCGCCCGACACGGATGGAATACCTCCGGACGGTACGTAGGATAGCGGTCTCCCGCAAGGGGCTGAAGCTCCTCAAGCTGAAGAGGTCCGCGCTGATTTTCGAGTTCTTCGCGGTTAGCAAGACGGTCGCCAGCCTCAGGAGCGGGCTCCAGTCCAAGCTCATCAGCGGCTACGAGGGGATCCACAACACCGAGATGTTCGTGGGCACGCTCAGGCTCGAGTACGAGTCCATGCGCATCCCCAAGATGCACGAGCTTACCCTCAAGAGCAAGAACATCATGGGCGTCAAGATCCCCGAGCTCACCTCCACCGGCTCGGGAGGCGCAGGCCAGGAGTACCTGCTCGAGGTGCCCACCTCCATCAACCAGGCGATAAAGTCCTTCGAGGATGTCCACAAGCTCGTGATCGACATCGCGGAGAAGGAGACTGCGCTGAGAAAGCTGCTCCTCGAGATCGAGAAGACCAAGCGAAGGTCCAACGCCATCGAGAACGTCCTCATCCCGAGGCTCCAGGCGAACGCGAGGTTCATCAAGTTCAGGTTCGACGAGATGGAGAGGGAGAGTTTCACCAAGCTGAAGACCGTGAAGCGCAAGATCGCGCAGAGGGAGGCCGAGTAGAGTGTCCGACAAGGAAGAGAAGCGGCGCCCCGGCGTCCCGAAGTACTTCTACTGGGGGAAGAAGGCCCCGAAGCCCAAGAAGACGCAGACCGGGTTCGTCAACTTCCAGCAGAAGAAGTTCTACCTCGTCCAGCTGGCGTTCAGGACCGCCAAGGTGACCGCACTCGTCGTGGTCTTCCTGATGTTCTTCTCCAAGCTTTGAGCTGACAACCATGTCCACAGACTATACCGAGACCCTGAAGAAGATCAAGGAGACCGAGGAGGCCACAAGCAGGGAGATTCTCGAGCGGAGGAAGCAGCTGGAGGAAGAGCTCCGGAAGCTGGAGGAGGAGTCCGCGGCAGAGATTACCGAGGCGAAGAAGCAGGCAGAGTTCCACATAGCCAGTGAGGTGGAGAAGGCCCGCAAGGCGTCCCAGGAGAAGGCCGACGCTCTCCTCGCGACCACCTACAAGCAGGCGAAGGAGGTCTCCGCCAAGAAGCTCGACAAGGCCCAGCTAAGGAAGATAATCGACAAGACGATCCTCTCCGAGTTCAAGTGACTAGCGAATGCTGAAGCCCGCCCATATGCAGAAGGTAGCCATAGTAGGCACAAAGAGCGACAGGCCTAGGGTCGTCTCCACCCTCTACGACATGGGCGCCATGCACATCGAGCCCCTCTCCAAGGAGGCGGCCTCGGTCCTCAAACCTGAGTCGGACGTTGGTGGCTCGAAGGAGATATCAGAGGAGCTTCTTCGCATCAGGGCGCTAAGGGCGGCCCTTCCGGCGACGCCGGTCCAGGGGACAAGGAAGTTCTCGTCCCTCAAAGATGTCATCGACGCGTCGAGGTCGGTCAACATCGACCAGGAGGTCTTGAAGCTCAAGGACCGCCACGAGAAGCTCGCCACGCAGCTCGACGAGCTCAAGAACAACATCGCGCTCGTTCAGAACCTCCAGTTCGTCAAGGAGGACCTGAACATCTTCGACCTCGAGAGCGCGGTCTCGTTCTTCGGCGTCGTCCCCGCGGCGAATTACGCGATCCTGCTCCAGAACCTCCCCTCCGCGGAGGCCTCCGTCGCCTACTCGGCGGGGACCGACCCGGTCAAGGTCATCGTGATGGTCCCGAAGGCGGGCATGGAAAAGTTCGGCTCTGTTATCCAAAAGGCCGACGTGAGGCTCCAACGGGTGCCACCCCTCAAGGGCACCGCGCCGGATGTCCTCGCAAAGCTGCAGCAAGAGCAAAAGTCCAAGGAAGCGGAGCTCGTGGACATCAATGCCCAGCTCCTCGCCCTCTCCCAGAAGCACTATGGGATCATCTCGCAGGTGGAGGAGCAGCTCTCCATCGAGGCGAGGAAGCTCGAAGTCCTCAACAACTTCGGTTTTACCGAGAGCGCGTTCGCGGTGGAGGGGTGGGTCCCAGAGAAGCGCCTCGAGCGCGTCAAGCAGGCGCTCAGCCACAACTCGCCGTCTACGCGGATGTTCGAGATCGCCTCCGAGGAGACTGACAAGCCCCCGACGCTCCTCGAGAACCCGGAGAGGTTCAAGTTCTTCGAGTCCTTCATCAGGTTCTACACCGTCCCCCTCTCGATGGAGTTCGACCCGAGCCTTCTGTTCGCGGTCGCCTTCCCGATCTTCTTCGGGTTCATGCTCGGAGACGTTGGGTACGCGGTCCTAATCCTGCTGATCTCCATCTGGATCATCCGAAGGGTCAACCACCCGGGGGGGAAGACGCTGGTCCCCGCCGCGCTGCGCACGTTTGCCGCGAGGATCCTCAAGCCCGTCCAGTTCAAGAAGCTCGCAAAGGCGATGATAATGGGGTCGATCGTGGGGATGGTGATGGGCTTCATCCTGAACGCGTACTTCGGGTTCGGCGTGAATCAGTACCTCTTCGACTATCTCAACACGAATTTTCATTCGGGGCTTCCAGCAGACGGAGTGTTCCTCAACCCGATATCCACGAAGGGGCTCAAGGAGCTCCTGCTCTACTCAGGTTACATAGGCCTCTTCATGGTCTCATTCGGACTGGGGCTGGGGATGCTCAACGCCTACTGGATGCACGAGCGGAAGCACATCGTCGCCAAGATAGGCTGGCTCTCGGTGGCCTGGGGGCTCTCCCTCTTCGGCCTGACCCTGTTGCACCACGGGAACGTTAACCCAGCTGCAAATCCCGTCGCCGGCGCCTACATTGGCATGGCGGTGGTCGGAGTGGGCCTCATCATCTTCGGCGAGGGGACGCTGGCTGTCATAGAGCTGCCCTCCATCGTCAGCCACATAATTTCCTACACGAGGTTGTTGGGCATACTCCTGGCATCCTTCGTTCTCGCTTTTGTCATAGACAGCCAAGCGGTCGGCACGTCCGCCGCACCTGGTCTGGTGTACGGCGGCATAGGATTCGCCATAGGCGGTATCGTCCTCCTGGTCGTGGGACACGTCTTCAACCTCGTCCTCGGCATGCTGGAGCCCGGCATACAGGGAGCAAGGCTCCTCTACGTGGAGACGTTCTCCAAGTTCCTGCACGGGGGAGGCAAGCAGTTCATGCCCTTCAAGGGCCCGAGGACCTACACGGTCAGCGAGACCGAAGTGTCGGAATCGAAGGCTTAGCTTCCTCTACTTCTTCATCGCTTTTTCTTGAAGCAGGTCTATCTGCTTCTGCCTGATTTCAGTGAAGAGGTTGCACCAGTCGCGGCCCGAGACGAGGAGTTCGAAGGCCTTGAGCTTAGGGTGGATGCACATGCC
>DATLRR010000042.1:0-42161 GCA_035534595.1 Nitrososphaerales archaeon
AGACCGCCATTCCCGGCCCGCTCAAGGCCTCTGTGTTTTCTCTCATGATGCGCGTCAATCCTTCCCCAGCGCTTCCTCAATCGACTCCCAACTCCTTCTTCACTGCGGGTAGCACCCGCGGATTGATTGAGACATGCAGCCCGTAAGCGCTCGTCTTGCGGATTAACCACCCCTGTCTCAGTAGTCGCTCCGCCGCCTTTTCTGCGTCCCCTCTCAGGTGACCAGGGAACCCGCGTGACGAGTTCTCAATGGCCGTGTGCCTGCCTCCGATGTATCCGTGGTAGAACAAATTCTTCAAGATCGCTTTCTCGAAGACGTCCATGTTGTCAGTATCGCCGGGGAGGATTAATGCACCGATACCATAGATGATACTTGTAGCATCATAAGCGATACTTATAAATAGACGCGCTGCCGTTGTCGGTCGAGCAGCCATGAGAACGTCGCATGAGAATCCCGGGCCCCTCCAGAGGCTTCTAGGAGACACCGGCGTCACGAGGATTCTGGATTTCCTGACGGTCTACCAGGAATTCGACTACTCGATGGCCGACGTGGCCCGAAACTCCGGTTTGGGAAAGATGACCGTGATACGGGCTTGGCCGACCTTGGAGAAGTACGGACTGGTCAGAGAGACCAGGAAAGAAGGCAAAGCCAAGATGTACCGGTTGAACGAGACGAAAGTCGCGAAGCTAGTTGAGACTCTTGCCCTGCAGATCGCAAGCGTGGACGCGGACCTACAGGCGAAGGGCGAGCCGCGAGAAATAGAGCCTATCGCCACTCGCTAGGTCGGCCTCAAAGGATTCTCCATCAGGAGCTCGTAACTCCATTCCCCACCGGCATCCCTGCACACCACACTGTTGATCGACAGGTCAACGGACACTCTTCGCCCTCCGATTAGTTTGACGTACTTGGCGGTCTTCGCGCCATAGATTCTCTCGTTCACGTGCGACGCCTTGGCCAAGCAGATTGGGGCGCAGTTCCTCATCCCCTTCTGCACCGACCAGCTCGCATCCTACAGCTTCGACACGAACCCTGGCGACATCGTTGCGCCCTATTCGCAGATGACGCCCGTCTACTGTGCGTTCGAGTCGCTCCCGAAGGGCTGAGGGCCTGCGCCGTTCGAGCGAGGTCGAAATCCCGTTTATTATGACCTCAAAGCGACTGTCGGCTGGACATGACAAACCCGTTGGTGGACATCCGCATCGTCGCCGCAATCACCGTCATCGGTGTCGGCATATTCGTGGCTGAGGAGATCCTCAGCTTCGTCATAAGGCGCATAGCGAGGAGGGCGGGGGCCGCCCCGACCGTCACGCGGGACATAGGGGCCACGATGAGGATCGTCGCGGTCGCCCTGGTGGTCTCCGATGTCCTGAGCTTCTCCGGCCTCTCGACCCTCTTCACGGGTCTGACGGTCTCCGCCGTCGTCGCGGTCGCCGTCTCGCTCGCCCTCCAGACCACCCTTGCCAACGTGATCTCGGGGCTGCTCCTGCTCAGCGACGGCGTCCTGCGCCTCAACGACACGATAGAATACGGCGGGGCGAAGGGAGAGGTGGTCCGGATAGGCCTGAGGAATACGTGGGTCAAGACCAAGGATGGCCACATCTCGGTCATCGGCAACACCTCACTTTCGGGCGGGCCCCTGATCAACCACACCGCCACAGAGCGCCTCTCGAAAAAGTACGCCTTCCCCACGGGCTAGGCGGCTCTGCCCTCACTCGGGCCTGAACTGGTACGTGGGGAGCGCGAGGTCGGTGATGTCGACGAAGATGCTCGCCACCCTCTCTAGGAGAGCGAGGAGGTCGACCATCATGCCCGTGGACGTCCCCTTCATCCCGACCATCCCCTTCGAGAGCTCGCCCAGCCGCTCGCGCATGGCGGCAACCTCGGAGTGAGTCCTCCTCGGCTGCACGCGCCCGCGCGCGAGGAACGAAGATATCGCGACGTCACCCATCTTCTCGAGCGTGTCGAGGAACTGCACGAGCCGGGAGGCCACGTCCTTGCCGAACTCCTCGCCGGCCGCGCGCTTGGAAAAGTCTGCGACCGCGTCACCGAGGCTCTCGAGGTAGCTTGCGAGGACACGGTAGTCCAGGCATTCTATGGGGGCTAGCCGGTACCTCTCAGCGACCTCCGGGTCTATCGTCGCGGTCCTGATGGTCCTCACTAGCAAGAAGTAGAGCCTGTCGACCTCGTCGTCCCTCTCCCCGACCTGCGCGAGAAGGGCGCGGTCATGCCTGGCGCCCTCCGCCGAGTCCCTGAGCATCCCGCTGATGAGGCTCGCCATCCTCCTGACTATCTTCTCGGGGTCGAGCACCGCCGGGTCAGGGAGGAACTGGAGCGTCATGTTCTTCGCGTCCTCGTCGACTATCTCGAGCCCTACGAGCCTCGTGACCGCGGCCTTGAGCCTCCCCCTGTCCTCCCGGGCGATCACCGTCCTCCCCTCGACGCGTATCGCGTTGCTCCCCATGAGGTAGGCACCCGTCACGTCGTTGGTCACGTAGCTCAGGCTCTCCCTCGGGTACTCTATCACGACCTCCTTGTCCTCGGGGCTCGCCCCCTTCTCCCCTATCGGCTTCACCATGAGCCTGCGCGCAGAGATCTCCTCCACCGCGACGCTCGAGCCCCTGACGATGCCGTTCTTCTTCGCCCAGCCCTTGGGGAGGGAGATCAGGACCGTTCCTCCGCCCATCTCGAGGACCTTCCGGGTGTCCATGAAATCTATAGAGTTCTCTAGATTATTTATAGATTATCTTGATAAATTCCGCCCTACATGGACGCCGTAGGCATGTTCCCAGCGACCGTGCGGCCCACCGCTGCAGGCAAGGTCGCGCTCATCGCGATTACCGCGGCCCTATACGCGGTCGCGAAAGGGCTCACCGCCTTCATCCCGACGCCCTTCGGGGTGGGGCAGTTCCTCCTCTTCATCTTCGTCCCGGCGTTCTTCGCCATCACGGGGGACACGCTCTCGGCGGCCACCGGCGCGGCGATAGGCACCTTCCTCGGCGACACCATCTTCCTCACGCCGCTGGGGCAGACCAACCCCGCGCTCTCACTCGTCTCGGGCGTCCCCGCGAACTTCGTCGCGTTCCTCCTTTACGGCTACCTCGTCAAGAGGTACCGGTCGTGGTCCGCGTTCATCTCGAGCACCGTCCTCTGCCTCACGCTGGGAAACCTCATCGCGGCGACCCTCGTCGTCGCGTTCGCGGCGAAGGTCTTCCTCCCTGCCTTCTCGAGCATCGTCGCCAAGTACGGCGTCGCGAGCCTCGTTCTCGGCTATACGCTGTTTTGGACCGGGACGATGGTCCCCGCGGTAGTCATCGCGATACCTCTGCTCCTCAGGGCGCTCAGACCGCTCGTGGGGCGCTCCAGCATCCTCTCCTACTACCCCGAGTGGTCCGACTACGAGGTGAGGCGCCTACTCCCTGCGGCAATCGGCTACGCCATCGCGTTCATCGTGATCGGGGTGGGGTTCTTCGTGCTCCAGTTCAACGTCCTACAGGGCTGGTCCGTCGTCGGGAGCTGGATTCTCGTCGCGGGAGTGGTCCTCGCGATCGTCGGCCCAGTCGCAGGCCTTTTAGCGGGGACCAAACGGCCGGGCTACTAGATGGAGCCGCGGACAGCCCTCGCGTTCGCCCCGGCGGTCATCTCGAACTTCTTCGCGATCCACACGGAGTCCCTCTCCAGCGAGCCGCCTGACTTCTCCCAGGCAGGGGCGACCGGAGGCGGGTTCACACTCTCGAAGGGGGTGTACACCCATGCGTGGCTCGTCAGAAGCGCCTCCCAGGCGATCTCCGTCGCCGTCAATGGCAACGCCAACTACCCGGCAGACACCACAAAGAAGGCGGTCGAGCTGCTCCTCGAAGCGGCCGGCGGTTCGCCCCACCTGGTCGAGCTCGTCCAGACGGTGGAGGTCCCGATAAAGGCGGGCTTCGGCAGCAGCTCTGCCTCTGCCCTCTCCGCGGTGATGGCGGTCGCGGCCGCCCTCGAGCTGCCCTTCAGCAAGGAGGAGGTGGCGTCCTTCGCGCACAAGGCCGAGATCATGCGGCACACAGGGCTCGGGACAGTCTCCTCCACCTACAAGTTCTCGGGCGCGGCGGTGATAACCAAGGCAGGCGGCCCAGGAGTGGCCAAGGTGGTGCGCGTTCCGGTGCCGCCCGGATTCCGCGTGGTGACCGCGTTCCTCTCGCTGAAGAGGGGCCATCTGCTCTCGTCGACTAGGATGCGCAACAAGGTCAACAGGCTAGGAGAGGTCGCCGTCGAGCAGGCCTCGGACTTCAAGCTCAAGAGCCTCCTGGCGGCGGGCCACGACTTCGCCGAGGGTCTCGGCCTGATGACGCAGGCGGTCAAGACCCTTGTCGCCGTCTCCCTGGAGGAGGGGGCGGTCGGGGCGAGCCAGAACATGCTAGGGAACGCCATGCACGCCGTCGTCCGAGACCAGGATTTCGAGAATGTCTTCGCGGCGCTTCAGTCCACTTCACGGGCTGCGAAGGTCGATTCCTTTCGGATCGGCGGAAGAACCGCCCACGTCCTGGCGGAATAATCTGCCGGATTTCCGTATGCTTAGGCTTATATCGCCTTCCCGCGGCAGTATTAGACAGTCGGAGTCCGCAGAATGGGTTATATTCGAAGGCTCGAAGTAAAGGGTTTCAAGTCCTTCGGCCCTCGCCCGCTCACAATCACGTTCGAACAGGGGCTGAACGTAGTCACGGGGCCCAACGGGAGCGGCAAGTCGAACATCGCGGACGCCATACTCTTCGCGCTCGGCGAGAACTCGCCGAGGGTGCTTAGGGCTGCTCAGGGGCGCCTTACAGGCCTGATCTACGACCCCAAGCGCGAAGCCGCGCAAGCGGCCCACCAAGCAACTGAAGGCGAGGGCCAACCCGCGGCCGCCAGCCGGGCTTTCCCCACGGAGGAGAGGCCATCCAGCTGCAGGGTGAGTCTCCAGATCGACAACACGGACAGGAAGATCCCGGTAGACACGGACCTCGTCACCCTCACCAGGGAGCTCAAGAACAACGGCGAGAACTCATACTACCTCAACGGGAAAAAGTCCACGAAGAGCATGATAGCGGACTTCCTCGAGGTCTCAGGCCTCTCGCCGAGCGGGCTCAACGTCATCCCGCAGGGAGCCGCCACGAGGGTGGCCGACCTCACCCCCGACGAGAAGAGGAAGATGTTAGAGGACGTCGTCGGGATATCGAAGTTCGACGACAAGAAGGCCGAGGCGCAGAAGCAGCTCTCGCAGGCCGACACGAAGCTGCAGATAGAGCTCGCCAGGACAGGGGAGATGAAGTCCCAGCTGGAGAGGCTCGAGGAGCAGAGGAACGACCTCGTCAGGTTCAACCAGCTCGAGGGGCAGCTGAGCTGGCTCAAGGCCGTCCAGACCTCGAAGAGAATAACCGAGCTACGAGAGAAGCTCAGTTCCAACAGGCGGATGGAGGGAGAGCTCACCCTCAAGCTCGAGGAGGTGCGGAAGAGGAAGGAGGAGTTCGAGTCGCGAATGGCCATAGCGACGACGGACAAGGAGAAGTTCATCATCGAGATAGTCCAGGGAGGGGGCGAAGGGCCGACAAGGCTCCGCGACGAACTGGAGTCCGTCAAGCTCCGCCGCGACCAGCTCACGTCCGAGCTCCAAAAGCGCGAGGAGAACATCAGGCGACTGGAGATGGAGACGATGCCCACTCTGCGCTCTTTCGTCGCTGAGCGGAAGAAGCAGGTGACCGCGGTGAACTCCACGGTCGAGTCCCTCTTCACCACGGAGGAGAAGCTCGAGGCGAGGAGGAAGGACCTGAGCGCCCAGCTGCAGGAGATCCTCGACTCTGAGGAGACGCTCCGGGCGACGATAGAGAGGAACAGGAAGCAGGGAGACAGGATCAGGGCGAAGCTAGTCAGCCTATCAGAGGAGATCGCGCCTGTCGGGCTAGAGATCAATGCCGTTCAGGCGAGCCTGGGGGCCGAGAGGAAGAGGGCCGAGGAGCTGGAGGCGAGGGTAAAGAACTTCTCCGAGCTCCTCGACAGGCTGGACAACAACTCGAAGCAACTCTTGGACCTCCAGACCAAGGAGACGGAGCAGCTCGCCGAGATCGACGACGACCTCACGGGGCTTGAAAAGGAGCGGAACCTGATCGAGCAGAACATCGGCGCCGCCAGCAAGGTGCTGGAGAAGGCCGCCGGCGAGGTCGCAACCCAGACCGCCAAGTCTGAGTTCACCGAGGAGCTCAACTCGGACCGAGTGGGCCACGGCAGGCTGAGGGAGCTCTGCGAGGGAGGCGGGATACCCGGCTACATAGGGTTGGTCAACCAGCTCGTGACATACCCCGCGCAGTACGCGAAGGCGTGCTCCGCAGTGATGGACACCTGGAGCAGCGCGTTCGTCGTCTCCGACGTCAGATCGATGACCGCCCTGATCAAGGCGGGAAAGAAGCTCAACATAAAGTCCTTCGCGATCATCCCGCTCTCTGAGGTGAGCGACGTCCGCCCTGTCTCGGTCTCGAGGTCGGCGGGGGTCATGGGCCCGCTCTCGGGCGTGCTGAAAGCGGACAAGCAATACCGGGGCCTCATGAACTTCATCGTCGGGGACACCGTGCTGGTGGAGTCGGAAGGGATCGCCTACATCCTCGCGTCGGAGGGATTCAAGACCGTGACGCCGGAGGGCGAGATCTTCGAGCTCGGCGGGAGGGCGTTCGCATTCGGGCTTCGGGACGCGCTCTCCAAGGTGCTCGAGGCACTCGAGGACATCGAGAACGTCGGAGAGGTCCAGGGGGCGGTCAAAGCGCTGAGGGCCGCGATAGACAAGAGGAAGACGCAGATGTCCTCCCTCGAGAACGACGACAGGACGCTCACGAAGGACCGCGTCAAGAAGATCGCCTCGGTCGCCGCGCTTAGGGCGGAGGCGGAGACGGTCGTCAGGCTCTCCAAGCGCTACAGGACGATGCACCGCTCAATCAACAGCGACTTCGAGTCCCAGACGAGGGCCGTGGAGAGGCTGCTGAGGCGCGAGGCCTCGCTCCAGCTCAAGCGGGACGCGATGTCCACAGAGATGAGCCTTCTAAAGGACGCCCTCGCGGAACAGGAGTCGCTCGGGCTCGACGGGCACATCGCGGAGATCGCGGGCGCGCGGAACGACCTCAACATCCAGCTCAGCGAGCTGTCCTCGAGGGTCTCGGAGTTCCACCTCTCCTACACGCGCGAGAAGGCTAACCTGGAACAGATGGTCATTCCCAACCTCGACCGAGTGAGGCAGGACCTGGAGGCGAGCGAGATGCAGTACGAGGCGGACAGGCAGTTCGTCCAGGCCTCGAGGAAGGAGCTCACGGATCTCAACCACAGGTTCGCTGACCTCGACGCCCAGCTCTCGAAGGTGCTCGACTCCTCCACCAACAGCAGGCCGGTCCTCGAGGAGTTCGACAACAAGATCAGGCGCCTGAAGGAGGAGGCGGGCGCGGCGGAGCGCTCTGCCTTCAACACCGAGAAGGAGATATTCACACTTCAGCAAGGAGCGATATCGATTCAAGACAAGGTCGCCGAGCAGCTGAGCAGTCTCAGGTTCTACGGCTACGACGAGGTCCTGGCGCTCTTCGAGGGGAGCGACCACCTCCTCTCCCAGGTGGAGTTCGAGCACGAGGGCCTGGCGAGGACGGTCAACAAGAGCTCCGAGAGGGACTACGCGGTCGTCTACGACAGCTACAGGAACCTCTCCCAGAGGATAAACGAGCTCGAGCAGGAGAGGAACTCCATCGTGAGGTTCATCGAGAGCGTCGACTCCGAGAAGAGGAAGGTCTTCGCGTCCGCCTTCGAGACCATCAACCGGGAGTTCGCGCTCACCTTCAAGACTCTGACCCAGGGAGACGCCTGGCTCGAGCTCGAGAACAAGGAGGAGGTATTCACGGGCGGGATCTACATGATGGCGAGCTTCAGGGGCAAGCCCGCGTGGGAGTCCTCCTCCATGTCGGGAGGGGAAAAGTCCGTCACGGCCGTGGGCCTTATTCTTGCGATACAGAAGGTCAACCCCCACCCCTTCTACCTCTTCGACGAGATCGACCAGAACCTCGACCAGGCGAACTCGCAGAGCCTCGCCAGTTTCTTCAAGGAGAGGTCGCAAGACTCGCAGATCATCGTCGTCTCCCTCAAGGACACCATGGTGGCAGGCAGCGGGGTGGCCTACGGGGTGTACAACGTCGCGGGTATATCGAGGATAGTCCGCGCGAAGATGGAGGTGCAGGTCAAGAGTGGTTGAAGGCGGCATCCTGGCCAGGCCACCGCTGAACCTCCTCATCGACCCCAACGCAGCGAAGAGGAAGAGCCCGTGGGAGATACACATCTCCGAACTCCTCGACATGTTCCTCGAGGCGATTCTAAAATCGGAGTTCCTCGACCTGCGCGCCGCGGGCACTGCGGCGCTGACCTCCGCGACCATCTATAGGTTCAAGGTCGAGTCCCTCTTCCTCTTCGAAAAGCTACAGCGTGAGAGGAGGATCATGGACGCGGTCGAGCCGCCGCAGATCGTCGTCATGCCGTTCAGGTACGAGGTCTACTCGACCACCGTCGACGAGCTCTTCGACTCGCTAACCAAGATCCTCGAGGAGATAGTCCACAACGACAGGGAGGAGAGCACCGTCTCGCCGTCCCTTCTCGAGGAAGGCACTCCGCCCAACCCCGAAGACTACCTGATCACCATCCTCTCGAATCTCCAGGCCTTCCAGCGAGTCCTGAGAGAGCGCATCGGCGCCATGGGAAGGATCAAGTTCTCCGACCTCATCGCTGGGATGCCGGTGCTGGAGGCAGCGCGCACCTTCATCCTCCTGCTCTTCGCCGCGAGCAACGGGACCGTCGTCCTGGATCAGGAGGGCGAGGACGACCTCCTAGTGATACTGGTGGGCTGAGGGCGGAGATGAGCGAGCCCCCGCAGCAGGAGCAGGCGCAGCAGCCAGAGCAAGCAGGCCGTCCCAAGGTCAGCGACGAAGAGATCAGGGCGAGGATAGAGGCGGCCCTCTACTCGTCGGGGAGGGCGCTCGACGCCGAGCTGCTCGCAAAGGCGGCGGGCATCTCATCCAAGAAGAGGGCGATGGACGAGGCCAAGGCCATTCAGTCGAGGATGAAGTCGATGCTGTCCGCTATAGAGGTCGTGGAGTACCCCGGGCAGAGGTTCGCGATGCAACTCAAGGCCGAGTACACCAACGTCGCGAGGAAGTTCGCGACAAAGCCCCTGCTCTCAAAGGCCGCCCTGAGGACCCTCTCGTTCATCGCCTACTTCCAGCCCATCTCGAGCGCCGACCTCGCCCTGAGGAGGGGTTCCCAGGCCTACGACCACCTGAAGGACCTCGAAGAGGTGGGGTTCCTCGTATGGGAGAGGAAGGGGAGGTCGAAGCTCTACAGGACCACCATCGAGTTCTCAGAGTACTTCGGGCTCAGCGTCGACCCCCAGACCCTGAAGCACCAGCTCGAGCGGCGCGCCCTCATCCTGAGATAGCCCAAGGATGGAAGCCTTCCCCGTGGAGGCTACGGGGGAGTTTCCCAAAAGGTCAAGCCAAAGCTCCATGCCTTCAAAACACGGGACGGTGGCATTTGGGGAGTCCTTCCAGGGAAAACACTCCGACTACCAAGCGCAATTTCAGCCGAGGTGTTCTCGCGGCATTAGCCTTTGTCATCTTTATGGAATACGGCTTCGGCCTGACATTCAGATTCATATTCCCTGACCTTCCCGTGGCGACGCTCGACGAGCTGTATTGGATCACCTTCGCCATAGCCATGGTCGGAGCCTTCGTAATCTACCGGTATCTTCCAGATTCGAAGAAGCCTGCGTTTTGACCTCTCGCAGCAGGTGAGGGAGTCCTCGCGAAGAAAGGCTTAACACCCTCCCCCGGCGGGAGTCGCCAGAACGCGACTTGGTCAAGGCAGTAGAGAACCTGAGGAAGAGGAAGCTCACCGGCGGCAAGAGGCGGCAGTTCCGGGGACGGAAGGCGTGCGAGGCCGACGACTACGCCTTCGAGACAGCGGTCGGCGAGACAGTCAGCTCCCCCAAGCGCACAAGGGGCGGGACGCTGAACTTCGGCCTCCGCTACGCCAACAAGGCCAACGTCTTCGACCCATCGACCAGCAAGACGGTGAAGACGGACATACTGCGAGTCACCGCGAACCCAGCGAACAGGGAATACGAGAGGAGAGGCGTCATTACGCGAGGCGCCACGATTGAGACCAAGCTTGGCAAGGCCCGGGTAACCTCCAAGCCGAGCGACGACGGCGTGGTCAACGGCGTCCTGATAAAGTAAGAAGGAAACGCTATATCACTCGCGCCGCGCGGGGCGTCCAAGTCGAGCAAGGGTTGGGCGAATCTGTTTGAAGGAATACGAGCGCTTTGTCGTGTGGCTCGACTACATCGACTCCGAGAGGAAGCGGGCCGAGGGGCGGCGAATCCCGCTGAACTCTTGCGTGCGCGCCCCGACCCTCGACGAGATGTCGCAGGCGTGCAAGAGGCTGAACATCGACGCCCAGCCGCAGAAGGCGTTCTATCCCAAGTCTTCGCGCCGTCAGTCTGGATACGTCTCGATAAAGAAAACGGGACGAAAACAGCAGGTTATCATGGCAATAGCCCGGGAATTGTCAAGAATCAGGGGCTCACAGCCAAAGAAAGTTTAAAGGCAACCTTTGGGCTTTAACGAAGCTATATGCAGGAAATCGGCGAAGTTCTACACAGAGCTAAAAGCGGCAGGCTGATTATCCGTATGAAAGGAAGAGTCGATCCCGGTACGGTCCTATTGGACTCGAAAGGCCGAAATGCGGCGAAGGTCGTCGAGCTGATAGGTCCGGTCTCGAGTCCGTACGCCTCAGCGGCGCCGGCGTCAGACCGCTCGGACACGGGGAAAGAAGGCAAGAAGCTCTTCCTCGGGTGAAGCCGAAAAGTGTGGGACCCAAAGGCCGACGGCGAACTCTACCGTACATATTGCCCCAACTGCGGCGACAGGCTAATCGGCGACTCTGAGAAGGGCGAGCAGGTCTGCCAGGCCTGCGGCTACGTAGCGGCCGCGGGAGCCGACGAAGGGCCTGAATGGAAGGCGATCGACCTCGAAGAGAAGAGCAAGCGAGTGAGGGTCGGCTCGCCCACGACGCTCACCCTCCACGACCTCGGCCTCTCCACCGACATCGGGTCCGACATGCGCGACTCGCACGGCAAGTACCTCGACCCCACGATGCGAGCGACCGTGGAGAAGATGAGGAAGTGGCAGAGCCGCGTCAGGACGATCAACAGCCAGGAGAGGGGACTCTCGATAGTGCTCTCGAAGATCACGGAGGTGTGCGACAACCTCAACCTGCCGCGAAACGTCGCCGAGACCGCCGCACACATCTATAGGACCTCCGTGAAGCTTAAGGTCGCAAAATCAAAATCCATCATGGGGATGACCGCGGCGACCGTGTACCTCGCGTGCAGGAAGTGCGGGGTGAGCAGGACCCTCAAGGAAGTAGCTAGGGCGTCAGGGATAGAGAAGGGATCGGTAGCGAAATACTACAGGCTCATACTGAAGGACGTCGAGAAAGAGTACGTCCCCCCCGCCTCAGTGGAGAAGCACATCTCGAAGCTGGTCAACCTCGCTAAGATCGACCCTCGAGTCGAGCACCTCGCGTTGCTGCTCTCGCGCATGACCAACGACTCGAAGATCTCGAGCGGCAAGGCACCCGCGGGGCTAGCAGCGGCCTACGTCTACATGTCCTCCGTCATGAGGGGAGACCATCTCCCTCAACGCGAGGTCGCTGAGTTCGCGGAAGTGACGGAGGTCACCGTCAGGAACAGGTGCCGAGAGCTGCTGGACAATTACATTATAAGGCAGAGGATAGGGTCGACGGAATAGTTGGCAAAGGGCGAGAAGGGCAAGAGCAACAAGACCGCGAAGAAGGCAGCGGCCAAGGCTCCCCCAACCGAGAAACCGGAAGCAAAGCCGGTAGAGAAGAAGGCCAAGCCTCTGCCGAGGACCGAGAAGACGGAGGAGGAGCTGGTCGACCTCACCTCACGGGTCTACAAGCTGGTCGTTGAGAGGGGCAAAGACGGCGTCCTCCAGAGCGAGATCTGGAAGGAGCTCGGGCTAACCAGCAGGGACGGCTCGAGGCTCGCGATCAGGCTGGAGAAACGCGGGATGATCAGGCGTGTGAAGGTGCTAGACGACGGCCGGTGGACGTACAAGCTGACGCCGCTGCGCCTCCCCGCGAACATCTCGTCCATGGAATCGGCGCCGTGTATCGTCTGCCCCGTCGAGTCCAAGTGTTCTGTAACGACAGACATCAACCCTCTGACCTGCCCGCTGATAGGGCCGTGGGTGATGAAGGAATTCGCCGCCTCCAAGGTCCTGGAAGTCGCGCCCCCGGTAGTCTAGTTCACGATGAGGCTCGAGGAAGCGAAGCGAGACCAGTACAGACGGCTCGCAAGGGAAGAGGGATACAAGAGCAGGGCGGCCTACAAGCTTCTCGAGAACGTAAGGAAGTACCAGCTCATCAAGAGGGGCGACGTGGTCATCGACTTCGGTGCGGCCCCGGGCGGGTGGCTCCAGGTAGCTTCCGAGGCCGCGGGCGACTCGGGGCTGGTCGTCGGGGTCGACCTAGAGCCCGTGGACCTGAGCGAGCCGAACCTCGTCACCATCCAGTCCGACGTCAAGTCTCCCGAGCTCGCCGTCAAGCTAGAGAAGGCGCTCCCTAGGAAGGCGGACGTCGTCCTCTCAGACCTCTCACCCCAGGTGATGGGCACCTGGGACCTCGACCACTACAGGCAGATAGACCTCACGATGGCCGCCGCGGCGCTCATGGGTGGGTTCCTCCGCAAGGGGGGCAACGCGATGTTCAAGGTATTCGATGGCGAGAGGTTCGGGGAGACGAGAGCGCTCCTCTCGAAGCAGTTCCAGAAGGTCCAGATAACCAAGCCAAAGGCGAGCAGGAAGGGCAGCGCCGAGCTCTACCTGGTCTGCTTCGGCTTTCTCTGACGATGCGGAGCGCTGGTTAGGGGGCCGACTGCCTGACGGCGGCGAGCACTTCGCGATAGGGCGCGTCCGTCTTCAGGCCCGACGACCCGAACGGCTGTCGCATGGCCGACCTCCCCGAGGCTATCAGCAGGTCGACGACCTTCTGGAACCTGACCGAGGAGACCTTCTCCCTAGAGGTGATCACCTCCAAGGAATAGCCGAATGGAGGGAACCCGTTGGCGCCGTCGAGCGCGCCCAGCGCCTCTGCCCCGCCCCTCCACCCCATCTCCGAGCAGTGCTTCGCAGCCTTGGCGACCAACTTCTCGTCTACGAGCATGCCCACCCACATGGGCCCCGTGCACCTCGCCTTCCCGCCGCAGTCCGGGCACGCCGTGGCATAGTCCGCCGTCACTGCGTCCTGGTGGCACGCGCCGCACGACAAGACGTATCCAGTGCCCTTGAGAGACCGGTCAGACTTCGCCGCCCCTCGCGCGACCCGGAAGTAGATGCGCATGTAGTGGAGCGTGCTGTGTGCGGCCACGGGCTCGATGCCGGTGTCGACGAGGCCCCCGACCCGGGCGCAGAAGCCGAGGAGGACGCGTATCCCCGCCTCGTGGGCGAACTCGCCCTTGACGACTCGGGCCCCGTACCTCCTGAGCGCGACCGTAGGATACACCCCGCAGAGCGTCGCTGTGTCCGTGGCCGTGATTGAGACAATCGCACCGTCGTCGGCCGCCGTCAGCGCCCCCTGGACGTAGGGCGCGGGAGTCCCGAACGGGTCGATGTCGACGGCGTCGAACCTCTCTAGCCTCCCGAACCGTGAGTGCAGGTATGCGTTCGACTCCTCGTGGACCAGCTCGCACCTCGAATCGACCCCGTTCCTCTTCGCGTTCTTCCTCGCTATCGCCAGGGAGGTCTCGTTGAACTCGACTAGCGTCACCTCCACATTCTCTGAGACCTCGTTCGCTACTCTCACGCCTCTCGCCCCCGTCCCGGCGAGCGCGTCGAGGAACTTGCGGGGCCTCGTCGCCACCGCGATGGCGACCGAGACGTCGCGGTTGACCCTCGCCGCGGGGTTGAAGAACGCGGGGAACGTCTTCGGGTCCTTGAGGCGCAGGCTCTCCGCGGGGACGAAGAGATCTGTCGACCCCTCGCGAGTGAGGGCGAGCTTCGGGAGCACGAAGCCGGACTCCTCTACGAAGCATTTAAGCGGAGTCCGAGAGCCTCGAGCCGAACTTGTCTTCCCCTCCAACGAGAATCTGGCTGGTCACCGGCCCTCCGGGGATAGGCAAGTCAACGCTCGTCTCCAAGGTGGTCTTCGCCGTCAGGTCGAAGGGGCACGGCGTCGGCGGCTGCCTGACTAGGGAGGTAAGGAAGGGGAGGGAGCGCATCGGGTTCAGGCTCATCGACCTTCTAAGCGGGAACGAGGCGGATCTGGCCTCCGTGAGCGGTCTTGGCCCCAGGGTGGGCAAGTACCGCGTCAACATCACGAACCTCTCGACCCTGGGGGCGGGGTCCCTGCTCCGAGCTGCCGAGGTCGCTGACTTCATCGTCATCGACGAGGTCGGCCCGATGGAGCTGACGAGTCCTGAGTTCAGGAAGGGCGTCAAGGCCTGCCTCGCCTCAGGCAAGCCGATGCTCGTCGTGCTCCACGAGAGCATGAAGGACACCCTCATGAAGGAGATAACCGAGCAGCCCAACAGCGAGCTGGTCGAGCTGACGCTCCACAACAGGGAGGGCGTCTCTGAGCAGCTCCCTGCGGAGATTGCCTCAAGGCTTGGATAGCGGACCCCGCAAAGGCACGCTCCTCGGTGGCGTTGCTGTGTTTGGTCGACTTCAGCTCCTGCCATCTGCGCCGAAATAGGCCCCTGACTTTTCTATTCGCGAGACCTCAGGCCAAGACTTGGCGCGGACGATGGGGCTCTGGCTGGCAGAAGGGGACCGCAAAACTTTGCGGGAAGTCACCTTCACCGACAATGACTCGAAACTCATGGCCTTCTTTCGCCTTGTTCTTTGGACGCGTTTTGGGCCACGTCTCCTGGAAGCCGACTTTTCGGTCCGACCGATGGTTTTAGCAATCTCGGACAGTCGCCGAGGCCACGAGAGCGCTTTGAGTACTTGCGGAGCTGACTAGGCTCGGTCTTGTCGAGAAAGCAAACTCTAATTGGCGAGCAATCGAGGTATCAGAGCGGGTGATTGTCAAATAACGCTCATCGGTGGGGTCGATGAGGCCGGGAGAGAGCGCGACGAAAAGTCGGCTCCCCGCGAGGCTGCGTACTCGGCCCACTCACGGTCGCAGGCGTCTCAATAGAATCATCGCGGCTCGAGGAGCTCGCCGAGCTCGGCGTCAAGGACTCGAAGCTCCTCTCGCCAGGCCAGCGTGACGCGCTCTACCCTGAGATCCTGAAGATATGCAAGGGCGTGGAGGTCTCGCGCATACCCCCGAAGATGATCGACCGGTACGTGAACCGGGGGAAGAAGTACAGGAGGCTCAACTACCTGGAGACCATCCACATGGCCAAGGTCATCGACGCGCTCGGCGTCGACGAGGTCTTCGTGGACGCCCCAGACGCCAACCCGGTGAGGTTCAAGGCCGAGCTGGAGGACCTCCTCTCGTGCAGGCCGAGGATCGTCGCCGAGCACAAGGCCGACGTCAACTACGCGGTCGTCTCCGCGGCGTCCATAGTTGCGAAGGTCGAGAGGGACCGCGACGTCGCTGAGCTCAGGGCGCTCCACGGAGACTTTGGGTCCGGCTACCCCTCCGACCCGGACACGATAGCCTTCCTCGAGTCGTGGATGAAGAGCAAAAGCTCGCAGCCCGAGTTCGCGCGAAAGAGCTGGAAGACCTGGAACAGGATAGCGGTCTTCGCTACTCTCGACTAGTCACGGCATCTTCGCGGAGACCAGCGCGTGGTCCTTGTCGAAGGGGTGTAGGTCGATGACGCTCTCAACAGCGAAGCCCGCGTCCCTCAGCTTCTGCGCCTCCTCCTTGAAGACCAGCTTGGGCTCCTTTAGCTGGTCGATGCTCCTGGCCTTCACGACCAGGAGGAGCCTCCCGCCCTTCTTCAGGTGCCTCTTCGCGTTCGCTATCGCGATCTCGGTCTGGTCCCTCTGCGCGATGTCGCAGTAGACCACGTCCATCTTCCCGAACTCGCCGAACCTCTCTGTCTCCCTCGCGTCGGAGATGTAGGGGATGACGTTCTCCCTCGCCTTCGCCACCTTCTCGAGGAACTCCCTTCCCACGCGGGCGGACATCTCGACCCCGACCACCAGCCCCTCACTCCCGACGATGTCGGAGACGTGCGAGGCCGTCGTGCCTGTCGAGGCGCCGAGGTAGAGCACCTTGTCGCCCGCCCTGATTATGTCGGGGTCCAGCTCGCCCTTTAGGATCGCCCCGGCGAGCTTGCTCCGGTAGGGGTCCCAGGCGCGGTACTCGCTGCCTTGGATTCTCAGAAGCTCCTCGTCGTAGACCCTATTCCCTGGGACGAGGTTTCTTGTAAAGGCGCCTCTCCTTCCCGCCCGCCGTCCTCCTCCCCCCCTCCCTCCTTCCATAACGAGGACGTTGCTGGTCATTGCGCCGGAACTCTCTTCGTTGTTCCGGATGCGGCGGCGGTGGCTCCTTATACTTTATCTTGACAGACTCCCTTATCTTATTCTCATCACTCTCGTCGCTTAGGGGGGATACTCACGGTGTTGCAACAATCATGAACGGTCGTTGAGATAATTTATGTCGGACCGCGCTAGTCGATGGTGTCTTGCAGGCGGCGCTGCTGTCGATGATGTGAAGTCCGAGGCACCGCAGGGACGGCTCACGCCGTCGGTGCCATTCTCACTTTTGGGAATCGCCCCGTAGCTTAAGTGCGGAACCCCCCATTCCCCGCAAAGGGTTGGAACACCGAAGCAACGACCGGGAACTCTGCCGCAACTCTCGTTGCGGAGCATGCCGGCGTTGAGCGCTTAGACATGCACCCATTGGACTTTTCGCTCGATGCCGTGATGGTTGCCGCCACGCTTGGAATAGCGGTCTATGCCTTCCTTCAAAGGAATAGATTCAAGGATGGGATGGCGACAGGCTGGCACTTCATCGCGCCTGCAATGGCGATCTACGCGCTTTCATGGATTGAGCACGCCATCAATGACATTTTCCCGTTCGACCCCAGGGGCGACATACAACTTCTCCTCGAATTGGTCTTTGCATTGCTGCTCTTCTACGGATTCCTTCAGTTAGACAGATTCTGGCGTAACAAGGCCACTCCCTGAAGGGGAGTGTCTTGGATCATCTCGACCGGCCGAAGGGAATGGACAAGGGCGACTATTCGCGCATAGTCAAGGAAGCCCTGGAGGGCATGCTGGGTGCGCCGGGGGCCCAGGCGGTGCTCTTCTACATCGGGGAGCCTGACCCTGCCACTTTTGAAAACAAACTGAGAGGCCTCTTTGGGCTGGGGGCCGACACGATAATGAGTCAGATACTCAACAAACTAGCCAGGTGACGCGATAACAATCGAATCCAGAAGTCTACCCTCTTGAGGTTCGGGTTCTGTGGTCACGTCGGCGATGTAGGACTTGGCTGGGTCTTGCGCTAGTATCGCTTCTGCCCTTGCGTTCTTGGCTTGCCTCTGCCAGGAGTGCGGCCGGGGCGTGAACGGAAGGTGTCTCTGCGGGGACGCTGCTCCCGGCGCTCTTGTTGCCTCTGATTGGACTCCCATCTCTGAGGCGGGGCTTGGTATTTTATCTTGATCTCCTTGAGCCTCTTCTCGAACAGGCCCGTCAGCTCTTCCGCCTTGGTCCCACGGTAAAAGTCGATGCGGGCGGCGATGGCGATCTTGTTGGCGAGGGTCCTGGCGATCTTCCCCCGCTGCCACTTTGGCGCCATATGAACGGCCTCGTGCTGGAAGAGGATGCCGTGCTTTGGCGGCCTCGAGCCCGTCCTGATGGCCCTGAACAGAGCCTTCTCGGCTCCGAGCACCTGGATGGTGCTCGCTGGCAGCCTGGCCATCCTCTCGAGCCCTCCCGCCCTCGCGATGAGCCTCGCGCCTATCGTCGCGCCCGCGACCTGGGTGATGTTGGGCGCGATCTTGTTCATGGTCGAATCCACCGCCTCGGCCAGCTTCTCCCTCTCGGCGGCCGTCTTGACGGCAAGCTCCGCCAGGCCAGCGATGCGGCGCATGTCCTTCTCCGAGATGGTCCCTCCCTTCGACTTCTCGGAGGCCAGCATGATCGCCTCGGCCTTCTTGCCGCCGAACCCCTGCTTCTCCAAGGTCTCCTCGTCGAAGGTCCCGCGCCTGCCTATCTCGATTATCAGTTTCGCGAGGGCGACGTTGTCCTTCAGGATGTCCTGAAGCTCAGGGAAGTGGAGGCTGTACCACTCCATCGTCCTCTCCGTGGTGATGTTGAGGAAGCGGTCGAGCTCGTCGAGGGCCTGGATCGCGTTGACCAGGTGGAGGTCCTCCTTCGACGACGCCTCGCTGACCTCTTGCTCCGCGGCCGCGATGGCGCGGGCCCTCGCCTCCCCGAGCGCACCCCCAACCCCACCGGAGAGGCCTGCCTTGGCGATTATCGCGACCTTCCGGGATTCGAGGTCGTCTCGCTCGTCGTCCGTTATTATCGACGTCTCTATCCCGAACTCCTCCATCTTCTCCTTCGCGGGCATGCTCGAGACCTTCATCCGCGAGATTCCCTTGCGCTTGACCGCCTCCGCGACCTTGCGGAGCTTCTCCGTCCTCTCCTGCCCCTTCTCGGCCCTCTCCGAGACGAGGACGTCGTCCCCCTGGACGACTATGAAACCTGCCTCGGTCTCGTAGAGGATCGGCTCCGGCAACAAAAATTCGATTCGAGCATCCGCGGGGCACGGATAAAGGTTATCGCTGGTCTTGGAGCTCGCGAGGTCAGTTGGTCACCGTCATGGTGACGTTGTTCGACCGCGCCGTCGTGCCATCAGCGAACGTCACGACCGCGTACGCGTGGTTGACGCCTAGGTCGGCAGGGTCCGCTGGACCAGAGTCAATCACGTAGGTGTAGTGGGTCGTCGTCACATTCCACGCGAGCTCACCGTACGCGCGGTTGCTGAACACCTGGTGAACCGAGACCGGGTTAGTCGTGTCCGGCACGGTGATGGAGAGCAGCAGCTCCTGCCCCAGCGTATAGGTGACGTTCGTCACGAGGCTCCCATTTGCTTCGATGGCTCTGGCCACCACAATCGTGGATGCGAATTTTGCGACTCTCGAGCCGGAGGGGTGGCTGGTCGGCCCGAGGGCTGCGCTCAGAGCTATCGCTCCCGCGATGACAAGGACGGCGATCGCCGCGACCGTCGCCTTCCCGATGGCTCCCCTGGATCGCAAGGCACTTCGTCGGAAATCCATCGTCGGCAGGCCCTGAGCCTGCCCAGCCTTAAATAGCCGACCTGCCGCCCTCATCGATACAGGAGTGTAGACGCACGCCAACACACGGTTCGCTTACAAAGGCAGGCAAGGTCCGCTCGCAGACCCCGAAGATCGAAGGGAAGCCCCACAAGGGGAAGATCCCAAAGGTCCGGAACACGCGGACATACATCAAGAGATTTACTCTAAAGAGAAAGCCTGGGCAGAATTGGAGACTCTAGGCGCTCCATCTCCTACGGCCGGCGAGTCGGCCGCCATCGCTTCGTTGGTCAGCTCCATCCTCTCGGGGGAGATAGCGTCCCGCCACCAACTGGAGCGGGCCAAGAAGGAGGCGGCGAAGCGCTACCACCTGGACAAGTTCCTCACGAACTCGCAGATCTACCTGGCACTATCGCCCGAGGAGCGCGCCGGGAGGAAGGAGATATTCCGGGTCCATCCGCGCAGGAGCGCGTCGGGGATAGTGATCGTCACAGTCTTCACGTCCCCGGCGAGCTGCCCTCACGGGACCTGCGTCTACTGCCCGGGAGGCCCGTCGATGGGCACCCCACAGAGCTACGTCCCCGACGGCCCGAGCATGCGCGGGGCGAGAGGAGTGGGGTTCGACCCCCACCTCCAGGCCCAGAAGATGCTGAGAAAGTACCTCGACAGGGGGCACGAGGCCTCGAAGGTCGAGCTGATGGTCGAGGGCGGGACGTTCCTCGCGATGCCCCGCGACTACCAGGAGTGGTTCATCAAGGGGGCTTTCGACGGCCTGAACTGCGCGAAATCTCCATCGGCCTCGCTCGAGCAGGCTCACACCGTCAACGAGTTGGCTGAGTACCGCTCGGTCGGCCTCACCATAGAGACCAAGCCCGACTGGTGCCGCCCCGAGCACGTCGACATGCTGCTCTCTTACGGGGTCACCAAGGTCGAGATAGGGGTCCAGGCGCTGAGGGACGCGATACTCGCGAGGAGCAACCGGGGCCACTCCGTGCAGGACACGCTCGACGCGTTCCAGGCAGCGCGCGACGCGGGACTGAAGGTGGCGGCCCACATGATGCCGGGGCTTCCCGGCTCCAACCCCGAGGACGACCTCGCCGACCTCCTTCGGCTCTTCGAGGACGAGTCTCTTCGTCCGGACATGATGAAGCTCTACCCGACGACCGTGGTCAGGGGGACGGCTCTGGCGAAGATGTGCGAGGCTGGGCTCTACGAGCCCTACGACCTCGAGACCGTAGTCAGGCTAATCGCCGAGATGAAGGTGCACGTCCCGCCCTGGCACAGGATAATGCGCATACAGAGGGAGATACCCGAGGCCGACATCACCGCTGGGAACAAGGCGGGGAACCTGAGGGAGCTCGTCCTAGCCAGAGTGAAGCAGAACGGCCACTCCTGCGGTTGCATAAGGTGCAGGGAGGTGGCGATGGACTCGCCGTCGGACATCCGGGATGGAGAAGAGGGCGACCTCGTCCTGCGGCGCGAGAGCTACGCCGCCTCCGGCGGGACGGAGGTCTTCTGCACGTACGAGTACGAGAAGACGGGGAAGCTCGCCGGGTTCGTCAGGATGCGGTCGACCTCGGGGAAGGCGCACCGAGCCGAGCTGCGTGGCAATGCGTGCATCATAAGGGAGCTCAAGGTGTACGGGAGGGTCGTCTCCGTCGGCTCCAGGGACGAGCAGGCGTTCCAACACAGGGGGTTGGGCCGCTCGCTGCTGGAGGCGATGGAGAGGGAGGCGAGGGAAGGCTTCGATGCGCACACGCTCCTCGTCATGAGCGCCGTGGGCACGAGGAACTACTACAGGAAGTTCGGCTACGAGAGGTCCGGGCCGTACATGGCAAGGAAGCTCGCGCCTTAGCGCCTAAAATAACCCGCAGGGGCCACCTTCGCGCGGTGATCATCAGCAACTGCAGGTTCGCCGACGACGTCCTCTACGACACGGCCTCGAACACCTGGGTCCGCTTCAACGAGGACGGCACCGCGACCGTGGGAATCAACACGATACTCGCCTGGCTCGGCGGCCCAATCGACTCGCTCTCGTTCAAGCCCGTCGGGGCCGTCGTCGAGCAAGGGAGGGCCCTCGGCGCGGTCGAAAGCCCGCGCCACTTCGACACGGTCAGGAGCCCGATCACGGGCAAGATCCTCGAGATGAATGAGGCCCTCGCCGGGAACCCGCGGCTGCTCAACCGCGACCCATACGGCGACGGGTGGTTCGCGAAGCTGGAGCCTCTCAAGAGGCAGCAGGAGATAGCGACGGTGAAATCCCCCGCGATGGCGAGGGACGAACTCCAGGCGAGGATCGCAGAGCTGAAGATACGCTGCTTCGCGGAGTTCCCCGACAACGAAATGTATGAGATAGGCACCGAATGCTCTGCCGTCCTCGTCAGGCTCGATGAGCTCCTCTCTCACTCCCCCACGGGCACCATCGTCCACATGGTCTCCGACGACCCCTCTTCTGAGGTCGAGATGATCCGGTGGAGCGACCGGACGGGGAACCAGGTCCTCGAGACGAGAAGGGAAGGAAACCTTGTCCACTACGTCGTGAAAAAGACGCAGCCCTAGCTGGCGCGAAGACCTAGGGGAACCGGGAGGACTCCCGAGGTGAGCCGCCCGTTCGCTGCTAGCCTTTCCTATCTCTCGACCGGGGTGCCCACGGAGTTGCCCCACTCGGTCCACGAGCCGTCGTAGTTCTTCACGTTGGGATATCCGAGAAGGTACTTCAGGACGAACCAGGTGTGGGACGACCTCTCCCCTATCCTGCAGTAGGTGATGACCTCCTTCTCCGAGGCGACTCCCTTCGAGGCGTAGAGCGCGTCGAGGTCCTTCCTGGACTTGAAGGTCCCGTCGGCGTCGTTCACTGCCTGAGCCCAAGGGATGTTCTTGGCGCCGGGGATGTGGCCGCCTCTCTGGGCGTGCTCCGTCGGGTACTCAGGGGGGGCGAGGATCTCCCCGCTGAACTCCTTCGGGCCCCTGACGTCGACGAGGGTCTTGTCGCCCAGTCGCAGCGATTGGAGGACGTAGTCCTTGTAGACCCGGAGGGACGGGTCGGGCGGACCGGGCTTGTAGCTCGTCTTCTGGAGGGTCGGGACGTCCTTCGTGACCGGCTTGTCCTCGAGGAGCCACTTCTTCCTGCCGCCGTTCATCAGCTTGACCTTCTCTACGCCGTGGAACTTGAAGACCCAGAACGCGAAAGCCGCGAACCAGTTGTTGAAATCGCCATAGAGGATGACCCAGGTGTCGCCCGTGATCCCCATTCTGCTGAACAGGGCCTCGAGCTGTTCCTTGCTCATGATGTCCCTCCGCAGAGGGTCGTTGATGTCCTTCTTCCAGTCGAAGAGGACGGCTCCGGGGATGTGGCCCGCGTTGTAGTTGGCCGCGGGGTCGTAATCCACCTCTGCGATCCTGACGTTTGCGTCCTTGTGGTGCTGCGCTACCCAGTTCGTGTCTACGAGCACTTCAGGGTGCGCATATTCAACGGTGCTCATATTTTGCCTTTGGCTGTTATTCTCTATATTAATAGCATTGCCCAAGATATTCTATTGCGAATCCTAGTCGTCGCGACGGACGCGCTGGGATCTGCTCGCATCGTTTATCCAACGGAGGCTCGGCTTCGACACGCATGGGTCACTACGTCCTCCCGCTGAACTGGACTGACCAGGGGAGCAGGAACGTGAAGGAGGGTCCGAAGCGCGCCGCGGCCTTTGAAAAGATGGTCAAGAGGATGGACGGAGAGGCCTCATACAAGCACACCCTCGGGCAATATGACCTAGTGGCCATCGTCAAGTTGGACGACGACGAGTCCATCGTGAAGCTTGGCCTAGAGCTAGGGAGGCTGGGGAACGTCCGCACCACCACGCTCAAGGCATGGACGAGGAAGGAGATGGCGGACATCTTCTCCAGCTTGAAGGGTTAGTCGCGCGCCCTACA
Source organism: Nitrososphaerales archaeon (assembly GCA_035534595.1). GTDB lineage: Archaea > Thermoproteota > Nitrososphaeria > Nitrososphaerales > Gagatemarchaeaceae > Gagatemarchaeum. The sequence goes on from DATLRR010000042.1 coordinate 23,216, forward strand.
TTGCCTCCGGAGACCCGCCGGAAACACCTCAAAGCTTTATGCGCACTGGGCTGGCACCATACGGAAGCGAAATGTCGGGACTCTCGGGCTACCGTGGACCCTCGGCGAAGATCCTGACCGAGGCTGGGGCGAGCGTCGGCGACGTAATTGAAATCCAGACCGGCGGCGAGAGCATCACGGGCACGCTGGTGCCACGGTACGAGCACGACGATGACAAGCACATCGTCATCAAGCTGAAGAACGGCTACAACGTCGGGATCTCCGTCGATAAGATCTCCAAGGTCGTGAGGGTGGCCAAAGGCGAGGCGCCGAAGTTCGTCAGCCCCGCGAGGGTCGCCGGCAGAGGCCTCCCGGAGGTCTCGATCCTTGGGACGGGTGGGACTATCGCCAGCCGCGTGGACTATAGGACGGGCGCGGTGAGCCCGGCGACGACCGCCGACGAGCTCTACTCGCTCTTCCCAGAGCTCTCAGGTATAGCGACCATCACTCCTGAGATCGTCCTGAGCGTCTACAGCGAGAACCTCGAGCCGAAGCACTGGGAGATCGTCGCGAAGAGAGTCTCCGAGGTCGTGGCGAGGGGGGTGTCTGGGATAATCCTGACCATGGGGACGGACACCATGGGCTACACCGCCGCGGCCCTGAGCTTCGCGCTCAGGGGTCTGCCGGTCCCCCTCTTCATCGTGGGCTCTCAGCGCTCCTCGGACAGGCCCTCGTCCGACGCGTTCCTCAACCTGATCGGCGCGGCGACGATGGCCGTCCAGGCGGACTTCTCCGGAGTCTATGTGGTCATGCACGCCGACTCTAGCGACGAGAGGCTTGCAGTCCATTCGGGGACCCGCGTGAGGAAGAACCACACCAGCGCGAGGGATGCCTTCGAGTCGATGGGCGTCGGGCCGGTGGCCCACTGGTCTCGGCAGGGGACCCAGGTGACGGAGCACGACGCGCCTCCTCCGCGGGGTGACGCAAGGGGCTTCGTCGCGAAGCCCAAGTTCGACCCGAGGGTGGCTCTGGTGAAGTTCTACCCTTCCATGCCCGAGGCATACCTTGGTGCCATCATAGGCTCCGGCCTGCGAGGGGTGGTCTTCGAAGGGACAGGGCTCGGGCACATCAACAGCAAGAACATCGAGCTGGTCAAGAAGTTCACAGGCGACGGCGGGGTCGCCTGCATGACGTCCCAGTGCCTTTGGGGGAGGGTTGACATGAACGTCTATGACACGGGGAGGGACTTGCTCAAGGTCGGCGTCGTCCCCCTCGAGGACACGCTCCCGGAGACCGCCCTCGCGAAGCTGATGTGGGCCACGGCGAACTGCAAGTCCGCCGAGGAGACGAAGGCGGTGATGCAAGAGAACCTGGCCGGCGAGATGACGGCGCGGACGGTCCAAAGGAGATAGAGCCCGCTTGGAGAGGAAGGCCCAAGGGACGACCCTCCCCTTCGACCCCGAGGCGAGCCAGCTGAGGGTCGGACTGGAGATCCATCAGCAACTAGCGACCAGCACCAAGCTCTTCTGCCCTTGCCCCATCGTGAAATCAGATGAGCTCCCCCTCTCCTTCGAGAGAAGGCTACGGCCGACCCAGAGCGAGCTGGGGCAAATCGACCCCGCGGCAGTCTTCGAGTTCAACAAGGGGCGCGTGAACCTCTACAAGTGGAACCCCGAGTCAGCCTGCCTTGTGGACGCGGATGAGGAGCCTCCTCGCCCTCCGAACATGGAGGCGATAGAGACGGCCGTCCTCATGGCTGAAGTCCTCGGGTCCGTCGTGGTGGACGAGGTGCACGTGATGCGCAAGCTGGTGATCGACGGGTCGAACACGTCAGGGTTCCAGCGGACCGCGATCATCGCGCTCGGAGGGTCTCTTCCCGTGGAGGGGGTCCGGGTGGGGGTCCAGACCATCACGGTCGAGGAAGACTCCTCCAGGGTGCTCAAGGAGGGGTCACAGGCCAGGGAGTACGCCCTCGACAGGCTGGGCGTACCGCTCGTCGAGATCGCCCTGGACCACGTAGTCGGCGTCCCCGAGCACGTGGAGGCGGTCGCGCTATCGCTCGGGCGGTCTCTTCGCTCGACCGGGAGAGTGGCGAGAGGGCAGGGGACGATTCGCCAAGACCTCAACGTCTCGCTATTGGGAGGGAGGGTGGTCGAGGTGAAGGGGGTGCAGAAGCTCAACCTGATCGCCAAGGTGGTCCGCTACGAGGCGACGCGCCAGATGGGGCTCGTGAAGATAGCCGAGGAGGTCAAGAAGAGGGGAATCACCGAGGTCGAGTGCAAGGCGGAGGACGCGACTCGGGTCATGAAGGGGACGTCGTCCCCGGTGCTGAAGCGCATTCTGCAGAAGGGCGGTGTGGTCAAGTGCGTCGCGGTCGCGGACTTCGCGGGCCTCCTGGGGCTCGAGCCTTTCCCAGGAATCCGCCTCGGAAAGGAGCTCGCCGAGATCGCCAGGACCCACGGTCTCGGCGGGGTGATCCACTCTGACGAGTTCGCGAAGCAAGGAGTAAGCGAAGAGGAGAGCGTCGCCCTGCGGGCTCTCGCAGGGTATGACTCGAACGCAGGCCTCGTCTTGGTCGCGGGAGAGGTGGCCGAGAGGGTAGAGACTGTGGCCGCGCTGGTCATCGACCGATTGAGGGCGGCCTCGGTCGGAGTCCTGGGCGAGACGCGGGCGGCGACGGAGGAGGGCGAGACGAGATACCAGCGACCCCGGCCCGGCGCGGCCAGGATGTACCCCGAGACCGACATCCCTGAGATCGTGGTGACCGAGGAGTGGAAGCGGAACGTGAGAATGATGATGCCCGTCCCGTGGAAGGAGAGGGTGGCCGCATACTCCAAGAGATACTCGCTGAGCGAAGAGGCCGCCTTGCAGCTTTACGACTCGGACAACTCGAAGCTCTTCGAGGAGCTCGCGGGGAAGCTCAAGCTCGAGCCCTCCGTGATAGCGTCAATGCTGGTCGAGCTGCCCGTCCGCCTCTCGAGGGAGGGAATCGACGAATCGAAGGTCACCGCCGAGTCGCTCACCTCGGTCCTTGCGGCGGTCAACGATGGCAAGTTCGCGAAGGAGGCCGCGATCGACGTCCTCCGCTCCATCGGGAAGGGCGAGTCGCACGATGTCGAAGACGCTGTTTCGAGACTGGGTCTTTCCGGGATGAGCGACGAGGAGCTCGTTGAGATCATCGGCGGGGTCTTGAAGCGAAACAAGGCCCTCATGCAAGAGAAGGGAGACCGCTCCTTCAGCGTCCTGATGGGCGAGGTGATGAAGCTCGCCCGGGGAAAGGTGGACGGGCAGAAGGTAAGCAAGCTCTTGAGGCAGGCGATAGAGGAATCCCGCTAGGGCCACTCGTCTCTTTCCGAAACTCGACGAAGGACGCTTAAATAACATCGCTGCCTTGTCATGCTCGTCGATGCCAGAAGACAGCGCGAACGTAAAGATCAGGGTAAAGTCAGGCGAGAGCGAAGCTGAGATCGAAGCCTCGCTCTCCAACATCCGCCAGGCCATCGAGCTCATCCCCGATGTCCTCGCAAAGCTTCCGCAGTCGAGCCTGGAGAGAAGGCCGGCGCCGGTCCCCTCACCGGCCCAATTCGCGGCGCCGCGCGCCTCGGAACCCGCGCCCGTGGCCGTCCAGGCCTCCGGCTCGCCGTCGCCGTCAATCCCCACCGTCTCGATCGAGAAGGGAGACTCCCTCAGCGACGTGATATCCAAGTTCTTCGCAGACCCCTGGGGGAGGAACCCGAGGAAGCTTATGGAGGTGAGAGATGCTCTCCAGTCGTACGGGCTGAACTACCCCAAGCAGTCCGTAGCCGTGGCGCTGCTCCGCCTCGCCAAGAGCTCCAGGATCAGACGGTTCAAGGGCGAGGGCGGCGAGTACGTCTACACCGCGCCCACGGGAGCTGGCCGCGTGCCCACGCCGGTCCAACCGAGCGGCGTCCAGCATGAGGCGGAGGAAGAGGCGGCGCCCGCGCTCGAGGTAGCGGATGAGGAAGAGCAGCTCAACCTTGACGCGCCCTCCGCGAACTGAGGGCTCCCGCTCGACAAATGTTTAATCGGGGACGAATTTCTCCCATCGTCCGGGTTTGTCGGCTTCCACAGAAAGGCAGCTCGCAGTCGTCGTCACTTACGGCGATGTAAAGGTCGAGTTCTCAGGCTCTCCGGACGTGGTCTTCCGTTCGCTTCACGAGTTCATTTCGAAGGAGATCCCCAACATAGACCTCGCAAAGAGCATCTCGGTCAACTACTCCCTCAACGACCTGATACAGATGTTCAAGGACTACATCAGGTTCACTGAGGAGGGGCCGAGGGTCTGGTTACAGGATAGGAAGCTCAGCGACAAGGACGTCATCGCCCTCCAGCTCGTCGCCGCAAAGGCCGCGATGCTCTCTGGGAAGGCGAAGAGCGACGACATGAACGTGGTCGAGCTCCAGACGGCGACCAGCCTCCTCGCGAAGACGATAGGCTCGCGGCTCTCGGAACTCAACAAGTCGGGCGCGGTGGACAGGCTCGAGGGCGAGGGGACCGGGAGGTACAGGATAACGACGACTGGGGTGCACTGGCTGCACGCCCAGCTCTCGAAGAAGTTCTCCAGGCCGTCTTAGGCCCCGGCGGCCTGAGGCTCCGGCGGCCGCTTCTGCACGTAACGGTAGTTCCTCATCGTCCCGTCCCTGAACAGCGTCCCCTCCCTGACGAGGTCGACCAACGAGTGCGAGACCGCGGTGCGGTCATAATGATAGCCTCTTCGGGCCAGCTCCTCGTGGACCTCGCCCAGGGTCTTCTCCGAGGCGAACCAACCCTCCTTCCACATCCTCTCGAGGAGCCCCCTGCAGGTGTCGAACCTCTTCCCGTCCTCGCCCGCTGCCGGGGAGTCCAGCGACGCCTCTATCGAGACCAGCTCCTTCGAGACCATCCCTGCCAGGACGCTCTCTACCGCCTGCTGCACCTTGTCGGGGGCGCAGGTGATCTCGATCTCCCAGGAGCCGCGCTTGAGCTTGACCGTCACGCTGGGCGTCGAGGGCTCACCGGACAACCGCGTCGACCTCACAAGTCATCCTAGACGCCAACAGGTCTCCCGTTGGTCGATGTAAGAGTTCGGAAGCGCCGCGTCCCCGAGCGGCGAAGCTTTCCGCCCCGTCCCCGAGGAAGGTCATCTTGCGCACTAGCATCATGCGCAATACTTATTAATTAAGTTGCGGATAGGCATGTTGCGCAACATGAACAATCAATTGAGCGTCGCAACGGTCGTGAACATGGACACCCTCCAGTCTCTCGCGAGGGAGTTCAGGCAGAGGTTCGAGCTCTCCTCGGGGCTCATACACGAGAAGCTCGCGGGCAAGGAGTTCATCTTCAATCACGACGGGAAGGACACCTATCCGTTCGCCGGCTGGAGCGAGGCCTGCGACGGCGAGCTTCACCCCATTCTCCCCGTGCAAGAGCAGGTGACGATCGCCTCGACCGACTCCTCCTGCATACTCCTCGGCGAGTCCTTCGAAGGGGCGGTCTACGCGGTCAGGGCCGCGGTTACCTTCAGCTGCGCCGGGCTCGTGAGAGGCTACTTCCGGGTCGGCCCGACCATCGTGTACCTCTCGGCCAAGGGAGCCTATGGCCTCCCGGCGGACCTCGAACCGTTCGAGCTGCGCGTGGCGCTCACCGACCACCAGATCGCGGAGCGGATCATCAGGAACGCGGTCGAGCAGAAGTTGGTCTCCGCCCTTGTCTCCTCCCCCCAGATCTCCGTCGTAATGGCGGACGGCTCGCTGAAGCACCCCTTCGAGCTCTACCCGGCGAAAGTCTCGCAATCGGAGTCGGACGCGTGCTTGGTGGGCTTCTCAAAGTCGAGCTCCCTCGTCGCCTCGAGCAGGTTGACCGGGACGGTCTCGAAAGCGATGGGGCCAGCCTACTGCGCGGCCCAGGAAGGTCTCATCCAGACCATCGTGGCGAAGTTCAGCAACGACGGGCTGGTCTTCAGGCTGGACGTGGCGAGACCCATCGCGCAGCTCCAGCGGGTCCTCGGGCTCATCCTCTACAACGACGGCTTCTCGGTCGGCTATCCGGAGTCCCTGAGGGTCGCCCACCACCTCTCGGTCTTCTCGCGGTCGGAGGACTGCGCCCTCAAGGCCTACCTGTCCAGGCGGTATTTCCTCAAGCACCTCCCCGCCTTCGGGCTCCGCAGGATGACGCTCGGAGGCCTGAGCAACTCAGGGTGATCTGAGAATGAGAATCCTAAGGAAGGAGGGCGCGAACATCCTGGTGGTCGCCTCGCCCACCGAGAACGTGAGGCTCGGCGACTATCTCATGGTCGCTGACAAGGACGAGAGGAGCCTCATCCTGCAGATCTACGACGAGAACTACCTCGACGTGAGCGGGATAGAGGAAGAGGTGGCCAGGGAGGAGGTCCTCTTCTCTTCCACACAGGGGGTGACGGAGGACCCGGCTGACGTGGCGACTATCTCGAAGGAGATACGAGACATGAGGCTCCTTCAGTGCAAGGCGAGGGGGAGCATCGAGCACGGGCGGTACAGCTCCAGGAACGACTGGGTGCCCTCGCGGACGGCGTCGAAGATAACGAAGCTCAGCGTAAACGAGCTGCTCGACCTGGTCGGGCGGCCGGGAGAGAGGTTCATCAAGATAGGCAGGACCGGCAGCAGGAACCACCAGTTCAGCATCCCCGCCGAGGCGCTCGACGGCCGCGTCACGATAATCACGGGAAGGAAGGAGTCGGGCAAGTCGCACCTTGCGAAGATGATGGTCAGAGGCCTCGTCCAGCAGGGCGCCTACTGCATAGTCTTCGACCTCAACGACGAGTACGGCAGCATCGGGATGAAGGCCGACGGGAGCAGCACCGAGATCGCGAAAAGGATCGACGTGAGGCGGCCCGGGCGCAACCTCAAGTTCTCTCTCGCGGGGGCCGGTCTCCGCGCCATCACCTCGCTCCTGCAGCACTCGCTGGACATGACCGGGACCTCGATCAGGGAATTCATCCGCATCTGGGAGGCGATGGATGCGAAGCACGAGCTGGGCATGACCTCCCTGGGCAACTACATCCAGCAGTGGCGCTGCAACGAGTTCGTCCGGGACGCGCTCTATTCGAGGTTCTACACCCTCTCCAACTCTGGCATCTTCTACGAGGGGAAGGTCGGCGACCCCGACACGAGGGACGACGACGCCATCGAGACCTTCTTCGAGACCCATCCAGAAGGAGGCGCCCTGGTGATCTCGCTGACCCGGACCTCCCCGCTCAACAGGAGGATGACCGTCGAGCTGGTCCTCTCCAAGCTCGTCGAGCTTCTCGAGCACAGGAAGATCCCGCCCGTCTTCCTCCTCTCGGAGGAGGCACACCTCTATCTCCGGGAGACGTACTGGGAGGACCTCATCACGAGGATGAGGCACTTCGGGGTCTTCGCGACATTCGTCACCAACCAGCCCGACGCGATCAAGCAAGAGATCTATAGGCAGGCCGACAACATCTTCCTCTACAACTTCTCGAACGACTCCGACCTCTCTCTTGTCTCCCAGGCCTCGATGGTCGACACCGACACGGTGAGGTCCATAGTCCGCACCCTCCCGCCCAGGATGTGCCTCGCCCTCGGGCACGCGGTGAGCAACCTCCCGATATTGGTAACCGTGGACGCCTTCGACTCGCCCCCGACCGGCCTCACCAGGCTCTTCTTCCAGAAGGAGGGCGACGCGGTCAGCGTCGCGGTCCGCGGGCACAGGAGCCCAGAGCCATGACGACCGAAGTGGCCGTCCTCTCACCCCTCGAGGAGATGGGCCCCGGGCCGCAGAGCGGGGCGCGCGCCACGGCGTGCGCGTTCTGCAAGAGGAGGCTCGCCAACGAATACTTCTTCACGTGCCGCAAATGCGAGTCGTCCTTCTGCTACATCCACATGTCTCGCCACGGGCCTGCGCTCTGTGGGAGGCACGCGGGAAGGCGGCGGCGGGCCGAGGCGGTGGCGAGCGTGCGCCGAATGACCGAGGACGTCCCCCTCCAGGGTGGGAACCAGCTCCTCCTCGCCGGGCAGAACCCTGGCGGCGGCTCTTCGGCAAATGTTTAATACTTATTCACTTTGTTTTCGGTGCGATGGAATCCTCCCGCCAAGAGTCAGTGGCAAAGATAGCCGGCGAGGTAGTCGCCAGCGAAGAGCCTGGCAAGGCCCTAAAGTCCTGGAGGGAGAAGCTCGGCATCCGGCAGATCAACCTGGCGAGGCAGCTGAAGCTCTCGCCCTCCGTCCTCAGCGACTACGAGAGCGGCAGGAGGCCTTCCCCGGGCGTCCTCTTCGTGAGGAGGTACGTCGAGGCGATGGTCACCCTGGACGAGTCACAGGGGAGGGTCGCGTCGAGGCTGCTGTCCAGGGAGGACAGCTCGGCGATCCTCGCGATAAAGGAGTTCGTCGAGCCGATCAGCGCAGCCGACCTCCTCCACAGGGTGAAGGCAAAGGTCCTCGTGGGCGACCCCAGCAAGCTCCACCTCTATGGGTACACGGTGGTCGACAGCATAAAGACCATCTACGCGCTCTCGGGCTACGACTTCTACCGCATCTTCGGCGCGACCACGGAGAGGGCGATAATATTCACCAAGGTGGGCATGGGAAGGAGTCCCCTCGTCGCCATCCGCGTCTCCCAGTTGAAGCCCAGGGTCGTGGTGGTCCACGGGCCGGAGCACCTCGACCCCCTCGCGGTCGACCTTGCGAAGAAGGAGGGCCTTGTTCTGGCGCTCTCCCACAGCGCCGACGAGTCTGACATCATCTCCTCGCTCTCGACTCTGGGCCGCGAACGCGCCAAGCCCTGAGGAGCGGAGCCACCGGGGAACCTTTTTAGGTCGTAGAAAGGGCGCGTCCAAACTCGGCTTATCGTGGCTCAAGTCACCCTACTGGTTTCTCTAGTCGACCTGGCGGTCGTCGTCGCCTTCGCGCTAGTCGCGATCGGGGCGAGCTCCATCGACAGGCGCGGGTTCCTCGCCAGCCTCGCGGTTGGCTACCCGATAATCCTCGGGGGCGGCTGGAGGTGGTTCGTGATCGTCGCCACGTTCTTCGTTCTCGGGGTAGCGTTCACTTGGTACCGCTACGAATACAAGAAAAGCATAGGGACCGCTCAGGAGAAGGGTGGCACGAGGAACTGGCCCAACATACTCGCGAACGGGGGGGTCGCCTCGCTGCTCGGGCTGGGGGAGCTCCTCGGAGGCGGCCTCGCATTCTCGGTCCTCTACGTCGGCGCCATCTCGGCGGCAGCGAGCGACACTGTCGCGACTGAGCTCGGCCTCCTCAACAGGTCCCCGCCGCGCCTGATCACTCACCCCGGGATGAGCGTCTCTCCGGGGACGTCCGGGGGCGTGAGCCCGATGGGCTTCGCCGGGACGCTCCTGGCCTCAGCCCTCATAGGCGTGGTGGCGGCGGCCCTGGGGGTCGCGAGCGGCCTTCTTCCGGCGTACGTCGTCGCGGTCTCCATTTTCGGAGGGATGATCGGCTCGCTCGCCGACAGCGTGGCGGGCGCCACATTCCAGAGGAAGAGCTACTGCGTGGTCTGCGGGAAGCCTTCCGAGAGCCTGGTGCACTGCGGCGAGCCCACCAGGTTCTCCTCGGGATTGAGGTTCGTCGACAACCACGTGGTGAATGTCCTCGCCACGGTATTCGGGGCGCTCGGCTCGGCCGGGCTGTTCCTGCTTCTGCGCTGAGGGGGCTCGCCTACAGGCGGTGGGCCTTTAGCCATTCGCCTAGCTTGTCCTTGCTCACCTTCTCCTGCGACCTGTCGTCCCGTTGCCTGACGGTGACCTCGCCCTTGGTCATCGTATCGTGGTCCACCGTGACGCAGAAGGGGATACCCGCCTCGTCCGCCCTCGCGTACCTCCTCCCTATCGAGCCCGACTCGTCGTAGAAGAGGTCGTAGTCCATCCGGAGCGAGTTGTAGAGCCTCTCCGCCTCGGCGTCGAGGCCGTCCTTCGAGAGAAGCGGGAATATGCCCGCCTGGATGGGCGCCACGTTCGGCCTCAGCGAGAGATAGACCCTCTCGCCTCCCTTGCTGTCCTTCTCCGACCTGTACGCCTTCTCCAGGATGACGTAGAGGCTCCTGTCGACCCCCATCGAGAGCTCGAATATGTGGGGAAGTATCTTCTTCCCGTTGTCCTCCACCATGTAGTCCGTCCCGCTCACCTCAGAGTGCCTCTTGAGGTCGTAGTCCGACCTGTAGTTGCACGCCACCAGCTCGAGCCACCCGACCGATGTCCTGACCTCCAGGTCGAAGGCCACCTTCGAGTAGAATGCCTTCTCCACGTCCGTGAGCGTGCGGAGCCTGATGTCCGACTTTGAGAGCCCGACGGCGTCCTCGTAGAAGCTCTGGATGAGGTACAGGTAGTATCCTATCAGCTTGTTCGGAATCGCCCCCGCCGCGATGGCATCCGAGACCTTCGTCGGGACAGGCTCCACGTCGCCTTTCGAGATAGAGAGCTCGAAGCCAGAGGCGACGTCGAACTTGGGGAGCGAGACGTTCTCCGGGTCGAAGCAGACCTCTATTTCGGCCTGGTAGATCTCGCGCACCCTGAGGACGCCCTGCCTCGGCGCTATCTCGTTCCGGAAGCTCTTCCCGAACTGTGCGAACCCCTTCGGGAGCTTGAGCCTCTGCGTCTTGAAGAGGTACGGGAAGTCCGCGAAGATCCCCTGGCACGTCTCCGGCCTGAGGTAGGATTCGTCCCCCTGCGGGCCTATGCCGAGCTTGAACATCATGTTGAACCTCTTGGTACCCGTGAGCTCTGCCTTGCACTTTGCGCAACGGATGCCGTTCTCCTTCAGCAGCTCGTCGTACTTCTCATCGGGCAGGTTCTCGGGGGTGGGATGCCCGAGCCTCTCCTCGATTAGCTTGTCGGGCCTGTACAGCGAGCGGCAGTTGCCGCAGACGACTATCGGGTCTGTGAAGTTCGAGAGGTGCCCCGAGGCGACGAACACCGCCCTAGGCATGATCTGGGCGGCGTCGATCTCCACCATCTCGTCGCGCTTGACGAGGTTCCTGCGCCAGAGCTCGACGTACCTGTTCTTGAGCGCGACCCCCAGCGGGCCGTAGTCCCAGAACCCCGCCGGGGTGTTGGGATACGCCTCGGCCGATTTGATGAGGTAGCCGCGCCTTTGGGCGACGTTCATCACGTCTTCGTAGTTCATCTGGTCTCGAAGCGCCCCGTTCGCCCAGACCTTATTTTAGGAGTCCGTAGCAAAGAACCGGAGACAGCGACTTCTCAGATTGCCTTGATCTGCTTGACCACGCTAGGCCTGACCTTCCTGAAGACCCTATAGCCGCAGATGCACTTCACCTCGGGAAGGGAGGAAAGTTCCTCCTGGGTGGTCTTCGTACCGCACCTCACGCACTCGTAGACCGCCCCTGGGAAGACCTTGACCGGCTGCTCGCCGGCGGGTGCGATGGCGGCCGTCGCCTCGCCCGACTGCGGCGGTTGTGTTTCAGACATCTCGCTTTCACGCGCCCGGGGGGCGTATTTCTACGTTGCCCCGTGAATCGCTCCCTTTTCAATGAGAACGGTTAAATTTCGCCCTTGCGACCCTCAGCTTGCATGGCAAACGACAGGGCCTTGGGAGGAGCTATACTCGGCGGGAGCATCCTGGGGATAATAGTCTACGGTGTCCTCCTCTACTTCTGGGCGACAATAATACTCGAGATTACCGCGTTTCTGGGCGTGGTTGTGCTGCTGGGAATCCTCGGCTGGATCGGGTGGACGATGGCGACCACTCCTCCTCCGGAGCCCATGCCCGAGATGGCAGGGACCGCGGGACAGGCGCCGGCTGCGCCGAGCGCCCCTGCGGCCGGCACCGACAAGAAGCCCTCCGCCTGACCGGCTAGTATCTCCTGAACCTGATGCTCAGGACCCCGACGAGGAACTCCCACATCTCGCCCCCTCCCATCTTGGAGGCACCCTTCGCCCTCTCCTCGAAGGTGAACGGGACCTCCACCATCTTGAAGCCGTTCTTCTTCATGATGTAGAGCGACTCCACCTGGAAGATGAAACCGGCCGAGCGAGGCGGGTGCGCAAGGAGGCACTCGACGGCGCTCCTCTTCAGTGCCTTGAAGCCGGTAGTGGTGTCCTTGACGCCCAGACCTAGGACCGTCCTCGAGAACCAGCTCGCCCCCCTGCTTATCGTCCTCCTCCTCCAGTTCAACCCCTTGAAGCTCCCTCCCTTGACGTGTCGGGACGCTATGGCGACATCCGCGCCGCCTGAGGCGACCCTCTCGACGAGAGACTCGAGAATCTCGGGCGGGTGCTGGAGGTCGGCGTCCATCTGCACGACTATCTCCGGGTCTTGACCCTCGATCGCCTTCCGGAAGCCCTCGATGTAGGCGGTGCCCAGCCCCTTCTTGCCCTCCCTCTCTAGGATCCGGAAGGCGGGCGTGCTCTCCATCAGGCCCCTGATCTCCGCCCCCGTCCCGTCCGGGCTGTTGTCGTCCACGAAGAGGACGGTGACCCTCCCGCCCATCGACTGGAGGACCGGCTCGAGCCTCCGCTTGAACTCCCTGATGTTCTCCTTCTCGTTGTACGTGGGGACCACGACGGAGACCCGTGGCTGGCGTGTCGCGACGGTCATCGAATCAGCTCGGGGCGATGGGCCTTTCCCGAGGCTCAACCCTTTACCGCCTTCGCGAACTCCTCGGCGACGAACCGGATCTCGGCCTCGTTCACCCCGGGGTGGACTGGGAGAGAGAGGACGTGCGCCGCGGCGCTCGAGGCAGCGGGGAGCTTCTGGGCATAGCCGAGCCGCTCGTAGAGCGGCATCATGTTCACCGGCGTCTCCCAGTAGGCAGCAGCCCCGACCCCGCGGGCCCTCAGCCTCTGCATGACCTCTCCCCTCCTTTTCGCAAGGAAGACCGTGTAGAGGTACCAGACGTGCCTCCTGTCGCTCGACTCCTGCCTGAGCTCGACCCCTTTCATGCGCGATATCGTCTCCGTGAGGGCCTTCGAGTTCCTCCTTCGCGCCTCGATGTACCCGTCCAGCCTGTCCATCTGGACCGACCCGATTGCGGCCGCCATCTCGGGCATCCTGTAGTTGAACCCGAGGACGCGGGTGTCGTAGCCTTGTTGCATCCCGTGGTTCCTTACCAGCCTGGCGCGGTCGGCGAACTCGTCGTCGTCGGTGGTTATCGCGCCGCCCTCCCCCGACGTGATGACCTTGGTCGCGTAGAGACTGAAGCAGCCCGAGTGGTCAGTCTTCCCCGTGGGCCTGCCACGGTACTCCGCCCCGAGGGACTCCGCGGCGTCCTCTATCACCTTGATCGAATGCCCGTCTGCGATCTCCCTGACCTCGTCGAGGTCGGCGGGGTAGCCGTAGACGTCGACGGGAATTATCGCCTTGGTCTTCTTGCCCACCTTCTTCCGGACGTCCCCAGGGTCGATGTTGTAGTCCTCCTTGATGTCCGCGAAGACCGGCTTGGCGCCGCAGGCGAGGACGACGTTCGCGGTGGCCTCGAAGGTGAAGGCCGGTACGATGACCTCGTCCCCAGGACCGATCCCGTATGCGACCAGCGAAGTATGGAGCGCGGCCGTGCCGGAGTTCACCGCCACCGCGTGCTTCGTCCCCACCCTGGCCTTGAGCTTCCCCTCGAACTCCTTGACGAACTTCCCTCCCTCGTAGCTGGCGTTGGTCAAGACGCCGCTCTCGAGCACCGCCATCACGGCGTCCTTCTCCTCCTTCCCAAGCAGGGGGACGTTTATCGGGATGAACTTCACGCTTTGGTCACCGCGCTGGGACGGCCTTCGCCTCGTCGTGCAACATCGTCATTACCTCTTCGAGAATCTTCGTCCCCTTGAAGTGCTCCCTCACCGGTGCGACGACTTCATCGAGCTTCGAGGCCACCGTCTGCTTCAGGTCTGTGGGGTGAAGCTTGCCAGCGACGTACGCGCTCTCGAGCTCCGCATAGCTCCCGTATGCGACTGTCCCTCCGTACTTCTCGGGCCTCACCACCTCCACCCGGTCCGTCTCGTGGAAGACTATCTGCTTCGCGTAGTCGAGCACGGGGTTGCCTTCGGCCTGCCTCTCCGGGCACCACGCCTTTCCCATCTTCCTGGCTATCTCCTCACCGCTGTCGTGGATGAAGATGGCCGAGTCCGGCTTGGACTTGCTCATCTTGCTCGAGACGATCTTGTCGGATTCCGCGTCTTCGTCCATTCCGATGCCCTCCTGCTTCTGGAGGCCTGCGAGCAGGTGGTGGTGGACAGCGACGGGGACCTTCCAGCCGAGAGACGGGAATACCTCCCTGACAAGGACATGCACCTTCCGCTGGTCAATCCCGCTGTGGACGATGTCAAGGTCCATGGCCTTGACGTCGGTCGCCTGCATCGGCGGGTAGATGTACTGAGCGACGTCGAGCTTCTCCTTGGTCGTCCTCCCCATTATCGTGAGGCACCGCGTGTCGCGCGCCAGGGTGATCTGCTTCGAGAAGCGCAGCAGGTCCTTCCAGTACTGGTCGTTCCCCTTGTAGAGCCTTGTCCCGAGCTCGAACTCGACCCCAGGGCAGAGGAATCCGAAGGCCTTCTCAAAGTATCTCGACATCCTCTCTATCTTCTCGAGGTCCCCGCCCATCTTGTTGTTGATGTAGCTGTGCCAGTCGGCGAGGAAGACCTTGCAGCGGATGCCCGCGTCTATGAAATCGTTGATCTTGAAGCTATTCAGCAGATACCCCAGGTGAAGCAGCCCTGAGATCTCGAGCCCGATGTAGTGCTTGGGGTGCGCCTCCCTCCCGAGGAGCGCTGCGAGCTCGAGCTCAGTGAGGACCTCTTCCGTGGGCGGCCTCTTCACGAGCGCAAGCCTTTCCTCTAAGTCCATGATTGCTCTCGACGTCTCGTTCCCCCAGCCAGTCTCCATTTAAGGGATTCAAGCGATTCCGTCGACTAGGGCAGCTCGAATCTCGGCTGCGATGACGCCCGCGCTTTCTTCACCGACGGCGAGACGGCGCGCCGGCAAACACTTTAAAGGAAAGTCCGAGGCATATCGGACGAAAACCCATGGAGCAAATGGACGAGCTCCGCCGTCCGGACGCGAAAACACAGCTGATGTACAAGGTCGTGTTTGGAGCGTCCGGCTTCATCATCTTCGCCACGCTCGCCTACGGCATCGGGACCTCGGCGTTGTATGCGAGCGGGAGCATACCGGTCATAGGGCAGAACATGGTCAACGTCTCCTGGCCACTCCCATACTTCACGCAGCCGGTGACCTACCTCAGCATCGCCGCCGTGACTTTCTTCTACACCGGCCTGCGGCTCTGGCAGAACAAGCTCGCCCAGTGGTCTCACCTCGCGCTGGCCTCGCTTCAGCTCGTCGCGATAGTCGTGGCCTTCGGTGCTGCATACGCGCTGATGTACAACTTCATGCTATGGGGTTCCTATTTCAGCATCCAGCTACTCTCCAGCGTAGTTCCGAACCCGAATGTCCTGGCGAGTCCAGGCTCGACCCCATGGAACCTTGTCTTCGCGACGAAGGTCTACATGTCCATGCTGGTGATAAGCGGCTACATGGTGTATTTCTTGAGAAAAGTGCACCAGGTACGGGGCTTGCCCGACACCCTCTAGGGCTTTTTAGGGGACGGCGCCTCGGGTTGGTTACCCATCGATAGGGCCTCGAGCTCGAGATACGCAGAGATGACGGCGAAGACTCCGAAGACCGCGCCGCTCGTGAGCCCAACCATGCTAAGGCTCGTGCCATAGAGCGTGGAGGCCTCGTAGACCTGATACACGGCGAGCGTGAGTCCGAACAGAGCGCTCGCTCCCGCGAGCGGCCTTGTCGCCGGGTTGTCTGGCCTCAAGGCTAACAGCAATCCGCTGACTATGAACGCCAGCGCGGCGAAAGTCAGGAGGCCCGCTCCTCCAGTAGCGACCACGGCAAGCCAGAAGACACCCTCTGCCAAGAACATGATTGGGACGACGAGCTCCCTAGCCGACTTCACGACTCCGACCGAAAATGCAGAAGTTATAATCGTATCTGCCGGGATGTTATTAGGGGTTAAACCGGCCGCTTCTAGCAAGCGGATGAGTCAAGAAGGCCAGATCAGGACGCCGAAGGTACAAACCAAGGTGGAGAAGGAGTACGTGCGCCAAGGGGTAGCTCGGGACGACGAGGCGGTCTCCAGGTTGTTGGCTCCGACGTTAATCACGTTCCTAGGCTCACCTGACGAACAGCTTATGATGCAATCATAGATACTATTCGAGTGGAACTATGCTTGCCTAATTGACTATTTCGAGCTTCAAATCCCTGAAAAACGTCACGCTTGATTTGTCGGGAGCCAGGACGCGCCATCATAGGGCATCATCATCGGGCACCATGGGACCTCGTGGTTATAATGCCCCGCACGGACTCCTATCTAATGCGCAACCTGCTCTCTGAACAGGATGCGATCATCCTGGGCGATATTCTTCGGTCAAACGGTGAAATTTCTTCTCAGCAGCTAGCAAAAAATGTTGGGATCTCTCTGACGGCCGCTAGAGTCAAACGCAGAGAATTGACAAAGAAATATTTGAAGGTGACATACTCGCTGAACTTGGAGAGGTACGGCTGGCGGCAACTACAGCTTCAAATCTCCACCCGTGGGGGGCGAACCATTTCGGTAGGAAAAGAGCTGTTAAAACTCAACCCGGTTGTTTTCGTCGGCGGGACCGTCGGAGAGGTCAAGATCGACCTGAGGGCGGAAGTCTTTGTCCGAGGCGGCCAAGAACTGGTCGAACTGATAGATGCGGTGAAGGCTCTACACGGCGTTAGTGATGTAGCTTGGAGCGAAGTCGCGGAAGTCATAGGTACCAAGAACCCTCCCTCTCAACTTGGAACCCACGACGCAACAAGTGACCTGGTCGGGCCGCACCGCATCCACCGCAAATAGGCTCCAACTCCCTCTCCGCTACGCACTATAGTTGGACCGATGCCGCACTCCATGGGAGGTGCCCGCGAGAGTTGAGGAGTCCGAGCTTGGCGATTCGCCTAGCTCTACGCGGCGGAGGACCGTCAAAATCTGATGAGCGCTGATCGGGGCGCCGTCTTGGAGGCCGATCAGTTTATGGCCATCGTCAGGGCTGGGATCATCCGTGTCTAAGAAGTTCGAGAAGAGCGACTTCGCCGGACCGCTGACGGCCGCGGAGAGGAATTCCCTGCCTGACGCCGACTTCGCCGTCCCGTCCAAGCGCGCCCACCCGATCGACACGCCCGCCAGGGCCAGGGACGCGCTCTCGAGAGTGTCTCATAACGGGACCCCGGACGAGAAGAAGATGGTCTGCCGGGCCGTAGCCAAGCGATGGCCAGAGATTCACGAGCAGCACTGCGGGACGCACAAGACCTAGAGATTCGTGTCTGGCATCCGGAAGGAGTCAGGGGCAGCTCCAGTCAGGCGGGTTCTGGATTGTCACCGAAGATCCGGAGTCCAGCTGCCTGCTTGGGCATGGCTCAAGAGGCCATCAGGACTACATGCGTGGCCGGCTCTGTCGAGCTGTCGTTTGGTACCGAATGCATGTCACACTAGACCAATCGAAGACTGGACGGCGCCTTTAACTCAAAAATATAATTGGATGATAATCATATCGTCCCGATTCAAATCGACAGCTATTGGCAATCCGCAGGGTGCGGCCCAGTTGGAATCACAGCGCGGAAGAGGGTGAGGTGCCTAATTTCCAATTGACAACAAACTCACAGTGGTCCCCGTTCACGGCTTCGCAAGAAAGCTCGAACGCCGTCGCCTCCGCCCCTAAGATGGACGAGATCATTCCCTCCATGAACCCACGCACATACCAGCACCTCGGTTCTTTGGCTGAGACCCCTCTCACCATTGGAGAATTGCGCATGACTATCCTAACCTCGCTCTTGAGCAGGTTGATCTCACCCACTTCAATGAGCCCCCACCCAAGCTTGCTGTAGCTGTTGCCCAGTTCCTTCGCGAGTTGGTCAATCCCAATTTCGTCGATGAGCTCGGAAAACTTCTTCCCTTCGGTCGTCCCCACGGTCTTGCCAGCATTGTACCAGAGGACATATGCGCCGGATTGGAGCATGGTCAATTCTCCTTCATAGACCCTTCTCAGAGCCTCACCCGATATCAGAACCCAGTCTTCCCCGGTTGAAGCCCGGAGCTCTCCTTTCGATTGATCGAGCCTTGGGCTTACATCCCCGCTGTTCGTGCTCTGAGTCTCTTTCATGCCTTCTCTTACTTGCCGAGGCGAGTATTCACTTTTGTTGCCGTTTCGCAGATTGAAAAAGATCCGGAGACTGGATTTCAGCGGGGTTTCGAGAAAGTGGGCCAACGCATGGTAAAGAGGCTTGGCTCCCCAAGAATTGACTCTTGAATTCGGGACTCGGGTGACCGTGCTTCGGAGAAAAGAGCGCCATCCACAAGTTAATAGTCGGTAACCCCGAACATACAATTGTATGATAATCGTATCGATGGCTGCCGCGATAACGCCTGTCAAGGGGGTGGTTTTTGCTGGGCAGATGCAGTGCAGACCCAGATAGGCTTGGACTCGCTCCCCAACACGACCGCCATTATCGCGGTCTCAATCTTGTGCATCGCGGAGGGTAGTCCCATGAGGGAGCATGGCCCGCGGTCTATGACGAGAGGACGCGAAAGTTGGCTGCTCGGACTAGGCGTAAGGTCTGGGGAAGATCCGATGGCTATTGGGTGGCCAGCGACTTGTCGGCCCGTCTCTCTTCGAGCTTCGATAGTTTCGCATCCACCGCCAATGTGGCTTCGAAGGTCAAGTCCGCGATGAGTCGGATCTCCGCCTTCTTCTGCTCTCTCAGTTCCTCCAAGCTCATCCACCTTTCAGCCTCTCTTCCGCTCGTTTATACTTTTGATTCTACTGCGTCTGCTATGCACGATGCAGTTTCGAGGCATCTACTCTACGGATTAGCGGCTCCCCGTCACGTTCCGCGTTCCGCTTCACTGCTTCGCCTGCCTCGCCTTCCGTCGATGAACGGGCGAACCTCACCCGCCCCCTGCGAGAGATGTTGAGGACAGC
>DATLRR010000043.1:0-23522 GCA_035534595.1 Nitrososphaerales archaeon
ACGTGCGCCCCCTCGTTCTCAGAGCCTACGTCGGCGTATCTGTCGAGCTTCTCCGGCGAGGCATTCAAGAGCTTCACGACGGCCACGAGCACAGAGTGGTACGCCTTTGGGGACGCCGCCAATTCTTTCTCTGTGATATACGGCGGTCAAGCATACAACGTGACGGCGAGCGAGAGGGCAGGATCCACCTGCGTGACGCTGCGCGTCCCTTCGGGAGCGGTCGATACGACCTACGGGGCAAGCTGCGCTACCGGGTCCTCCACTTCTGCAACTCTGCAGTCATCAACAACCAGCAGCACCTCAACGACGACCTTGCCCACAAGCTCGTCGACGACCTCCCAGTCAGCCTCTTCTTCGAGTACGGCGCTATCGACCGGCTCCAGCCCTTCGATATTGGCTGCCGAGGTTGCGAACGTCACTCTCACTCCCTGGCCAGGTCAAATCGCTGTGAATCCGGTCACAGGCAAAGTCTACGTCTCGGACCTTTTCGCCAACACCTTGACAGTTCTCAACGCCTCCAACCATGAAATCATTCGCGACATCACCCTCCCTGGGACGCTGGCCTCTGGGATCGCGATTGATACAGAGATGAACATGGTGTATGTGCCGGTATCAGGCTGCACGAATCTCCCAAACGCGAGCAACAGTTGCAATTCACCAGGCGGCGAGCAGTCGACGGGGAGCATAATCAGGATAGACGGACGCAACGATACGATAGTGGGAGAATTCCCGATCGGCGTCCAACGGCTCGCCATCGACACGACGAGGCAAGTCCTCTACGGCACGTCTAACGCATATGTCAGCTCGCTGGGCGTGGACTATCTGATCAGCTACGACGAGAATTCCGGCGCTCTTCTTTCGTACAAGCCATTGAGTGCAATGCTTCTCGATATGGCGGTGAACTCGCAGTCGAACATGGTCTATCTGAGCGCTTGCGGTCAGATGGATTGTGGAAATGCGGAGGTCCTCGCCGTCAACGAGACGAGCTATCTGGTTCAGTGGACTGCGCCGCTTGGTTACGATGCGATAAACTTCCCACTGGTCTTCGACCCTGCCAACCACTCGGTATACGTGATGGGCGAGACTGGTGCGAACCTGACTTTGGACGCCATCGACGGACTCACGGGTCGGCTACTCTATTCTGCTTCTCTTGGTTCGTCGTGTGCAGGTGCGGGAGGCGGTGGCATCGTAGCAGACACGACTTCGAATCGGTTGTATGTTGTGTCCGACAGCGAGAACTTTCTCTTGGTCATCGACGGAGGCACCGGCAATCTCGTCGGCACGTTCAACACCCCTCAGAGCGGGGGCGAATATAACATAGGGCTGAATCCAGCTACCCACGAAGTATACCTCACCTACGAGTCCTCTTCCCACCCCAATACTGGATACTTTGTGGTGCTTTCCGGTGAGGGTTTGAATCGGATCAGCCAGGTCGAGCCGGGATTCCTGCAGCGAGGCACTTGCCTTCCATGAGATGAGGCCGATGGCGGGCAAGCAAGTTTTGGAGAAGCAGGTTGCCGCGATCAATAGAGTTACTGTAGTTCTTGTGTCCCTTGTTTGAGTGTTCCGCTGTCAAAAGCTTCCTTGGGCCTCCGCCGAACAGAGAAATGTCCAGCAAGAATGTGACGCCTACCCAGAAATCGACAGCCCCCGCCAGAGAAGCCCATTGAATCTGGAACGCGCCTGTCCATGAATCCGGACCGGTTTGAATCTGGCAGAGGCAGGATTCGGCCAGCGGAAGGCCTGACACTTGGGATCTGAAATGGAGAGCTTCGACCTCGTCTTCCCAGGAAGTGGAAAATTCTCGAAAATGACGTCGATTCGACGTCTAGATTTGAACTCAAATAGAATCTAGGCCTAGCCGGGCCCGCAATCAATTCAAATCGAGCTTGTGCCCAGTTTGCGCCCGGCAAACACGACGTCCCTGAATTGGTTCTCTTCCTTGGCCTTCTTGAAAGTCCATTCCAGGTAGGCTCCGGTCTCAACGAAGCCCACCTCCCGCATCGTCCGGAGGAAGTCCTCGTGGTCGAAGAGCCCGAGCCTATGGACGTCGTTTCTCAGGACGATGGTCTTTGGGCCGTCCTTGACCAGGTAGGAGAAAGAGACCTGCCCTACGTCTCCTTCGCGTTTCGAGACGCCCAGCCTCGCCCCGATCACTCTTCCGTCGTCGAAGATGTCCTCGCCTCTGTGGCCGTCGATGAATCCCTTCTTCGTGAAATGAGTGTCGAAGACCACCACGCCGGGCTCCCCGAGGTGGTTGTAGAGCCCCTGGATCGTCCGCTTCAAGTCCCGGATGGTTAGGTTGTAGGAGATTGAGCTGAATAGGCAGATTGCCGCGTCGTACTTCCCGTCGACGGCCAAGTCGAGGTCTCTCATGTCTCCCTGAACGAACTTCGCGCGCCCCTTGACTTTGCTCCGAGCGATCCTCAACATTTGGTCGCTGACGTCCACGCCGGTGACCTCGTAGCCCCGCTCGACGAGGACTTTCGAGTGGTTGCCCGTCCCGCACGCGACTTCAAGGACGCGCCTTCCTTGGATGCCGTACTTCCTGAAGACCTTGACCAGGAAGTCCACTTCTT
Source organism: Nitrososphaerales archaeon (assembly GCA_035534595.1). Lineage (GTDB taxonomy): Archaea > Thermoproteota > Nitrososphaeria > Nitrososphaerales > Gagatemarchaeaceae > Gagatemarchaeum. The sequence goes on from DATLRR010000043.1 coordinate 2,580, forward strand.
GGTCGTAGTCCTTCCACCAGTATATCCTGTCGTAGTACTTCCCGAGCTGGGAGTACAGGGCGCGCCTTCCCACCCTCGCGCGAGAGTTGGAAGTCGACGTCGTTCAGCCTATCCTCTTTTCCATCCTCGCGACCGCCTCCCTGAGGGTCTTGTCCTGCTTGGGGAAGGCGAGCCTCACTTGCTTCTTCCCGAGGCCCGGGGTCGAGAAGAAGCTCGACGCAGGGACCGTCGCCACACCGCCGTCCTTGACCATGTGCTCCGCGAAACTGACATCGTCGCCCTTCCAGAGGGCGCTGAAGTCTGCGAGGATATAGTATGCGCCTTGCGGCTTCAGACAATTGAATCCCATTCCCTGGAGCGACTTCAGGAGGTAGTCGCGCTTCCTCGTGTAGCTCCTCGTGAGGTTCGAGTAGTATGATTCGCCGAGTCCGTAGGCCGTGAGCGCCGCCCTCTGGAGGGGCGAGGGAGCGCAGACCGTCAAAAAGTCGTGCACCTTCCTTATGGCCGTTGTGAGCGTCTTCTCCGCCACGGTGTAGCCTATCCTCCACCCCGTCACGCTGTAGGTCTTCGAGGCCCCTGATATGGTCACGGTGGTGTCCGCCATGTCCCCGAGAGTCGCCAGGCTCACGTGTCTCTCGCCGTCGTAGACGATCTGCTCGTAGATCTCGTCGGTTATCGCGACGACTCCGTGGTCTTCGCAGAGGTCGGCGACCAGCCCGAGCTCGCTCCTCGAGAAGACCCTCCCAGTGGGGTTGTTCGGCGTGTTGATTATGATCGCCTTGGGCCTGCGGCCGCCTCGGGCTGAGAACGCGCGCTTCAGCTCCTCCTCGTCGAACTTGAAGCTCTGCCCGGCGAGGCGTACGTGACGCACCCTCGCTCCCGAGATTATCGCGGAGGGGAGGTAGCACTCGTAAAACGGCTCTGGGACGATCACCTCGTCGTTCGAGTCGGTGAGCGCGAGCATGGTCGCGACCATCGCTTCCGTCGCGCCACAGGTCACCGTGACGTTGTCCTCGCCCGTGGCCTTGATGCCGTTGAAGCGCCGCGCCTTCTCCGCTATCGCCGCCCTCAGCTCCGTCGAGCCCCAGGTTATCTCGTACTGGTTGTAGTCTTCTCTCACGGCGCGCGCAGCCGCTGCCTTGAGGACTGAGGGCGCGGCGAAGTCGGGGTAACCCTGGGCCATGTTTATGGCCCCGTGGACGGCGGCCAGTCTCGTCATCTCCCGGATCACGGAGTCCGGGAAGAGCTGCACGCGCGGCGAGACGAGCTCCCGGATCTTCGATTGTGGCGGCCTCAAAGCTGGCTCCCAAGGCCGTTGGGCCTTCTATGAAGACTTTCTGTGTACGCTATCGCCAGTTGTGTGAAGGTTGTGGAAGATGGATCGACATGGACATTGCGGATGTCCTGAACATCTCCCGCAGAGGGTGGTTGAGGTTCGACCATTCGTCTGGGAAGCGAGGCGAGGGAAGCGGCAAGGGGAAAGCGGAACACGAAGGGGAGCCGCTAATCCTCAGAGGCGATGCCTCGAAGTTGCCTCGTGCACGTTAGACGTGTCCGAACCAAGGCTTTAACCGAGCGCGCACCGGGAAAGGCCATGCTAGCTGGGCACGCCACTCAGGAAGGGACCTCGAGGTTCGCGGAGTGGGCGGTCGGCAAGAAGGAGGTGAACCGCGACCATTTCAGGGAGTTCTGCGGCCTCAAGCTGTCCTCACTGGGGATCGGGACATACCTCGGCGGTCTGGACGCCGAGACCGATAGGCTGGTCGAGGAGGCCGTGTCGCAGTCGGTCTCGTCAGGCGCGGTCAATGTGGTCGACACGGCGATCAACTACAGGCTCCAGAGGGCTGAGAGGTCAGTAGGGAAGGCCGTAGCCCACCTGGCGGGCGAAGGTGGGATCGAAGGAGGGCGGCAGGCCCTCCTCGTCTGCACCAAGAACGGGTACCTGAGCTCCGACGGCGAGCTCTCCACGGATTTCTGGGCCTACATCCAAGACGAGTTCATCAAGCCGGGGAAGCTGAGGCAGGAGGAGATAGCCGGCGAGGCTCATTCCATGGCCCTTCCCTTCCTGAGGGAACAGCTGAGGAGGAGCACGACGAACCTGGGCCTGGACTGCGTCGACGTGCTCTACCTGCACAACGCGGCCGAGTCCTGGTTGGGCGAGATGGGATACGGGGAGTTCGTCGAGAAGCTCGGGGAGGTCTTCGCCCTCTATGAGGAAGAGAGGAAGAGGGGACGCATCCTCTTCTACGGGATGGCCTCCTGGTCGTGCTTCAGGGTGAAGAAGGGAGAGGCCGAGTACGTGAACCTGGATGATGTGGTCGGGGTGGCCAGGAGCGTCGGCGGGGAGGAGCACGGCTTCAGGTTCTTGCAGCTTCCGTTCAACGTCGCGATGAACGAGGCCTTGACCCAGAGGAACCAGCGGATCGCCGACGAGCCGCTCACGACGTTCGAGGCGGCGAGGCGGCTGGGCGTCGGAGTCTTCACGAGCGCGCCCCTCTCTCAGGGGCGGCTTCTCAGCCACACTCGGATGCCTGAACTCGAGGGGTCGAAGGCCCTGTCCCTCATCCAATTCGCCCGGTCTGCGCACCCGGCGGTCCTGGCGCCGCTGATAGGTCAGAAGAGCCCGGAGCACACAAGGGAGAACCTGCGCATCGCGATGACTCCGCCACTCGAAGAGTCAGAGTTCAGGGAGACCTACGAAGGGCTGATTTAATAGACTGGGAATGGACGAGGCGTCGAAGCTTGAGGCTCTATCTCCTCATTCCCGGGATTCTGCTTGCGCTAGCAGGATTTGTCTTCATTCTACAAGGCTTGGGAATCGTCGGACCTACCAGCTCGTTCATGTTTCAGAGCACGACCTGGATATACCAGGGCCTCGCGGTCTTCTTTCTTGGCCTTCTCCTGACGGTAGGCGGAGTCTGGAAGAGCCCGCCAAAGGCGAGCGGCTAGCTGAAAGTCGCGGCGAGCTAGCCGTCGTCTTAGTTGTGCCGGAAGTCGCCTCTACCTGCGCCTGGCGACTATCTTCTCTGGCGCTTCCTTGAGCCGCAGCCTCGTCTCGTAGCTGGTCCCGTTCCTTACGAACTGGACCGAGACCTCGTCCCCGATGGCCAGATGGGACAGCGAGCCGACGAGGTCCTTCATCCCTTCCACCTTCGAATCCCCGATCTTCACCAGGATATCGCCGACTCGCAGCCCTGCGTCTCGTGCGGGCGCCTCGTGCAGTACCTCTGCCAAGAGCACCCCTTGCTCGACGGCGAGGTTGTATCTCCTGGCCACGGACTCGTTGACGTCCATCCCGGAAATCCCCAGCCACGGCCTCACCACCCTGCCGTTGCGGGTGATCTGGTCCATTATCCGCTTGATGGTCTCCGAGGGGATGGCGAACCCCATTCCTTGTGCGAAGGGTATCATGGCCGTGTTCATCCCGATGACCTTGCCGTCCAGGTCTGCGAGCGGACCGCCGCTGTTCCCCGGATTGATGGCCGCGTCGGTCTGAATCAGCCCTTCGACGACGAAGTCCGTCCCGGGAAGAGGCCTTCCTAGGGCCCCTATCAGCCCCATCGACACCGTCGGCGCCCCGGGAAGCCCGAGGGCGTTGCCGATCGCCAGGACTATCTGACCCACCTTGAGCTTCTCAGAGTCGCCCAGCGTGGCGAACGGGAGGTTGTCTGCTTCGACCTTCACCAGGGCGACATCGGTCGCGGGGTCGGTGCCTATCACCTCTCCCACGAAGGTCCTTCCGTCCTTGAGGTTGACCTGTACCCTCGCGGACTCGTCGACCACGTGGTTGTTCGTGACGATTATCCCCCGCGGGTCGATGATGACGCCGGACCCCTGCCCCTCGACGGGCACCACGCCGAACCGGTTGTCTCTGGTGAGCCTCGTGCTGTCGATCCCGACGACGCTCTCGCTCAGCCTCTCGACTGCGCCGGTTATCTGTCCTTCGAGCTCTGTCAGACCCATGTCTCTCGACTCTCCGGCTACCAGGGCGGGCTGACGGGAGGCCCTGGCTCGGGCACGGACGGTCTGGGAGGCCCTCTTGGCTCCAAGCCCCTACTCCTCCCTGCCCGCGGTGGGCGTGATCTCCAGCTCCACGACGTTCCCGCCCCTGAGGACAGAGAGCTTCGCGGGCTGGCCTATCGCCTCTTCGCCCAGGAGACTGGTGAGGTCCTCAGAGTTCGAGGTGCTCTTCCCATTGAACCTCAGGATGACGTCTCCGAAGGACAGGCCGGATTTCTTCGCTGGGGTGCCGTCCTCAACTGAGAACACCATTACACCCGCTTCCTGTCCTACGCGCTGGTCTGAGGAGACCTCCTCCGGAAGCGCCACGGGGTTCGAGACTATCCCTAGGTAGGCCCTCTTGAAGGGCTTGCCGGTCGCGAGCCTCTGGACGACCTTCGATATGGTGTTCACGGGCACCGCAATCCCTCTCTTGGAGACGTACGCCACGTTCATCCCGATCAGGCGGCCTGACGCGTCGACCAAGGGACCACCTGAGTATCCGGGGTTGACCCGCGCATCGGTGATGACGGCGTTCTCGATGGTCATTCCCCACCATCCGCCTATGCTCCGGTTAGCGCCCGTGATTATCCCGGAGGTGACGCTCGTCCGCGCCGCGAAAGGGTTCGCTAGCGCGAGGACGAACTGTCCCGCCTTCAGCCCCTCGGACTCTCCCCTCTCGATGGGGGTGAGGGCCCCTTCGACCGTCAGGACGGCGATGTCTGAGCGCCTGAAGCGCCCTGTGACCTTGGCTGTGAGCTTCCTTCCGTCCTCCGTCCCGACGCTCACCTCTTCGGCGCCCCTCACCACGTGGTACGCGGTGACCACCGTGCGCTCGTCCCAGGCTATCCCCGAGCCGTTTCCGTGGCCTGAGCTCACGCTCACGACCGAGCGCCCCGCGTTCTCGGCGATCCGCTCAATCTCACCGGAGATCGTCTGCAGTATTCCGCTTGGCTTTAGACTCAAGTTATCGTATCACTGCATAGATACGGAATGCGGGGATACTTGTTGATGGAGAATTTGAGAAGTCGGTCACACCGGCGGCGCGGCCCGCGGCGTCAGTTGTGGAGCGAGAAAGCCCGGCCCAGCGAGAGGAACGCGACGCGCCCCTCCGGACCGCTGGGGGTGAAGCGCGACAGGTGGCCGACCAGTTGGTAGGACGCCTTGATGGCGTCGGTCAGGTCCTTGCCCTCCCGGACGTTGCCCTCTATGGCGAGCTCGCCATCCGAGAAGATGGCGTCAATCTGGACCGCGGCGTCCCCCGTGACCCACTTCATCGTAGTGCCCCGCTCGTCCTCGGAGTAACCGAGCCAGCGGAGAGGCCCGAACCACCTTCCCTTGAGGCCGGAGATCACTTCGCCCGAGCCCCGTCCGTAGGGCAGAAGCGTGCGCAGGATGGCGACCCTGTGCTGGGTCGCCGATTGGGGACGGGAAGACGAAGCAAGTGGCTTCACCCCAATCATCTCCTTGCCCTTGTGCGTCACGTGGTACCCCTCGGGGGTCTTCTCCAGGATCATCTGGCCCTCCAGCCTGTGGAGGATTCTTGAGAGCGTCTCCGAGTGCGTCCCCAGCCTGCGCCTCAGGCCCTCGAACGTGAAGCCGAGCAGGTCTTCTTCGCCCAGGAAGCGCAGCACCTCGGCGTCCCTCTCGCTGAACTGAGGGTTGCGCGTGAACTCATCCCGGGGGAGTGTCTCTGGCAACTTCGGACACTCCCCGATGTTGGCCTGCTTCTTATATAGATAGCAGTTGCATTTCGTGAGGTAGGTAGCATCGGGGCTACTAGGTCGTGGAGAAGCCTGAAGCCAGCCTCTTGTACGCCGCGATGTAGTCCAGCGCGAACTTGTCCGCGTTCTTCTCCGTGCCCCTGTGCTGACCCGCGAACTGGCGCAGGTGGTGGTAGAACTCGTGGAGCATGACGAAGGGGTCGTAGAGGTACTCTTGGCTCACTGCGAGTATCTCCTTCCGGCCGGGCGAGTAGACCGCGAGGACGCCCTTCGAGCGCCCCTTCACTACCCCGACCCCGAGCTTTGGTACGTCCAGATGGTAGTGCTCGCAGAGAAGCTCTAGGGCCCTCTCGGGCTTGGTGTCTAGGATGGTAGCGACGATCATCGCCTTGAACCTGTCGTCCGTCTTCCCTTGTGTCTCGGCTGTCGTGTTGCTGCACGCTACGCTTGCTTCTCTTCCAGCTCGAAGGTGTAACGCGCGCCTGCGAACTCCTTCGTCCCGACCTTCTCCCATTCGACGTCATATATCTTGGTGAGCTGGGCGCCGATAATCTTGACCTGCTTGGGCAGGTCCTCCCAGAGCTTGTCCGCCTTCGCGGGGTCCTTCGTGAAGAGTAGGGAGCGCCTTCGCTTCATGAGGTACTTGACAGCGACCTTCTGGTAGTCGCTGCCCTGGACCTGAATCTGTTCCTTCCCGGTGTCGATGGTGAAATTTCGCTTGGAACTCGATTTTTTCTCGGGGCTCTCGGTTGTCTTGTCGCTCTCAGCCATGTCACCACGCGACCGTGTTAGATTAATGAGGTTTTGGGAGGCCAGCTAGAGCCCGACCGCCGACCAGACGTCGTCGTCGCTGTCGAGCTGCGTGAAGCCGCATCTCTCGCACTTCCTCCCCGTCAGGGTCGCCTCCTTGCCTCCCGCGAGGATCTTCCTCTCGTACTCAATCATCTGCCCCGCCCGGCACCTCTCACAGATCATTATCCAGCGAGCCCGCTCGACGGGTGTCCCGAACTCGAACCTTTAAGTCAGCCCCCCTCCTCAGTCCTGAAAGTCGGGTCGGATGGTAGAGGTTCAAGTTGGGCGTTCCTGAGAAAATCAAGAAGATAGAGGAGGACCTCCTGAAGACTCAAATCAACAAGCACACCGAGCGCCACATCGGAGTCCTCAGGGCGAAGCTCTCGAAGCTCAAGCTGGAGCAGGAGGAGCAGCAGGCGCGGCATTCTGGGAGTGCGATCGGATACGACGTGAAGAAGTCGGGAGACGGGACCGTCGTCCTCATAGGCCTGCCGAGCGTGGGAAAATCGACGCTGCTCAACGTGATGACGAACGCCAAATCGAAGGTTGCGGCCTACCACTTCACGACACTGGATGTCGTCCCCGGCGTCCTGGACTACAATGGAGCGAGGATACAAGTCTTGGACCTACCAGGAATCATCCAAGGGGCTTCCTCCGGAAGGGGCCTGGGCAAGAGGGTTCTCGCGGTGGCGCGGAACGCCGACCTCATCATGTTCGTCATAGACGTCTTCCAGCCCGAAGCGCGCTCGCTTCTCGAGAAGGAGCTCAGGTTGACCGGGATAAGGGTCGACGAGGAGCCCCCCAACGTGGTGATAGAGACGACCACCACCGGTGGGATATCGGTGGTGTCCCAGGTCAAGCTGACCAAGATAACGGTGGAGACCGTGAAGGACATCCTGAGGGTCTACGGGATGAACAGCGCCCGAGTCGTCATTCGCCAGGACATCACCGACGAGCAGCTCTTGGACGTCATCCTAGGCACCCGCGTCTACATCCCTTCTTTGACCGTCATGAACAAGATCGACCTGGTCAACGCCGGCTTCACCAACGAGCTGATGGACAAGCTCCCGTACAAGTTCGTCCCGATCTCGGCTGAGAGCAACGTGAACATCGAGGCCCTGAAGCAGGAGGTTTACCGGAGGCTGGACTTCATCAGGATATACATGCGGAGGCGGAGCGGCGAGACAGACTACAAGGAGCCGATGATTGTGAGGAACGGCTCGACGGTTCTCGAGATTTGCGACAAGGTCCACCGGAAAATCAAGGATGACTTCCGCTATGCCCTGATCTGGGGGAAGAGCGTCAAGTTCGACGGTCAGCGGGTCGGGATAAACCACGCGCTCATGGACGAGGACGTCCTGACCTTGATAACCAAGTGACGGTCCGCCCCATGGTCTCAGGAAACGTATCTCCGGTCGAGGTTTTGGAGAAGTATAGGGTCATCGCAGTCGTGGGCGCATCGAAGAACCCGGAGAAGGAGGCATACTCCGTCCCCCGATATCTCAAGGACCATGGCTATCGAATCATCCCCGTCAATCCCACGGCGACTGAGATAATGGGGGAGACCGCGTACCGCAGCCTGCTGGAAATGCCAGAGGCGGTCGGAAGGACGGTCGATGTCGTGGAGGTCTTCAGGCCGAGCGAGGAACTGCCGCAGGTCGCGCTTCAGGCCGCGGAGATGAAGAGCCGCCTCGGGCGCCCGTTCGTCTTCTGGGCCCAGCAAGGTCTGGAGAGCGAAGAGGCGAAGGGAATACTAGAGAGGAACGAGATTCAATTCGTGATGGACGCGTGCATGCGGACCGTCCATCAGATCCGCGTCAAGAGGACTGTTTGAGAAGCTCGTAGAGCCTGAACTTCACTTCCTCGCCTGGAGAGAGAATGTAGCCGCAGAAGTTGCACACGACGCCGCTTTCCTTGCGCTTCAGAGAGGCCTTGCCGCACTTCGGACACTTCATCTCCTTCGAATCGCTGGCTGGTCTTGACATGGTTAATCGGCTCGGTGTCAGTGATTATGAGACCGGGCTCCCCTTTATAGGCTTGCGCGCAGATCCGGTTCGAAAACCCTAGGGATGCCAAGTCGAGTAGACACCCAGGAGGAAGGGAGATATCTCGCTCCGAAGGCTGGTCATCTCGGGAGCCTTGGGCTGGACCGTCTATGTGCTGAGATGCAAGACCGGGGAGCTGTACACGGGATGCACCACCGACCTCGTTCGGCGAGTGCGAGAGCACAACTCGGGCGCAGGCAGTAAGTTCACCAGGTCGCGGCTTCCGGTCGCCGTCGTCTACAAGGAGGAATTGGGCGGCAGGTCACAGGCCCTCCGAAGGGAGCGGGAAATCAAGGCCATGAGGAGGAGCGAGAAGCTGCTCTTGGTCGGTCATGCCGCCTTGGCTACGAGCGCATAGACGGGGCTGTCCGCCCTGCATGGGCTCCTCGTGGTGAACGACTCGTAGGTCTCCTTCACGCTCCATCCGGTCGCCTCCAGCCGCGGGACGAGCTCGTGCGGCGAGTAGACCCTGATGTCGACTGGGAACTCTCCTGCGAACTTGAGCGCCTCCCCTCCCTTCTCCCCTCGCTTCAGGTAGAACCTCCAAACCCCCTTCTCTCGCGACCTCGCGGAGTCGAAGCTATACGTGTCGAGCACGAGCAGCCTCCTGCTCTCTTCGTAGACGTTCTGAGACGGGTTCCTCGCGATGTAGTCCCTGTTCCGCAGTCCGGATATGAGAAGCAGGCCACCTCTCCTAGTCACTGCCCTGGCCTCCCTGAAGAACCTCAGGTCGTCCTCTTCCGATCCGTACCCGATGCTGGTGAACACGTTCAGCACGACGTCGAAGCTGCTCGGCGCGAACCTCGACCCCAGCTCGCGCATGTCGCCGACGAGGAACCTCGTTCTTCCGTTCGCCGGCTTGAATTGGGCCGCCTTCTTGTCGGCCACCCCGACGAGATGGGGCGAGAGGTCTATGCCCGAGACATCGAACCCCAATCTAGCGAGGGGAATCGCCACCCTTCCGATTCCGCACGGGGCGTCAAGGACCCTGCAGCCCTTGAGCCCTTCCTCGCCGAGATAGGACGAGATTGCGACCGCGTCCTCTTCGCCCCTCTCCCACATCCCTTCGAGAACGAGCTGATAGAGCTTCGCGTTCTTCACGAAGACGTTCCTGGCCCAGTCCACGCGTCTCTCTCTCTAGGGACGATAGAAAAGCCTGGGGCCGGGCCTTCGGCGAGGCCCCAATTCAGCGCCTTGTCCTGGAAATCGCTATGCCGACTATGGCCGCGGCCGCACCCGCTACGGCGATTGTGCCAATCGCGAGGAGGGTAACGCCCGAAATGTTCGAGGACTGCTTGGTCGACGCAGGCGATACGAGGTCAAAAGTTGGGATGGGCGGGATGGCGGTTATCTGGGCGGCAGTCCTTGACTGGCTGTTGACCGAGGCCGCCACTGCGCCTTGCGGCCCCTGCTGCCCTTGCGAGGAGTTGGGAGAGGCCGTCGAGGAAACGGAGCCTCCGGCGTATAGAATCGGCGGGGACTGCATCTGGGCGCTCAAGACCATGCTCAGGCTTGTCTGGGGCGGCAGGAGCAGGGCCGACGCGCTCAGGTAGACGTAGTTGGGGCTGTAGTAGAGTGTGACGTTCACTGGCTGGCCTCCGACGTCGACATGCACGGTGGTCTGGGTCTGGGTGAGGTTTACCTGGACCGATTCGGAGGCGGTCACGGTCAGAGGAACCGCGGGGACGACCAGCTGAGCCGCTCCGTCGGCCGCGGTCTGCGCGTACATGGAAAAGTTCGAGTTGTCTCCCCAAGACTGATCCGCCCCGACGACGCTCGCCGAGACGTACGCGCCGGAGACTGCCGTGCCGTTCTTGAAGCTCACGCTTACGGAGACGTCGGCGGTCGGGATGCTAGACGGAGGCTGCGTAGCGATTGTCAGGCTGGTCGAGCCTGTCACCTGGGTGAGGGAGTAGCCATACTCCAATGGCCGGCTGTTATAGAAGCAGGGGTATGCGATGGCCGAGGACGTGGAAGGACCTGAGTTCGTCTTCGGTGCGGGCGGGGTCGTGGTGGTTGCCGCTCCGGATTGGGCGCACGCGCAACAGACCGTCGGTTGACCTACGGGGCCGTTCGCGGTGGCGGCGAAGAGATACGTCCCCGGGGGGAGGTCGAGGGTCACGCGCGGATACTGGCCGGTATAGGAGGCGACGGGCGTCCCCGAGGAGTCGTACGCGACCAAGTCATACGAGCTCACCGACGTTAGGTTCTTGGTCTGAATCGAGAGCTGGACGGAGTTCAGGGTCGCCACAGCGTCTAGGCTGCTGGGCGTCGGCGTCGCTGCCAGCAGGCGAGGGGACGAGATGCCTACCAAAAAAAGCGTGAGGACCGACGCCGACAGTATAGTTGCCGTTACCTTCGGACTTTGCGTTCGCTTCGTTTGCATGGTGATTTGCTACCGGACAAGCCAAGCGGGGGCATTCTAGATGAGGCTATGGCCTAGAACGCTCGTTCTGCTGTCCAGAACAAGGCCCGCACGCGTCTAGACCTGAGCGACGCTCGTCCGCAGATACCTGTCGCTGAACTTCTTCGTGTATCCCGCCTCCAACGCGAGTCCCAAGATCACGTCGAGGAGTAGGAGCACCCAGTTGATCTTGCTCAGGTTCCTTAGGAAGGAGGTGCCCAGCGTCGGCCGTCCTCCGCCGTCCGCGGAGACTCGCAGCCCCATGACGGCCTTCCCGATCGTCCTGCCGTAGGTCGCCTCTGCGAAGGTGAAATAGAGGACGAAAAGGAGGCCGGCGAAAGTCCCGAAGTACGCCCCGAACGGGAATATTGGGGGAGAATAGCCGGGGACGAAGACGCCCGCGAGGAACGCTGGGAGGGCGGCCGCTGCGGCAGCGAGCCCGACGACAGCGTAGACTACGATTGCGTCGACGACGTACGCCAAGAGCCTCTTGACCCAGTACTCCTGCGCCCGGACGTCTCTCGAGACCGCGCTGATGCCGCTCACAGGCACCTGTTGCCCGCCAGCCGATCTCATGGCGGAACCGCGAGATGGGCAGAATCCAGCGCCGGGAGGGACCTCTGCCCCACACTTCGTGCAGAACGCCAAGCCGCCACCCTCCGTCCCGGGGATGGTATCGGTCCTATGTGAACTGGAGGCTGTCAGCCCAAGGGGTAGGCCTCGGTCGCGGTCTTGCGCGGCGCCTATGCGGTCTCGAACGATTCCGGCGCCTCTGCCGACTGAGGTATGTCCGGGAACTTCTCCCTCATCCGGCTCTCGGCCACAGCCGCTGCTTCGGAGAGAGCCATCTCCGCCTCTTCGTTGGCTGTCTCGAAGTTCATGGTGTAGCCTCCGATCGAGCCCGCATCCACCAAGATCCCGCTCAGCAGGCTGGAGACCTCTCCCATCTCCCCTTCGGCATCCGGCATGACGCCTACTATGTCCTGCTTCACGCTCCTCACGATCGATGTGGCAGGCGCCAGGGTCGTGACGATGTCTCCAAGTTCCGTTATCGTGTTCAGCCGAAGGACTATCTGTTCGAGCGCGAGCTTTGACTGCGTGACCATCTTCCCCACCTTTCGAACCTCCGCGAGCTCGTTTGCGAACATCGACGCTCGTTGGTTCTCGTGCTTTTGGACGGCGGCCACCGTCTTAGCGAAGAGCGCGGCGTCTCTGTCGCGGATCTTTGCCATCGAGGTGTCAAGCTTCGCCATCACGATTTGTATCTGGTGCATGAGTGCGTCAAGCCGCGGCTTGAGAGGTCCGGGATTGTTGAAGGCCGTCCTGAGCCTCTCTCCAATTCCTGCGGACTTCTTTCTATCCCAGTTGTTTGTAAATTGTGACATCCTGAGTCGGGGACAATTCTAGGCCTATCTTGGGCCGTGTGAATTTGTTTTCACCCTTGAATGAACTCCCGCTCTTGAGCGTCGCTTCTTCTTGGGTCGAGGCGCTAGACGTCGCTCTCGAACTTCTTCGCGACCTTCTCGGCGGCCATGGTTGCCGCCTCCACCGCGTTCATCATGCTGGTCCTCAGCGCCCCTTTCTCTAGCTCGTATATCCCGGCGATGGTCGTGCCCGCGGGGGTCGTGACGGTGTCGCGGAGCTCCGCGGGGTGCATCTTCCTCTCGCTGAGAAGGTCTGCGGTCCCTGTCAATGTCTTGATGACTAGCTTGAGAGAGATGTCCCGGGGGATCCCCACCTTGAGGCCCGCGCTGACCATCGCCTCTATCACGACCGCGATATACGCGGGGCCGCTGCCGCTGAGGGCGGTTATGGGGTTCAAGAGCGGCTCGGGGACCTTCACGTAGTCTCCGAAGCAACCGAGTATGAACTGGACCTCTCCCTCGTCAGCGGAGGTCACCTTGCCGCCGAGCGAGTACGCCGTTATCGCCTCGCCTATCACCGCTGCTATGTTGGGCATCGCCCTGACCACCTTCGCCTTCGGGAGCACCCTCTCGAGCCTCTCGATTGTGATCGCCGCCATCAACGATATCACTATCTTGCCGGTGGTGAACTGCGAAATCTCGTTGAGCACCTGCTTCGCGTCCCCTGCCTTGACCGCGACCACGATGAGGTCGGCCTTCTTTGCCGCCTCCTTGTTGTCCGAGGTCACGACGGTCTTTCCCGACTTTGAGCGGGGCAAGGTCGAGACGTTCCTCTTGGTCATTATCACCGTCGCGACCCGCCTCGACTTTGCGATCGAGTTGGCCACCGCCTCTCCGATTTTGCCAGCCCCGATGACCGCGACGATCAACGCGTAAAGACTGTTCGATTTTCGGGTTAATAACTATCCTTCGTGGCGCAAGGGGGGAAGCCACCTGAGCAGACGCAAGAGCCGCCGGGACTCCACGCGTTCGAACACGAGATATTACCTCGTAGGCGGGACTGCCATAGTCGTGGTCATCGGATACCTGTTGGCGTCCGGCTCGTTTCAAGGCCAGGGAGTGACTTCTAGCCAGTCTTCGTCGGAGCTCGGGTCCTCCACCAACGCGACGCAGCCCACGTCCGCCTCGGGGGCATCAAAGCCAGTCATCTTGTACGTGAACCAGGGTAACGGGGTGGTCAACCAGTCGAACTTCGGGAAACTGCTCGACACCGCCACCTCGCACGGCTTCAACACGATCTTCTTCCAGGTCTACCGGTCCGGGACGCTGCTCTTCACCGACAGCTCTCTAGGCCAGTTCGTGGCCTCGGCTCACGACCGAGGCCTGAAGATCTTCTTCGCCCTCTACTTCACCGCCTCCACGCAGGAGATCCCCGGCTCGATCTTCTCCGATGGGGAGGACGGCGTCAACCTGGACATGTCGACGCTCCCTTCCAGCTCGCAGGGAGCCCTGCTGGCGAACCTCTCCTCTTCTTATTCAGGGAAGACCGCTGTGACTTCGACCGACCTCACAACGACGTTGAAACCCGACCTGCTGATTCTGGAGACGTACGGCACGGGCTACGACCAGTACATCCGTCCTGGAATCATCGCCAGCGTCGGCGTCTTCACCACATCGAGCGCGCAGGAGTACAAGCAGGAATTCCAGTACGCTTTGACAAACAGCGACGGGGTGATGGTCTTCGACTACGCTGGCCTGGTCAAGTCAGGGTACTGACGCGAGCGTTATTATCTCGTATGTCGACGGTCGGAGCATGGACATCGGACCCGAAGCAAACTCTCGGAGCCTGCTGCAGTTCTTCTTGATGTCAGGGCGGCTCAAGGCTGAGATGAGGAGAGGCTGGGTGAAGAAGCTCGGGATGGCGCGGCCCGAGTCCGTGGCGGACCATTCTTACCGGACTGCGCTCATCACCCTGATCTTCAGCGACTCGCTCGGACTGGACACGGGCAAGGCGCTGAGGCTCGCGCTGCTCCACGATCTTCCGGAGGCGATCGTCGGGGACGCAATGCCGGCTGAGAGGTCAGGTAAGCGCAAGATCGAGATGGAGACAAAGGCGATGGAGGAGCTGTTGAGCGAGCTATCTGAGGAGCAGAGGGCTCTCTATCTCGAGGCCTGGCAGGAGTTCAGCGGCGGCAAGACCCCGGAGGCGCGCCTGGTGCGGCAGGCGGACAAGCTGGAGATGGCGATACAGGCGTGGGAGTACGCGAACGAGAGAGGGGACCCCTCGTTGGCGAAGGAGTTCTGGGCCTCGGCGAGGGGGCACGTCGAGGACGCGGCGCTCCTCGAAATCCTTTCGCAGGTCGAGCCGTGACTAGATGCCGACGGTCTGCTTTCCGTACTTCGCTTTGACCTCCTCCGCGGGGATGAACTCCCGCTCGTAGCGCTGCAGCTCCTCGAGGCCTCCGAGGTCGAAGAGCTTCCGCAGGTCGCTCAGGGGATGTGCCTTGTATCTCTCCTCGAACTTGACCTGGGCCCTCGTGTCCTCCTTCTTCAGCTGCACGAGAAAGTCCCAGACCGCGACCGACATCGCGTGTATCGAGGCGAACGGGTAGATCATCAGCGCGACGCCCATCTCGTGGCACTCCTCGACCCCGAGCCGCGGCGAGATGGCTGTGGGGTGGAATACCGTGGGGGCCGCGGTCTCTCTGCATATCGTCGAGAGCTCCTCCTTCGACAGGAGCCCATCCGCGAAGACCAGATCGGCCCCGGCGCGCCGATATGCCTTCAGGCGCTTGACGGCGTCGTCCAGGCCCCCGCCGACCGCTCCCCTCGCGTCCGTCCGCGCGATGAGGACGAAGTCGGGGTCCTCCTCCCTGATGACCTCCTTCGCAGCCCTGATCTTGCCGACCATCTCCTCGAGCGAGACGACCATCTTGCCCTTGAGGTGGCCGCACCGCTTCGGGATCACCTGGTCCTCGATGTGAATCCCTGCCACTCCCGCCCGGATGAAGTTCTTGACGGTCCGCATCGTGTTCAGGGCGTTCCCGTAGCCGTTGTCCGAGTCCGCGATCAGCGGCAGGTCGGTGACGCTGGTGATGTACTTCGCGTTCGCTTGGACCTCCGTGGCTGCCGCGAGCCCGAAGTCGGCCATCCCGAGCCTGGACATCGACGTCGCCGCGCCCCCCATGTATAGGGTCTCGAACCCTAGCTTCTCCGCGATCCTTGCGCAGTAAGGGTCATGGACTCCCGGGGCTACGATCGGCTTCTGCTTCCAGTTGTCAAGCTTCTTCCTGAGGGCCCTCGTGGTCTTCATGGCCGCTGATGAGACCGGATTGAGTAATAAGCAGTCCGTGACTCTTCGGTTTATCTGACGAGGTCCCCATGGCCTAGTGAAGGCCCAAGTCTAACCCGCGACCCTATGGAAGGGGATGAAAAGCGGTTCTTTCCTCGCGAAGACCGCCATAGTCGATTCGTGAAAGGAATTCAGACTACCTTACTGACTCGACTAGACTTCGTCGTCAAAAAGAGCTCTTCGATCGCCTCCAGTGGGTCCTCGCTCATGTGAAAGCAGATCCTTCTCCTCCCTCCCCCGTTTCTCTTTAGTGTTGCCTTCACGACTCCAAGTTTCTCTAAGAAGTCCATGTGGTCCATCACGCACGAATAGGAGACGTCAGTCTCTCCTACTAACTCCTCGCCGGTCATAGGGCCTTTTGAGAGGGCCTCCAGAATCTTCATCCTCGTGTCGCACGGACTGATTAAAACAGCCTGACCCATCTTTATTATGGTAAAACTGCCAAGACGGCTGGAAATCTCCGCCATCTTTACCTTAATCATCCGGCGAGAGTTAACATCAGGGTCTTTTAGAGTTTACGGAAAAACCACGATTGTTCGTTGTTTATCCCAATTTATCGTTGTTTGACCCAACACATTTAAATATAAGCGGGCAGCATTATAACCTAAGTGATAGAAAGTGTCGTATAGACTCAACTCTCCCGGGCTTGAAGGGAGACAACGTAAGGCGGACAAATGTCCGAGATGTGGCAAAGGGCCCCTGGCAGAAGATTCCAACACAGGGGAGTTCTATTGCACTAACTGTGGGTACGTGATGAAGGAGAAGCTGGAAGAGAGTAGACCCGAATGGAGGTCGTTCGCCGACGAGCAGGGTGGCGAGAGCAGGGCAAGGACGGGGATGCCCACCTCGATCACCTCATTCGACATGGGCCTCTCGACGGTTATCGGTTCCTCCAACAGGGACGCCTCAGGCTCTTCGCTCTCAGGCACCATGAAGCACACGATGGACAGGGTGAGGATTTGGGACAAGCGGAGTCAGGCAGCGAACTCCTTCGATAGGAACCTGAGGCAGGCGTTCAACGAGATGAAGATGTTCGCGGAGAAACTTGCTGTGCACGACGAGGTGATAGAGAGGGCGGCCTACATCTACCGCAAGGCGGTCGAGAGGGGCGTCACCCGGGGCAGATCCATCATCCAGATCTCGGCGGCCGCGCTCTATGCGGCATGCAGAGACATGGAGGTGCCCAGGACGCTGAAGGACGTCGCCGCGGTGAGCAACGTGAGCAAGAAGGACCTGGCGAGGTCGTACAGGATACTGCTGAAGGAGATGGACCTCCAGATGCCGGTCCCCGACCCGATAAAGTCGGTCTCACGGATTGCCTCACGCGCAACGGTCGGAGAGAAGACTAAGAGGCGGGCGCTGGAGATCCTGACGAAGGCCCACCAGAAGGAGATTGTCGCGGGGAAGGACCCGATGGGGCTGGCGGCAGCTGCCCTCTACGTGGCATCTACCCTTGAAGGCAACGGGAAGACGCAGAAGGACATAGCCGACGCCGCGTCGATCACCGAGGTCACGCTCCGCAACAGGTACAAGGGCCTCCGTCAAGCGCTGGGCATCTGAGCGGTCGCTAGGCATCGCGCGAGGCGATAGCGAACCCAGTCACGTGGCGGTTCGCCGCATCGTAGGTGAACGTCGCGTTGAACCTGACGCCCCTGAGCATCAGCGGGATCCAGAACAGGTCGTCCTCCCACATTTCGTCAATCGGCAGGGCGTCGATGGGGAACCATCTCACCGGTCCTTCGTCGCTCGACCTCGCTCTCCCCTTGGCCTTGCTCGTGGAGAAGAGGTAGCCCCTGGTGTGGAGCGTCTTCCCGCCGTCCATCATGAAAGTGAGGGTCCCGTGATAGAAGAGTTGGGAGACTCGGAGACCCGTCTCCTCTAGCACCTCTCTTCGGGCGCACTGCTCGGGGGTCTCGCCGGGCTCGAGCTTGCCGCCGGGGGCGTTCCACTTCCCGACGCTTATCCCCCTCGTCGCCTTCTTCAGGAGCAGTTTGCGCCCCCGGATGATGTGGCAGATAGTCGCCTCGATGACCACGACTTGTCACTTCGCCCATTCGTCGAGCCGGGTCAGCTCAGCCTTCTCGCGCTTCAGGTGCGATACGCGCACACCCACGAGCCTTACCGGCCTCTTCTTCGCCTCGAACTCCTTCAGGAGGACGCGGGTCTCGTGCCTTATGGCCTCTTCGCTGTCGGTGAAGCCTGTGAGGGTCGTCTCCCGGGTGAAGGTCTTGAACCCCTTGAAGCGGATTTTGACCCCCACGACCTTGAACGTCATATTGTCGTCCCGAACCCTTTGAGCGAGCTCGCGGGCCTCGATGTCCGCCTGCGCGTAAACCTTCTCAAAGTCCTCGGCGTCCGCGTCGAAAGTCCTCTCGACGCTCATCGACTTCATCATGTCCCTCTCGAGGACAGGGAGCCTCTCCTCGGCTTGGATGACCCCCCAGAGCCAGACCCCGGTCTTGCCGAACCACTTCATGAGGTCCTGCCCCGACATCTTCTGAATCTGTCCGATGGTCTCGATATCGTGCTCCTTCAGGAAGACCTGCGTCTTCGGGCCCACCCCCGGGATGACCGCGACGGGGAGGGGCGCTAGGAAGCCCTTCGGGTCGTCGAAGGGCACGACCGTCAGTCCGTCTGGCTTCTGTCTGTCGGACGCGATTTTCGCGAGCGACTTGTTCGGCGCGACGCCGATGGAGCAAGTTATCCCCAGGGAGTCCCGTATGTCTTTCTTGATCGCCATCGCTAGGTCTTTCGCCTCCTCGACATTCTTGGTCCGGTCTGAGACGTCTAGATACCCCTCGTCAATCCCGGTCTGTTCGAACTTTTCGCCGCTACGCCTCAGTATGGCCATCACCTGATTCGAGACATCGGCATAGCGCTCCCACCTTGGCGGCAGGTAGACCGCGTTTGGAGCGAGCCTGTAGGCGGTCGAGATCGGCATCCCCGACTTTAGGCCGAGCTTCCTCGCCTCATAGGAACAGGTCATCACGACGCCGCGCGCCTTACCACCTTCGGGGTCGGCCCCCACCACCACCGGGAGGCCCTTGAGTGATGGGTTGTCCAAGACCTCCACCGAGACGTAGAAGGCGTTGAGGTCCACGTGGAATATAGCCCTCCAGGCGCTCTGCGACATCTAGAAAGCACTACAGCGTGGCCTGGGTCGATTCCTGTCCCTTGCTCCAGCCGACCTCGATCATACCGAGGAGCCTCCTGAACTCGTTCACGGACTCCGGCCCGAAGCCTGCGAAGTGGTTGTTGAAGAAGACGAAGCTGCCCTTGATGGACGCTCTCTTATCCCTGAGTTCCTTGGCCCAGTGCTCCATCTCCTCCCTCATCTCCTTCTGTATGCCCGTGAACTGCGTGATCTCGCGCGTGCCCACCATCCTGAGGTAGACGAAGTCGGCCGTCACCTCCGGGGGTGTCTGCAGATACTGGTTGATCGACCATGCCATCGCGACGTTGTTCTTCTCGAGGAGCTTGTAGGTCTCTGGGGTGAACCACGACTTGTGCCTGAACTCTATCGCGTGCTTGAACTTGGGCTCGAGGGAGGACACGAACCTCTCCATGGCCGCCTTGTGCTTCTCCACTTTGACGGAGGGCGGCAACTGGACGACTATCGGCCCAAGCTTGTTCCCCAGCTTGCTCATGACGCTGTAGAAGTACAGGAGCGTCGACTCGAAGTTCTCGAGCTTGTTCTCGTGCGTGATCTTCTTCGAGAGCTTCGGGCAGAACGTGAACCCGTCGGGCGTGATGTTCTTCCACTGGCTGACCATGCCAAGTGAGGGGATCCTGTAAAAACTCGAGTCGATCTCGACGCAGTCGAAAGTCCGGGAGTACAGCTTGAGGTAGTCCTTGGCCTCAGTGTTGGAGGGGTAGAAAGGCCCGACCCAGTCCTTGTAGGACCAGCCGCTGCACCCTATCCTGAACTTTTCGGGCTCAGCCACGATGGCCATGATTCCGCTCGTGGTCTAATAAGCGTGGAGTCGGGCAATGCGAAAGCTGGAATCATTGCGTCCCTAGTGTATGGGCGCTGAAATACCATATCAATCAGGAAGGATGTGCGAGTCATCAAGGCTGTCAGGCAGAGCTATCAAGCAGCTCCTGGGATTCTCGCACTTCTCGAGACCTTCGCCTCATGGTCAACGACTGCATAAGAGTCGGATTGCAGTTTGAAGAGGAGAACCATGCAACTCCCTCGATGAAGAAGCTATCCCTCTTATGCTACAGTCAGCTCAAAAAATACGAAGCCCGCTCGACCTTTCGCCTGGCAGCAATCAGCAAGGCCGCGGGTATCCTCTCCGCGCGTAGGAAATCTATCAAGATAGGCGTCTTTACCAAGAGCTCTTATGTCTCCAAACCGCTTCTCGTGTCGTGCTACGATGTCAAGGTTCAAGACGGCAAGCTGAGAGTTCAACTGCGTGATGGTAGTTGCGAATACATCCCGCTAAACACTCATACACTCCGAATCCTATCAGATGCAAAGCAGAGAATCAATTCTTTCACCCTCACAGCCACCTCTCTTTCTATCTGTATCTCAAGAGAAATCGAGGCAGAGCCCGGAGAATTCATAAACACGGTTGGAATTGATAGAAACCTTCGCAATCTCACCGTGGGGAACGAGAAGAAGGTCACTTACTACGACATGAGAAAGGTAGTAGAGATTGCAGAAAATACCAGAAGTATCGTTGGGTCATTCAAGCGCAACGATGTAAGAATGCTCCAATCAATCTCTTCGAAGTATGGCAAGAGGAGGAGGGAGAGAACAAAGCAGCTTATTCATGGAGTCACGAAGCAAATTGTGCAGGAGGCGAAGGCGAATAGACGGGCGATAATCTTCGAGGAGATTAGGGGAATCCGCAACCTCTATCGTAAGGGGAACGGCCAAGGGAAATCGTTCAGAGACCGGATGAACTCATGGCCCTTCCATGAGGTGAAGAGGCAGATTGAGTACAAGGCTGCATGGGAAGGGGTGCCGGTGATCACCCTATCGAGGAAGGATACGCGAGGGACCACGATGGATTGTCCACGATGCGGGGAGAGACTCCAAGTGCCAATCCGAGGCGATGCGGAGCACTATCACCAACCGTGGTGCAAGAAGTGCGAGAGGTGGATGGACAGGGACCTTGTAGCTGTCCTCAACATCTCTCGCAGGGGGCGGGTGAGGTTCGCCCGTTCATCGACGGAAGGCGAGGCAGGCGAAGCAGTGAAGCGGAACGCGGAACGTGACGGGGAGCCGCTAATCCGTAGAGTAGATGCCTCGAAA
>DATLRR010000044.1:0-46284 GCA_035534595.1 Nitrososphaerales archaeon
AGAGCGATTGGCATTCCCCTCATCTTCCTTATGCTTAAGGTCCTTCTCGGTATCTGTCCGACTTCCAAGAAGATATTGTCCATGAAAATTACCCCGTCTGCGACGAACTCTTCCAGGCTGAGCTTGTTTGTTCCCATGCCAACTGGAGCTTCCGAAACGATCAGTGTCGTGCATTTCGCTTCGTTCAGCACCTTATGGACTACGTCAAGCGTTGTCCTGGCTTCGTTTGAACCCTCAAAGCCTTGCATGGCTGCGTTGTATGAGTCTATTACGAGCCGCTTTGCTTTGAATCTCTGAACTTGCTCCAGGATCAGTTTCAATGAATCGGAAGCGCCCACTTTCGAGCCAGTAGAAGCGAAATCCATGAAGAGAAAAGTCCCTTGCTCTCCTTCGAGCTTTGCAAAATCCATACCGAGCTGCTTCATGTTTGACATGAACTGGCGCTTGTTCTCCCCATAAGAGACATAGATCGACTTTTCTCCGTGGGTTGCGCCATGATAGACAAATTGAGACGTGAGTATCGTCTTGCCGGTACCAGGCTGGCCGGTCACCAGTACCAGGCTGTTCCTTAGAAAGCCTCCTGTTATGAGCCGGTCTAAACCACCGATTCCTGCTGATGCTCTATCCTCTCTTCCACCCTTGCCGTCTTCCGACTTTGAGGCGGTTGACGTATTTTTTGCTCGACCCCCCACTTCTTTCCACTCGTCATTAATCAAGTTTCTATTTCTTACACACTGTAGAAATGCTCTTTTGCCTTTCGATACTCGTCTAGTTTCGATTTGCTCAGAGAAAGGTAATAGCCTCTCAGCGTTTGAATATCAGTCATCCGACACCTACGTAACCGTCGCCAGCCCGAGCATCCCCAGTGATGGTCTCTAGCGGCACGCCAGCTTCCCGTAGAACATTGACGTGAGTTTTCCTGGCAAAGTGCGGAGTGAACTTTTTACCCCTGAGAAAGTCGAATTGCCCTCTTATCTCAGCGAATAGGTCAGTGAGGTATTGATAATCTATGCTGAGCATTGAACCGTTGGCGGGTTTTCCCTTGTCCTCCCAATACCTGCGGAAATCAGTCCTAAATTCAGGGTCTAGCACGTCCTTTCTGGCAATCTCAGTTACGCATCAAGCCCAACTAGACAAGTTACCCGTGAGGTGCTGTTGCGTTACTGAAAAGTTACCCACGGGTGCGATTTTCCGCTTCGCATCACATAACGCATCGCACGAGTGATGCGTTATTCGGATATTTGACCGTCAATATCCGCGCTCAATACTATCCAGATGGTCGCTTGGTACTTTGGCATGTAGAGGTCGCCCTTTCGACTCCCAAAAGCCGCCGTCATGCTGGTCGGCCAGGAGCTCCGCAGCCCACCCTCGCTGGGGGACCGCCGCGAGGGCCTGCCTGACCTGGTCGTCGCGGTCCTTCCTGCCTTGGACGTCCATGAGGACGCGGTAGACGACGGAAGGCTGCCCATCGTCGAGGAGCCAATCCATGAGGCTCGTTGTCATAGGGTCGGCCCGGCTCCTCGCCGGGTCAGTCGCTGAGGGCCTTGTTGCTTTCTCTCAGGCGGTGGATGAGCGTCTTGAGCAGGTTCATGGCGATCTCCTTGTGCGACTCGACGAGCCCCTGGAACTCCCAGCTCGAGAGCACTAGGCACGTCGTCGGCGCCACCGCCACCACGTCGGAGGATCTCGGGTTGCTGTCGAGCAGGGACATCTCCCCGAAGAAGTTGCCGCTCCCCAGCTTCGCCACGGTCCTCCCCTTCCGCCTGACCTCGACCCCGCCGTCAAGTATGAGGTAGAACCCGACACCGCCCTCCCCCTCGCCCACGATGACCTTGCCTTCCGGGTAAGACTGCTGCTTCCCGCTGGCCAGGACCGACTTTAGCTGCTTGTCCTTCAGGCCCGAGAAGAGCGGCACGGTGTGGAGCTCCTGTAGGAGAGCCTTCTCGGATTCTTTGACCAAGCCAGCGGTGTTTTTAGGCAGTTCGGGATTTAAGTCCATCGTTGAGCCCTTTCGGGAGAAAACCGACGCAGCGGGTTTATGACCCTGCCCCGACATCCGGGCTTCCCAGCTTGCCCCAAGCCGCGCGGAGACTCGCCGCAATCATGTTCACCGACATCGTGGGATATACCTCGCTCTCGCAGGCCGACGAGGAGGCGACCTTGCGACTGCTCGAGGAGCACCGGAGGCTGCTCAGGCCTGTGTTCTCCCGGCACGGAGGGCGGGAGGTCAAGACGATGGGCGACGCCTTCCTCGTCGAGTTCGCCAGCTCCCTCGACGCAGTCCGCTGCGCGCTGGACATCCAGGGGAAGATCGAGGAGAGGAACGCGAAAGGCGCGCCGCAGCGGCTGCGGGTGCGGATAGGCATCCACATGGGAGAGGTCATCGGCGCCGGCGACGACGTCTACGGGGACGCCGTGAACATCGCGGCCAGGATCGAGCCGCTCGCCGAGCCGGGGGGGATATGCGTCAGCAGGCAGGTCTTCGACCTCGTCCAGGGCAAGGTAGAGGCGCAGCTGGCGAGCCTGGGCCCCGTCGACCTCAAGAACGTCAAGGCTCCGATCGAGATATACAAGGTGCTCCGGACGAAGAAGGCAGGAGAGGAGAAGCGGCTGTCCTCCAGCTTGAAGACCCGGGTCGCGGTCCTCCCGTTCGACAACTACAGCTCGAAGTCGGGCGACGACTACTTCGCGGACGGCCTGACCGAGGAGCTGATAGGGACGCTCTCGAAGATCCACGGGCTGAGCGTCATCTCGAGGACCTCGGTGATGCAATACAAGGGCAAGCCCAAGTCGATGTCCGAGATAGGGAGGGAGCTGAACGCCGGGACCATCCTCGAGGGCAGCGTCCGGAAGGCCGGGAACAGGGTCCGTGTGAGCATCCAGATGGTCGACACCACCGAGGACAGGCACGTCTGGGCGGAGAGCTACGACAGGGACCTGGAGGACATCTTCTCGGTCCAGAGCGACATAGCCGAGAAGGTCGCCGAGGCGCTGAGGCTGAAGCTGTTGACCGCTGAGAAGAAGGTGATCGAGGAGGCGCCCACAAAGGACCCGGAGGCCAACCTGCTCTTCCTCAAGGGGGTCTACCACGGGGACAAGGGGTCGCCCTCCGACATCATGAAGGCGATAGACTACTTCGAGCTCGCGGTCGAGAAGGACCCCGAGTTCGCGCTGGCGTACGCGTCCATCTCGGGATACTACGTGGGGGCGGCCGGCGAGGCCATCCCGTCGGAGACGGCGTTCCCCAAGGCGAAGGAGGCCTTGGCGCAGGCGATGTCAATCGACCCGGACCTCGCGGAGGCCCACAACGCGAAGGCGTGGATCGCCTTCCAGTACGACTGGGACTGGAAGGGGGCCGAGAAGAGCTTCAAGGAGGCCATCGCGCTCAAACCGAGCCTGGCCTTCGCGCACGACTGGTACGGGAGGATGCTCGCGGCGATGGGGAGGTTCGACGAGGCGATCGCTGAGATGGGGCGGGCCTACGAGCTCGACCCCGCCTCCCCCTGGGTCATGGTCCGTTTCGCGCTGGTCTACTGGATGGCGGGAAGGAACAAGGAGGCCAGGGAGATGTTCAGCAAGGCGGCAAAGGCAAACCCGCGCTTCGCCAGGGCCCGCGGCGGGCTCGCGTTCGTGAACGTGACGGAGGGGAGGAAGGCGGAGGCGATCAAGGAGATCGACGCCGCCGTGGCCATCGCCGACGAGGCCTACTTCCGCACCCACCAGGCGGTGGTCTACGCGTCGGTGGGGTCGACGGAGAAGGCCAGGAAGATACTGGAGAAGCTTCTCGCGGGCAAGTACAAGGGGTTCGCGACGCCCGCGTGGATCGGCGCCATCTACTACTGCCTGGGCGACCAGGACAAGGGCCACGAGTGGATGGTGAAGGCCTACGAGAGCCGCGACCCCTCGATACCCTGGTACAACAAGTGGCCCATCCTCGACGTGGAGAGGAGGGACCCGAGGTTCGTCAAGATGCTCCGCAAGATGAAGCTCCCCTGAGCCTCGGTGTCCAACTTGAAGCCCTCAGCACGACCGCTCGACCTGAGCGCGATAGGCAACGCCGTCGTCAGGTCGGCCATCGCGGCGCTGAACGGCAGGGACAAGAAGCGCTGGTTCGAGCTCTTCTCCGAGCCCGCGTTCACCGACGACGGGATCCCGCACGACTTTGCCAAGTGGTGCGAGGAGGAGCTCTTCGGCTCCGCCCAGGCCTACATCGTCTCCATCGACAGGGTGGAAGACGGCGGGCTGACCTTCTACGCGAGGTACCACTCCGACAAGTGGGGAGACTTCAAGACGTTCTGGAGGTTTGCGGTGGTTGACGGAAAGATCTCCAGGTTGGACGTCGGCGCGACCAGCTACTGAGGCCCTGTTCGTCGTCGATGAACTCGGAGGCCTTCGGGGCCTCCTCTGGGAGGCCTGATGCTCGCGCGACATTATTGAGGTCAGCGCTTGCCGTGCGGAATGAAACACGGGGGAAACCGCGCCTCGATGAAACGGGAACTCCCCGAAGTAGGCGAGAACCTTAATTGGAAGAACCGTCGCAGGCGGTCAGGCATTTGGTAAGGGTATCCGTCTCGAGGATGGTCAACGCGCCCCAGGAGCGCGTCTGGGCCGTCGTTTCTGACCTCGAGCACTGGCCAAACATCGCCCCGCTCTCCGCAACAGACCGAGTGATAACTCACCCCGTGGTGAGTCGCGACGGGAATACCATAGTCTGCGACGAGCACGAGCAAGCAGGGCTGATAAGAGCCTCTCACAGAGACAGCTACACCCTCCACCCGATGGACAGTCTGGAAGAGACGATCTTGGAGGGTGACTTTCAAGGAGGCATCAAACTGACGCTTACCCCTCAGCAACCCGGCAAGACGCTTCTCCACGTCGAAGCCGATGTCTCACCCAGGAACCCGGTATTCAGGTTCGTAAGTGACATCGGGGGCGACGGGCAGGCCATGCTCACGAAATTCTGGGTCGAGTTCTTCGCCCAGATAGCCGGAGTCACCGAGAGTCCTTGCTCCCCTGCCGCTCCGATGTACTGCCCCTCACGCATGCTCGACGTATACTTCGAAGCGCCAACCCTTGGGATACAGAAACTGCTCAATGCGGGCGGAGACAGGGAGATTGACATCCAGAACAAGACGATTTTCAACGACCAGTTCTGGAAGGGGATCTATCCACCCGACTCGCGGGCCCCGGCGTGGGTCTTCCAGAACGGATTCAACAAGAAGTTCTGGACGCAGGATGGCGAGGTGAAGGGCGTCACGAGCACCTTCGACGACAGCATAAAGGCCCAAAACAAGCTTAGCGAGATTGACCCGAGCGACCCGTCGAAAGGGGTCCTCTTGGAGTACACCGAACCGCAGTTCGAGCTCTTCTATGACGTCCTCAAGCTGACGAGCGACGACATCGTGGTCGGAAAGGCGTTCGCCGGAAGACATCCACACGGGGTGCTACTCCTGAACTTTACCATGGCGAGGAGGTACAGCTTCGACTTTATGAGCGCAGAAGACCATCGAGAGCTCTTCGAGAAGTACGGGAAGGCGCCTGACCTCGGCAAGATAATCGGCGAATGGGAGGGGAGGATGGTCTCGAACGCGAGCCTCACGCCTCCACTCTTCAGGTTCTGGTACGGCCTGGACAGCGCGGGGAAGCTGAGCTGCAGGTGGAACTTCATGAACATCATGAAGGGCAGCTCGAAGCTCGAGATGACGCCAAGGCAGCTGGACATGTTCGACTTCACCAACTTCCACGACGAGATCAGGATGATCGCGGGCGACGCGATGGTCGGCAGGTACCTTCCGAAGAGCGACGAGCTCTTGAAAATCCTGGGAGACAAGGACCTGGGGCTGTTCCACTTCGAGAGGACGCCCGGGGGCGACAGGCCGGCGATCTACTATTACATCAAGAAGGTATCGGACTCCACGCCTCCGTCGTAAGTCCCTGCTGGCAGGAGGACCCGTCATCTAGACAGTATCGCAATCAGCGATGACGGATCCGGTCCCCGCTGAATCGGCCAAGGAGTAATTCTTACTCGTTGTCGACTAATTCGTCCGCCCTCGGCGGCTACCTATCGCTAGCCTCTGCGCCGTGTCCTAGACCTTTCCAGCTCGTTTCTAATCTACGAATGAATCTGGCCCCTGATCTCCCCGCCGGGGAACTGCGTTGTATGGACGTTCACATACGTGTTCCCGTCCTTGATTGCGGTGATGAGCTGGGCCATGTTCTGGATTGTGGGCGTAGCTGAGAGGCTTATGTTGGCAGCTGTTATCGTGCCCTGTACCAGGGTTCCCGTGAAAGGTCCGTTCTTGACGGGTCCGGTGAAGAGCGGCACGACCACCGGACCGCTCGTGGTCAAATTACCGAAGTGTATGTGAGCGGCCGTGATGTTGGCGAGATTGTTCACGGTGAGAACGAACTGAATGCTCGAGCCGTCGGCGCTTACGGTGAACGTAGCGGACCCAGTGGCCGAGCTGCCGGTCGGCTTGGGGACGACGCTGCTCCCGCCAAGAGTGGCGACGAAAACGGCGTTTGAGCTCGAGGAGGTGGTACTCGACGAGGCGCCTTTCGACTGGGAGAGGAATACCGCCGCTGCGGCAATCACGATCACAACTATAACAACGGCTACTGCAACGTAAGTCGCCACTCCTTCTCTTCGAGGAATCATCACTCTTGTGGCCCGGATGGTCGCCACTTATGTCTTTGGCCTCTCCCTTGGCCGACTCCGCGATCAGGGAGGAAGCGGGACGACGTCAGGGTCATCTCCATCCTCACCGGTGTCAACGCTGAAGCGGCGAATCATCCGTTAGGAAAAGACCCTGCACTTCAGCAGTCGACCCCGTGCGCTCCTAGGGAGGGCTGCGATCAAGCCTTCAGGGGAATCTCAGTACACCCAACCCACCTTTCCCGACTCGAGGAAGGCGCGAGTTGCCCGATCGCCCGGCCGGGTCTCTTCCTTCTTCGTTCCCCTTGCGAGCAGCCTTGAATTTCCTTTTCCCTTACTCGTTGTCGATGAACTCGGAGGCCTTCGGGGCTTCCTCCGGGAGGCCCTTGCGCTTCCTGATGGTTGCGACGAGCGGAGCGAGCATGTTGGTCGGGACCGCCTGCCAGAGCTTGAAATAGGTGTTCCAGACCGCCCTCCCCGCGGTCGCGCCCCTCATCTCCTGGCTGAGGTCCATGGTCTCAGCGGCAGGGATCTCTCCCTCGACGATAGTGAGCGCCTCGCGCTGCTCGATGTTGATGAGCTTGCCCCTCTTCCCGCTGATGACGCCCGTTATCGCGCCTATCTGGTCGGACGGGCCCTTGACCTCGATGCCCAGGACGGGCTCGAGGAGTGTGGGGTTGCCGAGGAGCATCGCGCCGAGGACGGAGCGCCTGGTCGCTGGCATGAGCTGGGCGTAGGTCCTGTGGGCCGCGTCCTCGTGCGGCACGTAGTGGGTGAGCGTCGCCTTGACCCCCCTGCAGAGCTCATAGGCGAGGGGGCCGTTCGTCATGACGTCCTCGAAGCCGGAGCGCATTGTGTCCATCGACTCCGCCAGGAACTGCACTCCCTTCGTCTCCTCGCAGAGCATGTTGCCCTTCGGGTCGATCTCCACGACCGTCCTCGACGTGTCCGAGTCCCAGCCGTGGTCGCGGAGAAGCTTGATTATCGTCTTCTTGTCGGTGGTGTCGCTCAGCTCCCCCTTGCGGATCATCTCGACGATGTCCGGGGCGAGCGGCTCGACCTTCATGAAAATCTTGTTGTGGCGGTTGGGCGACTTGCTCATGATGGGCCCCGCCGCCTGCCTGATGGTCTCACGGTAGTTGGTGATGGGCTCCGAGGTGATTATCTCCAGCCCCTGCCTCTGGAGCATGGTCGTGGCGATCTCCAGGTGGAGGACGCCCATGCCCGCCATCAGTGTCTCGCCGCTCTCCTGGTTGATCGTGATGATGAGATTGGGATCCTCGATGTTGAGCCTGCGCATCGCCTCGACGAGCTTGGGGAGGTCGCGCGGGTGCTTCGCCTCCACGGCCTGGGTGACCACCGGCTCGGAGACGTAGTGGATGCTCTCGAAGGGCTGGACGCCCTTCTGGGTGGATATCGTCTCGCCGGAGCGGATGTCGAGCCCGAGTATGGCGGGGATGTTGCCCGCGGGCAGGGTGTCGACTATCTCGCGCTGGAAGCCCATGAATATCTGGACCGACTGGATCTTCCCCTCCCTCTTCGAGTTGAGGAGGTAGACCTCGTCGCCGTTGCTTATCTGGCCCGAGAAGAGCCTCCCCACGCCCACCAGACCTGCCGCCGGGTCGACGACGACGTTGGTGACCATCATGACCATCGGGCCGTTCTCGTCGCAGGCCAGCAGGGCCTTGCCGACGTCGCTGGTGAGGTCCCCGCCCGACCAAATCTTGGGGATGCGGTAGGCCTGCGCCACGTCGGGCGGCGGGTGGTGCTTGACGACCATCCCGAGGAGCGCCTCGTGGAGCGGCATCTTCGCGCCCAGCGTTGACGGGTCGCCCGTCGTATAGGCCTCGTAGATGTCCTTGAAGCCCATCCCGGTCGCCTTGGCGATGTCGGAGTTGAAGCCCCACTTGTCCTTGCTAGAGCCGAAAGCGACCATCGCGTCCTGTATCCTGACCTTCCAGAGCTCCCTGTATTGCGGCTCCGCGTGGGTCTCTATGAGACGATTGACGTCGGCGACGATGTTGAAGAGCCACTTTTGCATCTGATCGGGGTTTAAACGGAGTTCTTTGATTAAACGGTCGATTTTATTGATGTACATGACCGGCCGGACTCGTTCCTCGAGCGCTTGCCTGAGAACGGTCTCAGTCTGGGTCATGACCCCCTCAACCGCGTCTACAACCACAATCGCGCCGTCCACCGCCCTGA
This sequence comes from Nitrososphaerales archaeon, assembly GCA_035534595.1. Lineage (GTDB taxonomy): Archaea > Thermoproteota > Nitrososphaeria > Nitrososphaerales > Gagatemarchaeaceae > Gagatemarchaeum. The sequence goes on from DATLRR010000044.1 coordinate 8,861, forward strand.
GCGAGCGCGTCACCTTTCCGGTAAAGTCGATGTGGCCGGGCGTGTCAATCAGGTTGATGACGTAGGGCGTTCCGTCCTTTTCGTAGTAAAGCGTGACATTTGCCGCCTTGATTGTCATCTGCCTCTGCTGCTCGAGCTCCATGTAGTCGAGTGCGAGCGCCTGGCCGGCCACGGAGGGGGAAAGCATGCCGCAGGCCGCGAGGAGGGAGTCCGCTGTGGTCGTCTTCCCGTGGTCGACGTGCGCAATGATGCCCATGTTCCTCAGTTGGGAACGGTTGTGGACGATCTTCAGCGCTTCAGACGTGGACTTGAACTTCGGCATGGCCTATTCTCTGCTTCAAAACGCTCCCTCGCCCGTATAGTTATAATGTTTTACGTGATGCGAAGAGGATTGCCGTTGATTGCATCGCCTATTCGTCAGTCACGACCAATCTAGGCATGTTTGTCCCCGGAGGGTCGCTCTACTCAAGAGGCAACGTCTCTCCCTTTCTTCAGCATCAGAATGTCTCCGAGCACGAGATACGTGTAGATTACTACCCTATGGGCGTCTATCTCGGAAACTTTGGCGTGAAGAGCCGGCCCAGCGCCTTTTCCACGGGATTGTCTTCGGTTCCCCTCTCAGCCGGCGCGAGTTCGATCCTCTTCCAAACCTCCTCGGATGCACGCTTAATAGCGGACTTGCACTCTGAGTTCATGGGATTGACATCAGCCAAGGTCACTATCAAGGGCGAGGGAGCGAGCGAGGTGATAGAACTGCTCGTGGACACCGGCAGCATCTACACCTGGGTCGCCGAGAGCACGCTCTCAAACCTGCGCGTCAGATCGTTGGGCAAGCGAAACTTCAGGACGATCGAGGGGAGGCAGATAGTGAGGGAGGTCGGGGAAGCTATCCTGGAGTTCGCTGGGGAGAATGCTACAGGAATCGTGGTCTTCGCCAAGCAGGGAGACGCCGAGGTGATGGGAGTCGAGAAACTCGAAGGACTGGGGCTCGAAGTCGACCCGACGACAAAAAGGCTGAGAAGGGTCGAGGCCTTCGTCGCCTACTGAATGGGTCGACCTTCGCGGTTGTTCCTCAGGAACTCGTCGATGTAGTTGAGCGTGACTATCTCGTCCCCGAAGGTTTCAGGGCTTCTCGCCCAAGCCACAAGTGCCCTTCGAGCCACAACCTGTTTGTGGTCGGCGAGCAGCTTGCACAAGCGCTCGACGTCGCCTAGCGTCTCGGCCAATTCTTGACGACCTTGTCGATGCGAGCCTCGACGGCTTCTCTCAGCTTCTTCGGGTCGTTCAGCACATCGTCGATCCACCGCATGACTTCCTCATCCGATCCTGCGCTGGAACCGGGCAACTCGACTCGCTTCTCCAATGCATCGTCTCCGATATAAGAAGCGCACTCCCCCTAAAGAGCGCCCATGGCGGGTACCCGGAAGGTCATATCGACAGATACCTGTCTCCCTTGAGCAGCCTCATCGCCATGATGAAGAGCGTCATGTAGTAGGAGTCCATCTTCGGAACGAAGCCCCCCTTCGTGACCTCCATCTTCGTCTCCGTCGCCCTCCCTGTCCTGTCCCACTCGACCCCCGCCGCCTTGATCTTCTTCGCCCGTCCCGAGAAGACCCTCAGGCCGTCCCATATCCTCACCTCCACCAGCGCCCGAACCTCGAGCGGGTCGACCTCGTAGGCCCGGAGGGGCCGGTCGTCCCTGATGAAGAAGACCTCGGCTATCTCCCGCTTGGAGAGGCCATCGTGGCCCGTGACGTCGACCCGGCTCCCCAGGGGGACTAGCTTCTCCACGTCGGGCTCGAGGCCTATCTCCTCCTTTATCTCCCGCGCCACGTCCTCGAGCTTCTCCCCGGCCTTGTAGTGCCCGCCGACCGTGCTGTCGAGGAGCCCCGCGAAGGTGGGCTTGTCCTCGCTCCTCACCTGGAAGATCACCGCCCCGCCCTTCCTCTTAGTGACTATCCAGCAGTGGAGGTTGAGGTGCCAATAGCCCTTCCTGTGTGCCTCGCTGCGCGTGGCCACCCCGACCTTGTTGAGGGCGTCGTCGTAGACGTCTACCAGCTCGTCGTCTGAGAGTGGCTCTGCCAAGGAGACCCCGATGTGAGACCCCGCTAGATATACCTCGACGCTTATTCTCAAGAACTAGAATCTGGGTTAAATACGCACGTGCGGGCGCGCTCACCTAGAGGTAGCGAATCGCTTGTCCGATTACAAACACGTGGAAGCCGACGAAAAGGAACTGGAGAAAGAGGAGGACGAGTCCGAGAAAGACCAGCCCGGCGAGTACCAGGCCAAAGAGGTCGTGGACAAGAAGCTCAGCCTGACCCGACGAAAAAAGAAGAAGAAGACAGCAAAGCGGTCTGGCTGAGATCAGCCACGAGACTCACGCCGCTCTTAGGTTCAGGGAGGGCGAGAGGGCTTGGCTAAATCCGCACGCGGGGCCATCGGAGTCTCACGTGATGGAGATTACCTCCGCGACTATCGCATCCTGGTCGCCCTCAGGCGGGGATTGACTCGCCGGCGCGCTCCAGCACCCGCAGCGCCCTCAGCGTTATCATCTTGCTCGGCTTCCCCGCTGGCTCAAGCGAGAAGGGTTTCAACTCCTTCTTGCGCTTCAGATAGTACTTCGGCAGCCTCCCCGAGTTGAGGACGTCCGGGTGGATCGCGTCCATCTGCCAACGCCCGTCCTTGAGCCTCTTCCTCTTGAGCAGTCGGAGGGCTGGCTCCACCCGAGGGTCGCCCCCTCTGCCGAGGGCGGTGACGAACTCGAGCCCGACCAAGGCGTCGTAGTAGTAGTGGTAGGGGAAGTGGAGCCTGTGCCAGGGGTCGTAGCGGCCCTCGCGGAGGAGGCGGCGCTCCAGGTAGAACTCGAGGCCCCTGTCCACGGCCTCCCTCATCCCGCGCGTCCACTTCTGGCGCGGGTAGGCGGCGAAGGCGCTCACGCCCTCCCATCCGTCGATCACCCCGTTCCTCCCGAAGCAGTCCCAGCCGCCGTTGGGCTTCTGGTTCCTCACAAGCCATGCGAAGGCGCTCCTCACCTTGGGGTCGTCCTCGTACCCGAACCTCACAAGGGCCCTCGCGGTGTTCCCCACGGTGCAGAGCTCGCTCGACTCCGCGCCGGGCGTGTCGAAGCCCCCGTCGGCCCGGGCGAATGTGTCCCTCCACATCTCCGCCGACTCGGCCACCCACGGGAGCTCCCTCGTCACGCCGAGGTCGGAGAGCGCAAGAAGCATCCAGTTGGTCGAGAAGTACTTGGGCCTGTAGAGGTCCTCGGGGTGGACCCAGTATCCACCGGGGAGTCGCTTCTCGAGGATTTGCTTGACCCATCCCCGGGCCGGTATCGCAGCGCGGGACTCCCTGAGGTCACTCTCGCTCGCGTCCAGCAGGTCGCGCATCGCTAGATATCGGACGGTAGGCTGGTCTTCCTCTGTGAGCCAATCCATCACGCCCTTCAAGATGCATCGAGAAAGGCGCGGCCCGGCTATAAAGGCCCACCCGAAGGTCTGCCAGTGGCCATCTGCCGCCGCGTAGGCGCCCTTCCGCCAACTACTGCGACGGCCCCGGAACCAGGGCAACTCTTAATTCTCTGCTGACATCCCGAGGCTGGACAAGCCTTGGCGGATGCGACGAAGGGGGTCACCTCGATAAGATACAAGCGGCTAGACGATCTGGTCAAGTTCCTGAGCATGACGCCCGCTCCCTTCCTCAACCACGCCGAGCGGGACGGAAGGCACCTCTACTTCGCCGCCCTCCCCTTCTCCGGGGGGCTGTTGGTCTACTACTTCGTGGCAGAGAAGAGGATCGAGGGGGAGTACGTCACTTTCAACCGGATGTCCGGTGTTACCTCCCCCTCCATGAAGCCCAGCTTCGACGCCCAGTCCCTCGACCTCCCCATCCTGGAAGTGGAGGCCTCAGACATCCTCGAAGCGATGAAGGCGTAGCAAGGGCGCGGGAGATTGAGAGCCTGAGCCATCGTGCCAGGCTGCGGCTACCGCGAGCGCTTGCGCAATCTCCGTGCACTTTGCAAGGCACGCCTCAAACGGGTCGTGGGTAGGTTGCGTGGGCGCTCAAATAGTGGGACAATACTTATCAATGTGGGCCGAGAATTGTCCGTGAAGATGTCAAAGCTGAGGGTGGACTCCAAGCACAGGGTGGTTCTCGAGACGGGCCTTCGCAGGACGGCCGGGATAGCAAGAGGCGACGAGCTGACGGCCATCGCGTTCCACGGCGGGATCATCCTGACGTCCAGCAAGGGCGAGAGGTTCGCCGAGAGCTTGAGAGGGTTCGAGTTCAGGGAAGGAGAGCACGAGGCGACGAAATACATCCTGAAAGGCCGAGTGGCGGAGACGAGAGATAACGCCGATCCTTGACACCGTGGTGCTGTTCGCCGCCGCCGATCCGCTAGACAAGTTCCACGAGGACGGCGTTCGCCACCTTCGGAACGTCGGCGGCAAGCTGCTCGTGGGGACTTCCGCGCTGATGGAGTTCGACATCGTCCTGAAGAGCAGGGGGCTCTCCGGCAGCGACAGGATGATGGAGATGGCCTTGCTCATGAAGGACTATCCTGACGTGGCCTCGTCGGTGCATCCGGTCTCGCCGGCCACGCTGTATCTTGCCGCGCTGCATGAGCGGGAGTTTCGCCTAGACTATTTCGACGCGCTCATGGCTGCGGAGGCTTCCGAGCACGATGGTGAGATGGTCTCCAGCGACAGGGCATTCGACGCGATCCCCAACTTGAAGAGGGTCCCGCTGGAAGGTCATACGTAATCACCTGCACGGGAATCATAGGGGCTTGACCACCTTCTGGGACGACCTCTGGGAGCGCGAGAGAGCGTTCCTCGAGGAGGGCAAGGGCGACCTCCGTCACGGAGTCTCATCTGTTGGAGTCGCCACTCTCGCGGGCCAGTTCTACTGCGAATACAAGGTGGAGAACGAGTTCGAGTTCGGAGAGGCCCCCACCGAGGCGAAGGACCAGGGGACGGACCTCCACGACGAGCTCATCCCGCAGGAACCCATCACGGAGAAGCAGTTCGCCGAGCTCGTGAGCAGGATGGAGCCGAGCTACGCGGTGCTGAAGGTCTGGGGTACCGTCAGCGGCCTACGGATAGTCGGCATGCCCGACCACATAGTGTGGTCGGAAGGGAGGCCGCTCTGGCTCGTCGAGCTGAAGACCACGAAGGGGGACCCGGCCTCCCTCTGGCCTGACCAGATGAACCAGACCCGGATCTACGGCCTCCTCCTGGACCTGATGGGGTTCGACTGCTCCCGCCTGAGTCTCGCGCTGGTGAGGCTGAGGGCGGGGGAGCTCACGGACGAGGAGCGCGGGCTCTGGATGGAGAGGGTCTCGACCCACCTGGAGTCCGGGACGGTGGCGGAGCTCGAGGCCAAGTACCGGAACGCGATGAAGGTGCACCTCCTCTCCCACGACAGGGCCGCGGCGGAGGCCTGCGTGATGGAGAAGCGCGGATACTGGCTGGGCGAGCGGGAGGCCACCTCGAGCACGAGCGCGGGCAAGTGCAGGGCCTGCGAGTACAATTCGGTCTGTGAGAAGAGCCTCTTCAGGCCGCCTTGACTGGATGAATCTACTTTGCGGCCGTCATGAGCAAGACGCACACGCCATTTCGGCGCGAAGTACGCTACTACGTGCTTGCGCGTGAAATAATACAGAAGGATGGCCCCCAGACCATCCCGACGATCTGATGATGTCGAGGACCGCCCCGACCATGACCAGTATTCTTGCCCAGTCCTGCAGGAGAACAAGGCGAGGGCGAACAGGAGAGTCAACACGCCGATGACGATGACGAGCTCGAAAACCCAAATCTTCCGATCAAGAGGCTCGCCCCGATCGTGAGCAAAGACCCGAGAATCTGAAGCGCCGCGAGGATTGTCACACCAGTCGGTCTTATGGCCGACAATTCGACTACCCGATGTGCCTCTTCGCACAAGTTAACATGGTTGCGCATGGTGACCGAACCGCGGTTTCGCTTAACTCTCCGGCATTTGGATTGGAGCGTTAACTGTCGGCCTCTAGTTGGGGTCTCTGTGGGTCTTCCCTGATGGGTAGAGGGTAATCTTGTCGAACACGGGGTCGCCTATTCTCTTGAAATTCTTGGAGAGTGTCTCAGTCCTGATGGCTGCAAAGCCAGCTATTCGGGCATTGGGATAAGCTTCTCTTAGTTTGAGGGCAGACCCGACAAGGGTGGCTCCTCTTGTCACGAAATCATCTACCAAGACTATAGACTCAGGCGCCCTCAGTAACTCTTGGACAACCTTTTGTGAATCATGATGCTCTGCGGCAGAGGCTTTGTAACCGACCGCGTATGTCCTTGTCAGAGAGAGTGAGACAACAGACCCCAATCCTCTACTTTGCAAGGCGTCCGCAATCCGATGGGGGACCCAAATCATGTCCGGTTTCATCAAGGAGCTTTGCGTCACCGGCACTAGGACGGGGTTACCTTCGAATAGACTCTTGAAAGGCAAAGTGGTTCTTGATTCATGAATCGTCTTAGCGATGACCTCAGACATGGGTAGCTCCTTCCCCGATAGACTGACTATCTCGTCGTTCTTCACGGCGTATCTGTAGCTCTTCGATAGTAACTCCTCTTGGCTCTGCCCGTATGGAGAGTATGACCATAGCGCACCATAATCAAGCTGAAAGACTTCCGAAGTCACGAAATCTGACAGTTTCAACTCAAGCAGTTATCTTGAGAGATCTTTGCGTGGAGGGTAGACTTTCGAGAACCTCTCGGGGTTCGGAGAGCTTGATGGCGCCATACTTCGCCATCTCCTTTGGCCAGCTCAGCGACGAATCGAAGAGAGTCTTCCAGATGAAGAGCGGCCTCCCGAGTCTGAGAGCCTCGTAACCCTGTGAAATTGCTCCGCTGCTCTCTCCTGCTTGGACGATGACTGAGGCATCCGCGATAAGGGCCATCACCCGGTTTCGGCGGATGAAGTTCGACCGGACGACCGTAGAGCTTACTTTGAATTGAGAAACGGCAAGGTGATGTTTGATGATGTCGGCTTGCAGCCCCGCGTTCTCCATCGGATACGTTCTGTCCAAGGGAGTCCCGAGGACCGCGATTGTCCTTCCACCGGAAGCGATGGCCGTCCTGTGCGCGGCAGAATCAATCCCCTTGGCTAGTCCGCTAACTATCACCACGCCTTCTCGCGTCAGAATCCTTGCGATAGTCTCAGCTTGCGCTAGGCCTTCGGAGCTCGCTTGCCTAGTCCCGACAATTGCAACTTTCGGACGGGGAAGAGGAATCTGCATGGGGCCGGCAGCATAGAGAACCTTAGGAGCAAACTTCTCCTCTATGTCGTTCAGAGAACGACCGAGAAGGACACCGGGCGCCCATGTGGAGATTGTCAACCCCCCTGACTTCTCCATCTGCTTTCCCTTCTCCGTCGTTCCTTTTAACGATTTCACGACACTCGACCATTGATGGGAGGAGGCCGAAATTATTCCTTGCGCTCAACCTTGGGCTGGAAACTCGCGTTTTGCATCTCGTCGGTTCCAAGTGTCACCGACTTGAGGCGTAATCTGGTCGACATACTTCTCCATGAGGCCCACGTATTTCTTCACCCACTTGTAGACTCCCACGTTGGGAGAGGCACCTCCGGCGCTGCGGCACCACCCACACGCAAGAGCTCCAGTCCCTCCACGCCCCTTCGGCGACAGCGCAGATCGAGAGCCCGGATCGGGGAATCACCTACGGCCCTCCCAGCGAGGACCACGGCGGGATAAACTGGAGGAAGGTGGGCGCCGCCTTCCTCATATTCCTGCTCATCGGCTCCGTGGTGGTCTTCTTCGTCCTCTACGCCCTTTCGCTGCTGTAAGACGGCGCCCCGCCTGCCGCGGCCGAGGCCGCCGAGTTGAGAGACGCTCGCGAATCAGGCCTGAAATGCGTCGCTTCTACTTTCGGAGCCGATGTAAATCAGGAATTCCCGGTTGGACTCGATGATCCGCTTGACCGTCTTCTCCCAGGCGGCCGTCTCACTCCGTGACATTCCTAACCAGTCTCTTGATTGCGTCACGGACCTCACTAAAGCTTGCTGCAGCTATTCCCGCGGGCTGTGGAGGCTTCGAAGGTCTTAAGGTCGAGTTCAGGGTCCAGGGGCGTCTAGCTCGGATGCCGGATCCTTCTTGAACCAGGCGACCGGCTTCCCACTGTCCACGCTGACGCGGGATAGCTTGTACCCTGCGCCCTCAATCCTCTTCGTCATGTCGCCGCCTATCTCGCCGTTTGCTGACTCCACGCTGAGGATGTCATCGACCATGACGCCGATGGTGTACGCGGGCTCGATCCTCCACCTGAAAGGCCTCAGGAGTCTGGAGATTCGGACCGCTTCCTTCATGTTCTTGGGCCCTCTTTCAGCGTACCAAGACCTCGAGACGAGCAGATAGTTGTCTTCCTCGACGTTGGTTTGGTGCGAGCCTTCGCTCGAGCGCATCGCGACCTCTTCCTTCCCCGCAGACCTTGCGGGCATCGAGACCTCCGTCGACTCGGGCGGGGGCTTTGTGGAGGCTTTCGGTTCGGGGGATGGGCTCAGGGAAGCCGCGACCGCGTCTGCTTGCGCCGGGGCCGGTGAGGGAGCCTCTGGCTGGGCTGAGGGATCGGAGGGGGGCGGAGATGCGGCGGAATCGGAGGGAACCGGAAGGGCAAGGAGAACGGGGGCCTCAGCTTGAGGAGCGGCTTCGTCGATCGCCAGGGCCGACCGCTCTCCTTCGGACGGAGCGACTTCAGTCTCCTGAAAATCCCCGGAGGTCGAGGGAACGTCGCTCCGGAGTGGCCCCTCGGTGGCCGGATTGGGCTCAGCGGGATGCGAGCCAACAGCCGAAGGGGGACTGATGCTCATCGCCAGCGTCGCTCCTTCCGAGAGGGTGATCGCCTTCGGTTCCCAAACGTACACCGTGTCGCTGGATCCGGAATCCAGGTACTTGCCCTTCTCGAGGGTCTCCCTGACCTGGTCGCGCTGGCTTGGAGACACCACCTGGACGAAGGCGCTCTTCAAGTCCTCTTTGACCCCGGTGATGGTGAAGACGGGGGATGTGTACGAGGGGAGCATCACGAGCTCGACCAGCACCTTGAGAAGTCTCACTTTTCCCCCGTTTTGGACGCCCCCCTCCAGCACCTCGTGTCCGGCGTGCTCTTGCCTGAACCCCTTGATGCTCGACTCCGAGTAGAACGACTCCGAGACGTCGCAGGTCTTGCACGCTACGCTGACCTTGAGCAACCTGGAATTCTTGCCTTGGCGGTCCAACAAGTCTCTGACCCTCTAGTGGTGCGTCCCTGGAACCGCCGTGAGGGGGGAGCCGCTCGCAAGCTCTACGACGCTGAGCGCGCTTGTCCTCCCGTTGCCGTTCCGAATGACATGACCGGACGACCTCGTGCAGGTCTGGTCCTCGTGTGCGAGGTAGGCCATCTTCTAGCCGTAGACGCGGTCGAATTCCCGACATATCAGTCGATTGACGCACGAATACAGATTGCAGCTCCATCTCGAGAATGGTTCACGCCAGGCCCGAGCCTGGCTCGAGTGCATTGTTCGTGACCTCGCCGGTCGCCCGTCATAAGTCAGTCTGCTTCAGCCGGCCGCTGACCAGACTGTTGCCGGCGCGGGGCCTCCCCCTGGCCGTCCGCGCCAGTCCGGACTGCCCTAGCCTCCCACGCACGAGGCCGAAGACGGTGAAGAACAGGGACACGGTGAGAAGAAACCAGTTGCCCAGGAGCGACATGCCATCGAAGGTGAGCCCGGACACCAGGTTGATCGCCTGGCTGTCCATCTCTCCGGGGTCGAAGAGGAGCACCACGACTGCGAGGAACAGGAGGGACGGCAGTGCGAAGAACCTCACCGCCCTCGTGAGCCCCAGAGGTATTGACAGGGCGCCGATCGTCAGCCCCCAGATCGCCAGGGCGAGCGCCCCGTATCCGAGTCGGCCGTCCTGTCCGAGGGCGCTCCCGCCGAGGAACCCCAGGAGGCCCAGGGGATACTGCACCACGTTGATGCCGTTGACGTCGAGGACTCTGCAGACTCTCCCCAAGTTGCAAAGGACGAGGAGGACGTAGCAAATCACGCCCCCGGCTCCCAAGAAGGCGAAGACGGGAGAGAGGCGTGACCTGAGAAGGTTTCTCAGGGCGGTAGAGTCGAGCAGAGACCCCACCCCCCAAGACTCCAGGAGGACGGCGAAGGGCAGCAGCGCGGCGACGGCGACGACCCCTTCGGTCACCTGAAACTGCGAGACAAGAGACCAGACGAGGTTGCCGCCGAAAGTGGTAGCGATCACGCCCATCGAAACTCCACCCACTCCATCTCTTCAGAGGACGGAGGCGTTTCGGGTGCAAAATAGATAAGCTTAGCCCGTTCGTCGTGCTCTCTGTTTTTATACCTGAACGAAAATGTAGTGCCCTGTGTTTTGCACCAAATGCGGGGCACAGAACGCAGACGGTGCCGCGTTCTGCTCCAGCTGCGGCGCCAGCCTTTCGACAGCACCCCAACCGGCCTCGGCCATGCCGACCTTCGGCGGCCAGGGCCTGCCTTCGTCCAACCAATACGCGGGCAAGAGCCCGTTGGTGGCGGCGGTCCTGAACTTGTTCTTCGGGTTGGGCTACTTGTACCTCGGCACGAAGAAGGTTCTGGGATTGTCGACGATCGTCTTCGTGGCGTTGGCTCTTATCATCGACATCATCCTCGGCATCTTCACCGTCGGAATCTTGAGCTTCGTGTTCGCGATACTGCTTGGGATCGACGGCTGGCAGAAGGCGAATGGCCGCAAGGGATTCATCAGCGCAGAATAAGGCCTATTCTCAGCGCGAAGCCATCCGCAGAGCTTTCCCAGCATCCCTCGTTGAAGCATCGCTTCCACGTAGCGTAACCCAACGCTGAATAACACGCCTGGGCAAGGGTATTGGTGAGATGCACCCCGCGTGGCTCGCTCCCTTCCTGATACCAGCGGCAATTCTCCTCGGCGAGTCAGTTACGCTGGGACAGCCGGACACCAACCTGGGCCTCGGGCTCGGCCTGCTGGTCGCCGTCGCCCTGGCCTTCTGGGGTATCGTCTCGGTGCTTCAGCGCGACTAGACATTCGATCTCTGTCTTGGCGGCCTCGCCTTCAGGCGAGGCCGTCGGAGTCTCCCATTATGCGGATTATCTCCGCGACCGCCGCGCGCCTCGGGGCTGACCCGTTCGCGAGCTCCTCCTGAAGCCGCGCCCTCCCGGCCTCCCCGAAGCGGAGGAAGACGTGCCTCACGAACGCCGGGTCTGCGTCGGCGCTGCCGGAGGACCAGGAATGCCCGCTGTAGTTCCTGAGAGGGCCGCCTAGGCCCGGCTCGCTCTCGATCGTCTCCATTATCAGGTCCAGCGCCCTCTCCCCTCCTATCTTGGCGAGGGCCTCCACGGCCTCCTTCCTGGGGAGGGCCGCTGCCAGGTCCACGACGGAGTCGGAGGCCCCGATGATCCCCAATGAGCTGCATATCCCGGCTATCCGTCGCTCGGCGCTCGAGATCGACTGGTGGCCGGACCGGCTCAGGTCGCTCTCGTCCAGCGCCTCCTCGAGCGCGGAGGTCAGGTAGGGCACGACCTTAGGCCCCAGCAAAGTGATCTGGACTATCGCGAGCTCCTGGACGCCTTCCTGCGTCGACCGGAGGGCGCTCACCAGCAGCCCGATCTGCTCCTCGAAGCGCTGTCTCAGAGGGCTCCAGCCGCCTTCTGGCATCTGGTCCTGAAAACCGTGCTCTCGGCCAGCCTCTCTCCTTCGCGTTTTCATGAATTGCCCCAACGGTGAGACCCCTTGAGAACGCCCCTCATCGATATTAATCGTTGTGATTCTGGGGTTCTACCCGCCTTCGCGCGTTCGGACGGCTGTTTGCCCTTTCGTGGTGGCGCCCGTCCTAATGTGGCGGGAGTGGACGATTCGTCGACATTTCTGGTATAGACCCCTGCACCACAAGTGATTATTATTCCCCTTACTACCTCATTGGTACCAAATTTCCTTCGTCATGCAAAGGGAAGAGGTCTGCCGGGGGACGGGTGGGTAACCGCCCGCTTTCCTCCGCTGTTCTCCTCAGGGTGTCAGTCTCGTGTGTGGGGTGATCGCGCTGTCTCAGAGAGCCTGCTCCGACCGTGGTGCATTAATCCTTAATTCGTGGTCATACGCCTCAGAGAATAGATGAAGATGGGCGAGACGCGGGTCACGGCGAGGATACACGGGCCGAAGGGTCACGAGGATGTCGAGATGGTCGCGGACACGGGAGCGACGCTCACTATGATCCCCGAGTCCGTCGCGGACTCTGTGGGGATTGCCCGACGTGGGTCGGTGATGGTCAGGCTTGCCGACGGTAGCACGAAGGCGGTGCCCATTGGCAATGCCGAGGTCGAGATCGGGGACGACAGGGCCCCGATAAGGGTGCTCATAGGCTCCGAGGATGTGGCGCTCCTGGGCCTGACAGCATTGGAGACCCTCGGGCTCAAGGTGAACCCCGTGGAGAGGCGGTTGGAGCCCTCAGTCTTCAGCCAGTATGCACTCGCTTGAACGAAGATGGAGCAGGCGTCTGGGACTCGGCGCGGGCTGTGGCTCGCACGCCAACTCGCGCCCGCTCATAGGTTGACTCGTGCGATGTCGCCGAACCGGTCGAAGTCCTTGTCGAACGAGTATATCTCGGTGACGCCTCTCTCCTTCATCGAAGCGTAGGCCAGCGCGTCGGTCAGCCCGACCTGCTCGTCCCTGACCTCCTGGAGAGCCGAAGGGAAGTCCCTGGACGAAGAGGCTGAGGAGGGCGCAAAGAAGGCTCGAGAGCTTCTAGCCGATCCGGTGGAGTTCGAGAGCCGGGCGAACCGCACCTTGGAAATGTCCAGGACAAGGAGAGGACGGGCGACGAAACCAACAGGGAAATCCTCGGCATAGTCAACGACCTCATCCTTATCGTCGAAAGGCGGGCTCTGAGGGCGGTCGAGCGCTCACCGGAGGATTTCGAGGCCGAACTCGCCACGCTGGCCAGCCGCTCGGGACTGCCCGACCGAATACTTTCACTTTCCCCCCCGGGGACCGGTTAAATGGAAGTCGGCGCCCGAGAAGAGGACATGGCGCTGGAGAACAGGGTGAGCGACTGGCAGCCCCACGACGGCAGCATCGAGTCGGCGTACCACTGCCGGCACTGCGGCGGCGTGCTCGACGGCTTCGGGTTCCACTACACATGCCACCTCTGTGGGGCGAGATACTGCTTCGTCCACATGCGGAAGCACGAGCGCGCCCACCCCAGGACCACCGTGGAGGTCCTCGCGCCGTGACGCCCGCCCGAGAGCTGGACTCCCTCCCGCATTCGGAGGCCCAGGCGGTGCCCGAGAGCCAGGCCACCCCGAGCAGCCTTCCGGGCTGGGAGCGCTGCGACGTCCACAGGGTCTCCTTCCTCTTCGAGTGTGGGCTGTGCGCGGGCGCGGTCCTCGGCTACGGCTGCTAGCTTTTCGTGCGTTCTCCAATCGACGCTTTTATCGCGGCTCCGCATATGGGAGCATGCCAGAAGAGACACCGCGAAAGCTGCGACCCGAGGACTATGAGATCTACAACGACCCCGTGGGAGTGATGTTCTTCCTGCCTCCGAAGAGGTGCAAGAGCTGCGACGACTGAAGCGGGGGCCTACTGCCAGCCGCCTTCGAAGGTTATCGGCACCCCGTCCGCCAGGCTCACGGAGCCCTCGTAGTGCTGGCGAGTCCGCGCTCGGGGGTGACCTGGGCGGCGCCATCTATGAAGCCCTAGACTCCCCCGGAGTGCCTGCGCACTCTTATCTATGGCCCAGCGCATCACTGCGCAGCATTGAGCTCAGACGACGCGCTCTACGACAAGGTGGCCAGGAAGGTGGTCGCCGAGACCCTCCGGCTGAAGAAGGGAGAGACCATCACCATCGAGGCGTGGAACAAAGGCCTCCCCCTCGCCCGGCGGCTGGTAGTGGAGGCCAAGAGGATAGGGGCGATCCCGGTGGTGGTCTTCGAGGACGAGTCGGCGTACGTAGAGGGCGTGAGGCTAACCCCCAAGGACGTCCTCGGGAACATGGGGAAGCACGAGTACGCCCTCCTCGCGGGCTCCGACGCCTACGTCTTCATCCCGGGGCCGCCCATCGGCGCATACTCTCCGCTCCTCTCGCGCCAGGAGGTGGTCGACTCGACGAAGTACAACGCCTCCTGGTACGAGGCGGCCGGGAAGGCGAGGCTGAGGGGGGCGAGGCTCCCGTTCGGCTACGTCGGGAAGGAGTACGCGAGGCTCTACCGGAAGAAGCCCGAGGAGATGGTCCACCACCAGCTCAGGGCGGCGCTAGCGGACTTGCCCAGCATCTCCGCCAGCGGGAGGGCTGTGGGTCAGGCCCTCCAAGACGGGGCCCACGCGACCCTGCTCACTTCAGGCGGGAAGCTGGAGTTCGACCTTCGGGGCGACCTGGAGGTGGAGGACGGGCTCGTGGACGAGGACGACGTCGCCGGCGGCTACAACATGACCTACGTGCCCCCGGGCTACGTCTCGAAGCAGGTCGACACGGCCTCGGCGAAGGGGACGGTGGCGCTCTCTTCCTCGGTGACGCGGCTGGGCCTCCTCGAGGACGCAAGGCTCGAGTTCGAGGGCGGGAAGCTCGTCGGGTGGAAGAGCAGGGGCTCGCAGAAGATGCTCGCCGAGCTGGTGGAGGCGGTCCCGCCGGAGAAGCGAGCCCTCTCGTCGGTCGTGGTAGGCCTCAACCCCCTGATGAGGTACGAGAACGGGCAGGATAGGATGGTCTCGGGCGGGGTAGGCCTGGTCGGGTTCGGCTTCATGGGGACAGTCAGGAGGGGGAGCCTCTCCGTCGGCGGGAAGGCCATCGTCGAGAAGGGGAAGCTCGCGACTCTAGGCTGAGCTCGAGAACCCACAACTCATATCAGCGAAGGCGCCGCTCTTCTGGACCCGGACGATCTCTCTCACCTGATCGCCGAGTTGACCTTCGACGCGACACTGGCGGCCGAATCCAAGCTCTCGAAGCTAGCGGAAAGGGCCGCTCTTCGGCCTGAAGCCCGTGACGCGAAGACCGACCGAGTCCGCCACCGGCATCTTACCCTGTGACGACCTTGCTGGTTGCCGCCGGGTTCCGGTACCCGGCCATGATGACGAAGAAGAAGAAGACGTAGGGGACGACCGTGGCGACGATCAGCGCCGACGACACCGCGCCCCCGATAAGGCCCGCCAGGCCCGGACCGATGAATGCCCCGACGAACCCCGCCGTCTGGACCACGCTCGTGGCGGAGGTCACCTGCCCCTGGCGCACGCTGACCTGGGCCATCGCCGTGAGGAGCGGCCAGAACGAGTTGGAGAGGAAGCCCGTCACGAGGACGAGGGCGAGGGCCAGCGGGAGGGGCGAGGCCAGGTAGAGGGCAGAGAACGCGAGCGCAGAGAGCGCCGCGCTCAGCAGCGCGCTCCTCCTCCCGCCGAGCCTGTCGAAGAGGACCCCGGCCGCGAGCGCGCCTGCCCCGCCGAGGCCCACCCCGACCCCGAAGACCGAGTCGATTGTGGCGGCCCCCCCTCCAGAGACCGAGAAGGCGGATATCAGGTACTTCGGGGTCCACGAGACGAAGACGAGGAACCCCAGGTCGGCGAAGAAGTCGGCGAAGGCGAGAACCACGATCGCCCGGTTCGCCAGCACCTTCCGGTAGGATATCGACGGCTGCGCCTCCCCGGCCTTCCCCGACCTCCCGAGCACGGCCGCGAAGAAGACCGTGAACGCGGCCCCGATGAGGGCGAGTGCGACGAAGGGCGCGTCCCACCCGCGGTAGACCAGCAGGTACCCCGCGAGCGACGGCCCGACGAAGCCACCCGAGCTGTAGGCGGCGCTGATCAGGCTGACGGCAAAGCCCCGACGCCCGGGGAGAAGGGAGGCGATGACCCCGTAGCTCGGGGTGATGACAAGGCCCGTCCCGAAGGAGGCGAGGAAGAAGAACGCGGAGAACTCCCACAGGCTCTGGGCGGCAACTACGGCGGCCTCGAAGACGGAGAAGATCACCAGCCCCAGGAGGATGGTCCGCGCGTCGCCGAGCTTCTGCGCGAGGAGGCCGCCCCCGAACACCCCGATGGCGACGAGGCCCACGGACGCCGAAATCACCTCGCCCGCGGTGGCGTCGCTTATCGAGTAGGTGGCCTCGAAGGCGGGCACCAGCGCGCCTATGGAGAATCGGTAGAAGGAGTAGAGGAGGGGAGGGAGGAGGATCGCGACTAGGCCTAGAGCCTTCCGCCTTTCCATGCCGACGGTGGAGGGGGCCGGCTAATTAGGGGCGACGCCGCAGGAAGGTTCGGCTCCGCCGGAGATTAGGTAGCGGGCTTCGCCCGCGTTGCTCCTCCTCAGACTCCGCGCCCGTTCTCTCGCTTGGTAATCGTCACCCGTCCTTAAGTATCTTGGCGCCCCCGAACCTCTCGGCAGCCATGGCCGACATCAAGATCCTCGTCTGGAAGGCGCGGGAGCCGGCCGAGGGGGCCGAGCCCGACGCCGAGGTGAAGATCCCCGCGTCCCTCGCGAGGTGGGTCCCCAGGATGATGACCTTCGTCCCGAGGAAGACCAGAGAGGAGACCTGGGGAGCCGACGCGGACTTTTCGATGTTCGCCGACCTGGAGAAGATGATCAACGAGATGCCCGAGTCCGGCGTCAGGGAGGTCATGGACGTCAAGACGAAGGACTCGAGGGTCAAAGTCCTGGTCGAGAGGTAGTCCGGGCATGACCATCAGGATAGACTTCGGCCGCCTCTTCCCTGGCCTGGTCATCCTGCTCATCGGAGTCGCGCTCTTCATCCTTTGGCTCCTCCTGGTCTTCGTCTCTTTCTTCGCGTTCTTCATCCCGGGACTGGGCGGGATATTCTACCTCGCGCTCGACATCCTCGTCGCGTCGGTCGTCCTCGTGGGGCTGGGCGCCCTGATCATGCTCGCGGGCGTCTCCGGGTGGTGGAGCAGGAGCAGCGTCACGTGGGGCAGGCACGGCTCGGTCTCTGACAGGGACAGGCTGATGCCCGGGCAGAGGGGCGGCGAGGTCGGCTCGGCCTTCATCTCCTTCCTCATACTCCTCTTCTTCATCGAGAACCAGGTGAAGGGGACAGGGTTCTTCACTTCGCGCTGGGGGACCACGGAGCAGGCGCTCTTCTACGGGACCTGGGTCGTGGGCGCGCTGGTATCGCTGGCGAGGGCGGCCGTCGGGAGGAGGAACCCGGTGAGGCCCCTCGACGCGCTCTACGGGGCGATGCTCGCGGTGACCGCGCTGTGGCTCCTGCGCGTCTTTCCGTTCGACTTTGCGCACTTCCCGGACCTCCTCCCCGCGGCCGTGAGGCCTGCCTTCTTCTGGCTCACGAATCCCGTCGGGGCCATCGTGCTGGTGCTCGGGGCGATAGGCGGGTTCGTGAGCATGGTCTACAACGTGGTCGTCTACGCGGTGTCCAGGTCGAGAGGCCTGGGCTGACGCCTGCGCCTCGGGCAGGTCCCGGCTTTGGAAGGTCGGAGCGCTCAGATTCCTAGAAGGATTCCCTGGAGGGCCCTCATTTGCCCCAGAGGGCGTAGGCGATCAACAGCACGCCCGAGACCAGGGTTATCGCGAGGTCGAGCGGCCAGTGCGCGACGACCCTTCCTCCCGGAGGCAGGTACACCGTGGGGTAGGAGAGCAGGGCGAGCCCTCCCAGGAGCTGCCTGGCGCGCAGGAACGGCACTGCCCTGGTGGCCGCCCCGGTCTGGAGCTGCATCGCCCTCGAGAACCCGTCGACCAGGAAGGTCCATCCCAGCGCCAGGGTGGCCACAGTAACCAGGACCACGAGGGGAAGGCTCGCGAAGAGTCCCGGTACCCAGAATGAGTAGGCCACGAGGTAGAAGCCGGCGAAGATGCTCCAGAGCCAGGTCATCAGGAAGATCTGCTTGAGCGAGTCAAGCATGTTTCGTCGCGACGTCGCCTGGCTATATTAGCTGATTTTTCGCCTCTTGCGCTTCGAGGCCGGTTCGGCGGGAGGCCCGCCCGCTCCGCACTTGCTAAATACGTCCGGGGCCTTCGGAGCACACAGCGGAGAGGGAGATTGGAATACCCCGAGAGGCTGAGGTCATCGCTCGACCGCGCGCTGCGATTCCTGGAAGGCAGCGTCAACCCCGACGGGTTCTGGTCGGACTTCCTGACCCTCGCAGGCGAGAGCGTGTACTGGGTCACCGGATACGTAGGTTACGCGCTGGCTCGAGGCGCCGTCCCCCGAGACGAGGAAGAGAAGCGGCTGCTTTTGGGCGCGGGCTCCCGCCTCCTCGAGCGCCAGGGCGAGGACGGCGGCTGGGGCTACGGCCCCGGAGTGCCTGCGGACGCCGACTCTACCTCCTGGTGCCTCCTCTTCCTCTCAAGGCTCGGGACGCAGGGCGCGGAGAGCCGTGGGAAGGCCCTGCGCTTCCTGCTGAAGCACCAGAGCCCGGTCGACGGGGGCTTCAGGACCTACGCCGAACCGAGAGAGGTGGGGCGCTTCATGATGCTCGACGCGAACGTCTCGTTCGAAGGCTGGTCGTCCTCCCAGATGTGCGTCACTCCGGTGGCCGGGAAGGCTCTGCTCGAGGCGGGGTCCCCCGTCGGCGACGACAAGGCCATCGCCTACGTCATGAGCGGTCAGGCCGCAGAGGGCTACTGGGAGCCATACTGGTGGAGCGAGAGGCTCTACGCGACCGTCCACTGCATGGAGTTCCTGAAGGCCCGAGGTGCGGAGGAGGGCGCCGGGCCGGTGAGGAGGGCGCAGGACTGGATTGCGAGGACGCAGCTTGCCACTGGCGCTTGGGGCGACTCCCAGGCGGCCCAGGGCGTGCCCTTCTCGACGGCGCTGGGAATCCGAGGGCTCATGGTGGAGCCCCGCCCGGAGTTCGCCGACCAGATTAGGAGGGGGGCGGACTGGCTCCTGACCGACCAGCTCACCGACGGAAGCTGGAACTCCCACCACATCCTCAGGATCCCGCACCCGTCGACGAGGGAGCCCTGGAAGCAGCCTTTCTGGAAGCAGGACGGGAAGGCGATAGACGCGGTCATCAAGGACCACCGGCGGCTCTACACCACCGCCACGGCGTTCACGGCGCTCTCGGGGCTCCAGGAGAGGCTTTCAAAGGGCGAGGAGTGATGTCCGAGAGCCGATTGACCCCTAGCAGCCACGGATACTCCGAGGAAGGGCTCAGGGAGGCAGCAGTGAAGGCGTCGCGCACGCTGGACCCCAGCCCTCTGGCGGTCCGCTGCAGAACGCCCCTCGTCGACGGGGACTGCCCCGAGGTTGCCGACGTGGACCTCGTTGCGATCTGGGAGAGGAAGGAGGAGCTGCCCGAGAGGAGAACGGTCGACGGCCCCACAGGGCGCGCGTTCGTAGACGTCCTTTGGATCCCTGCGTCGGCGCTGCTGGACCCCTTCGAGGCGGCCGGGTACATGATGCTACCCCACCTTCTCTGGGAGTCGGAGCCAGTCTCGACAAGGTCCGAGGCGATCGGTGCCATGGTCGAGAACATCAGGCTCAACATGCACGAGAGGAGCGCATGGGAGAAGAGGATCGGCGAGCAGATCAACTTTGGGGACGCGGCCCTCAAGGAGGCGACGCGGAACCTGGACTTCCCCCCGGCGGCCGTCTTCTTCCTGCAGACGGCGCACGCCTACTACTTGACGGCCCTCGCCGACTGCCTCAAGCAGAGCGTCATGAGCCTCCTGACCAGGCCCATGGCCAAGGTCAGGAGGATGTCCGCGGAGACTGGCCTCGAGCTTGAGAGGATGGTCTCAGCCAACCTCCGCCTGGAGGCGGACCCCTCGCGCTCGCTCGAGGCGCTTGGGAGGGTGCACGCCGCCGTGAGCGGCAGGGGGTCTCCCCGTCAGGTCCAAGGCCTCGGCGAGAGGACGCGGGGCCACTACCTCTACTCCATCTCTCCCTTGGAGCTCGAGTACAGGGAGGCGGTCGCGGGAGCCCTGGTCGGGAAGGGGGACTACGCGAACGCGAACTTCTACCTCAGGTTCTGGGCGTACTCCCTCTCGCGGTGTCCTGTCGTCCTCGAGGAGGCCAGGCAAGGGAGAGAGACGTCGTTCTACGTGCCGTTCAGGCCCTTCGAGGACTCTGTCCAGGCGGCGTGCCCGGAGATACTCGACGACATGAGCACTATCTTCGGCAGGGAGTTGACTGCGGCGGAGGCGGGGGAGTGCGTCGAGGGGACCGAGGCATTCAGGGGGCTGGCGACCCGGCTGATCCGCGAGAGGGGTCTGCACCTTACCTCGTCTAGGGATGCCACGCGGCCGTGAGGGGGCTGCCTGCGCGGCCCTCTAGGCCTGCGGGATGTTCTTCACGACGAAGGTCGCGACGCTTCCGTCGGCTCCGGGATTCCCGACCTGCGATATCCCCCCCTTCTGGTCGCCGCCCCTGCAGGCATCGCCATCGGGCCCGACTAGCGCGTTCTGGCCGGTCCCGCACGCCACGGGGATGTTAATCGCCAGCGACCCTGGAGCCCCTCCTTTCCCCGGGTTGCCCGGAGATCCGGGATTTCCGCCCTTGCCCCCTTGGAGCATCGTGGGGAGCGCAGCGACGTTCACGCCAGCCGTGTAGAATATCTTGACGAACCCTCCCTTCCCTCCGTCGCCGCCGTCGCCGCCGCAACCCGCGTTTCCTCCATGTCCTCCGTCTCCGGGCAGTCCGGGCTGCTGGACGCAGACGATGTAAGGCACGCCAGTCCAGGAGGTGTCAGTCCCGCTGATTCCGGGGGACCCTCCTTGCCCGGCTCCGCCGAACTGCCCGTTGCCTCCCTTTCCGCCGTTGCCCCCTTGCTGACCCCTCAGGTCGATGGACACTCCCCCCATGATGTTCGTCGTCCATATCTCCAAGGTCGGACCGTCGAGACCCTGATCGCCCGTCCCTCCCCTTCCTCCCGGATACCCGTCGCCCCCGTCCTCGGCCTTCGGGAAGGGCCCGGTGTAGTGGAGCGGGTCCAGAATCGCGTTGAAGTTGGGCGATGCCGTGTCGGCGGGCGGGAGGGGCCCCTGCGACGCGTTCGGCGTCCCGTCGGCCCCGGTCTTGGCCTGCGCCGTAGGGTCGGCGAAGGAAGGGAAGTTCCCCGTCGGCGGCTCGAAGTGGTTGTCCAGGTTGTAGGTGATGGTCGCGCCCGTGGACCCCGTCGTGTCGATGACGTTGGCGACTATCTTCAAGAGGCGCCGGGCCCCCGCCTTCGAGCCTGGCACCGGGCGTATCACGAGCTGGGGAGAGAGGCCGACGAACTGGAGCACGTTGCAGAAGATTATGTCGTCGGTGACGTCGTAATTCCCCAGGACGGCGACCACCGGTGTGTTGATCATCTCAGCTGGGCACCTTCTTGATCTGATACTGGGCGGAGTACCCGGGCTGGCCATCATTCCCCGCGTAGTCCGTGGGCCAGCTCGGGTCGACGGTGTTCATCGACTGCCCAGAGGGGCCGTTCGACCCGCCGAATCCTGGCACCGGTGGGCAGGGATCGTTCACGGCCCCCGCGGCTCCTCCGGGCCCACCGCTCCCGGGGCTGCCGGGATTGCCCGGCTTTCCTCCCTTGCCAGGTCCTACGAGGTAGCTCCATGTCTGGACCAGAGGAAGCGATGCAGCGAGGGTGAAGACGTTGACGATGCCGCCGTTGCCTCCGGCGCCCCCCCTCCCCGGGAATCCTGCGTCCCCTCCAGCGCCTCCGTTCCCTCCCTTGCCCGCACCCTGGGTGCACTTGCTGTTGTCATACCATGAAGAGCTCGTCGTGGACGGCGAGCCGTCCTGGCCCTTGCCGCCGTTCCCGCCGCTGCCCGCGTCGCCTCCCCTGCCGCCGTCCTGCCCCTTCACGTTGATGGTGAGCTTGCCGGCGCTGAGCTGCTTCACGAGGCCGACGAATATCTGGATCTCGGGAGCGTCGACTCCGGAGGTCCCCTTAGCTCCGGTCATCCCCGGTCCGCCGTTCGTGCCGTTGGCAGCCTGTGGGAAGCTGCCCGTTCCAGGGCTCGAGAAGCCGTTGCCTCCGCCCGCTGCCGTCCCCACCTGGGGCGGCTTGGGAGTCCCGGGGTCGTAGGCCGGCCCAGGGGCTCCGTCGAAGGTGTAGATTATCGTCGCGTTGTCCTGGATGTCGATCTCGTTGGCGATTATCGTGAGGGTGTCTGGAGGGCCGCCGCCCTTTTCAGGTGACGGCGCCAAGAGGAGTATGCTGTTGCTGTTGAACGTTATCGTCCCCGCCTGGAGGACCACGCCGCTCCAGATCTGGACCCCGCTCACCACGTAGGCCGACATGGTCTACCGCCTCCCTCCCTGCCCGAGGTCCATCAAGGGCTTGATGTCGTACTCGAGGTAGCTTCGGATGGGGACCGTGCCCTTGCCGTAGCTCAGCCCGTTCACCCAGTTCTCGATCATCATCCTAGCTTCTTCCAATGAGCGGGCCTCCACTATCGCGATCCCGGTGGGGCGCGCGGACGTGGGGACCTCCCGCGAGAAGTGGGTCAGCTCCTCCGTCGGGACGATCCTGTAGAGCTGGAGTCCGCTCCCCTTCACCATGCTCATCACGTAGTTCAGCCCATGCTCCAGCGATTCGGGGTGCGCCGTTATCTCGTCGAGCTCCTTGCGCTCGAGAAGGAGAGTCCAAGTCACCAGGAATTTCCTCGTCGTTTCGCCTTGGCCAAACTCCTTCTCTCTTTCAGGCAACCGCAGCGGTACTGTGAGAAGACGCATATAAGCTTGGGCTAGTTCTTTTTGTATTTTCTATATTCGGCCGGTTCTCTTTTGGAAGAGTTGTCGAATCGAAGACGGCGTAGGGTCTAGTGCGGGAGGAGCTGCGACTCGATTATTGAAGGCACCGCCATCAGCAGGATGCCTATCATGAGGAGCGGCACCTTGTTGGTCTCCCACCGGTGCCTCTTCGCGAACTCGAAGCCAGCGGCGAACCAGAAGGGGTAGAGGGAGAGGAGGAGGACCGCGATCCAGGCCGGGAAAGTGGCCGTCGTCAGGCCGGTGAGGCCCTGGTCTAGCATTACGTAGGAACCCTTCAAGTTCACGATCCCGGGTACGACCCAGTGATACCGATCCAGGTAGAGGCCGATGCCCCCGACTGTGAAGCTCGCGATGGTGCCCCCCGAGATGGCGTACAGCATGGACCTGGGTGTCTCGTACCTTTCCGCGAGTATCCAGATGATGGCGCCGAACATGAAGAGCGCCGGAGGGTCCACCCAGAAGCTCACGGCGACCGCCCGTATCTGGACCAGTTCTCTCCGATGTGCTCCGCGGCGCGGGTGGCCAGCGCCATCACGGTCAGCTGGGGGTTCACGCCTATGGAGGTCGGGAAGACGCTTGCGTCGCACACGAAGAGGTTCTGCAGGCCGTACACCTTCGAGTAGGAGTCCACAACTCCGCTCCCCGCGACTCCGCCCATCCTGTTCCCGCCCTGCGGGTGTCCGGAGCCTATGCTGATGCCCGAGGAGACGCCCCTGTCGTCGATCAAGTGGAGGTCCTTCTCGCTGTGGAGGACGGTCCTCCTTCTGTGGGAGGTCAGCACCCTGGTCGCCCCCGCCGCGAAGAGCGCCCTGGCCCCGCTCTTCATCCCTTCGATCATTAGCGCGGCGTCCCCCTGGGTGAGCTGGTAGTCCAGGTAGTACGCGAGCGGCCCTCCCTTGATGACCGTCCCCACGCTCTCGTCCTGCAGGAGCGAGCCGATGAGGGCGTAGTGGCTGTACCTCGACATCAGCTCCTTCTGCTCGAACTCGACGCCAGGGATGGGGAGCGAGAACTGGTACGGCGCGAAGAAGACGGCCTCGAGCATGAACCCCCTGCTTCCCGTGTTGAGCACGCTGAACTCGTGGCAGTGGTAGGCCATCGGGATCCCCTGGTTGCCGTTGATCTCCTCGTCGAAGTCGCCGATCATCGCGGGGGAGGGGTGGATCGCTACCCCCTTTCCGACCTGCCCGTTCACGTCCAGGCCGCTCTCCAGAAGCAGCTGGGACGAGGCGATGGTCCCCGCCGCGACGAGGACGACCTCCGCCTTCACGCTCAGGTCGAAGGCCTTCCCTCCCCTCCCGACGATGGTCGCCTTCACTCCCGAGATTCTGTCCCCGGACCTGACCAGCGTCTCGGCTTGAGTGTCCGCGTAGATCTTGACCGTCTTGCCGTAGTCCCTCTCGGCGTCGGCGATGTAGGTCTCCAGCATGCTCTGCTTGGTGCCGTAGTAGCAGCCTATCTGGCAGTTTCCGCACTGCCTGCAGCTCTTGCAGTTCCTGGAGTTGGGTCCTGCGGCCCAGCCGAGCTTCTCCGCCCCCCTCTTCAGGACCAGGTTGTTCTTGTTGAGCTCGTACGGCTGGACCTGGGAGACCGAAATCCGCTTCTCGACCTCCTCAAAATACCCCTTCATGGTGTCGGGGCTGATGTCCTCCACCTTGTACTGGTCCTGCCACCAGCCCAGGACCGCATCGGGAGTCCTGAAGCAGACAGCGTCGTTCACGACCGTCGAGCCTCCGACGCAGCTCCCCTGGGCGACGGCGATCCCGCTGGGGACGGTGAACTGGAGCCCCGCGTTCTTGTAGAGCATCGGGATCATCTCGTCCTCCTTCTGGTTGAAGTCCTCCCTGGGATGGTAGCCTCCCTTCTCGAGCAGGACCACCGTGTGTCCCTGGCTGGCCATCTTCCAGGCGAGGACGGCCCCTCCGGCGCCCGACCCTATCACGCAGACGTCGGCGATCTCCGCGGAAGAGCGGTCCACTTCCTCGCCGCGGATTATCATGGCTCGGCCCCCGCCTTGCCGGTCGCGCTCCCCGCGCTGGCCGCTTCTGGACCAGGGTTGTACCAGGGAGGAAGGCCGGGGCACAACGGCCCGGCGTAGCCTATCTCCTTGTAGACCTGGGGCCTCGTGTAGTACCCGTAGGACGCGGTGACGGTCAGGATCTGTGTGGCGGACGAGAGGTAAGGGTTTGAAGACCACGCCTGCAGGTACTTCCTTTTCTCGGAGGAATCCCCTGGCTTGTCCAGGTCGACGAAGCGCTTCCATCTCCCGGTGAACATTAGGACGAAGAACCTGCTGTCGAAGACGAACACGAGGAGGACGAGCCCGTCCGCGAACATCGGCGGTATCTTCCTGAGGAGGGAGTCTACCATGCCAAGGGCGCCCACATCCGCGGCGCCAGGAGAGATCGCCCCGCCTTTGGGAAAGACGGTGTCGACCACCTGCCCGATGATCCGATCCCTTTCCGTCAGCCTCTGGCCCTTGGTCAGCCTGTGCCCGGCGAACCCGAGCTCGGTCCCCAGGTAGAACCACCCCGGATACGTGGCGAAGATCACGACAGCGAGGACGTCAGAGGCCGAGCTCCTCGCCAAGCCCAACGGGAGGCCAGAGTTGAGCATCCAGTTGGTGCCGCCGAACCACGCAGGGAACGGCCAGGGGAAGTTGATGACGTTCAGGTACAGGAGAGCGCTGTAGACCCAGAACAGCGAAACGACGGCTGCCCCGACCACGATGAGGCCCCTCTTCGTGGCCCCCCGCCTGAGGATCTTGTCGCCGAAGGCCACGAGGAGGTAGTAGGCCTTCCCCGCGATCAGGCCGATCACCGCGAGAGCGATCGGGTCCAGGAGGAAGCTCAGGTGGAGGCCACCGGTCATGAACGCGTGGAATCAGTATATAATTGCTCTTCGACATGAAAGGCGAGCCAGAAGTTCATGCAGATTTCAAACCGGGGGCACCAGCCGGTCGAGCCCTTCGCCTCTCCTCGACGCCGGCTAGCGCGACGATGACGCCTAGGAGCGCCACGCCCAATCCCGGCGTTACGAAGTCGAAGGCGAAGAAGAGAGCCGAGAGGCCCGCCGCGACGACGCCGATGTGGACCAGAGTCTCCCCCCTGTCTATCTCGGCCAGGTCGCGCTCGAGCGGTCCTCGGTACCTTACCGCGAGGACGAGCAGGATCGCGACGCAGATGAACCCGACGAAGAAGACGTAGGTGAGCTCGGAGCGGTAGTTTCCGAGGGTCAACAGGAGGCCCACCTCGTCGCCGACCAGGCCGCCCCCCAGGCCGAAGACCGTCGCATAGACCCTGTTCAGGGCCGGATGAACGGAGACTATTCCCAGCCACCCCGCGGCCGCCATCATCGCGAGGCCGTACCAGAAGTGGTGGAAGTGGATCCCTCCGCTCACGACGACGGTGTCCGGGTTTATCGTAGTGAATATCCGCGCCCCGAAGAAGGCGATGACGAAGGCGGACAGCGCCAGAGACGCCAGGCCGAAGTTCATCTTGACGGTGGGCATCGTGGCCACGGAAGTTCTCGCGAAATCCTCGATTTAAGAAATCTCATCCAAGAGGCGCGGAGCCCTCTAGGCGAGCCGCGAGGGCACGCGGAGACGCTACTCGTGGTACTTCTTCTCGCCTGCGCGGACCGCGGCTCTGAGCCAGTTCTCCGCGGGCGGGAGGGGGCAGACGTAGCCCTCGCTGTAGGCGCAGTACGGGTTGTAGGCGTAGTTGAAGTCGACGAGGTAGTTGTCGTCGTGCTCGACCCTCATGTCGAGGTACCTGGCGGCTCCGTAGGTCTCCTTCCCCGAGGTGGCGTCCTTGAAAGGGATGAAGAGGTCCAGGTCTTCTCTCTCCGCGGACTGGTAGGCCTGTAGGGGCACGGGCTGGCCCTCTACCTCGAGGTCGAAGCGGCCCGCCTTGTTGAAGAGCTGCCGCGTCCCCTTGCTCGTGGTCATCATGGCGCTCGGCTCGTTGCGATACCTCTGGAGTTTCGCCTCGAACCTGAAGGCGGGGTCGGGCTCGAAGTACCTCAGGCCTTGGAAGTCGTGCTGTCCGGAGCTGACGAAAGGAGAGTCGTGCCCGAGCCTCATGAACTCCTCCTTCTGCGCCCTGAACCTCAGCAGCGCCCGCTTCCAGGTCTCGACCTCGTCAGGCTCCATTCGATGATGCCGGAGCAAGAAGTTCGAGAATAACCTTTCTGATAGCTCGCGGTCAGGGAGACCGGCGTCTGGAGCGCGGCGGCCTTGGAACGCTTATCTGGGATTCGCTCCCGAAGGGATGTCCGGGAGGAACCCGAGTTGGCATCGCCGGTGACGGCCGTACCCAAGAAGAAGAAACCACCTACCAGAAGCGCCCGGTAGGCTCTGCGATGACGGGCCAAGGCGGGAGCTGCCGCCCTCACAGCGGCTTGAAGCGGTCGATCCCGTACCTCGTGCCCTTCCAGGTTATCCCGCCGCGCCTGAAGCGGAAGAAGCCTGTCGCTGAGGCCGCGGTCACGAGCAGCCCGGAGAGCGGCGCGAGGAGGAGGTATCGGGCGCGGGATACCTTGAGAGAGAAGAACGCCTGCGTCGCTAAGACGAGACCGCACGTGCACGCCGCGACTATGGCATACGCCGAGTTCATGGTCGCGATGGCGAGCCCGAGCAGCGCGAAAGGCCCGACGAAGTAGGCCAGGGTCACCACGACGGTTCCTGCCAGGGCGCCCCAGGACGGGAGGAGGCCCGCCCCGAACCTCTCGTGCGCCTCCCAGGCCTCCCCGAACCGGGAGTAGGGCAGGACATCCACGAAGCCATCCCCGTCAGCGTTGAGGACCTCGAGGCCGCGACCGAGGGCGCCCCTCCCTATGGCGCTGTCCTCCATGATGTCGGTCTTGATGGCCGCGTGCCCTCCTATCGCCGTGTAGGCATCCCGCCTTATCATGATGTATTGCCCGTTGGCGCCGTTGACCCTCCTCCCCTCGGGAGTCCTCCTTGCGGAGGCGGCCACCCCGACGCATAGGAAGAAGACGCTCGTCGGGAAGATCAATCTCTCGGACCTCGTCCTAGTGACTATCTTGGGCCAGACAGAGAGGAGGTCGGCCTTCTTGGAGTCGAGGTTGGCGAGCGCGACCCCGAGGCTCTCCCGGGAGTGGACGACGTCGCCGTCGGCGAAGAGCAGGACGTCCCCGGTCGACCTCAGGTAGCCGTGGTGGCACGCCCAGCTCTTCCCGAGCCAGTCCGGAGGCCTCTCGGGCTCGCTGAGGACGGTCATCCTGCCCTCGAACTCCCGGGCGAGCTCCTCCGTCCCGTCGTTGGAAGGGCCACAAACGACTATCACTTCCTTGTCCGGGTAGTCCAGCTTGGAGAGGGAGGCCAGCGACTCCCTGAGGGTGTCAGCCTCGTTCCGCGCGGCGACGATTATCGAGACCTTGTGCCCGCTGCCTCCGGAGAGGCGGGCGAGCGGCTTGAACATCCTGTATCCCGTAAGGGCGGCGAGGCTCAAGAGGAGGACGAAGAGGGCGTACAGCAGGAGGAGCGCCGCCTCCAGGATCTCGACCTGCATGCGCTCACCGTCCTTCTGGGCAGCCCTTCAAGCTTGCCCCTTGCCGCTATCACCCCCCCGAAGTGAGCGGCACCCGAACGCAGGATTTTTGGCCTGCAGGACTGGGCCGCACCCCCTTGGCCAGGTCCGTCAGGCTCGCTGCCGCTGGAGCTGGGTTGCTCTGCGCTAGCGTCGCCGCTTTGATCGTCCTCCCGAGGCTTTCGCCCTTCGAGCAGCTCCACTGCCCGCCCCAGGGAGCGGCGCCCTGCTTCAGCAGCGTCAATCCTGCCTACCCCGTCGCATTCCTCCTCTCGCTCGCGGGGATGGTCGTCCTCTTCTTCGGGGCGTTCGGCAAGGGCTTCGTCGTCAGCCCCGTCTTCGTCGTCGGGATGATCGCGCTGGGATACGGCCTCTCGGGCGTGGTGACGGGGCTCTTGGACGCGCAGAGGGCGTCCCCCATCGGCCCGGAGGTCTTCGCGCCTCTCGTCGCCATCGGGGCGCTCGCGCTCTTCTTCCAGACATTCCGCCGCCTGCGTCGCCGCCCCGGCTGACTTCAGGGTGGGCGGTTTTATCTGCGCCGCCGCTATCAAGGCGTGCCGAAAGAGATTCCGAAGGAGATCCCGCCCGAGCTCTACGAGGCCTACGGCGACCCGGTCCGAGCGATGCGCTTTCTCCCTCGGGGGTGATTCCGGGACCGCGACGAGCCGGTCCCCGGCGGTCGCTCGCCCCTCACCGGGCTACAGCAGTCAGCCTCGGAGGTAGATCCGAAGGAACAGGTAGCGTGGACACCCGTGCGTCGCGAAAGTCCCGGCTGCCGGTCCTTGGCTCACGCGGGGCATCCGCTGAAGCCGGTCTCGCCCCAAGGGTCGGTGATGACCATGCCGTCCGGCCAGCACTCGCCGGAGACCCTCTGCTGGGTGTAGGACGTGACCACGGAGCCGAGGCCGGGGTTTACGAAGGCTCCGACTATCCCCGTGCCGTCCACCTGGTAGAGCTGGATGAAGTAGGAGTCCGTGGTCGTCGCGTTCCCGGAAGACCCGACGAACTCGACGTAGTAGGGCGGCTCGACCATTAGGGACCTCACCTTTGGGTCGGAGAGCGCCACGCTGATCGCCTGCAGCTGCTGAGGCGTGTACGCGACCGACTCGCTCCTGTCCGGGAGGGCGTAGGCCGAGACGTGCGTCACCTGGAAGTGCGAGTGGACGACCTGGAGGACCGTCACGTTCAGGAGCTTGTCCCCGACGTAGGAGACCTGGTACCCGGTCGTCCAGTTTCCTGTCACGACCTGGCTCCCGGTGACGTTGAGGACGGCGTACATCACGTTCGCATCCGTCCGGCTGAAGGCGAAGTAGGCCAGGTGGTATTCGTATGCCGTCTTGATGAATTGCAGGACCTGCCGCGAGGCCAAGGTCGCGTTCTTGAGGGAGGCGGAGGGGAAGCCGAAGGAGACGCAGGGACTCACTGTCCAGGTGATGTTCGCGTAGGTCTCGGTCGAGCCGCCGCAGACCGGGGCGGAGACGGCGGTCCCGGGGCCTTGCGTGAAGGTGACGTTATTGCCGGAGCTAGTCACGACCGCTGTGACTTGGGAGACGTTCCGCGTGCCCGCCTGCTGCTGCACTGGGAGGAAGGCGACCGCGCCGGCCGCCAGCGCGATGGCGAGGACGCCCAAAGCCGCGATGGCGGTCCTCCTCGTCGCGTTCGTCATCGGGTTTCAGGCCGCGGAGAGCATGAAAAACCCTATGCATTTCGCATCCACCTTCGCCCGGGTTTGCGCTGCCAACTCACCCCTCCGGCCTGCGGGCGAGGCGCCTGAACAACTCCCGCGCCGGCCTCACGAGGTATACGCCTTGGGTCGCGGGTCGACCTTGCCCGCTCTTCAGAAAGGGCTTAATAGAAAACCAGTCTTCGGGCCGTAGGCGCCATGGCGAAGAGAACGGTTCGGGGAGTGCGCAAGGGCGCACTCGCAGACCTCCTCACTTTGGGCGACGCCGCGATGCTGGTGGGAAAGACCCCGAGCAACATCTCCTACCTGGTCCAGTACAACCGTCTGAGGAGATACGACGCGACCGGGAAGGTCGTCAGGCGGGCCCCCAACGGAGGGCTCAGGGTCTCGAGGAGCGAGCTGCTGGGGTACGTGGAGAGCTGGAACCACAGGGTCAGGTCAAGGATGGAGGAGCTGAAGATAGGCGACACTTCGATCGCGTTTCTTGACGTGCCAGAGAGGGAGAGGACGAAGCACGTCCACAGGCTGCACCCGTACCTGGGGAAGTTCATCCCCCAGCTCGTGGGGTATTTCCTCTCGAGGCACTTCGAGCAGGGGCAGACCGTGCTCGACCCGTTCTCCGGCTCGGCTACGACGCTGGTGGAGGCGAGCGAGAGGGGGGTGGACTCGATCGGGATCGAGATATCGGAGTTCAACGTGATGATCTCGAGGGTGAAGCTCGCGGATTACGACCTCCCCGCGATGGAGAGGGAGGTCCTGGACGTCTCGAGGAGGACCGCGGAGTTCAGCGCCAGGGAGTTTCCCAATGGGATGGGCGAGAGGCTCGGGCGCGAGCCCGTTGGCGAGGGAAGCTATCTCGAGAGGTGGTTCGCGCCGAGGAGCCTTCGGGAGATGCTCTACTTCCGCAGCCTAATCCCCGAATACGAGCACCAGGACCTCCTCAAGGTCCTGCTCAGCAGGACGGCCCGCTCCTGCAGGCTCGTGCGCCACTACGACCTCGCGACGCCCAAGGAGCCCGTGCGAGGGCCATACGCCTGCTACAAGCACATGGGGAAGACCTGCAGGCCGGTCACCACGATCGTCCCGAGACTCAGGTCATACTCGGTTGATACGGTCCGGCGGATAGCGGAGTTCCAGAGCGTGAGGAGGCCTGCAGCATCGCTCGTGATAGAGGGTGACTCGAGGTCGGTCAAGCTGGGGGGCGAGAGGGTAGACGGGATCTTCACGTCGCCTCCATACGTCGGGCAGATCGACTACCACGAGCAGCACCGCTACGCGTACGAGCTCTTCGGGATAGAGAGGAGGGACGGGCTCGAGATAGGGCCGAAGACCAAGGGCAAAGGGGAGAGGGCGAGGAGCGACTATGCGAAGGGCATGGTCGAGTCGCTCCGCAACGTGAGCGCGTCGATGTCGCCGGGGGCGGCCGTCCTGCTCGTCGCGAACGACAGGCTCGGCCTCTACCCTAGGATCTTCGAGGAGGCGGGGATGCAAGTCGAGAGGTCGTTCGAGAGGCCGGTGGAGGACAGGACCGAGAGGGACAAGAGACCCTACTCGGAGACCGTCTTCCTCGCGCGGATCGAAAGAT
This sequence comes from Nitrososphaerales archaeon, assembly GCA_035534595.1. Classification (GTDB taxonomy): domain Archaea; phylum Thermoproteota; class Nitrososphaeria; order Nitrososphaerales; family Gagatemarchaeaceae; genus Gagatemarchaeum. Next base: position 40,398 of record DATLRR010000044.1, read on the forward strand.
AGCGTGCGCGTCGTGGCGCGTTGAAGATCACTCGTCGGCCTCCTTCTTCTCGCTCCAGAATTCTCTCTCGAGTGTCTTCGCGTCCTTCTCCACCCGGTCCAAGCCCTCTCGCCAGAGCTGTGCGACTATGGGGGCCAGGGTGATGACCAAGGTTGTGAACACAGCGCCGACAGAGACGAAGCCCATTACAGAGGCGAAGAGCTTCCCCGCGTCGGTGTTCAGGGTGAGTGGCGGACCCTGGCCCGTGGCGAGCATGCTCTCGAAGTAGAAGGCGTTCACCCAGTTCATCCCTTCGATCTGGTGGAATCCGACTATGCCCACCACCATCACGGCTGCGATGCCGGAGAAGGCGTAGAACACCCTCCCCTTCCTGCTCGGCGAGGGCGAGGGCTGCGCCGGCGGGGAGTTCATGCCGTCGTGGGTGGTTTCACTCGTTAAATATCTAGCGAAGGCGCGCCGGAAGGCTAATCTAAGAGCGGGGGAGCATTCCCCTCGTCTTGGACACGTTCGAGGCCATCTCCACGAAGCTGGACGTGAGGGAGTTCGCGTCCAGGAAGGTCCCCGGCGAGACGAAGAGGAAGATCCTCGAGGCGGCGAGGCTCACGGCCTCGTCGATGAACACCCAGCACTGGCGCTTCATCCTGATACAGGACCGCTCCAACCTCGAGAGGCTCGCTGCGGACAGCATGACGGGGAAGTGGGTGGAGGGAGCCGACTTCGCGGTCGTCATCCTGATCGACCCGAAGGTCCCTGGGAGCTCGATCGACGCGGGGCGCGTAGTCCAGGACATGGAGCTTGCGGCCTGGAACTTCGGCGTCGCCTCGGGCATCTACACGGGCGTCGGCGAGGCCCCCCTGCGCAAGGACTACTCGATTCCGGACGCCTTGAAGCCGGCGGCGGTCCTTGGGTTCGGCTACCCGAAGCGGAAGATCCTGGGGAAGAAGAACAGGAAGCCGATGGAGGAGCTCGTATTCCACGAAGCGTATGGCGAGAGGCTCAAGGCCTCTGACCTCTCATAGGCTCCCATCGAAAAGGGGAAAAGCGAGCCTCGTCGGAGCCTCTGACATGATATCAAAGGAGTTCAGCGTGGCGATCATGGTTTCTGACGCGAAGAAGTCCGCGGCCTGGTATGCCGAGAAGCTCGGCTTCGAGACCTCCATCGAGGACCACTGGGTCACGGCTTGTCCCAAGGGCGCGAAGTGGAAGCTGCACCTCTGCGAGGGGAAGCTCGAGCCCGGGAACACGGGCATCGGGTTCTACAGCGACGACCTGAAGGGCACTGTGGCAGACCTGAAGAAGAAGGGCGTGAAGTTCGCGATGGACTACACCAAGACCGAGTGGGGGGAGATATCGCAGTTCAAGGACCCCGACGGCAACATCATCTGGATCTCTGCTGGCGGCCCGTAGCAAGGCCGTCACCGCTTCTTTTTCTTCTTGTCCTGCTTCTTCACTGGCGCCGCCTTTTGGGCGGGGGCGCGCCGGGGGATGAAGTGGGTAATCCCGATGCCGTCCACGATTACGATCTGGTCACTGTACACGGTCTCTTCGGAAAATGACAATGCGTCGGCATCCGCGCTCAGCGTATTAAAGCGTCGACCCCGCCCTGGGCAGGGAGAGGTTGCGATTAATACAGCGAGCTTGCATCTTAGGGCGAGGAGATTGCCCGCCATTCCTGCGTCCCTCCTCTTCGAATGGGTCGCGCTTCTGAGTCTCTCTGGTTTCGCAGCGATGGGCGTCGACAAGCTGCTGGCGGTGGGCAGGCGAAGCAGGATCAGCGAGAGGACACTGTGGGGGACAGCGCTCGTCGGGGGCTTTCTCGGGATATTCGTCGGAGGGCTGGTCTTCCACCACAAGACGTCCAAGACGGAGTTCTGGGTGCCTGTGGTCGTCTCGGCCCTGCTCTGGGCCGCTGTCGCTATCCTCGTGACGAGGCCCCATGTATTTTAGGAAGAAGAGTGGCGGGTATGCGCCTTGGCCAAGAGCGCGAAGCCGACCGACTCGGGAGCAAAGAAGCAACGCGCGGCGAGGCTCCGCAAGTCCTTGCTCTCGATTGGCGTCGACAAGAAATCGGCGGAGAAGCTCCTTTCGAGCCGCGCCCTCGGAAGGGTCGTCGTCCCGGTGTACTGGAAGGACGGGATCGTGTCGCACGCTCACCCGTTGCGGCTCTCGAAGTTGCCCGACTTCTTGAGGAGCTTCGAGAAGGTGTTCCCCGACAGCCAGGTGAGGTGGGACCCGGACTACGAGGAGCACAACCTGCAGGACAACTCCAGCGATGTGGCGATTCGCGTCTTCTTCAACTACCAGGAGGACGACCAGGGAGACCACTGGTCGCCGAAGCCCACGGCGATAGAGGAGCAGAGCTACCAGAGGATGTTGAGGCGCTATTCCTTCGCGGGAGCCGGCGCGCTACAGGCGAGCGCAGCCATCCACGGGAAGTAGGCGCTCGCTCGGACTCCGGACTTTCGGACGGCGCCTGAAGGATTAAAGCGCCGACGACGGTGCATCAGACGCTTGAAGCCCAGACTGGGCGGGAACCTATGGCGTCACAGGGACTTCACGCGCTTCTGGTTCTCCGACACCGTGAGCCAGTTCGGGAACCAGTTCAGCGGCTTCGCGTTGCCCGTCCTCGCCGTCCTGAGCTTCAACGCCACTCCCCTCGACATCGGGATAATCACGGCGCTCGCGATTGCGCCGTACCCCCTCCTCGGGCTCTTCGTCGGGGTCTGGGCGGACAGGTTCAGGAAGAGGAGGATAATGGTCGTCTGCAACTTCGGCCGGATGGTCACGCTCGCTTCGGTCCCGATAGGGTACGTGCTGGGGTCACTGAACCTCACGCAGCTCTTCGCCGTCTCCCTGGTCAACGGGATCTTCTCGGTCTTCTTCGACATATCGTACCAGGCCTATCTGCCGATACTCGTCGACAGGGGCGACCTCATGGAAGGGAACCAGAAGCTCCAGCTCAGCTCATCGGGCGCCCAGGTCGCCGGTCCGGGGATAGCGGGGCTGGTCTACCAGGCAATCGGCGGCGCGTTCACCGTCGCGGCCGATTCGATAGGGTACCTCGTCTCTGCGCTCGCGCTCCTTTCGGTGAGGAAGGACGAGCCGGCGAAGGTGAGGAACGACACTGACCCGGCGCCGGACTTCTTCGCGGAGATGAGGGAGGGCGTCGAGGTCGTGCTCGGCAACAGGTATCTGCGGATGATCGCCGGCGCGACGGCGACCAGCAACCTGGGCGCGAACATGGTGGGGGCCGTCATGACTATCTTTGCCCTCAGGACGCTGCGCTTCACGACGACGGAGCTCGGGCTCGTCGGGTCGATCGGGGCGGCGGGGTTCCTAGCAGGCGTCCTTGTCGTGAACCGTTCCACGGCGAGAATCGGTCTCGGTAGGATCCTCGCGCTGTCCATCACGGTGCCTGGTGCGCTCGCCTTCAATCCCCTCGCGTTGCTGGGCTACCCCTTTCTCGTCCTCGCCGCTATCTCCTTCATTGTCGGCCTGAGCATACCTGCCTACAACGTGAACCAGATCAGCCTGAGACAGGCGATCACGCCGGACCGCCTCCAGGGCAGGATGAACGCCACCATGCGCACCATCGTCTGGGGCACGATACCCGTCGGCTCGCTCGTCGGCGGCCTTCTTGGCAACACCGTGGGCGTGGTCGACACGATGTATGTGGGGGGAGCGATAGCTGGACTCGCAGGCGCCTGGATCGCGCTGGGTCCGGTCATTGAGCTGAGAAAGCAGCCCGAGCCCGTCCAAGCCTAGGGACTGGACCGAGTCCCGGGCGGCGTCGAATATTTTGCCCACTTCGGTCTGGGTCGAGGGGGAAGAGATGGTCACATCCCTCGCAAAAACCCGTATAAGCGCATTTGGGCCCGCCGGTTGGTGAAAGACCTTGGTTTCAGAGAAAGTAATGCGCTTTCAAAACAAGAACAGGGACCTTGACCAATTCGCTTCGCAGATCCAGGCGCAGCTAGAGGCGGACGGGTACAAGGTGCAGTACGCGAACCCTCCCCTCGGCCGCGTGATCCAAGCACAGAAGGCCGGGGTGCTGCGCGGCATCATCGACGCCAACAGAGCATTCACGATCATGCTAACCGGCGACCCGAACGACTTCACCGTCCACATCGGCATAGGAAAGTTTGTCCAGAACCTCGCGGTCGCCGCCGTTGAGATCCTGCTCCTCTCGGAGCTGTTCATCGCGGTCGACATCCCGGAGATGCTCTGGACAGTTCACGTCGAAAACGGCATCGCGAAGCAGATCACCAAGATGGTCGGGTGATCGAGGCGGGGTGCGCGGGCGCGAGGCTATCGAGGGTTCTCCTCGAGCTCTGCCCATTGCCTCAAAGGCCCGACGGACTTTTCCAGCTCGAAGATCGCCACGGTCGCGAACTCCCCCGTCTGCTCCAAGAAGTCCTTCAGGTTCCTGGCCCCGGTGAGCGAGGCTTGGGGAAACCGGTTGATGGCGCGCTCGCAGGTCGTCGCTACTACGACTAGGCTTCGCATTATTCTCTACCATCATATTCCTACTATATTAGGAGGGCTGACCAGAATATTCTCGCTTGAATATGGGCCAGCACGGCGCCTCTCTCGGATGCTGAAGGCGCTCGGAGGGTGACACGCTCAGTCCGAGCCAAAAGCGGAGCCAGTGGATTGTATCGATTCGAGGATCGTCGCGGGAAGTCGACCAGTAGAGAGGCGTCGCCCGGACCCGCGGAAGTCCACGGAATCTAGAACATGCGTCGATTCTGCTTGATTAAGGGACATGCCCTTAATCGGGCACATTCTCAACTTCTCGGAAAGGTTGTTATTCCTTCGGTAAGCTTGGGCGTATTGGTATTCGTGATTGCTCTTCTAACGGGCGTCGCGGCGGCCATGCTCGGCATAACCGCGACCCTCTGGGCAACTTGCTGGGGGGTTTTTCGCAAGGAGTTCAAACAAATGAAAGCTGAGAGAACCGTGCAGGCGGCAGATTCGACTTCTGAGAGAGTCGAGGAAATATCCGATATGATGGATGAGTCATGGCGGGGTTTCAATCGATTCTTTGGAATCGCAATCATCTTCTTTCTTGCCGAAGTCTCGGTAGATTCTCTTGAGGGCGTTGGATTTGTTCCCAGCGCTTATTCCTCTATCTTGTTCGCTATGGGGCTCGTGTTCTTCGCCTGCGCTCTCTTTGAGACCCGTCATGTTGCCGCTTTCGCTGACGACAAGGATTACCTACCCCGTGTCCGTTTTGGAGAAATTGTAATGTCATTTGCTTTTCTCTTCGTCATGGGATATAGTCTGCTTAACATCTACTCCGAATGGTATTTCATCAAATTTGCCATAGTGAATCATACTTTGTCAATCTTTTCAGCATACGGTCTCTTTGAGGTTCCGGCTCTATTTGTTAGCTTGCCTGCCGGGGTCTTCGCGTTGGCGAGAGTTAGGAGATTCGCAAGAGGAAAGTCTTCTCACGCCGATACCATAGCTTTCATTTTCCTTATGTCACCGATGCTTGTCTCGATTGCCTTTAGTGTCCTGTATATCTTAGGACTTTGACTTCTGAATCTTCTTCTTCACGCGCCTTTCCCACTCGTCGTATTTGATGTGGCCGTTCTCTTCCAGCATTTCCGCGAGCGCCGTAATCATGTTGTCGTGCATGTCAATCTCGCCCGCTATCTGCTCGATAATCACCTGATTCTTAGGCCCCTCTCCACCTTTGGATTGCAGAAGATACCCCTTCTCGGTCAGATACGCGATGATAAGGTTGCGAATGACCTCGGAGTCTCCGTCGCCTAACTTGCCCTTGAGTTCAGAATCTATCACGGCCCACACTCCATCTGGGAGTGTGACTAAGGCTCTCCTGCTCGTCACTTCACCCGCACCACCATTTGGATCGCTTCGG
>DATLRR010000045.1:0-9565 GCA_035534595.1 Nitrososphaerales archaeon
GGTCTAACGTGGCAATCATGTGCGCCGAGGGGAACCCCTTCAGGTGCCACCGCTCGCTCGTGGCGGACGCCCTCGAGGCAAGACGAGTGCGCGTCGTCCATATCTCAGGCGCGGGCGAAGGCCGGCCCCACAAGGTGACCCGCTTCGCGAAGGTCGTCGGAACCCGGGTGACGTATCCCCGGGGTGCAGAGGCGGGCGGGGCCTAGCCGAAGACTGCCTTGGCATTGGCTGCGACGACCTCGTCGCGGTTGTGGCCGCTGGGCGCGAGGCCCCTCTCGACCATCCACCCGTAGGTCTCGTCGAAGTCCCTCTTCTCGTATGCGACCCAGCGGTTCCACTTTGGGACCTGGAGCGTCTTCCTGACCCCCTGCCCCATCTTCTTCACCTTCGAGGGCATCTCGCTCAGGGCGCGCTCCACCTTCTGGAAGTAGAGCTCCCGAAAGTCGGCGGGCTTCTCGTTCATCTTGTCGATCGCGGCGTTGGTCGCGATGAAGAACCGCCTGAGCTTGTCCGCGTCGTCGTCTTCGCGCACCACGATCGTCGTCGGGTTCGACCTCTTGGTCTTCAATATCTCCACGAACGACGCGGCCTTCGCAAAGTCCACCCAAGGGCTGAGCAGCGATGCCGCCTCCACCTCCTCGTTCAGGAGCGCGCGGAAGCGCTTGTGGGGTTCCCCCACCGCGACCAGCTTGGCGGAGTCCCTTGGCATGAAGCGCTCGAGGTCTTGGAGGGTCGTGTAGTATGACCCCGTCCCCATCTCGATCGCGATGGGCTTGTTCTTCAGGTCGGCCGGGCTCGTGTATCCCGAGCCTCCGCGGACCCAGAGCGAAAACGTCGCGTTAAGCGTCCCCGGCGAAGGCATCGACTTTGAGATCATCCTCGCCCCCTCCGAGCCTATGACCCTCAGTATGCACACCCACTCCCCCGCATGGTAGACGTCGGTCTTCTTGCCCCTGAGGAGCTCTGTGTAGAGCACGGCCTTGTCCGTCAGCCCCGATGGGGTGATGTCCCGCCACTTGGCCTCAAGGCCCTGCTCCGCGAATAGCCCCAGCTCGTCGGCGACCATCTCTGGGAAGGTCCACTGGAAGTTGTACGCGTTCACGGCGATGTTGATCTTCTTGGCCATGCTCGCTGACAGCCGCTAGAGCGCTTCCATCTGACAAAAGGCTTTCGCGACGCGCTGCGTCACGCTTGCGGTTTAGAAAAAAGGGGTCTCGACGGGGACTAGATGCCCAATGCCCCGTCGAGTGAAAGCACACCGGCGCCCAAGAACACGAGGGCTAATGCGAGTGCCAGGTAGAGCACGTCGACCTCATAGGACGGCTTTCCCTGCGCCTGCGCGATGTAGTCGGCGTGCATCTTCCGCTTCTTCATGACGGATGCTGTCACCATGAAGACGACGAAGAACGCGCCCACTATCGGGACGAGTAGCCCCAAGATCAGCGCTATCCCCCCGGCCAGCTCCAGCGCGGTGGCGGCGTAGGTCGCCCCTGCGGGAACCCCGAGCCCCTTCATGCTCTGGACTGTCTGTGGCATGCTGTTGAGCTTCGGGCGCGCGTGGATGACGAAGTTCGCCCCCACCCACACCCTCAGGATCAATGCAAGGTATCCGGTGTACGGAAGTAACGGGTCCAATAACGCGGTCATTCTTGGTCAACGTCTCCTTCACCGGTACCGTATATAAACCTAGTAGTATTTGACTACCAAGTAGGTTGCCCAGACCGTATCTGGTAAAGCGCCCTTTACCGCACCTCCCCGAAGGCGGCCAAGTCGGTGACAGGGTTAAAATCCAAACCACCCGAGCAACCGCGCGAGGGTTTTTGCCCGCGCTGGAGATCGGAGGGAAGCGGATCGAGTACCTGGTGCTGCGGGGGACGAGCAGGCGTTACACCTACTTCAGGTTCCGGCCCGACCTGACCCTCGAGGTCATCCTCCCCCGGGGGCGTCTGGGAGACGCCGGCTCGGCGATAAGCCAAAGGCGAGAATGGATCCTGAAGAAGTATGAGGAGATGGAGAAGACCAGGAGGATCCTCGACGACAAACGTGTCATGTTCGACGGCAGCTTCCTGGAGATAGTCTACGAAGAGACGCTGGAGAAAGAGGAGATACTCCCCGACCCGGAGGGTGGCAAGGTCGTGGTCAGGGCCGGCGAGAGGTCAAGGGTGAGGGAGCTGGTGCGCAGGTGGTTCCTGAGGGAGACGTCGAGATACGTGATGAAGAAGCTCGCCGACCTCGCGCCGACAATTCCGGCGGCGTACAAGCGGGCCGACGTGAGGGAGATCAAGAACTGGGGCTACTGCACACGGACCGGCAGGCTGTCCTTCAGCTGGCAGTTGATAGCGCTCCCGGAGCGGCTCCGCGAATACGTGGTCCTCCACGAGCTGACGCACCTCGAGGAGTTCAACCATTCGCCGGCGTTCAAGAGGAAGCTGGCGCGGATCTGCCCCGACTACCGGCAAAGGGAGAAGGAGCTCGACCACATCTCTCCCGCTGAGCTCTCCCGCATCTAGAAGACCCTCACAGCGGGCCCTAGCTGCTGATGCACATGCCTTATAGGAGGGAGACAAAACCCCTTCTTCAGGTATATAGTGGATTGGCAAGATCACACCGTGACGCTTACGCGAAGGCAATAGACAAGGTGAGAGAGCAGCACAGCATCTCCATGGGGCCGGCCCAGACGCCCGTGGAATGCCCAAAGTGCGGCACCAAGCAGATAATCTCTGACGCCCCAGGGAGGCGTGTCTGTTTCAAGTGCGGCTACGAGTTCAGGCCTCAGACCCAGAAGGTCTGAGCCCGCACGCGGCGCCTCAGAACCTCCTCGTCGCCCTGCCATCATCCATAACGTAGAGGTGCTCGGCGAGCTTCCCGTCGGACTCGTCCTGCGTGGAGAAGACCACGTCGATTCCCGCTTCAGCGGCGAGCCTTCGATAGGCCGTGATGAAGCCCTCCCGCTCGTGCAGGTTTGAGAAGCCCTCGTCGACCAGTATCCCCGCCGGCCCCGAAAGGAGCGCCGTAGCAAGGGACACCCGTTCTCGCATGCCCAGGCTCAGCTTCCCCACCTTCCCTCGAAAGTCTATCCCCAGCGCCGCCTTCACCGCCTCCAGCCTCTCCCCGCCTACCTCGACGCCCTTCAGCTTCGCGCCCCACCTAAGGTGCTCATCCACGCGCATGCTCGGAATCGATGACCCGGGCGTCACCATCACCACTGACCTCCTCTCTAGCGGCAGGTCCGTCACATCCCTCCCGCCGACCGTGACGTGCCCGCGGTCTGGCTTCGTGAGGCCGGCGACGATCCTCAGGAACGTGGTCTTTCCCGAGCCGTTCCTGCCCGCCAGGCAGATGAAGCCTCCTTCGCTGATCGCCGCGTCGAGGGAGAACTCCCCGTAACCCTTCTGCACCGCGGCTTCGATCATGCCCGGCCCACTCGCCCCTGCAGGAGACAACCCCCGGACCGGTAAATCAAGGCAACGGCCCAACGCGCGGCAAGCCCAGCACTCCCTGGATAGGCTGGTCGTTCACAGGATTGCAGACATGAACGGGTGGGAATTTCGCAGCGATGAATCCCACCTCAACCGCGTGAGTGGGATGTGTGGCAGCTCGTCCAGAAGTTGCTCGACGTAGAGACCTGAACGGGTCGGGCGCGCCTCAGCCTGTATTCCAGAGCGAGGTCCGCCCCAGATTCCTTAGATTGAAAAACGCCGATGTTACACAACGACCAGACCCTCGAAGGAGTTTGACGCCCTTTTAGTGCTCTGTTTGGAAGCAAAGCTCGAACGGAGAATCTCGAGGAAGATTTATGAGCGTTATGAACCCGACTGCCTAACGGTATGCGGACACAAAGAAGCGATATCTTCCGCCCCGCCGTTGGTCTTGCCGCGATAGTCGCAGCCGTCATACTGGTCGCGGCGTACCTCGTATCGAGCGCACCGCCAAAGACGACCACATCCACCATGACCGCGACCTCTGCCATGACCTCCACGGTCACGAGCACGGCGACCCTCAAGGCGGCGCCGCTCGTCAGCTACTCCGCAGACGCTTACGCGGCCGAGGTGACCTCTCTGCTCGACTCGTTCTCCACGAGCACAGGGGTGCAAGTCGCGCCCGTCACGTCCGGAGGCTCGAACGCCGACGCGTCCGCCATAAATGCGGGGGCTCCGGACGACGTCTTCGTCTCCGCTTCGCTGAGCGCGACCTCCTCCCATTATCTCGGGAACCTCACCGCCAACTGGGCGATAGGGTTCGCCACTGACCAGCTGGTTTTAGCGTACTCGAATTCGACCACTCAGAGGGCCGCCACGACCAGCATCATCGCCCTGGCGAACACGGCCGTCGCGTCCAACTCGACCTCCGACTGGAACAACTTCTACACCTCGCTCGTAGGGGGGAAGGTCAAAGTTGGCATTTCGGCCCCGGCCCAAGACCCGGCCGGCCTCCGCGCCTGGATCGTCCTGGAGGCTGCGGGATACCTGTATTCCGGAGGGAACCAGCAGACCTATGCCAGCGCGCTCTTGAAAGACCAGGGCAACACCACCGCCGCCAGCGCGGCCGACCTTGTCGCGCCTCTGCAGGCGGGGGACATCCAGTTCCTCTTCACCTACAAGTCCGCCGCCATCTCGAACCGACTGAACTACATCGTCCTGAACTCCCATGTGAACTTGGGGACGCCCCGCCTCGGCTCGTTCTACTCCCGGTTCTCCTACACCGACTCCGCCGGCGTGACCGCGGGGGCGCCGATTGTCATATGCATCACCATCCCGCTTGGCGTGGCCAACAGCGCGGAGGCTCTGCAGTTCGTCGAGTACGTGGTCCAGAACGCCAAGACGCTCTCGACCTTCGGGCTCGCCCCGCTATCGCCCACACTTCTCTACGAAAACACTCCGCCCCCGGTCGCCATTCAGCAGCTCGTCACGCAAGGACTGATGACCTACAACGGGGCTCTCCCGTAGTCTTTCGCCATGAACTGGCTCCGGGCCATCTCGCTGGCATCGCTCTTCCTGCTACTGGTTCCTGTAGCTGTCCTCCTCTACTACGGTCTCGGCCCACTGCGGAGCCCGGCCGGATACAGCGCCGGGGTGCTGCGCTCGATAGAGCTCTCCTTGGTCTCGTCCGCCACAGCCGCGGTCGTCGACGTCCTCCTCTTCACCCCCCTCGCCTACTACCTGGCCAGGGGACGAGACAGGCTTACAGAGACCCTGGTCGACATCCCCGTCAGCATCCCTCACCCGATAGTCGGAGTCGCGCTCGTCATATTGGACAGCCCTCGAACCCCGACCGGGATGTTCCTGAACTCCTTGGGGATCAACTTCTACAACACCCTCCTCGGGCTCGTGGTCGCTCTGGTCATCATGTCCGCCCCCATCTACGTTAAGGCAATGCAGCCGTACTTCGAGTCCAAGGACTCCGGGCCCGAGGACTTCGCAATGGGAATGGGAGCCTCCCGCTTCCGGACCCTGTTCTCGGTGGTTCTCCCAAGCTCAGTCCCCGGGATCGAGAGCGCGTCGTTCATCGCGATGAGCAGGGCGCTGAGCGAGTTCGGCTCGATCTCGATACTCGCGTACTACGTCCTGCAGTACCCTTTCTACGGGGTCAGCCCGGCCTCGGTCACCATCTACGCGCTCTTCAGCGGCGCCGTCCCCGGGGGCCTAGACGCCGCCGTCACCGCTTCCGCCGTGATGATCCTCGTCTCGCTCCCCATCGCGCTGGCGGCGCACCTAATCAGGAGGAGGTAGCCGTCCGCCTGCACAACGGTTTATACCGCGCGGCCCTCCCTCGGTTGCGAGGTGCCTAGCTCACGCCTAAGAACCCCGGGGCGCCGCTGAAACCCGCGTTTCGCCTCTGGATGGAAGACGGCAAGAGCGAGGTGATGTTCGACCAGACCGACGCCTTCCTGCTAAGGAGGGTGGGCGAGACGCACTCCCTGACAGAGGCGGCGAAGGAGGTCGGGATCTCATACAGGAACGCGTGGGACCGGGTGAAGGTCATGGAGGAGAAGCTGCACCGGCGCCTCGTCGAGACGAAGGTGGGAGGCAAGACCGGAGGAGGCGCGACCCTGACCGCGGACGGGAGCCGGCTGCTGAGGGAGTTCAGGAAGACCAGGAAGCTTCTCTTCGACGTCCTCGACGACAAGGAGGCCTGGGAGGACGTCGGGTACAGGCTGAGCGCCCGAAACAGGCTGAGGGCGGTGGTCGTTGAGGTGAAGCGGGGCGCCGTGACCTCCCAGTTGAAGATGCGCCTGGTCTCTGCCAGCACGCTGACGTCTATCATCACGAACGAGGCGGTCGAGGACCTCTCCTTGAAGGAAGGCGACCAGGTGGAGGCTATCGTGAAGTCCACGGACGTCCTCGTAGCCAAGGGCGCTCCTCGCAGGCGCTAGCAGGCGCTTAGGCGAACTCTCCACAAGTTATATTACGCCGTCGGGCTGGTGCATCGGAAAGATGAGTCGCAAAGTAAGAACCGGAACCCGCAAGCGGTCCAACGCGGTCTACATCGTGCCGGTCCTCGTCCTCGTCACGGCCGTCGTCGGCTACTACATCTTCACACAGTCGACCGTGACGGGCGGCAACAGCGGACTCAACGGGACCCCTGTCCCAGCGACCGTCCTCAACTATCTCTCCGGAGTGAGCACAAGCACGTTGAACCAGGTCGGCAAGGGGGCCTCCGGCGTAAGCTCGCCCGTCCCTACCACCGGCAGCGCTACGCCCCTTACCCTGAACGGCAAGCCCGAAGTGCTCTACCTGGGCGCCGAATACTGCCCCTACTGCGCGGCGGAGCGCTGGTCGATGATCGTCGCCCTCGACAAGTTCGGGAACTTCACCGGGATCCAGTACATGCAGTCGTCGGCGACGGACACCCTTCCAAGCACGCCGACGTTCACGTTCGTGAACGCGAACTACACGAGCAAGTACATCTCGTTCGTGACGATCGAGCAGCAGGACCGGAACTACAACGCCCTCCAGACCGCCACGGCGGCGGAGACCTCGCTCTTGAACACCTACGACCCCAGCGGGGGCATCCCGTTCGTCGACTTTGCGAACTCATACGTGATAACTGCCGTCCAATATTCGCCGGCGGCCCTCAGAGTCGGCGGCATCGCGACTGCTGCCCCATACAACTGGACGCAGGTAGCACCCCAGCTCAACAACGCCAGCAGCCCCATAGCCCAGAACGTCGACGGGGCCGCCAACGGAATAATCTCCGCGATCTGCAAGATCGACGGCGGCGCGCCCTCGAGCGTCTGCTCCCAGAGCCTCGTTCAGACGCTGAGCTACACCATGCCCGTCCCGTCCGGCGGCTCGCAGCTCCTAGTCTCGGACTCCGCGCTTAGAGGGCCGGAGCCTTCTGTAGCAGCCGCCCGGTTCGCGCCGTCCCGCCCCACCGGCACGGCCTAGGCGGAGCTTGGCTTTGGCCTACGACTGGCGTTCCAAAGCCTTCATCGCCCTCTCGGTGATGGGCATCGCGGTCGCCGTCTATCACGCCTACGGCGAGCTGACGTATAGTCTCGGCACCTGCAGCTTCAACAACGTATACAGCTGCGCTCTTGTCTTCGGGAGCCCCTACACGAGGGTCCTCGGGATCCAGTTCTGGGTCTACGGGGTCGTCTGGTTCCCGGTGTGCCTTCTTGTGGGCCTCTGGGCCATCCGCAGGTATGGGAACCCCCTCGGGTCGGTCGTGGCACCCTTTCTGATGGTCGGGAACATCTTCACCCTCTATCCGTGGTATATCGAGATCAAGCTTCTGGGAGGGGAGTACTGCCTCGTCTGCATCTCGCTCTATTGCATCAACTACGTCCTGACCTTCGTGTCCCTGATGTCAAGGTCGAACGAGACCTGAAGGCGGATCCGGTCCGAACCTCGGGTTCGTCGAATGGTAGGAGTCGTACCTGAGGAAGATCTCCTGGCCCTTCTCTATCCGCTTCGCTGCCTTGAGCCGGGCCATCGTCCTCTTGTCGTCGAAGACGAAGACCGCGTTGGGATCGTCGCTGTGGTCGATGAAGTTCGACCAATAGTCGGGGCTCCCCCTTGGAAAGCCGTCCCAGTACTCGTTTTCACCGATTTGCAAGGCGTACCTCCCCCGCGGGGTCGAGGTCGGGCGCGCGGTCAGGACGAGGTCCCTGAACTCGCGAATCACGCTCCCCCTCTCGATCTTCCTGCAAGCGAAGAGGCCCCTTCCGTGGGGGCACGGCCTGACCTCGACGAGCCCTCGAATGGCGAGACCCAAGCCCGTGCTGCGAGAAAAGAGGCTGTTGATAAACAACCGCTCCGCGTCCATGCAGGATGACCGCCGACGCTCCGCGCAACTACGCCAGACTCGGAGCGGCCGTGGTCATCTTGGCGATAATAATCGGGGCCGGCATCTACGCCACTTCCCTCTTCGAGACAGCCGCGACGCAGTCCCAAACAACCGCCGCATCCACAACGACCGCCGCTTCCTGCACTCCCACGAACCACCTGGCGGCTCCGCGCCACTTCGCCTTCAACATCGCCGTCAACTACACAGGCACGTGGGGCGCCACCGTGACGGGTTACAGCGGCGTCGCGACGCCGGCCTTCGTCGACTGCTACACGGGAAACGGGCTCGGCTTCATCTACATGTCGGACTGGAACCAGGGCGGCCAGGCCACCTTGCAGGTGGTGGCCGAGAAGACGGATCCGGGCGGCGGGAACTTGAGCATCAGCGTAACCTTCGGCAGCTCCAACTCCACCACCAGAACAAATAGCACCTCGCTTCCGACCGGGTCAGCGACGGTCACCGCGACCATGCTCGGCGAGGCGGCCATAGTCCAGGGCGGCGCAGCGACGATCCCCGTTCCCGTGGAGACGCGGCTATTCGAGGTGACCTTCCACCAATGTGGCGCCTGCTCACCGCTGGCCTTTGTCGCCCCGTGGTCGGTGACCCTGGGAAGCGAGACCGTAGCCGAGCCATCGACTGCAACCCTCCCGATCCAGAACGGGACGTATTTCGCTGGGCCCCAATACCAGAACCTCTCGACGATTTCCTTCTCGGTGCCGGACGGGGTCTACCAATACAGGCTCGCGCCATACGGAGCCTTCGGTCCCAATTCGGGCAGCGTCACGGTGGACGGCGCGGACGTCTCGATAACCGCAAACGGTCCGATACTGAGTTGCGCGGCGACGGCCGCCGCCCCGGGCCTGTCTCCGTGAAGATGCGCTGAGCGTGGTTCTGTCCCGTTGACGGGTGATTTTCGCGTCTGTCCCGCGACGGGTGACTCCATGGTCAAAGAAGGTTCGGACAGTTTTTAAGTAAAAGCCTTGGTGAATTGGAGTCGAATGGCGGCAATCCTCAACAGCGTTGTAGGAATAATAGTGGCGATAATCGTAGCCATTATAGGCCTCTACGTCATCTTTGTCTTGATTCAGGCATTGTTCCTGAGTCATTGAGGCCCAAAATTGAGGCCAGGACTTGCATTAGCCGGAGCCGTAGTGATGCTATTTGGCGTGGTAGAATTCTCGCACAACACAACTCTCGAATTCTTCTCGGTTCTTGTCGGCGCATTCCTGGTGTGGCAATCTACTCTACGTGGTGGAAGGCACGACTGAGAACGGGA
>DATLRR010000046.1:0-60265 GCA_035534595.1 Nitrososphaerales archaeon
CCTGAAGGTGGATTCCATCTTCGCAAGCTTGGAGTATCTCAACATCAGCTCGTCGAGAACGCTCTATCAGGCAGAGAGCAAATCGTCGAGTGCCAAATGAACTCGATTAAAGGGTGAAGTTGCTATCACGCAAAAGGTCTATTGGAAATTTCTTCCATCTCCCCGAAGGTCCGGCAAAAAGGTAAAAGGTGGCTTGACTTGTCGATATGGTGTTGTCATGGATTGGTAGGAGGAATTTGGCGGGCCCGAAGAGACTTGATTAAAAAATCAAGCGAGTCCGACGCCAAGGCTATGCAACTCGACTTTTCAAATCTCTCCACCGCATCTATCCATCTCATATATTCTCTGTCTTGATTCCTAGACTTCTTGCTGCCTTTACCTGACCTTCGTCTCTCGAGAGGAGACTCGCATTCATCCTCTTCGCGAGAGAGAGATATAGTGAGTCGTAAATTGCCAATGTCATGCTCTCGCTCATTTCAAACGCGTTAGAGATCAGCTCATCATCCTGAGGAATCAGTTTGATGTTATTCCTTGAAAGCTCGAGCATGCTGGAGAGAGCGAGCTTGACCGCGTTGTCTTTCGTCACTCCTCTTCTTTTCGAGACTAATATTGCGTTGGCAGACTCGGCTCTTATCAGGTCCACGCTAATGACGCCTTCCCGAAAATGTGTTTTGAGCCTCTGTCTATCTAGACCCTCCTCATTGAGGCAGAATGCGACAAGAGCAGAAGCGTCAATGACCGCTGTCACGAACTTCTCGCACCATCTTTGATGCAGTACCACTCCTTACCTTGGGTTGATTCTTCAACACCCTCTCGACCTGCTCCAAAGTATCCTCTCTCCTCGCCTGGTCGAGCCGTGCTTCTATGAACGCTCTGATTTCGGATGGCCACTCGACCTTATCCTTGAATTCCTCCATCTCCCTTTTCGTCTTGTCTGGAATTTTCACGCTAACAACCGACATCCTACATGCTTCCTCGGTTGACCGCATGGTCTACTTTCTGATAAACTTTCTTGCCCAACATCGACCAGTGAAGCATAGGCAAGATTTGAACCTCAACTCTAATTTGCTGCGACCGCACAGTTCAAATTCCTCAGACCGCGTTTCACAGGATTCGCTTAGTAATCAGCTTGTGTGAAAATTCGGAACGCAGTTAAGAATTGCAAACAACAGCGCCCAATTGATGATAATTAGCTTCGAGTCGCATAAGCTTCTGTCATTATTGTAACTCTCGGAATTTCATGCCGAATTTTCACACGGCCTGTAATTCAAGCGGGCCCGGGCAAGAATTCGGCTCTTCGTAACCTACTTGAGCGTGAAAAGTTGGCGGGCCCGGAGAGATTTGAACTCTCGACCCCCAGCTTTCGGCGAAAGTCTTCGCAGGCTGGTGCCCTAATCCGTGCTAGGCTACGGGCCCCGAAGTTGCGGGCGCGGGACGATACTAGTTATGTTTTCCAGCAAAGGAGAGAGCCTTTTCCAACCTCTCTGCCACGGCTCTCGGGCTCGAGTCCATCACGTACGGCCCCAGCCTCGGCCCCTTCTCAGCCCCCAGGAGGAGCCCGTAGAGGGCTGGGAAGAACTCGCCCGCCTGGATGCCGTTCGCCCTGATGGCGTCGAACGCGGCCCCCTGCACCTCGTCAGCGTCCTTCGCGGCGCGTATCGCGGATGCGAACTCCATGACGGCCTTGGCCTGCTTCTCCGTGAGCTCGGGAAGCGCCAGGTCTTGCGCGGCGCCCGCGCCTCGCCTAGCCCACGCAGCCGCCCACCGTATCCTGGTCTGCAGCGCTGGGCTGGGAGCCTCCTTCAGCATCCCGTAGGTCGTCAGCCGCTTCGCGACGTACTCCTCGAGAGCGTTCTCCGGGGCGGCGGCCGAGAGCTCGGCGAGCAGCCTGTAGGGGACGTGGAAGCTGGGCTTGGCAGGGACCCGGAGTAGCAGGGTGTACTCGTAGAGCCCGCGAAGCCTCGCCTCCTTCATCGCGTTCGGGTCCTTCTTCTTCGAGAAGTAGTGCTCCTCGAGCTCGTCGAACTCGTCCATGTAGACGGGGACGTCGTCGACGGAGATGCTCCTCGCCCCGACTATGCGCTTGAACATGAGCAGCCTGACGCTCTCGGGCGAGGCGTACGTGAGCCAGTCTTGGATCGTGATGACGTTCCCCACCGACTTGCTCACCTTCCTCCCGCTCTTGTCGTGGAACATCTCGTACCGCGCGTGGTAGGGGGGCGGGTGCCCCAGCACGTTCTCGCTTATCCAGTCGTTTATCTTCACGGACTCCGCGATGTCCTTCCCGTAGGCCTCGAACCTGATGTCCAGGGCGGCCCACCTCGCGGCGAACTCGCTCTTCCAGATGAGCTTCCCCTCGCCCTCGTTGATCTTTCTGTCGCCCTCGTGGCCGCAGCCCTTGACGATGCTGTGGCCGACCTCCGCGCTGTCGCATTTGTAGTGGACTGTCAGCGCAGCCGGGTCGTATGATGAGACCACGGTCGTGTAGAGCCGCCCGCAGTTCTCGCAGATGGGCGTGTAGGGGAGGACGGCCTCGTACTTCTCCTGCCCCGTCAGCTCCTTGATCATGCGCCCCACGAGCGCGGCGTTGTCGAGTATCTTCTTGATCTGAGGGTTGAGGAGCCCGCTCTTGTAGACCTCTGCCCCGCTCTTGAACGTGTAGGGGATGTCAAGGTCGTCGAGGGCAGCCCTCAGCAGGCTCCCCATGTGGGCACCGTAGGACTTGTGGCAGCCGAAAGGGTCGGGGATGCGCGTGACCGGATGCGCGATGTACTCCTTCAGCGAGTCGGGGAAGCCGGCGGGGACCTTCCGAAGCCCGTCGAGGTCGTCAGAGTACGCGATGAGCTCTGACTTGTAGCCGACCGTCTCGAGCGCGAGCTTCACCCCGTAGCTGCGGATTGCATCCCCGACGCTCCCGATGTGAGGGATGCCGGAGGCGCCCAGCCCGCTCTCGACCCGGAGGAGCGACGTGCTCCTGCCGAGCGCCTTCTCCCTCGCTAGGAGCTCGCTCGCGACCCTGTCGAGCCACGTGCCCCTCCCGATGACCTTCGCATCCTGAGACGACAATTGGAGTTTACACCGCTGCTATGTGCCCCTGCACCCTGCGGCGATTAAAAGAGATTGTGGCCCTACCCCGTGGTTAACGGTAGTAGGGGACGGCGACCTTCTCCATCGGCTTGCTCTCCCTCGAGGAGCGCACCTTCTTCACCGCGTCCTTGAAGTGGTCGTAGGTCACGATGGCCTCGTCGAGGTGCTTCTTCGCGTCCTCGGGCTTCGGGTACTTTGCGACGTACTCCTGCAGCACCATAGAGACCGCGGTGTTGACCAGGGCCGCGACGTCGGCTCCGCTGAACCCCTCGGTCATGTCGACCAGCACCTTGAGGTCCTTCTTGACCTCGCTCGCGATCTGCTTCCCCTCCATGTTTATGGTGAGTATCTGCTCCCTGGACTCCTTGTCAGGCATGGGTATCGGGATGACCTTGTCGAAGCGCCCTGGCCTGACCAGCGCGGGGTCGACCATGTCGATCCTGTTGGTCGCCGCCAAGACGACGACGCCCTCGAGCTGCTGGATCCCGTCGAGCTCGGTGAGGAGCTGGCTGACGACCCTCTCGGTGACCATGCTGTCGCCTCCCATCCCTCTCGTCGGCGCGAGCGCGTCGATCTCGTCGAAGAAGATTATGCAGGGAGCGGCCTGGCGAGCCCTCCGGAAGACCTCCCTCACGCCGCGCTCTGACTCGCCCACCCACTTGCTGAGCAGCTCCGGGCCCCTCACGCTGATGAAGTTGGCCTCGCTCTCTGTGGCGACCGCCTTTGCGAGCATCGTCTTGCCGGTCCCCGACGACCCGTAGAGCAGGATGCCCTTTGGCATGTTGTACCCTATGGCCTTGTAGAGGTCTGAGAACTTCAGGGGCCATTCTACCGCCTCCTGGAGCTCCCTCTTCACGCCGTCGAGCCCACCGAGGTCCGCCCACTTTACGTCCGGGGTCTCGAGGTAGACCTCGCGCATCGCGGAGGGCATCACGTCCTTCAGCGCGCCCTCGAAGTCCGCCATCGTGACGATGAGCTTGTCCAGTATCTCGGGGCTCAGCCTCTCCTCTTCTAGCTTCAGCTCCGGCAGCATCCTGCGGAGCGTCTTCATCGCTGCCTCCTTGCAGAGGTACTCCGCGTCAGCCCCCACGAAGCCGTGGGTGACGGCCGCGAGCTTCTCGAGGTCCACGTCCGGGGTGAGCGGCATGTGCCTCGTGTGTATCTGGAGTATCTCGTAGCGGCCCTTCTTGTCTGGGACCTTTATCTCGATCTCGCGGTCGAAGCGACCGGGTCGCCTCAGTGCCGGGTCGATGGCGTTCGGCCGGTTGGTCGCCGCGATCACGATGACCTTCCCTCTGGCCTCGAGCCCGTCCATGAGCGAGAGGAGCTGGCTGACGACCCTGCGCTCAACCTCTCCCGTGACCTCCTCCCTCTTGGGGGCAATCGAGTCGATCTCGTCGATGAATATGATGGTGGGCGCCTTCTCCTTTGCCTCCTTGAAGATCTCGCGCAGCCTCGCCTCGGACTCGCCGTAGAACTTGCTCATGATCTCCGGGCCCGATATCGGGATGAAGTGCGCGTTGCTCTCCGTCGCGACGGCCTTGGCGAGCAGGGTCTTGCCCGTCCCCGGCGGACCGTACAGGAGCACTCCCTTGGGCGCCTCGACTCCGAGCTTCTCGAATATCTCGGGGTGGCGGAGCGGTAGCTCGATCATCTCGCGGACCTTCTGGATCTCGTCCTTCAGCCCGCCGATGTCCTCGTAGGTCACCTGCGGGACGCCGCGGAGCGCCTCTCCCTTCTCGGAGATCACGAAGACCGTCCTCTGGGTGATGAGGGCCGCCTCGGCGACCGGGCTCACGCTCATCACCTGGAACGTCAGCCTCCCGCCGAAGTATGGAATCATTACGTTGTCGCCCTTGGTGACAGGGACGCTCTCGAGGGTGTCTGCCAGATACCTCTCGTCGATCGGTGGCACCGCCTCAAGCGGGGCAACGACGACCTTCTCCGCGGGCGGAGCCTTTACCTTCCGGACGATCACCATGTCCCCAATCGCGACGCCCGCGTTGTTGCGGATGAGGCCGTCGATCCTGACTATGCCCCTCCCCTCGTCCGAAGGGTAGAGCGGCAGGCACTTGGCGACCGTCCGCCTCTTGCCTCTGATCTCGATGACGTCGCCCGTCGAAGCGTCTAGCGCGTCCATGGCGTCGTAGTCGATCCTGGCCACCCCTCGACCGACGTCTCTAGTGTACGCCTCCAGTACCTTCAGTTGGACTTGCTGCTGGCTCATGCCTCGATCACGTTCGGACAACGCTGACTCCTCTGTATCCCTTATTAGGCTTGTGCCTGAGTTTAAACCGATTTCTGCGGTTCGTCGCGACAGCCGCTCGACGGCCGAGGCGAAGCAGATAGCTTATCTCTGCTCGAGAGGGAGAGCGAGGCTGCTTGGACGAAGACAACCTGATCATGGTCACGAACGACGACGGGGTGACCAGTCCGGGGATAATTGCCCTGGCGGACGCAGTCTCGGAGCTCGGTAGCGTCATGATAATCGCCCCAGAGGGCGAGCAGAGCGCCGCCGGGATGAGCCTCACATTTCACAGGCCTCTCCGGGTCACCAAGGTGCGCGTCGGGAGGAGGGTCTGCTACGCCATCTCGGGGAGCCCGGCAGATTCCACGATGATAGGAATCCACAGCATCCTCCCGAGGAGGCCAGAGGCGGTGGTCTCAGGCATCAACAAGGGCGAGAACCTGACGATCCAGGACATCTTCGCCTCGGGGACGGTGGCGGCGGCCCTCTCGGCAGCGCTCCTCGGGATCCCGGCGATCGCGTTCTCGATGGAGGTCCCCCAGAGAAAGACCATCGTCCACGGGAGGAAGGACCCCCACTTTGCGATCCCGGCGCGCATCGCCGCCGAGATCCTGAGGGAGGTGCTCGAGCACGGGTTGCCTAGAGGGGCGGACATGCTCAACGTGAACTTCCCCTGGGGGACGAGCTGGGAGACGCGCGTCAAGATAACCTCGCTGGAGGCGAGGAAGTGGAGGGACTCGGTCCTGGAGCGCGAAGACCCGCGGGGCAGGCCGTACTACTGGCTCTGGGGCTCCAGGATGCCGAACTTCAGAAGGGACTCCGACGCGTTCGCGGTGCACAAGCTCCGGGCCATCTCCATCTCACCGCTCTCGCTGGACTTCACGCCGAAGAGCACGGCAGAGATCAGGAATTTCGGGTCGAAGATCTCTTCGAGGCTGAAGAAGATTACAGAAGAGTCGAGTAGCAGGCATAAATAGAGCAGGCGGAAAACAACATCGTCAGCGTGTTCCATGAAGAAATTCGACGGCGATGGGCCGAAGGCGGGAATTGGCGATGCCCATGCCGAGGGTGAGCCCCGCAGACCATCATCGTTGGAAAGGGCGTTCAGCTTCCCTGTCCCGGTAGCCTCGATCGGCGGCGTCGTCGTCCTCCCCCTCTCAAAGCTGCTGCGGCTGCTCCTCCCTCCGCTCCTCATCTCTTCGCTCCCCAAGAGGGCGATAGGGTTCTCGTTCCCCCGCGGCACGGAGGGAAAGCTGGTCGGGGTGTCGCTGCTCCTCGCCACCTTCGCGGTCTCCTTCCTACTCGACAGCACTCTCGGGATCTACCCGGCCCTCGCGATGGTCTGGCTGATGGGGGGGACGGGCGTTGTCATCGTCTTCAACTCCATGGGACAGGGCGTTGCGTTCGTGAAGGAGATGTGCTCGACGTGCAGGCTGCGCCCGATAATCGAGGAGCACGAGAGGATGCACCTCGACGGCGAGCCTTCGGAGGAGGCGGTGTGGGAGGCGGCGAGGAAGAAGTACTCGTATGACGGCCTAGGCCTCGGGACAGACCCCAAGATCCACAGCTTCTGCCCGATCGCCAAAAGATTGAAAGACAGCCCGTAGCGGCGAGGGTTTTCTTCGCCCATGGTCCACAGGGTAGCCGGTCTCGACGAGAACCTCTGCCACTCCGACAAGTGCGGGTTGGAGTGCATCAAGGACTGCCCGGTGAACATCAACGGGGACGAGTGCATAGTCCTCGGCGAGACCAAGGAGAAGCTCGCGGTCATCTCGGAGGAGCTCTGCATCGGCTGCGGGATCTGCGTGAAGGTCTGCCCGTTCGAGGCGATAACCATCCTCAGGCTGAGCGAGGAGCTGCAGGAAGAGAAGATCCACCAGTACGGTGTGAACACGTTCCGCCTCTACCGCCTGCCCACGCCCAGGAAGGGGCAGGTCGTTGGGCTCGTGGGAAGGAACGGGACGGGAAAGTCCACCGCCCTGCAGATACTGTCGGGACAGCTCATCCCCAACCTGGGCGACTACGAGCACCCGGCGACATGGGGGCTCATCCTAGACCATCTGAGCGGGAAGGAGCTCAAGGAGCACTTCGAGAGGGTCGAGAGCGGCGAAGTGAAGATATCGCTCAAGCCCCAGGCCGTCTACAAGCTCCCCGAGGTTTGGAAGAAGGACGTGGCATCCCTACTCGAGAAGATGGACGAGACGGGCGAGACCGACAGAGTGGTCGAGACCCTAGGACTGGGCGAGGCGCTCGGCAAGAACGTGGGCGACCTCAGCGGCGGGGAGCTACAGAGGGTCGCGGTAGCGGTCGCCTCGCTCAAGCAAGCGGACATGTACCTCTTCGACGAGCCCTCATCGTACAACGACGTCTACCAGAGGCTGGCGGTCTCCAAGCTCATCAGGTCGATCGCGGAGAAGGGGAAGTACGTCCTGCTCGTAGAGCACGATATCACGTTCCTGGACTACGCCAGCGACTACGTCCAGATAGTCTACGGCGAGCCAGGGGTCTACGGGATAGTCTCCTCCCTCTACCCGTCAAGGAGCGGGATCAATGCGCTGCTCGACGGGTTCCTTCCCAACGAGAACACCCGGTTCAGAGACAGGAGCGTGACCTTCGACGTCACCACCAGCGTGGAGACCGTCCAGTCGGAGGAGGTGATAGCAAGGTACGGCTCGCTCAAGAAGTCGTTCCCGGGGTTCTCCCTCGATGTGAGCGCGGGAGAGATGACGGCGGGGACAATCTTCGGGGCGATAGGGGCGAACGCGCTGGGAAAGACGACCTTCCTACGCATCCTCGCGGGCGAGGAGAAGCCCGATTCTGGGGAGGTGAGCGTGGGAGTGAAGATCGCGCTGAAGCCGCAGTACCTGAAGTCCGACTACCAGGGGACCGTCCTCGAGTTCATCAATGAGAAGGTGGGGAAGGGGTATGACGACGCCAACCTCCAGGCCTACCTCGCGGGGCCGCTGAAGATCGAGAAGCTCCTGCCCAGGAACGTCTCTGACCTGAGCGGCGGGGAGCTCCAGAAGCTGGCGATAGTCTCGACGTTCGCCGCCCCGGCAGACCTCTACGCCCTAGACGAGCCGTCCGCGTTCGTCGACGTCGAGGACAGGTTCGTCATCGCGAAGGCGATGGGGAGGCTGGTGAAGGCGAGAGGGAAGAGCGCGCTGATAATCGACCACGACATCCAGCTCCTCGATCTCATCTCCGACAGGATGCTCGTCTTCACAGGGGACCCAGGGCGCAGCGGTTCGGCGACCGCCCCACTGGGGAAGGAGGAGGGGATGAACGCGTTCCTTGGGGAGATCGGGCTCACCTACCGAAGGGACGTCAAGAGCGGGAGGCCCCGGGTCAACAAGCCGGAGAGCAAGAGGGACCGTGAGCAGAAGGCCGAAGGCCAGTACTACTACGCCGCGAGGCCGGGGCAGCCGGAGGAGGAAGAGGAGGAGGGGGAGGCTTGAAGGCCGCCGCTCGCCCCTCCGCTCCTAGGTGAGCGGGCACGAAGCTCTCCAAGTGGGGCGAGCTCTCGTCGTTCGAGAGCGGCATCGACGTGATAGGGGACATCGCGATAGTGAAGCTCCGGCCGGGCGCGGTGGGCAGTGAGGGCGCGCTCGCAGAAGCCATCCTCGCCGAGATGAAGAGCGTGAAGTGCGTCTACGGACAGGAGGGCGGGATAGAGGGCGACTTTCGCCTGCGCGCGCTTCGCCACCTGGGCGGGGAGGTGCGGACGACCACCCTCCACAAGGAGAACGGGCTCAGGCTCCAGCTGGACGTCGAGACGTGCTACTTCTCCCCACGACTCTCGACCGAGAGGCTGCGCATAGCCAGCCAGGTCGAAGAGGGCGAGAAGGTGCTCAACATGTTCGCGGGGGTCGGCCCCTACTCGATACTCATTGCGAAGAGGACAAAGGTGTGGAGCTGCGAGCTGAACGACGCCGCGTTCAGGTACCACCTGGAGAACAACAAGCTGAACAAGGTCGAGGGGCGCATCGAGATGATCGAGGGGGACGCGATGTTGCTCCCGGAGGAGCTCGAGGGCGAGGGCCCCTTTGACAGGATCCTCATGCCCCACCCATCGCGGTCGAACGCCTTCCTCCCCGCCGCGCTCTCGATGCTGGCTCCAGACGGCGTCGTCCACTACTACAGGCACATGACGGGACAGGACGAAGTCGAGGCCGAGACGAACCTGAGGAAGGAGCTGGAGGGCATCGGCCAGGGGCTGGGCGTGCGCGCGGTGAGGAAGGTGAGGGCCATCGGGCCGAGGTACGTCGAGCTGTGCGCCGACCTGAAGACTGCGTAGCCGCCTAGAATGGAAGCTGCTGGCTGTACCTGTAGAGGTGGACTATCACCGAGAAGGTGATGAAGACGACGCCAAGCTCGAAGAGCGCGATGCTGTTGAAGCCGCTCGCGACCGCCTGGACGGCGAAGACGTTCATGATCACCTGGACGGCGATGAGCAGGAAGAGCACGGCGGTGAGCCACTCCCTCGAGAGGAACGAGAGGTTGGTGGGCTGGAGCGCCTTCCTCACCCTCTCCTTCGCGTTGAGGAAGTTGATCACCGAATAGGTGAGCCCGAAGGCCACCACGGCCAGCACCAGCATCGACCCGAAGTACTCTGTAGGGTTGACGTAGAGCCGCGCGAGGGTGTTCAGCGACGTGTTGGGGTTGACGTACGCGCCCCATGAGGTGGACACCAGGACCTCCCCGATGCTGGTGATGCCGAGCGCCGCGAAGAACGGCCTCTCCTTCCACGACATCTTCTTCGAGGTGTCCACGAACGGCACGACGGCGAACATGAGCAGCCACAGGACGGGGATCAGTCCCGCCATCGTGAACTTGTCCAGCTCGGTCCGGAGCAGGGCGTAGAGGCTCGTCAGGTACCACTCCGGGATTGTGAGCTGCCCGTTGGCCGGGCTGTAGCCGGTCCCTAGCTGGACCGGGAAGAGTGCCCCTATGATGAAGATGCCGCCCATAACCGACGCAACTACCGGGAGGTCGAAGACGAGGTAGCGGGGGAAGTGGAAGAACGTCAGGAGGATCATGACCATCGGGAGGATGAACACGTGCGCGGCGAAGAGGCGCAGGATGAAGTCGTTGAAGCCAGCGCCGAAGGTGGCGAGCCTGATCACCGACCCGGTGATCGGCCCTATCGAAGGTGAAGAGTTGGCCAGCGATGCGCCTATCTCGATCGCGAGGCCCGCCCTCTGGTTGAAGATGATGTCGTACCCGGTGAAGGCCTCCAGCACTGTGATGAGCCCGAAGAGCATCCCGGTCACCCAGATCACCTCGTTTCTGATCTTGAACCTGCCGCTGAAGTACTGGTAGTACAGGTGGAGCGCTGCGAGAAGGACCATCGCGTTCGACGCGGTGTAGTGTATGTCCCTGACGAACCACCCATACGGCACGTTGTTGGTGATGTTTGCGACGCTCGTGAACGCGCAGGAGAAGCTCCCGCACCCGGGCAGCGTCGGCTCGTAGTAGATCATTAGCAGCCCTCCCGTGATGCCGAGCAGGAGGAAGACCATCCCGGTAAGGACGCCGAGGAAGCCCAGGGGGCTCACGAACTTCTTGGGGAAGGTGAACTTCAGGCCGAGGAAGACGGTCCTCTCGAACCTGTCGACGACGAAGTTCCATAGCTTCTCGATCATGTTGGGCGGAGGCGGTGGTGGCTTGGCAGCTGCGGACGGGGCGGACGGCGGGCGGGGGGCCATCGGCGCCATGGGGGCGGCCCCGACGGGGCGAGGCGGGGTGGGCGCCATTGTGACCCCTGGCCTCGGCGCGGGAGGCAGGGTGCTCGTCCCGGACGGCGCGGGGGTCGCAGGCGAGCCCGCGGCAGAGGTAGAGCCCGGCCGCGGAGGCGTCGGCAGGAGAGAGGGCTTCTTCTGCTCCTCCGGCTTGCCGCTTTCGCTTCCCTCAGACGATGACAAGCTCACAAATCACCATTTCCCTATTTCGGGTTGTATCCCTGAACGAAGGCGCCGTTCCCCGTGTACCTCCCATAGCCGACCACTCCGTTGTGGTCTACATCCCACAACGGAGGTATGACCTGCAGGTTCCCAGCAGAGTCCGTCGTGAGCGTGAGGAGGGGGATCGCGTTCGTGGGCGGGGGCTGGACAGCAGCAGGCCCGATGAGCGCCTCTCCGACGGCGTGCCCGCCGACTCCCACGGAGTACCCGCTGCCGTGGCAGGGACACTCGTAGAGCTCATGCGAGGGGCTGGGATTGTAGTTCGGGCTGCACCACAGGTGGACACAGACCTTGCTGAACGCCACGAAGGCACTCGCGTCCTTGTTCGCGCCGCCGAGCTCCGTCGGCAGTCTTATCAGCCCAAACTTCACGAAGGTGTTCGGGTTCTGCCCGTCAGTGGTCGGGCTGCCTGACGATGGATAGGTCATCACCCAGGTGCTGTTAGGAGGAAAGGTCGTCAGGTCGTTGACGTTCACGGTCTTCCCCGAGGCGTTTCCGTTCTCGAGGGTGTTCTCGTCGAGCACAATCGTCTGGGTCCCGTTGGCCGTCGCGGAGCCGCTCGCCGATGACGAGAGGAACGAGCCCATGTTGGGGATCCAAGGCGCTAGAGTGAGCAGGCCACCGACCACGGCGACGAGCTTCAGGAATCCGCGCCTCGATTTCTTCGCGGGTGCCGCGGCGGGGCTGGGCGGCGCCGGAGGGGCGCTGCTGTTGGTGATCTTCTCTGACATCTAGGTAGCAAACATCTCCTTTCCGGGCGCGAGGCGCCCTCGTCTGCCGGTGGCGCCGAGCCCTTCTCTGACAGCTACGTCATGCGTCGCAGGTTGCAATATTGCTGCCGGGTTCCACCACACTCGCATGGCGTTTTTAAGCTTACATCCCTTCGCTCATTAAAATTTTATTACCCCTCGATTCGCGACTCCGCAGCAAGCAATGAGTCAGCCGAAGGGTTCCGTCGGCGTCGCCTTGGCGGTAGCGGTCCTGATAATAATCGCGGTCACCTCGGTCGGGTACTACCAGTTCGTCGTCTGCAAGACCAACTCGTGCAGCACGAGCACATCCACTTCGTCCGCCGCCGCGGGGTGCACGCCACCGAGCTGCATCACCATCGCCATCGACCCTGGGGCGGCGACCCTCACGACGACGGCCTTCTCCCCCGACGTGGCGACCCTTGTCGTCGGCGTGAACAACACGTTCCAGGTGCTGAACAACGACTCCCAGAGCGGGGGAGTCTTCCACTCGTTGACGGCCGACACGTGCGCCCAGACCGGGCAGCCATGCCCGTTCGACACGGGGGTGATCGGCTTCGGGGTGACCAAGGGGCCTTTCACGATAACCAAGCCGGGAACGTACGCGTACTACTGCGTGGTACACCCCACCACGATGGTCGGGAAGATAATCGTGGTCGCGGGGTCGGGAAGCGGCGGGGCATCCTCCTCGTCGTCCACCAGCTCCGTCAGCACCTCGGCGTCCACGAGCAACTCCATCCCAACGAACGCGCTCCCCATCTCCATCCTGAAGGGGGCCTCGGCCGACCAGTCCTCGCTCGGCTTTGGGCCTGACGCCGCGACCGTCGTCGTGGGTGTGAACAACACCGTGGTCTGGACGAATAACGACGTGGCCGGCCACACCGTGACGTTCACCAGCGTCCCCAGCGGCGCGAAGGTCTCGAGCTCGGACATACTCGGGCCCAACGCCACCTTCGTGCAGACCTTCACAGTCCCAGGCACGTACCACTACATCTGCAGCCTGCACGGCTGGATGAAGGGCACGATCATCGTAAAGTCTGGCTAGACCACTGGCTGCCGTAGGGGCGCCGACCTTGCGAGGAGCCTAGCGAGCCGCACGGGCTCGGGCACTCCGCCCTGAAGGGTGAACGCGTCCAGGACGCTCTTGGTGTCACGTTCGCTGATCCCCGCGCTCCTGACGTACAACCTGTGACCCGTGCGGAGGAGGACTGGAGAGCGGGCGCCTAGCTTCCTGTAGCTCTCGATGCGCTCGTCTGGGCGCTCGAAGTGGCTCCTTATCGCGCCCTCCAACCCGCTCGACTCGTTGTAGGTGAGGCAGACGACCGGGAGCCCCGACCTCCGCGCGACCTCGTCGACGTCGATGATGTTGTAGCGGCTGATTATGCAGCCGGCCAGCATGATGAGGTTGACGTCCCCCCTCTTGAGCCTCCGATACATCCTCAGCACTGCGCCCGTGGCGTCGTCGCCCCCCACGGTCGCGGCCCCGAAGACGAACCCGTCCACCACGAGGTCGGTGCGCACGACGACTCCCGCGAGGGTGGACTTTTTCGCGGCAGGATGGAAGCTCTCCGCGACGCCCAGAGCCCTGATTGCCTTCTTCCCGGTGTGCAGGACCAATTCTCTAAGGACCGTCGAGGGAAGGCGACGGATCGAGCTTTAATATGGTTCTATTGCGTTTTCTGTAATTCGCGCAACTTCGAGGCATCGACTCTGAGCATTAGCCGCTCCCCTTCGTGGTCCGCGTTCCAACCAACGAAGAGGGACTTTAATACCATCCGCCCGTCCGAAGGAATGGCGTCTATGAAGTAACAGAGTTACGGATACAAAATATGACCTGAAGGCATTAGACTGAGACGCCGTTCTACTGCATCAGCTCCGACCGTGCAGTTTCGAGGCATCGACTCTGAGGATTAGCATCTCCTTCGTGGTCCGCGTTCCCCTCCACTGCTTCTCCTGCCCCGCCTTCCTTCGACGAATGGTCGAACGTCAACCACCCCCTGCGAGAGATGTTCAAGACAGCGACTAGGTCACGATCTATCCATCCCTTGCAAGTCTCGCACCGCAACTGGCGATGGTGTTTGGTATCGCCTGGGATTGGCACTTGGAGTCTCTCCCCGCATCGTGGGCAATCCATTGTGGTCCCTCTTGTTTCAGCCTTGGTCAGCGTTAATCTGAGAATTCGGACGGAAACGCTGCTTGATTGCCTTCCTGACCAGCGTCATGAAATAACAGATGGGATTTCTATTTGACGACCCATTCGGCGTGCGCTGAGACGCCAACGAATAACTCACGGCTTTGGGAGCCTCGAGATGAACGCGAACCCCTCGTCGAACCTGCTCACCGAGGCCAGGAAAGCCCTTAGGGCCGTGAGAGGGACGACCGGGATGCCTTCCACTACCCTCACTTGGTTGTCGACCATGGTGAGCACGACGGGGAGGAAGGCCCTATCCTCTGCGTTGCCGTGCGCCTTCATGTAAGCCACCGTCCTCTGTGCCTGCGCGGCGGCCGTCGCAGCGAGGCTGGCCGCCCCCGCACCCCTCCTCCAGTGCTTGCAGTCGATCGAGAGGACGAGCTGCGCCGACTCTGCGATTATGTCTATCTGGCGGGTCGGCTTGCGGAGGCGGACGTTCCTCCTTACCGCGTAACCCGCGGCCGATATGGCCATCGCGCAGTAGTCTTCGAACTCGTCCCAGGCGAGGGACTTGGCTACGAGGTCGGCGTCCACCCCCAGCCTCGTGAGCGCGAGGGCAGCGAGGACGCTCTGTGGGGCGTCGTGAGGGAGCTGGTGCTCTTCCGCCAGCGCGAGGAGGGCGCTCCGCGCCGCGGCTTTCGAGCCCAGCTTCCAGGCGAGGAGCTCTTCGGGCGACCTGGTTTCGGGCGGGACTGGGATCTCCAGCGTCCGGATGGCCTTCTCCGCAGAGGGATATCGGCGCTTCAGGGCGCGCGAGCCGATGCGCCGGCGGCCTGACCCCATGTGTGGCCTGCCCGGTCCAGGACGAGTTCTTTGGCTAAGACAAGGAAGAGGAGAGGAGGCCTATACCCCCCCTTTTCCTTTCCTTCGCGTAAACGCGAAGGCCACCACGACGACGATCACGACGACTACCCCTCCGAGCAAGTACAGCGTGGTATTGCTACTCGAAGTAGTCGTGGAGGAAGAGGCCGTGGTGCTCGACCCGCCGGCCGAGGTGCTCGAAGCGGCGGAGGCCGCGGTCAGGGTGAGGGTCTGGACGATTGGTTGGACCAGGGTGGACGTCTGGGAGTATGTGTAGATGCTCATCTGGTAGGTTCCGACCTTCAAGCTCTGAGGGATCTGCACGGTCACCTTTCCGCTGGCGTTGGTCGTGTAGTTCTGGCTGAACGCCAAGCTGCCGTTCTGGACTATGTTGACGATGACGTTGGCACCAGGTGCGGGGGTCGCAGTAGACGCCGCTGCGCCGTCGGCCGTCTGGAGCGCCGTCACGGTGAAGGTCCCGCCTGGCGAGAGGGTTGGTGGGATCGCAGCCTGCGGGCTCAATACCACCGCGGGGGCGAAGAGCAGCGGGTTCCCTACGGCTCCGCCCTGGAAGCCGGGGTTCTTCGCCATCACGAGGAAGGCCGGGGAGGTGGACGAAGAGTATTGCGAGACGTAGAAGGCTCCGTCGCTGATCAGCGCCACCCCGTTCGTGCTGATGAAGTTGATCGCCGCGGTGTATCCTGCCGACGCGGTTGTGCTGGTGACCCACGACTGCCCGGTCAAAGTCTGGAGCTGAGCGAGTTCAGCAGGGATCGTCGAACCTGCGGCAGTCAAGGCCGCCTTGACGTTTCCGACGTCGGTCGGGTTGAGGAGGCTGAGCCACGGTATGCCCTTCTTCGTCGCCGTCGCGGTCGACCAGGCCGCCTGTCCGTTGGCCACCACCTGGTTCATCCCGTAGTACATCTGCCAGGGGGTCATGCCAAATCCGTCGGTGTATCCCGAGTATCCCAGCGGAGACGCCACGTCGGCGATCGCGCCGATCGCTGCGTAGTTGGCGTCAGGGAAGAACGTGCCCGTGGTGTATATCTCGAGGGCCGTCGAGTTGAGGACCTTGATGCCCTGCACCTGGCTGTATTCCGTAGAGTAGAGCCCGTGCTCGCCTCCCGAGTCGGAGAGCGGGTTGCCCGGAGAGACGACGCGCCCCATCTCGATGTATTGCATCAGCATGTCCGCTAGGGTGACGGGCTGCCCGTCCGCCCAGGTCGTGTGCGAGAGATACCTTGAGAAGTCGACGGTCACATCGTTCTGTCCCTTGGTGCCGGCGGCTACGCTCTGCCACTGGTCAGAGGTCCCGTTGAAGAAGATCGCGGAGGTCGGGACCGCGACGTTGTTCGCGAAGGTGTTCGCGTTGACCTTGAAGGTCATCCCGGTGGAGTAGGGATATGCCGTGGACGGGCCGTAGGCGTATATCGGGAAGGCGTTCGCCGCCTGCATGTTGTCTCCGTAGGCGTCGTTGTCTCCGCCTACAGGGTTCACCGCCCCGTTGGTGATGTGCCTCACGCCGATCTTGATGGAGTTCGCCGTCGCGGTCGCGCCGGCCGAGGAGACGGACATGGTCAGGAAGTTCTGATAGTTGGCTATGGTGTCCGTCAGGAAGTTACCAGTGATTCCCGATACGGCGCCGGTTGTGCCCTGGGGTGCCAGAGACGTTCCCAGGCAGATGTATGTCGCGCCCAGGACGCCGTAGTAGGCCAGGTTGCTCAGGAGCGCGTTCCTCTGAGCGATCGTGCTAAAGTTAGACTGGAGCAGGGGGATCGCGTAGGTGTCAGCCTTGTCGTACAAGGACGTCGAATATGCCTCCTGGGTCGTGTTGTCCCATCCTCCCACCCAGTTCGTCCCGTAGTGGTCTGACGCCGGCAGGTCGTTGTAGTAGCCGGCCGAGTAGAAGTTGATGGCGTTGCTGTCGTAGTATCCGTATATCTGAGAGTTCGACGCCGGGTAGATGTCCCACGTCGCGTTCACGGGGTCGCTCCCGAAGACCACGGTCTCCGCATCGGAGAGGGTCCCCGAGATCAGCTTGGTCGCAAAGCCCAGGCCCTGGAGCTGCGAGTTGAGATACTGCATAAAGGCGTGCCTAATCGGGTCGTCGATCCTGTCGAACAGCCCGATGGTGATGGCCTTGCCCTTGTACATCCAATGCCCGCCGGTGTAGGTGGCGCCGTTCGCCGTCAGGACGGACGTGATTGTCTGGTTCGCGAACTGGTGGTTGTAGGTCACGTTAGAGAAGGGAGCCTGGCCAGTCGCCACCGTCACCGTGTCTGGCTCCGCTGATACCGCCGAGACAGAGGGCACGAACTTTCCTCCCTCGATCGTCTGGGAGAAGTAGTTCCTGTCTATCAGGTAGTTTAGTGCGAACCTGACCTTCTGGAAGTAGAATGGGTTGAATCCCTGTGTCGTGTTCTGCGGATTGACGTACAAGCCATAGAGCGACCCTGGGGAGACCACCTGGTTATAGGTCGAGGGCAGAGAGGCGGCCGCCGACGGCGTCAGCTGGAAGTTGTATATGTCGATCTTGTTTGCAATCAAGTCGGCCGTTCCGGAGGCGTCGTTGCCTCCATAGTCCACGAACGTGATCTTGTTCAGGACGGGGCTGATGGGCTGGGTCACTGCCTTTGCAGGAAGTATCGCGAAGGAGCTCAAGACGAAGAGACCGAGCACCGTACAGACAAGCAGCATGCTGGTTAGTCTAGAAACTGTCCTCATATCCGAGTCGGAGTCGGAAGCCGTTGGTATTTAAGTTGAATCTTTTGCAAGATTCGCAGCACGAATCGGATTCGTGATTGCAGGAGTTCTCTCCTTTGGGGAAGAATGGCAGGAGATATTCGCGCGCTCCGCAACCATTAAAACCCACCTCGAGGGGTAAAGTCCTGCTTGGGATTCGCCAGATTCCTAGTCACAAAGTCGATCTCGTATGCATTCGCTCTCATAGCAACCGTCTCCATCCTCTACCTTGGCATCTACGGAAGCCTGCAGAGGGTCATATTTGCGCAGGCGAGCTATGAGGCGCAGCAGTTCCAGCAGGCGCTGGTCAAGAGCGCCCACGGGAGCCTCAGCCAGGCGCAGATAGCGGCCCAGGTCGCCTTGTTCAAGGCGTCCTTCCTCGGCCAGTTCGGGTTCAGCCAGCCGCTGCCGGTCAAGTTCGCCTACCAGCTTTACCACCTACTCACGTTTCAGTTCGGGTCGTCGTACTTCCTCCTCGCTCCGAACGGTTCCAAGGTCATCTCGCAGATCATAGTCGCCTACCTGCCCAACACGATAATCCTCTTCACCACTGGAACTCTTCTGGTGGTCTTCTTCGGGACCATGATCGGGCTCCTCGCGGCCAAGTCGGTCGGCGGGAAGCTGGACAGGTCGATCCCCTTCATCGCGGTCATCCATTCGAGCCTGCCGCCCTTCTGGGTGGGCTTCCTCTTCATCGCCTACTTCGCCTACTCCTTGAACGTCCTCCCGTCGGGCGGGATAATCTCGGTCCCTCCTCCCACCGGGCTCTTCGCTCAGTTCGGCGACTTCCTCGCCCACCTGACGCTTCCGCTCCTCGCCTTCTTCATAGTCAACCTGGGAGGCTTCGGCTACGTGATCAGAAGCCTCGTCGTCTCGACCATGGGGGAGGACTTTGTCCTCACGGCGAAGGCCCGCGGGATCTCCGACAGCAGGATCCTCTTCTCCCACGTCCTACGGACCGTTTCGCCCAGCATAGCGACGCAGTCGGTCCTCGCCGTCGCCGGCTCCTTCGGAGGGGCGATAACGACGGAGGTGGTCTTCAGGTGGCCAGGGCTCGGGCTGCTCACGTACAACGCGATTTTGTCCAACGACCTTCCGATCATCATCGCGTCGACCTTCGTGCTCACCATCGTTCTGCTGCTGGGACTGTACATCGGCGAGCTGCTCTACGGAGTTTTGGACCCGCGAATCAAGGCAGGCTAAGAGCACTTGAGCAACGAGAGCAACCTGCGGGGGTACGTCCGGGACTTTTCGAGGTCGAAGTCGGGCGTAGCTGGGCTGGTCATGCTCGTCTTGCTCGTGGCCGCTTCGATCTACGTCCTCGTCGGCTATCCTCCGACGATCGCCTCGCAGTGGGGCAATCCCAAGCAGTGGCAGGGGAACCCCCCGAGCGCGCCTCCCCAATGGATAGGATACTTCACCCCTGCCTACCCGCCGACGATCGGGTTCCCGAGCGTCCAGTGGACCAACGCGGCCCCCGCCGGGTCTCCCAACTCAAACTTCAGCAACACCTACACCTTCCAGTGGTCTTCGGCCAAGACCCCGAGCGACATCGTCTTCATCCCGAGGTTCTCCGGCACCTTCATCGAGGCGGCGATAACGTGGATGAAGCCCGACGGGAACTCTCTCGTCATATACATCGGAAATCCGAGCTCGAACGTCAACTACGTGGTCGCCGACCCCAGCATAAGCCCCTGGATCCAGAAATACGTGGGCGACCAAACAGGCACCACCCCCAGCGGCGTGACGGTGCCTCAGGAGATGGCGGCCCTCTTCAACCAAGACGGGAAGGGGCTCATGAGCAACCCCGTGCTGCAAGGGACGTACAGGCTGAGGGTGGACTTCATCGGCAGCGGAGCCGGGGTCGTCCAATCGGACACGTTCCTCTCCGTCAACGGCAAGTCCTACGGACTGATGGGCACGGACCTATACGGCAGACCGATAGAGCTCGGCGTCCTGCTCGGCCTCCCCTGGGCGTTGGAGCTCGGGGCTTTGACCTCCGTCATCGCCGTGCTCTTCGGGGTCGTCTTCGGGGGCCTCGCCGGCTATCTGGGCGGCAAGAGGGACAACGTCATGCAATGGTTCGCCCTGGTCTTCCTCGCCCTTCCCGCCCTTCCTTTCCTGGTCGCCCTGTCTTACAACATCCAGCTGGACCTGATCAGCGAAGCCCTCCTGATCTCGGCGCTATCCTGGCCCTTCTACGCCATAATCGCCAGGTCCGTCTCGCTCTCGGTAAAGTCCCAGACGTACGTCGAGGCAGACCGGGCGATGGGCGTCTCGTCGATCCGCACCTTCTTCACCCACTTCATGCCTAGGCTCACGCCCGTGTCGATCGCGTACGCGGCACTAGGGGTGCCCGCCGGGATCCTCCTCGCCCAGACCCTCGCCTTCCTCGGCATCCAGCCGCAGACCGTCGTGACTTGGGGAGGCATCCTGGACGACGCTTTCGTCCAGGAGGCCGCCGTCTATGGATGGTGGTGGTGGGTCCTCTTCCCCGGAATCATGATCATAGTCGCCGCGCTCCCCTTCGTGTTGGTAGGGTTTGCGTTGGACAAGATCGTTGCCCCGAAGGTCCAGGCGAAATGAGCTCGGCGAGAGTTGAGATGCCATACTAGAGGCGAAGGGGCTCAGCATCCGTTACGCCTCTTCTAGGGGCGAGGTGAAGGCGGCCGAGGAGGTCGACCTCACCCTGGACAGGCAGGAGATAGTGGGGCTCGCTGGCGAGAGCGGGTCTGGGAAGAGCACGCTCGCCCTCGGCATGCTGCGCCTGCTGAACCCTCCAGGCAGGGTCGTGGCCGGCGAGGTGAACTACGACGGCGTGGACATCCTGAAGCTCCCTGAAAAGGACTTTCGGGAGAACTACAGATGGAAGAAGCTCGCGATGGTCTTTCAGGGCTCGATGAACGGGTTCACGCCCGTCTTCACGATAGGGGCGCAGATCAGCGAGGTCCTGAAGATCCACGGCAGCGAGGGGAGCGAGACAAAGGTGCGCAAGCTCCTCGAGCTGGTGAACCTCGACGAGACGATAATCCGCAGGTACCCGCACGAGCTCTCAGGGGGCCAGAAGCAGAGGGCTTTCATCGCGATGGCGCTGGCCCTCGAGCCGGACGTGCTCGTCGCCGACGAACCCACGACCGCCCTCGACGTGATCACGCAGGCGAACATCTTGAACCTCCTAAAGTCGCTAAGGAGGGACATGGGCATCTCGATCCTCCTGATAACCCACGACCTGGCGATAATCTCAGAGACGGTCGACAGGCTGTACATAATGTACGCGGGGAAGATGGTCGAAGAGGGAGACTCCGCGGAGTTCTTCCAAAAGCCGAAGCACCCGTACGGCCAGGGGCTGCTGGCCTCCACGCCCACGCTGCAGTCCAAGGAGATAAAGGGGATACCGGGGTTCATGCCAGACCTCGCGAACGTCCCGCCCGGATGCAGCTTCGCTCCGCGCTGCCCGTACGCGATGGAGGTCTGCAGGAGGGAGGAGCCGAAGCTGAAGGGGGTAGGGAGGGAAAGGGTTGCCTGCTGGCTCTATTGAGGCTCCGGTCCTCAAGCTCGAGGACGTCAGCGTCTTCTTCACGAAGAAGAGGCTCCTGGAGAAGGCCTCGGTCATCAAGGCCGTGGACGGGGTGTCCCTCGAGGTCGGCAGGGGCGAGGTGGTCGCCTTGGTCGGAGAGAGCGGCTCAGGCAAGACCACCCTGGGCAGAGCCGCGATCGGCCTGACGCGCCCGACCTCGGGGAGCGTGATCCTCGTCGAGGGCGATACGCTGACGAACGTGGGGCGGGCGACCGGCCGCGCATGGAAGAGCCTGCGGAGGAAGCTGCAGATCATCTTCCAGGACCCCTTCTCCTCCATCGACCCCAACATGAAGGTCTACGACGCCCTGCGGATCCCGCTCCAGGCGCAAGGGGTGCGGAGCAGGCAGGAGATCTCCGAGAGGATCCACGACGTCTTCAAGAGGGTCGGGTTGCCGGAGCAGCAGCTCTCCAACTACGTCTTCCAGCTCTCAGGCGGCCAGAGGCAGAGGGTCGGGATAGCCAGGGTGCTGCTCTTCAACCCCGAACTGGTCGTCGCCGACGAGCCCGTCTCGATGCTGGACGCGTCCCTGAAGGGGGACATCCTGAACATCATCGGGAGGGAGTCGAAGGAGCGCGGCACGGCGTTCTTGTTCATCACCCACGAGATGTCCGTCGCGAGGGTCATAGCCGCGAGGATCGCGGTGATGTATCTCGGGAACGTGGTCGAGATCGCCCCGTCGGACGCCGTCATCGAGAAGCCCCTCCATCCGTACACGAAGGCGCTCCTCGAGGCGTCGCCCACCATCGACCCGAGCATGAAGAACGTGACGAAGAAGATCGGGGCGAAGGGCGAGCTCACCCTTTCGACCGAGCACCCGACCGGATGCAAGTTCCATCCGAGGTGCCCGTTCGTCATGAGCGTCTGCAAGACAGACGTCCCGCGGCTCAAAGAGGTGGAGCCCGGGCACTGGGTCTCGTGCTGGCTCTACTAGAGCGCGTCCCCGAGGAACTCCATCACCCCCCTTACTGAGATCACCGCCCCCGCGACGGCGAGGGCCAGCGAGAGCACCAAGACGACCAGGAGTTGATAGGTGCTGCCTATCCAGTCGGTCGCCATCGCAGAGAGGATGAGGGCGATCCCGACGAGGAGTATGCGTGCCGAGTGACGCATGCGGCGTCGAGGGGCCGAATCGTATTTAGGGGTTCGTCGAGCGAGGACCCTAGCGCTTCAAGCAGGGGCGCTCGGCCGGTCGACGGCTCTGCCGGAGCGGTAGAACCCCAGAGCGAAGACGGCGTCGGCCACGAGGATGACGAAGAGGACGACCTGCTGCCAGTCGACGCTGAGCAGGCCCTGGATGTGGGTGGTGCCCCTGACAGCCGAGGTGATGAAGAAGAACGGGTACCGCACCGTGGAGGCGGTGAACCCCTCCGAGACCCAGTAGGCGGCGCGCAGGCCGTAGTTCTCGGAGATCAGGAGGAGCAGGGGGATGAGGAACGCGTTGATGGCGAGCGCCTCGACGAGGGGGAGAAGCTTCATCGTGCCTCCCAGCGCTCCCCTCCCTTCAAAAGACTTGCGGGCGCAAATCGAGAAGCCTTAACAATCCAGCGAGCCTGCCCAGGAATGACCGTGCCACTCTCGAAGAACGTGAGCAGGGCGATCACCTACGTCCTGATCGTCCTCGTCATCGTCACGGGCGCGCAGCTCCTCGTGGGGAGCGCGCTGGGCTCGTCTCCGGTCTACGTGGTGGTGAGCAAGAGCATGGTCCCCACCCTCCAGGTGGGCGACCTGGTCATAGCCGAGAGGGTGCCGTTCAGCAGCATACACGTCGGGCAGGTGATAATCTACCAGCAGCCTACGTCCTCGGGGACGTGTCCGAACCAGTTCGGGCTCACGATAGTGCACAGGGTCGTCAACGTCACCAGCTCGGGCCTCATCACCCAGGGAGACGACAGGGTGACCAACCCCCACCCAGACGAGCCCTACGAGTGGCCTCCCATCACCTCGGAGTGCGTGAAGGGGGTGGTCGTCCTGGCGGTCCCGTACCTCGGGCTCGTCTCGATGCTCGTGCCGTACCCGTGGAACTACGTCCTCGTCGGGCTGATCTTGATCTTCGTGTTCCTCTCGGAGCTGCGGCCTTCGCGAGAGGGAGGAGCCGGCGCGACTCGGTCGCTAGTGGGAGGGGGCGGGCTCAGCCGGGTGCGGCGACTCTGAGTCCCGGTATTTCTCATACGTCATGAGGAACTTGGTGAACCACATGCTGATGACGACGGTAGCGATGGTCAGGGTGAGCCACACGGGGATGAAGATGTTCGGCATGTCAGACCCCGTGCTGGAGACCCCCGTCCCCCCTCTCGAGAAGAGAGCGGGCAAGAAGGAGAGGCCCGCGAATCCCACCATGATTATTGTGACGAGCACCAGTCGGCGGTGCGAGGACCTGCTCGGCGCGCCTGTCCCGTGCGACGTGTCTTGACCTTGCATCCCGCTTCCGCCGTGCGAATCTGACAAAGCTGCGTATCTCCCCGCTTGCGACCCTTGGCCGCCTGCGGATATAACCTGCGCGCCGAAAAGCCGTCGCGCCCTTTACGCTCCTTATATACCCCACGGGCCCGGCACGGGCGATGCCCCAGACAAAGGCCATCGTCAGCATCGAGAACGTGGTCGCGTCGGCCTCGATAAACCAGAAAGTCGACCTGAACCAGATAACGAAGAACTTCGTGGACGTGGAGTACCACCCCGACCAGTTCCCGGGACTCGTCTTCAGGCTCAAGGTCCCGAAGACCGCGACGCTGATCTTCAGCTCGGGCAAGATGGTCTGCACGGGAGCCAAGTCCGAGGACATGGCGCGAAAGGCGGTGCAGGAGGTCGTGAGGCGGCTCAAGAAGGGGGGCATCCCGATAAAGCACGAGGCGGAGATAGTTATACAGAACATGGTGGCATCGGCGAACCTCGGCGGGAAGGTCCACCTGGAGGAGGCCGCGCGTGTGCTCCCAAAGTCGATGTACGAGCCCGAGCAGTTCCCTGGCCTCATCCACAGGATGGCCGACCCGAAGACCGTGATCCTGCTCTTTGCCTCAGGGAAGCTCGTCTGCACGGGGGCGAAGAGGGAGAGCGACGTCTACAGGGCGGTCAACAATCTTCACGTCCTTCTCGAAGAGAAGAACCTGATGGTCTACTGACCCGCCTCAGCGTCTTTTGACCTGAGACGAGACGGCGTTCGCCTCCTCCGCTGAAAGCAGGGCCTTCGACCTGAGGATCTTGACCAGCTCCAGTATGTCCGTCATCGCGTGAAGCTTCACCCCCTGCTTCTTCATGGCGGAGGTGCCGCCCTCGAGCCTGTCTATGACGACCGAGGCGCTCTCCACGTCGCACCCCTCCGCCCTCACGGCCTCGATGGCCGAGATAATCGAGCCGCCGGTGGTGATGACGTCGTCGATCACGAGGACTTTCCATCCGGGTCTCGTGACACCCTCGACGAGCTTGCCCCGTCCGTGGTCCTTCTCGTCCTTCCTGACATAGATCATCGGCTTCTCGAGCGCCAGCGCGATAGGGGAGGAGAGGGTGAGGCCCGCGGTCGGGATGCCCGCTATGGCGTCATAGCTCGTCTCCTTGAACTCGTGCCGGAGGAACTCGCCGTAGACGCCGATCAGCGTCTTGTAAGCCCCGGGGTAGCTGGGTATGGTGCGCAGGTCGATGTAGTAGGAGCTGATCTTCCCGCTCGCGAGTGTGAACGTCCCGAACTGGATGGCCTTGACCTTCACCAGGACCATGGCCAGCTCCTCGAGCAGCTCCTTCCTGCGCTTCCACACCATGGGGCGAGGTCTCCGCCGGTGATAGAAAAAGGTGCGGCGGGGCCGCCCCCCTGGGGCGGTCTGACCGGCTGGCCGGCAGAGTAGAGGGGCGATTCTGGAAGGAGCGGCTTTAGGCGCGGGGCAAGCTTGATAGACGCCGCGAGAGTGGGTCACGCGATAGAAGCGCCCCATGGAAATCTGGGTCCCCTATGGCGACGTGGAGTCACTCGTCACGCTAATGCAAGAGAACCTTGGGGAGACCATCGACCCCAAGCCCGAGTCTCACGTCGAGGAGATAGTGGTCCCGCTCTCGGAGAAGATGAAGGCGGCGGAGAGGGTCTTGATATGCGACCACAAGCCCGCGACGCTGAAGGTGGTGAAGGCCCTCATCGCGAAGGTGCCCAGGGAGGGCCACAGGTTCTTCTCCCCGAACCCGAGGAAGGTCGAGGCTGCCGTCCCCGAGCTAAAGGAGGCGGTCGAGAGGCTTCGCACGCCAGGCGAGGGCGCCGAGGGGGAGGGCGGGAAGCTCTTGCCGGACTTCTCCGGGCCGGAGAAGAAGTTCGCGATATCTACCGGCGAGCCCGACCCGCTGTTCGGGTTCGTCGACGCGCCCGTAGCCCTGGCCCTCGGCTGCATCGCGGGGGCGCGGAGGCTGGGGTACAGGAAGCGGGACGGCGACAGCGCGCAGCCGCTCCGAGAGGACTCCCCCAGCTACGCCGCCGTCCGCCAGGAGGTCGATGCCGTCCAGGGCGCAGAGTACGCGACCATAATCACTCGAGGGGGAGAGCCCTACTCGATAGTCGAGGGGGACTCCGTGAAGCAGGCCCGCGCCCACTACCTGTCCGCCGAGATGCCGCAGGCGAAGGGCCTGGTCGTCGGCGCGGGTGGCAGGGGCTACGACGACACCCTCTCCCACGCGATCAGGCTGTCGCTCGGCGCCCTGAAGGGGGTGAAGAAGGGAGGAGAGGTCGTCCTAGTGGCCGAGTGCAGGGACGGGGTCGGCTCCGAGGCGCTCCAGATGTACCTCACCGGGCGGATGACCGAGAGCTTCATGAAGAAGGGCGCCTACGTCGAGGGCCTCGAGGAGATCTCGTACGTCACCGAGCTGAACGAGAGGTACTCCGTCATCCTACTCTCGTCCCTCCCGGAGCTCTACGCGGGAGGCAAGCTCAGGTTCAGGACCGCGCGCGGGTCGGGCGAGGCCCTCGGCAAGGTCTTCGCCACCGTGGGGCGGGGGGCTAAGCTCAACGTGGTCACCCGCGCGTGCGAGACGGTCATCCCCTAGAGCGGGAAGGTCGCGAAGGTCTGGGGGATGGGGACGCAGAGGAGCCCCACCAGGACCGTGAGCGCGAAGACGGCCTTCCTCGAGCGGGAGAGCTGGGTGATGGAGTCGAGGGTCTCGCCCTGGACCGGGAACGCAGCCATCAGGAAGACGAGGAGGAAGACCACCCAGTAGTCCGGGAGGTCGGTGAGCAGCAGGAAGAGGCCGACCACGATGGTGGTCACCCGGCCGCCCCTCTCCCCGAGCGCGAGGCGGCCCATCCTTCCGCCGTCGAAGAGCGCCGCGGGCATGAGGTTGAAGAACGCGAGGAGGAGGCCGAGCCAGGCCGCTATATCGATCGGCGAGAAGATGAGCGTCCCTCCAGCGGGGACCGGGCCCAGCACCCTCAGGCTCTGCGAGAGGGAGATCGCCGCGGCCTGGAGGACGCTCGGGTTGGCCTGTATCGTGGCGGTCTGGTTCCCGCTCGAGAGGGCCGCCACCTGGGCTTGCGTGAGGACGACGGAGGTGCCCGCGCCGAGGAAGGCGACGACCAGTGCGACTGCGAGCATCGCGACCGCCCCGACGAGATAAAAGTCGAAGAGCTTGTTCTTGTTGGCCGGAGGCGACCCCGGGAAGCTCACCGCCCCGAAGGTCGGGAGGAAGTACATCGTCGGGAGCGCGATGAAGATCGGGACGTTGGGGAGGTAGTAGGAGCGGAACGAGAAGCTCCCCCGTCTGGCCGTGTACCTCTGGGCTAGGTACCTGACCGCGAAGACCGCGCCGAGGGCCGCGACGAAGCCCACCCCCATCTCTAGCGAGGAGCTCCCCGGAGCGACCTGCGGGAAGATCACCGCGACCACGTAGCCCGTCACCAAGACCGAGAGGAGCGTGAGGAGGAAGAGGAAGGCGGGCGTGCTCAGCCTCACCCTCAGCTGCGGCGGCGGGGGCGGGGGGTTCTTGACGACCATGAGGGTCGCGCTCTCCGGCTCGCCGTAGAGCTGCGCCGAGTAGTCCGGCCCCTTCAGGGTCTCGAGGAGCTTCAGGAAGTTCGACGCGGACCTCTCGTCGTAGGCCACCTTGTATTCTGCGGCCCCTTCCTCGGCCACGAAGTAGTCGCTGACAGAGAAGAGCGACCTGACCGCGGCGTCGACGTCGGCGTTGATTGCGGACAAGGCACTCTGGGCCACTCGCGGAAGTTGTCGCAATAAACCTAGTGTAAGAGGAATCGGCCAACTTTATTTAGGACGCTCCTTCCGCGCGGAGACGGCGGAATGCAAAAGTCCATCTTGGGGAAGGCGGGAGACTACACCGTTCGATACGCCGAGGCCTCGGACGTTCCCAGCGTGATCACCGTCAACTCCGCGACCCTCCCCGAGCACTACTCGGACTACTTCTACTACGAGATACTCAACGAGTTCCCGAACACGTTCATCGTCGCGGAGCTCGGCGGACTGGTCGTCAGCTACATCATGTGCAGGGTGGAGTACGGCCTCTCGGTGATGAGGCGCTTCGGCCTCGCGAGGAAGGGGCACATCATCTCCGTAGCCACGATGGAGGCCCACAGGGGGAAGGGGGTAGGGACGATGCTCATCCAGCGCGCGATGGACGAGATGCGGAAGGGAGGGTGCAAGGAGGTCTTCCTCGAGGTCAGGGTGACGAACGACGAGGCTGTCCGCCTCTACAGGAAGCTGAACCTCCAGGTGACCGGGACGATGACGGGCTACTACAAGGACGGCGAGTCTGCCTACCTCATGGCCCAGCAGCTCTGAAGGGCGGCGCCCGTAGAGCAAAATAGCCCCACGCACGCCGGGGAAAGGAATGGCGAGATACACGAAGCCCACCCCGTTCCGTGAGCTCGCAGAGACGCTGGAGAAGGTCCGCCTCGCCAAGGGAAAGAACGAGAAGGTCTCCATCCTCGCCGGGCTGTTCTCGCGCCTTGGGAGCGAGGACGAGGTCGAGTACGCGGCGCGCTTCGCGGCGGGGAGGGCGACGCGAAAGGGGAGCGCCGAGGAGACCCAGGTCGGATACTCCGCGCTGGTAGGGGTGCTGCGCGACCTGACGGGCGTGACCCAGGAGGAGCTCAGCAGTAGCTACCTCAGGCACGGCGACCTGAGCGAGTCGGTGGCCGAGTTCATCGGCCGGAGGAGGGAGGCCACGCTCTTCGACGGCGCTGAGGACGCGCTCAGCATCCTCGACGTCGCCTCCACGTTCGAGAGGATCACCGGGGCCCAGGGGAAGGGGTCCACGGCGCTGAAGAAGGAGCTGGTGAAGTCGCTCCTTCACAGGGGCGAGGGAGAGCTGGAGGCGAAGTACGTCGTCAAGATACTCAGCAGGGAGATGAGGATAGGCCTGGTCGAGGGGCTCGTGGAGGAGGCCGTCGCGGAGGCGTTCGGCAAGGACCTGGGGAGGGAGAGGGTCAAGGAGGCCTACCTCATGCTCGGGGACGTCGGGCTCCTAGCCCGCGAGGCGAAGGGGGGCAGGCTCGCCGACGTGAGGATCGAGCCGATGCGCCCCACGAACTTCATGCTGGCGGAGCCGATGGCCTCTGCCGAGGAGATATCGAGCCACTTCGAGGGGAGGGAGCTCTTCGCGGAGTACAAGTACGACGGCGTGAGGGCGCAGGTCCACAAGCTCGGAGGCGAGGTGAAGGTCTTCTCACGGCGGCTCGAGGAGATGACGAAGAGCTTCCCAGAGGTGGTCGAGGCGGCGTCGCGAATCCCCCACGACGTGGTCCTCGACGGGGAGATAGTCGCGTTCCGCGAAGGCGAGGGGCCGCTCCCCTTCCAGCTCATCCAGCGGAGGCTGAGGAGGGCGGACGTCGAGGAGTCGAAGAGGATCGCACCCATCCGCTGCTACTGCTTCGACATCCTGTACCTGGACGGCAGCCCCGTCCACAGGGAGGCCTTCCGCGCGAGGCGCGCGCTCCTCTGGGGCCTGCTGAAGGGGACCAGCCTGCGGGGGGCCGACTCGAAGACGGTGAGGGAGGCGGGGGAGATAGGGGCCTTCTTCAGGGAGAGCAGGAATCTGGGGTACGAGGGGCTCGTCCTCAA
The DNA here is from genome assembly GCA_035534595.1 of Nitrososphaerales archaeon. Taxonomy (GTDB): domain Archaea; phylum Thermoproteota; class Nitrososphaeria; order Nitrososphaerales; family Gagatemarchaeaceae; genus Gagatemarchaeum. The sequence continues at coordinate 29,401 of DATLRR010000046.1, forward strand.
GGACCCCGAGAGCCCCTATACGCCGGGGAGGAGGGGAAGGTATTGGGCCAAGCTCAAGGAGGAGCTGGACACCCTCGACGTCGTGATCGTGGCGGCAGAGTTCGGGCACGGAAAGAGGGCCGGGAAGATAAGCGACTACACATTCGCGGTGAGGGACGGGGACGGGCTCAAGGTCATCGGGAAGGCGTACTCTGGCCTGACGGACAAGGAGATAGACGACATGATGGTCAGGATCAAGAGGCTCACGGTGGGCGTGGTCGGGTTCAGGATGGCCGTGAGGCCGGAGATAGTCCTCGAGGTCGCCTTCGACAGCGTCCAGAGGAGCGAGAGGCACGACAGCGGCTACGCCCTCAGGTTCCCGCGCATCAAGGCGATCAGGGAAGACAAGCGGGCCTCGGACATCGACACCCTCGGGAGGGTCGAGGAGATCTACGAGGGTCAGAAGGTCAAGGCCGACGCGGGGTAGCCTGGCCTACGGTCGGGGCAGGATTTCTTGTGGGTGGTTAAATATCACCGCCAGGTGATTTCCCTCAAGAGCTATGGCTGAAAAGATCCCTGGATGGCTCGAGAAGGTGCTCCTACCACAGATAAGCGAACTAAAGGGAGAGGTCAGGGTAATCCACACAAGGATCGATGGGCTCGGGGAAAAGCTGGACTCTAGGGCAAAGATTCTCGACGAGAAGCTCTCCGCGAGGATGGACGGGCTGGGAGAAAAGGTCGATGGAGTCGAGAAGAGACTCGAATCCAAGATAGAAGGAGTCGAGAAAAGACTCGAATCTAAGATAGAGGGAGTCGACATGAGGCTCGGCGCCAAGATAGAGGGAGTCGAGAAGAGACTCGAATCCAAGATAGAGGGAGTCGACATGAGGCTAGGCGACAAGATAGACGACCTCGACAGGCGGTTGGACACGACGCAGCGGCTTGCCGTAGTGGAAGAACAACTCAAGGAGCTACGCGCCAGAGCGTAGCTTTCAGGAATTTCTGAAAGTTGGACACCATTCAGAAGCTCAACGCCGACGCCGCATAGAAGGCCCTGAGCTCCTTCGCTAGCGACTCGTAGTCAGCGACGCCGCGCCCCACCAGCGCGTCAAGGAACGCGGTCCTCCTCTCCAGCTCCGCGGAGATCTTGCTTGCCGAGTGCCCGAAGCCCTGCCCCCTCCTCCCGAGGCTCGCCGAGCCCTCGCGCTGGGCGCCGCCCCCCTCGCGGAGGAAGACCTCCGTCCAAGGTGCCCCTGACCCTTCCGGGGCCGGTTCGACCACGCTCCGGACGTAACGGTGGCCTCCCTGCCCTCTGACCATGAAGACGACCGCGTCGATCAGGCCCAGGGAGCTCTGAGCAACCGAGAGAGGGGGCTGGGTGAGCCTCGTCGTGAGCCCCTCCGGGTTCGAGGCGTGGAAGGTCGTCAGGCACCCGGCGCCGGTGGCGGCCGCCTGGAAGAGCGCCTGCACCTCCTCCCCCCTCGACTCGCCGAGGACCACGAAGTCCGGCCTCTCCCTCAGGCTCAGCTTGACGAGGTCGAAGAGTGTCACGTCGCCGCCGCTCGCGCCCTGGGCGTAGCGAGTGTGGAGGGGCTTCCATCCTCCCTGCGGGAGGGTGATCTCCCTGGTGTCCTCGATGGAGAGCACCTTCCAGTTCGGGTTCAGTACGGTCGCCAACGCGTTGAGGAGGGTGGTCTTGCCGGAGGCGGTCACCCCCGCGATGATGACGAAGCCCTTCATCTCGAGCAGGAGCCAGAGGTAGGCGGCGAGGCCAGAGTCGAGGGTGCCCGCGCGGATGAGCTCGGAGACGGTGTAAGGGGTGGCGCGGAGCTTCCTGATGCTGAACGAGCTCCCGAGGGAGGTCACCTCCTTTCCCCAGGTCGCGGCGAGTCGGTACCCCTCGGGTAGCACGCAGTCCACCACGGGCGAGTAGACTGAGAGGGAGCGCCCCGAGCGCTGGACCAGCCGGGCGACTACGCTGTTCAGCTCGTCCTGGTCGCGGAAGAGGACGTTGCTCTCGAGCCACCCGTGCGAGTTGTAGCGCTTGTGCCAGACCTTCACGGGCCTGCCCGGGCCTTCGCAGGAGACGTCCTCGAGGTCGGGGTCCCTGAGCAACGGGTCGACGAGCGAGTACCCCAGTATCTCGCGCATGAGGTAGTGGGTAACGGCCTTCGCCTCCTCCTGCTTTTCCGGCGAGCGCTCCTCGAGGAAGCCCGCCCTCCGGAGCTCGGCGAAGAGGTATCCCAGCGGGTCGACGGAGATGACGGGGGACGGGGCCAGCCACGTGGAGAGGGAGTCGATGGCCTCGGAGACCGTCGCCGCGACGTCGGGCCTCATGTATGGCTCCTTGACGAGGTAGAGCCCCCTCCCGCGCTCGTCGTAGACATAGACCGCGAAGCTCGACCTGTAGGGCGCCCCTCCCGACGACCTGAGCTCGTACTCCACCACGTAGTTCTCGACGAGGCGCCCTCCGCGGGGAGGCTCGAAGGGGATCCCCTGGAGGCCGGGCCCCGCGGGATATCCGCGGCCGCCCCTCCCTGCGAAGCGCGCTAGCACGCTAAACCGAGAAGTCAAGGCTCTTGGTCCCAAAGACGATGCTTACCTCCCCGTGCACGCCGGCCGGGATGGATATCGCGCAGACCTTCCCTGGCTGAAAGACCCCCGAGCAGCTCGACGACCACCTCACCAGCCCGCCGTTGAGGTAGGCGGCCGAGAGCGCCCCCTGCGCCCACCCGTAGTCGTACAGCCACGCGTAGGAGCCGCTCGAGTTCGACTGGACCGAGACCAGCGCAACCAGCAGCCCGTCCTCCCTGGCGGCGCCCTGCGAGCTGGAGGAGAGCAGCCCTCCCGAGCTTCGGACCGAGCCCAGCGCCACCGCGCCGATCGCCCCGAGGAGCGCAATCGTGATCATGAGGACCGCGAGAGAGGAGACCACCTCGCTCACGCCCGCCCTCTTCCGCTCAAATCGCGACGTCGTCGAACCCTCCGCTCGAAGTCATCAGAAGGCTGTGGGAGCCGCCGCCGACCGGGACGTAGAAGGTGAACGCGGTGCCCGTGAGGACTCCCTCGACGGGGATGGAGGAGACGGATGGGGACGGGTTCCATTGCTCCGGGACCGCTTGACCGCCGGGGAGCGTGACCGTGCAGTAAGTCCCGCCTTGTATCATCACCTCCTGCCAGCCCGGCGAGACGGCCACCGCGCTTCCCCAGGTCCCCGAGACCCAGGGCTGGCCGTTTGTGGCGACCTGCAGAGTCCCCGCCTGGGGCGCAAGGACCGCGAAGAAGGCAGTCACCCCGGCCGCGCAGAGGGACCTGATCGTAGAGTACGCGGAGCCGTCGAACGCGAGCACCCCCGCGGTGGAGCTCGCCGCGTCGATGCTGACAGAAGACAGCGTGGTCACGGAGGAGGAGTTCACCTCCAGGCGCCCGAAAGCGGGGCTCCCGCCGATGAGGGTCTCTTCGTTGACGAAGAGGGGCTGCGGGTCCAGGCTCGACTCGCGCCTCAGGCCCGCATAGACCACTGAGGCCAGCGAGAGCGAGATCACCACGAGCACGATGGTCGCCTCGTACTGGGCTATCGCGGAGCGGCTCTTCATCCCGCAGCTCAGGCCTGTATGTTGAACGCCTTTGCGACCTGGTCCCCCACTACGGTCACGGTGAAGGTCGCGAAGGTGGGGACGGAGAACGTGGTCTTGACCGTCGCGGTGAGGGAGTCTCCCGGCTGCATTGTCAGCCCTCCCGACGATGACGAAAGGAGGGTGACGTTGCCTCCCCTGAAGGAGTTCGAGGAGGCGCCATAGCTCACGTCTATCGCCTGGAGCGTGACGGGGACGTTCCCGTCGTTCTTGATGTCCAGGGTCATCGTCTCGCCGTCGGGCGCGACGTTGGTGTCGAGCATGGTGACAGACGGGTTCTTCACCTCGGCCACTATCATCTGCCTGAACGTCGTGTAGAGGATGCCGCCGATCATCAGCGTGATCACCACCAGTATCACCGTCGCGAGAAAGGGGCTTATCCCCGCCCTGCGCCGCCCACCGAGGCTCTGGAACTTCATCCCCACTGTAGTGCCCAGCGATATTTAATCGCCCCCGCGCTCAGACCACGCCGAACGCCACGAGCGAGACGAGGGTCGAGGCCATGAGGATAGGGAGCGCGATCTCGTGCCTGACCGTCTGGGTGAGGAGCTTCGAGAGCAGGACGCCGGAGAGCATGGACACCGTGGAGACGGAGAGTATGAGGGAAGTCTGGGAGGCCTGGACTGCGAAGGCCGGGAGCCCTATCGGGACGCTCTGCTGCGCGAACCCGGCCAGGAAGGTTATCGCGGCGACCGAGATGACGGGGACTATCGCCCCTATCAGCATGAACGGGATCATCGACTGCGTCACGCTCTTCCTGGCGTCGGCGACGCGCCTGAAGAGGGCGGAGAGCTCCTCAAGGTGCTCGAACCCGGCGCCGGTCTCGAACGCGATGGAGAGTATCCCGAACCCGAGCCTTACCAGCCAGGACGGGTGCGTGACCTTGCGCTGGGCCTCCGTGGGCGTGAGCCCGAGCCTAGTAGACTGGTAGAAGGCGAGGACCGGCTCCTTTATCGACTTGAACGAGTCCGCACGCGAGCTCAGCCTTGAGAGGGCCTCGGGGAGGCTCACCCCCGCCTTGCTCTCCTCGGCCAGGTCGTGGAGCATCGCGCTCACCTCCTCCTCGCCCCTCCTGACCCTCGAGTACTGCCTCCTCGTCTCGTAGAAACCGAGGACCGAGACGCAGAGGGGGACGAGTATGTACCCGCGCGCCCCGAGGAGCCCGGCCTGGAAAGCGGCAGTCGAGACGCCCCATCCCGCCAGGGAGACCGCCAGCCAGAGGGCCGAGGGCGGCCGGTCGTAGACGACGGGCTGTATCGAGTCCGTCAGGACGAGGAAGACAACCGCGGCCACGCCGAGGAGCGCGAATGACGCGAGGAAGAGGAAGGAGGAGGTGAACCCCGAAATCGTGGCGCCCACCATCTCGAGGCCCACGGGGAAGAGGGCGAGCAGGATGAAGGTGACCTCGGCGAGGGAGCCGACCGAGACGCTGAACGCGGACCAAGCCTGCTCGAGCCTCTGGACCTGGAACGAGGTCTCCTGTCGGACGAACTCGGAGACGTCCTTTCCCGTCGCGAGGGTCTTCAGGAACCCCTGGACGAACGCCCTCACCCTCGCGCTGGGGTGTCCCGCGAACGCCCTCTCCGCGACGCCCATGGGGGAGCCCGGGACGAAGGCGTCGTCCCTCGCGAGGATCTCGCCCTCCTTCGTGAACGCCGGGAAGACCCGGGCCCCTATGGCCGTGACGCGCTTGAACCCCTCCTGGAGCGTGGGGTTCGCCTCGTGGACGAAGACGGAGAGGGTCATCAGGAAGAACGGGAGCTCCGCGTCCGCCGCCTTCTTCCTGGAGTTGGCTCGCGAGAGGAGCGTCACCAGGGGCATCGCCTGCACCACGGCCAAAGCCGCCACGATGAGCCCGGCCTGGTCGAAGGGGAGAAGGAGGAGGGCGAGCGCCTCCACGGGCGCGGGGAGGACGAGGAGCGAGACGACGAAGCGGGAGTACGTCCTGGGGGAGATGAAGAGGCTCGCCGAGGAGAGCATGGGGACCAGCTTTCCCTGGAGCCGTGACGCTGCCGAGGGGAGAGGGCAAAGCGAGGCCAGCCTCTGCACTAGTAATTCCGGGGTGGGGAAGTCCATGTAAAAGCTCCGTTGCCGCTTGTGACATCCTCTCACGACCTTGGTCGTGAGGTTCCAGCCCCTATTTCATGGCGTGTAGATCCTGCGTCCTTGACCAGGCTTGCTTCTCCAGTTCGCTGGAGTAGTAGGGGTCTTGTCTCGACAGGCTTGAGTTCGGGCATGTCCTGCCCTACCTTGGCGATTCCTCGCTTCAGCACGACTCGGGCCGCGTTGATGTCACGGTCCAGCCAACGACAGCATCCCATACATTCAGATTCGCGAACGTCAAGGGAAAGCTGGTTGAGCTCTCCGCAAAACCAACACTCCTGAGTGGAGTAGGCGGCTGGGACGCGAAGGACCAATCCGCCCGCGGCCTTGGCCTTGTACTCAGCAAATTTGACAAGCTGAGCCCATCCGGCGTCGTAGATGGATTTTGCAAGCCTTTGGTTGAGAACCATGTTACTGACGCGAAGATCCTCGAAAACTACGAGCTTATTGTCCGCGAGTAGCCTCGTTGAGAGTTTGTGATTATGGTCTTTGCGCTGGTTCGCGACCTTCGAATGCTCGATGGCGAGCCTCTTTCGGGCCTTCTCCCTATTGTGAGAGCCCATTTGTTTGCGTGAGAGGTTTCGGTTGAGGTGCTTCAGCCTCTTCTCTGACTTCCTGAGATAGTGAGGGTGTTCGACCTTAGTGCCATCACTTAGAGTTACGAGTGACTTCAATCCAAGATCGACGCCAACGGAAGAGGACCATGAAACTGGGACAATGAGGTCTTGAAGTGGAATCACCTCCTCAAAGACAAGAGAGGCGAACCAGCGCCCAGATGGTTCCCTTACAACGGTACATGTCTTTAGTCTTGCCCCTGATGTAATGGGGCGATGGAGTATGATAGGTACGTTACCGACCTTCGAGAGGAACAAACGTCTCCTGCGAGTATCAAGCTTCACAGAACCATTGTAGGCCTGTGGGTACGTGAAAGACCCCCGCTGAGAGAACTTCTTGAATTTAGGGTAGCCAGCACGCCGTGCGAAAAATGCCTCGAAAGCGTGGGCGAGCCTGTGAAGAGTGTCCTGTGCTGACTGAGAGTAGAGTTCTCCAAGTAGTGGGTCGGAGTGGCGCTCTCTTGTGAGAATCCACTGTTGCAAGTTGTAAGGTGTAGATTCGCCATTCTCCTGCCATCGCCTCCGGCGATGCGCGAGAGCATCGTTCCACAGCCTTCTCGAAGTATCTATCATCCGAAGCATCTTCCTCTCTTGCCGATGGTTGGGATAGAGACGGAAGCGGAAGGTCTTCAATCGATTCATTAAGACTGAATTGTATATATTCTCCCATCCGCTTCTATCAATCCTAAACGCTCCCGTCAGGTTCGTAGAGTTCTCCTCTCGCAGGTGTTAAAAACCACAACTGAGCCTCCGGGCGGCGTGTACTACCAGCTGCTCATGCTGGCGTCCTTCCTCCTCGCGGGCTACCAAGACGCTCGCGAGCGGCTGGTCTCGGACTACTACTGGATACCCGGGATAGTCGCCGCGGTCCTCGTAGCGGCCTTACTGCCTTCGATGGACTTTGTTCTCGTCGCGAGGATCACCCTGATAGGCATCATCGCGTTCGCGTTCGCTTGGTTCGGGTTCATAGGGCAGGCGGACGCGATCGCCCTCACCCTGATCTCCTCCGATCCAACCCCGTACGCCCCCATCCCCGTCCTGCTGGCGACGGGCGTGGTCGCGATCGCCCACATAGGCTACCTGTACGCGAGGGGGACCGCGAGGAAGCCGCACCTGATCACGCTCGAGGAGTTCCAGACGCAGGCCAAGTGGATCCCGAAGGCGCTGGTCGTGGACGGGGTCCGCCGCGAGATCACGAACGACGTCAACGTCTCGAGGGAGCTGGCGGAGGAGCACGCGAAGGCCGGACCTGACGACGCGAAGACGATGGTGGAGGTGCAGTACGGCGTCCCCCAGGTGACCTACATCACGGCTGGGTTCGTGGCCTACGTCGTCTACCTCTTGATCTTCCAGCCAGGGCTGTTTTTCGCGTTCCCTTGAGAGTGGCCGTCCGCGGCGGATGGCATCAGGCGTCGGACTTTGTGAGGTCGAACTCGCAGTACGGGTCTCCCATGGCGATGCACTTCGTCTCCGTGCAGACCATGGGGAAGCCCAGCACCAAGGACGCGGACCCGGAGATGTGTCCTCTGATCCACTCGCTGTTGGGTTTCTTTGAGTGCTTCCCCTCGCACTCGATGTTGCGGGAGATCCTCACCACGAAGTGCGGCGAGTCGAAGTCCGTCGTGACGAACTGCGCCTGCCCGATTCCGTTCGCGCTGTAGAGCTTGACGGCTTCCGTGATGAAGCGCCTGACGTCGCCCTTCATCGTGACCTGAAGTGCCGCGGCGGCGATCGCGCCCATGGCCACGCCCTCCTGGTAGGATATCACCGTCCCGCCCGAGCCGAACTGCTCGCCCATGGCGGCGAGCATCCTCTGGAGCACCTCCAGGCTGATGAGCATGGTCCTGCTGCCGGTCGTCGACACGATCGGGAAGTAGAGGTCGTCGACGATGAGGTCGCTCCCTCCCGCTATCCTGAGCCCTCCGAGGTAGGGGAGGTTCTCCAACATGTGCGCCAGCGCCTCCTTCGTGATGGAGTAGTCCTCGCAGTCCAAGAAGACGTTCCACTTCCCTCCGGTCCGGCCGGTGTCGGAGAGGGTGGAGCTGATTATGCGGATGCCCCGTTTCCCTAGGAGGCCCCAGAGCTTCGTCAGAGGGGTTTCGTTGACCTCCGCCGTGAAGGCAAGCTGAAAGAGCCTGTGTCCCGGCTTGTATAGCACCGTCATTATCTCCTTAGGGGTCGTAAGCGGATCCACCCGTGGGCGCGACTTCTCTGCGCCGGCTGAGGCCAAATTTTCCTTACCCTACCCCAGACCGTGGCGAGGAGCTACTATTTCTGCCATTCAGCCGATTCTCAAGTCTGAGAACCGGCCCGGGGGAGAGGGGAACAGTAAAATGCCCACCGAGGTCGCGGACGTGCGACATGGTCAACTGGGAGTCGATCCTGAAGGAGGCTGGCGAGCAGGTCCAGGGCATCTCTGACAGGCTCAAGGGGAGGCAGAGCGGCCTCGAGGCGCAGGGCCAGGGGGCGGGCGGAGACATCACGATGAAGGTGGACGCCGACGCCGAGAAGAGCATTATGGACCTGGTGAGCGGCCAGGTGAGCGACGTCAGGTTCGTCACCGAGGAGGCGGGGGTCGTGGGCCCGAGCACAGCCGCGTGGACCGTGGTCATAGACCCGATAGACGGCTCCGGGAACTACGCCAGGGGCCTCCCGTTCTACTGCACCTCGATCGCGGTACTCGACGGGCCATCCCTAGAGGACGCCAAGCACGGGATGGTGCGCAACCTCATCAGCGAGGAAGCGTACTACGCCGAGAGGGGGCGGGGGGCAGAGAGGGACGGGACGCCCATCAAGACCTCGAAGGCCAAGAACCTCAAGGACTCGTGCGTCGGGATAGACATGTCGAAGGCGCCCCGGACGACGGTCGAGAGGCTCGTCCCGCTCATCGCGGCGGTCAGGAAGCCCGCGCACCTGGGTGCGAACGCCCTCGAGCTTGCGTTCCTCGCTGACGGGAAGCTGGACGCCTTCGTCGACATCCGCGACAGGATGAGGGTGGTGGACTTTGCGGCGGGCTACCTCATCGCCAGGGAGGCGGGCGCCGTCGTGTCTGACCCCTTCGGGAAGCCCGTGAACACGAAGGTCTCGCTCGAGGAGAAGTTCAACGTGGTCGCTTCGTGCAACTCCACGCTCCAGGAGAAGATCCTGAAGCTCCTCAGCCCTTGACCCAGGGCGAGGCCGCGAACTCTGCCATGCTCCGGTAGAGGGCGTCGGCGGGCGGGCTGTCGGGCATCTTCCTGATCATCACGAAGCGGACCCCCGCAGCCCTCGCCGCATTCAGGTCGTTTATCCTGTCCCCCACGAAGAGCGCCTCCGGCTCCTTCGCCCCGAGGCTCTCGAGGGCCATCCGGAGCTGGGCCGCCCTGTCCATCGAGTCCTCGCGGGTGAACCTCGAGGCGAAGAACCTCCCGATGCTCAAGCTCTCCAGTATCCCGTCGCAGGCAGCCCTCCCCTGCATGGTCACGAGCGAGAGCTCGACCTTGCGGGAGAGCGCGGTGAGGACGTCCATGGCGCACTCCTCGAGCTTCGCACGCGGGACCGCTTTTGCCTCGTATTCGTCGATGGTCCTCATCATCGGCCCCAGGAGAAGCGGGTCCTTCGCGACGATGGTCTGCACGTCGTGGAAGAAGGGGTTGAACGTGAGCGACGTGTCGGTCAGCCTCTTCAGGTCTGCCCTGACCTTGTCCCACTCCACCGGGAGCGAGATGAGCGTGCCGTCCATGTCGAAGACGACGTACCTCGCCATCGGGTTCGCCAAGGAGGCTACAGCACCTTCTGCTTTGACCCGTCGTCCTCCCTCCAGAGGTAGGCCCCCACGTCCATGTCCCTGAGGAGGTAGTAGCCGTCGGGCAGGAGGTCGGTCTTCGGGGGGGCGTCGCGCAAGTCCTCGCCCATCCCGAGCCTGACGTAGAGGTCTGCGAGGTTCGCGTACTCGGGCAGGCCGAGGTGCTTCACGGCGATGTAGCCCCAGAGGGGCATCGTGGAGTGGAACTTGCCCGCGTCGACCTCAGTGATGCAGGGGGTCCCCTCCGACGACTCCTTGACGTCCACGGAGTACGCGCCGTTGGGCCTCGGGTCGACCGCCTTCACGGCCCTCTGCCCTACGTCGTTGAGGCGCGGGTCGTGGATTATCCTCGAGACGGAGGGGGTGCCCGTGATGCCTGAGGGCGAGATGTGCTTGAAGGGATACTCCAGCCTCTCGCGCGAGTAGGATGTGACGAGCCTGCCGTCCTTCCAGATGCTGTCCCATGCGATGTTCCTCCCCGGCAGGTACTCCTGGAGGATGAACTCGTCGAAGCGCGCCCCGCCCCTCTTGACCCAGAGCTCGATCCAGAGCCTCGCCTCGGCGGCGTCGGCGCAGAGGAGGCTGAGCCTCCCGCCCGCCCCGTGCCTCGCCCGCACCCAGAGGGGCTTCCCCAGCTTGGAGAACGCCGCCCGGATGTCTGCCCTCCCCCTGAGGGGCGCGGTCTTCGCGACCGGGATGCCCTCCGCCTTGAGCCTCTTCTCCGAGAGGAGCTTGTCCTGCCCGACCCGCATCACGGGGGCCGACGGGAGGAAGACCTTGCACGGGATGCGCTCCCTGTGATTGGAGATGACGTAGGCCTCGCTCGAGGGCTGAGGGTGGAGGAAGTCCGCCCTCTCCTTCGCGGCTATCTCCGCGACGCGGGGGAGGAAGGACCTGTCGCTGTGCCTCGGCGTGAGATACCTCGCGTCGACGTCGGGGTAGAGGATGTGGTACTTGCTGAAGTCCGTCCCCACGATGTAGTATTCCCTCGACGAGGCCCGGAGGGCACGGACGAAGTTCACGCCCGCGAGCCCGCCCGCGCCGGTGACCAGGACCCTCGTCATCTGCCTTTCAGCCGCCTCCGGACACCTGAACCTTGAAAGACGGGCCTGTGGGTGAGACTAGGTGCGCGTCGCCTCTCTTGGTGACGGAGCCCGCGGCGACCCTCACCTTGGTCCCCGCCCTCGTCCTGAGTATGAGCGTCAGCCCCTTCGGCGGACGCGCGCCAAGGGTGATCAGCCTGCCGCCGGTCGCGAGCTTGAGCGGGACGTCGCGGGCGCGCCACCACCGCGCCACCTCCGCTCCGCTCCCCACGAAGACTCCCTTCCTGCGGCCAAGGCCCTTCAGCACCCTCCAGTAGAGCCTCCCTCCCTTCATCCTCACGGCCTCCTGGTGCCAGAGGAGGGTGAAGAGGCCTTCGACCCCCTCGACCATGCCCATCGACCTCGTCACGTCCCCGAAGCCCTCCTCTTCGCTCCTCTTGAGGTATCCCCAGAGCGTAGTGTCCATCAGGGAGAGAGGGAGCTCGAGAAGGCGCATCGGCCTCCAGCCCTCGTCCGGCGGGTGGAAGGGAGTCGCGAGGCCCAGCTTGAACCCCAGCCTGTCGTTGTTCCCGACGGTGGTGTCGTAGTCGAACCCCGCCCCCTCCATCACCCGCCACGACTTGCCAAAGTCGAACCTGAGGTAGTGCTCCCTGAGGCCACGCGGGCGGATCCCTGTCCCCCCGGTCAGGCGCTCCACCGCCTTCCGCATCTCCGAATCGGAGTCGTGAGTCCCAAAGTCGCCGTGGAGGCCGACCTCCCAGCCCTTCGCGTGGAGCCTCCGGGCCGCGCCCTTTACTTTCTCGAGGGGGTATTCCTTGGACATCAGGTAGAAGCTCGAGCGGAACCCCTCCTCCCCTTCCCTCTCGCGGATGAGGTCGATGTTGTCGTATAGCGAGATCAGCCCCTTCTCCGCCCTCTGGAAGTCCGCCTTGCTGAAGCGGTCTCTCACCTTCAGGACGTGCTCCTTGGGGCGCTCGATGTTGTCCACGTCGTGGGTGAGGCAGACCGCGAGGGGGGCCGCGCCTGGCCACCTCGCCTTGCGGACGAAGAACCCGTCCCTCTCGAGGGCGGACCGCTCGAGCCCCGCGAGGAGCTCCATGATCCGAGCCTCCAGCGAAGGCGTGCTCGTGTCCTCGAGCGGGACCCCGCGCATGACGGACGCCAGCCCGTCGACCAGGTCTCCCGGGACGTCACCGGGGCGGAGGGAGCCGGCGGCGAGTCCGAGGCTCCCCTCCACGAAGGAGGCCGCGTAGGCAGTCTCCGGGCCGGTCAACCCACCTTCGCTCCGCGTCCGACCGGTGGGAAGAGGCGGCCCAGGTGCGACTGGATCTTCTCTTGCACCTCCTCGAAGGAGGCCGTCGCGTCGATGACCGGGTAGCCGTCCCTCCTCGCGAGCTCGAGGTATTGCTCCCTCTCGGACTCGAGCACCTCCCTCGGGTAGTGGATGTGCGCGACCCGCTCGTCGATTACCTGCAGCGACTTGTCGACCGGGACGTCGAGCACGAGGGCGAACGTCGGCCTCGGGGAGAGGTATAGCCCCGAGATCGCCTTCACCGGGTAACCCAACGCCTTGTACTTGACGTAGGTGCTCCAGATGAACCTGTCGTAGATGACGACCTTCCCCTCGAGCCTGCAGCCGAGCGAGCTCGAGAGCTGGAGGACGAGGTTGTCCAGCAGCGAGGCTACGGGCCTCAGCGGGTTCCCGCCGCGCCTGAACGCGAACTTGTCGCCCCTGCCTCCCCTGCCGCCCGCCGCCGAGGATATCGCCGCCAGGCGCTCTACGAATAGGTACCTGTGGAAGGGCATCACCGCGCACCTGTAGCCCCTCTCCTCGAGCCACCTCCCGGTCACGGTGGAGTGCGAGGACTTGCCGCTCCCGTCTATCCCTAGGAGGGCGACGGAGCCTCCCTTCTTCCCGGTCCTCATCGCGTGGAGCGCCCGCCTCTGGAACTCGTCGTTGAGGTAGAGCGCCGCGACGAGGAGGAGGACCCCCGCCGAGGGGAGGATGAAGCCTCGCGTCTGCGTAACGAGGTAGCCGCCGAGCGAGGCGAGGAAGACCCGGAGGGCGTTGGGGACGTCGTTGAGCGGGTCGAGGTGCCTCGCGAAGCTCATCGCGATCCCGTAGGCGCCGAACGCGGCCCCGAAGAAGACCGGCAGGAACAGGCCAGCGACAGGGATGCGAAGCGAGAGCACGAGCGTGGCCGCGAAGAAAACAACCGAGACGAGCTTCATCTTCAAGGGATGCTCACGCGCCCTCCTTGTCGACTCACGAGCGTGTCCTCTTAATCGTCTCGCTGAGGGGCATGAACGCAGAATCCTCCTAAAGGTCGGAGGCAGTCATGACCGTGACATGCTTCTTGGCTGCCCGCTTCAGCTTCGCGTCCTCAGTGACCAGGGAGACGCCCCGGTCGATCGCGGCCTGCAGATAACTTGCGTCGTAGAAGGTCAGGCCCTCGTTTTCAGCGAGCTCCAAGGTCTTTCCAATTTCCTGAGGGCTAATCGAGATCCGCTCGACCAGAGTCAGAATCTGCTGCGTGGTCGATGCCAGGCTCGCGACTTCCTCTCTTGTCAGGCTCTTCGAAAGATAGCCCTCCTTCCAGAGTATGTTACCCATCTCGTAGGTCGTGAGGTCGAGCATGATGAAGTTCTCGAGTTTGGGAACTAGGTCACCCCCCATCTTCTTCATCAAGAGAATGAGAGAGCTGGAGTCGAGCAGGCGTCTGGCTGACCCGCTCACCTTTGGTCCCTTGTCTCTCTCACCGCTCGGACGATGTCCTGGTCAGGGACCTTGCTGAGGATCAGCTTTGCATTCTTCAAGCTCTGGGTCAGTTCCTCCTCCCTTCTTCTCCTGATCTCCTCCTGCAGCGCCTTCCTCACGGTCTCGCTCACGTTGATCCCGAGTTTGTTGATGAGCTCCTTCGTCTCCTTGTCGACTCTCACGCTGACAAGTTCTGTCATACAGTTCTTGTATGACAGTTCGGTATATAAGAGCTTGCTAGACCTACGACGGGAAGCATTTATTCTGTCTAAGGATGAAGAGCGGAAGCGCCATGGGTACGAAGGACATAGCCACTTCAGAAGGGGCATACCTGGTGCTAAAGTCCCTCAAGAAGCCAGGAGAGCTTCACCGAGCGTAGGATTTGGACGCGTGCCTCAAGGCAACACTGAAAGCCACGCGTGAGCAGGGCCTGAACTCTCGGATTCGGTGAAAGGCTCGAGCTCACAAATCTCCCTCAGAAGGACTGGGCTGGTCGTCTTCGGCGCCAGGATCGCGAGCATCTTCACCGGCCTGGTCTTCCTTGTGATGATGACCCGCTCCCTCTCCGCGCAACAGTTCGGGCTCTACGAGGTGATCGTCGACCTGGTGACCTTCGCCGCCTATCCTGCTGGCCTGGCCGCGTTCTGGGCGACCAGGAACATCGCCCGCGGGAAGATGTTCGGGAAGACGGCGGTGGTGCTCAACATCGCCCTGAGCTCCCTCGGCATCCTCATCTACTTCGGCCTCTCCTACTTCAGCGCGTCGAGGATCCCCTCCGCCAACCTCGTCACTCTCCTCTTCGCCGTCCTCCTCGTCCCCATCGCCTACCTCAACCAGGCAGCGAACTCCGTGGTCGCGGGGCACAAGCCTGTGGTGCTCGGGTACGCCGTCATCTTCTCAGAGGTAGCGAAGCTGGCGGTGGCCTACCCCCTCCTCGTCGTCTTCAAGGTGGGGATAGACGGGGTGATCGTAGCGGTCATGGTCGCGAACCTCGCCCAGTCCGTCTCCTCTATCGCGCTCGCGGGCGACGCGATGTCGAGCCCGGTGAGCTTCGAGCAGGGGAAGAGGTGGCTCACCCACTCGTGGCTGCCGATGCTCACGACCCTGCCCTACATGCTGGCCGTCGCGGACACGTTCGTCGCGTCTCTCGCAGCGGGGAACACCGTCCTCGTGGGGCACTACCAGGCGGCATTCTCCGTGGCCACCCTCGCGGGCTACTCGCTCTACCTCGCCTCCGCGATGTACCCCCTCCTCCTCAAGGGCGGGACCGACGAGGTGACCTCGATGACCCTCGACCTCGCCCTCGCGTTCGGCATCCCGATGGCGGTGGGGGCGGCCGTCCTCGCCACGCCCATCCTCCACCTCCTGAACTCGCAGTATCTCGATGCGAGCACGGCCCTTGGGATACTCGCGCTGGCGGCGCTCGCCAACACGGTCACGTCGTTCTTCGACCAGGTCCTCCTAGGCAAGGACAGGGTCGACGTCGACGAGTCGGCGAAGTTCAAGGACTACCTACAGAGCAGCATCCTCTTCGTGGCGAAGGTGAACCTCGCGCTGGTCGTCGTCTACGTCGCCGCGGTCTATCTCTCGGTGGCCGGCGGCCTCGCCATCGGTCTCTCGACGCCCGACACCCTCGAGCTCTGGGCTTTCGCCCAGCTGGGGATCTTGGTGTTCGGGGTCATCGTCAAGGCCAGGCGCGTCCGCGCGGGAGGGAAGCTGGTCGTCCCGCGCTCGATAGGCTACTACGTGGCTGGAGCGGGGATAATGGCCCTCATCCTCTACCTGCTCGCGCCCTTCATCGTCTACGGCAAGGGCACGTTCTTCCTCGCGTTCGAGCTCATCCTCGTCGGCGGCGTGGGGGTAGTTGCCTACGGCGCGTTCGTCCTTGCACTCGACAAGAGCCTCAGGGAGCTGCTGCGCAGGGCGCTCAAGGAAGGCTTCTTCCAGTGAGCGCGAGATTCAGACCCCTGAAACTAGGCGCCTCAGGGCGGCGACCTCGTCCTCGTGCATGGCCGCGAGCTCCTCCTCCTTGCGCCTGACCTTCGCAGCCCACTCTGCCCTCGTCGGCCCAGAGCAGAGCTGCCTGACCTTCTCCGAGACGTCGTCCACGGTGGAGTCGGCGTAGAGCAGCGAGTCCCCGAAGAGCTCCTCGACCACGGGCTCCTTCGAGGAGATGACCGGGAGCGAGCTCGCGGCGAACTCGAAGAGGACGTGCGAGAGGGTGTACGGCTCGTCAGTGATGTTGATCGCAAAGTCGGCGGAGGCCTTCAGGGACTCGTAGACCTCGCGCTCGAGGAACCCCGCGTACCTCACGTTCGGGGGGAGGCTCAGCGCCGCGAACCGCCTCTCCAGCTTCTCCTTCGGGCCGCTTATCACAAGCGAGACGCCCGCCTCCCTCTCCCTCCCGACGGCCGCGGCCTCGACCTCGAGCCTTTCGAGGGGGTGCCCGCCGTGGGAGGAGATGGCGAGGATAGGTCCCTCAGCCATCCTTTGCCTCAGGGCCTCGTCCGGCCGGCGCGGGTTCTTGGGGACGTAGTCGTGGTAGACCAGGACGTCCCTCGCGCCCATCTTCACGAGCATCCGGGCCCAGAGGCCGTGCGGCGCTGTGTTCGCGTCCGCCGCCCGCGATACCACCCGCTCGAGGAAGCCTATCCCGCGGGAGAGCGGGCTCCGCCCCGCCAGCGTCTTGACGCTCCAGATGGAGTGGTGGTCGATGACGAGCCTGGCGCCGGTGAGGCGGCAGTAGAGGAGGCAGGTCAGGGGGCAGAAGACGGGCGGGTTCTGCGCGTAGACCACGTCCGGGCGCCTTTGGGCCAGAAGGAACAGCGTCCGGAAGAAGAGCGCCAGGTAGCGGACGGGGGCGAAGTAGCGGGGGCCGTAGAGCACCGTGATGCTGGCGCGCTCGGCGCCCACCACCTCGGCGAGCTCATCTGCGCGAAACCCGAACGGCCCCCAGAGGAGACAAAGTAACTTTGGCAACGATTCTCGAGTGTGCGCGGCTGTGCATCAGCGGCCATTAAAGCATGAACCCGACGGCTTCTCCTTGCGCCGTCCCGTGAAGCATCGGTGGCCTTTGCCACTCGACCATGCAAGGCGCTTAAATATATCGCGGCCGTTACAAGCAAATGGTCGAGATGGGCGAGGTCGCTACTATCACAAGCAAGAGCATGGTGACGATCCCATCCAGAATCAGACGGAAGTATAGCCTGCGACAGGGCAGCAAGGTGGAGTTCGTGGAGATAGAGGAGGGCATCTTTCTTGTCCCCCTGAAGACACTTCGAGAGCTCAGAGGAGCCGGAAGAAAGGGCGCGAAGCTCTTGGTCCAGGCAGCGAAAGAGCTAGAGAGCGAGCGCAGAGAAGAAGCGAGAACGGATGCAAGAGAAGCTAGTCCTTGATGCGGGCGCGCTCTCCCTCCATTTTGCTGAACACGCAAGCGTGAGGCCATACTTTGACGCTATAATCGCTTGACGCTCCGTCGGGTTAGTTTCAAGTTTCAATCTGGCCGAGTTCTACTACAAGACGTGCCAGAAGCTCGGGAAGCAGACGGCCGATACGTGGTATTTTCAATTGCGGACCAGCGAACTCGAGGTCGTCGAAAAGGAAGCCCTCGTGAGACTCGCTGGCCTGGAGAAGTGCAGGAATTCGCCCAAGCTCTCGCTTGCAGACTGCTTCGCGCTGGCCCTGGCAAAGTCGGAGTCGGCTCTCCTGGTCACGACCGACGGCGTCCTCGCGAAAGCGGAGGGGGTCAACGTCCGGCACATCAGGATCGATTGATGCGAGACGTCGCGGGTAGGGCGGACAGGAGAGTCCTCGCGGAGCATCTCGGCCATTTTGGCGCGGCGTTCGTCGCAGGGTTCAGGAAGAAGGTCTTCGACTGAGGTCGCCTAGATGAGACGGGTTTGTGCGCTACGACCTTCTCAGCGCTTCCACCGCGTTCATCCTCGACGCCCTCCACGCAGGGATGAGCCCGCCGAAGCTCCCCACGGCCACAGCGAGGAGTATCGCCAACACCACCAGCTCGGGGGTGATGGCCGGTGTTATCGCCAGCGTGGAAGAGGCCGTCGACGAGGCCGCGCCGGCGAAGGACCCCCCGCCCCCGCCCGCCAGCCTCGGCCCTCCCCCGCCGCCGAACCCGGGGACCCTCAGCGTCCCGCTCAGCGCGCCTATCACGAGGAAAGAGAGCACGTACCCCACGCCCGCGCCGACGAGCCCGCCGACGAGCCCGGTCACCACGGCCTCCGCGAGGAAGACCGCCATTATCCCCCTGCTGCTGGAGCCGAGGGCCTTCAGGATGCCTATCTCGCGCGTCCGCTCGATGACCGAGGTCAGCATGGTCGTCATGATGCCGATGAACGCGACGAGGACAGATGTCCCGGCCACCGCCTCGAGGAGGGTCGAGGTCCCGGAGGTGACGGACTGTATCGATGAGAGCAGGGAGCTGACCGATGTTATCCTGATGTTGGTGCTATACTGGGCCGTGAGCTCGTTTGTCACTTGGGTGACCGCGCCGGGGCTCGAGGCGACCACCAGGATTCCCGTGAACGTCGAGCTGTGCAGGACCTGCTCACCGGCGGCGAGCGGGATGAATATCGTCGTGTCCGGCGTCACCCCGAACCCCTGGCCGAACTGGTCGTAGATGCCCCGTATCACGAAGGACTTTGACGACGACGAGGACGCGCCGGGAGCGGCGGCCTGGCCGAAGCCTATCTGGTTGCCGTTGAAGGTGAACGAGGAGAACCTCCCTAGTCCAGAGACCGCCAGCACCTGGTTGACGGAGAAGTTGCTCGCGCCCTGCAGCGCGGGGTAGGCGATCGAGTAGCCTATCGCAGCGCCGACCGTGTCCGAGGACGCCGGGACGGCCCCCTGGCCCAGGGTCAGGGTAGGGAACGCGGCGGAGAGCTGGGAGAAGTCTATCGCGACGACGGAGGCGCCGATCTTGTACGCGCCGTCGGTCACCTCGCCGTTGGCCTGCTGGTAGCCGAGGGCTGCCGACACCCCCGTGAAGTTCTGGATGAGGGAGACGTCCGCCGCCGTGAGGGTGGAGGACCTGCCGACCGGCGCTACGAAGAGCGTGGTCGCCCCCAGCGTGGAGAACTGTGCCGTGCTCGCGTTGCTGTAGCCCTGGGTCGCGCCCACGAGCGCGACGATGGTGGCAGGCCCTATCACTATCCCGAGGATGGTCAGGACCGCGCGCAGCTTCCTCTCCGTCAGCGCTCGCATCGCGTACCTTACGAGGCCGAGGGGGCGCATCTACCCTGACACGCCCCCGCGCGCCGGGCTGGCGATCAAATGACCGACTGCTCCCCCCTCTGGTCCTGAGGGACGGCTGCGAGCCTCTTCGCCCGGTACCTCCTGGCCATGAAGCCGCCGACGACCAGGGCCGCGGCCACCGCTGCCACCACCCCGTACGCGAGGTACTTCAGCCCCTGGTTGCCCGAGGAGGTGGTCGACGTCCCAGTGGGCAGGCCGCTCGAGAGCTGGCTCGCCGTCTTCATGGTGGTGGGGACGGTGAACGCCTGAACCTTGTTGTTCCCGAAGCTGTCCTTGAAGGTCAGGCTGATCGCGATGCTCACGGAGGCCCCCGCTCCCGCCGCGGCGCGGCTCCCGTTCCCGAACCCGCCGAACCCGCCGGGGAACGTGAAGTTCCCGGGAATCGTCCGGCTGGAGTTGAAGCTCCTGCTGACCGACCTGCTCACGGAGGTGCTGCTAGCGCTCGCCGAGCCGCTCGCCGCCGTGGTGGTCGTCGTGCTGATGGTCGCCGGGGCGGCGAAGGGTATCGTCACGCTGAAGGGCAGCGGCGTGTTGGGGTCGATCTGCCCTAGGTAGACGGCCGTCGCCCGGCTCAGGCCCAGCAGCCCCGAGATTGAGGTGTAGTATGCGGACGCGCTCCCCTCGTCGAGGATGGTGCCCGTAACCGTGAAGCCCGTGGCCGTCTGCGAGACGGCGGTGTTCTGGAGTATGAGGATGACCGTCCCCTCGAGGGTGAAGCTGAGCGGGAAGGCCTGGGTGTGCGCGGTCCCGCTCGAGTCGGTGAACGCGACCGTCAGCGTCCCGCTGTATATCCCGGCCGTCGCGCTCGGGCCGCTGGTCAGTTGCGCGGTGAAGGTCGCGTTCGCCCCGGGGCCTAGCTGCGAAACCGGGACGGGTGAGCCTATCGAGGCGAGCACCAGCGGGGAGCCGACGGTCAGCGAGAAGGTCGGCGAGTATATCGTCGCGGTCCCGTCGTTGGTGAGCGTGAAACCCGCACCCGCCTGCGAACCCGCAGTCACGGTCGAGTTCTGCTGCGTCACCGAGAGCGGGAAGCTCGTGGTGGTCCCCGAGATCACGGGGGGCGGTGAGACGACCGCCGTCTGGTTGATGGCGACCGAGTTGGCGGTCGTCCAGGAGAGCGCGAGGGTGAAGTTGTAGCTCCCGGGCTTGACCGTGCTCGCAAAGTCGAGGTCGAACGTGAGCGTGACCACTTGGTCCGTGGTGGCGGTCGCCGCGTACGCGGTGGCGGCGGCGTGGCCGTTGACGTCCGTCACCCCTGACGGCAGGGAGAGGGTCCCCTTGAGGCTCGCGGCGGACGTCGTCCCGAGGTACTGGAGGCTCACCACGAGAGGGACGCCCTGTGCCCCGGGCACCGGGGACGTGGAGGTGGTAGCGCCCGCCGCCGAGCTGTTGGACGCGCGCTCCCACGTTGTGCCCTCTACCTGGAACGAGGACTGGAGCTGTGCGACCGGCGGCGGCGTCAGGGTCGCGGTCTGCGCGAGGCCCGAGGACTGCGACGTCATCCAGTCGAGCGTGAGCGTGTAGTTGTAGCTCCCCGGGTTGACCGTGCTCGCGATGTCGATGTAGAAGGTCAGCGTGACCGCCCCGTACTGGCTGGTCGTGGCAGAGGAGTAGGCGACCGCCGTGCCGCGCCCGTTGAGGTCGGTCATCCCCGCGGGGAGCTGGACGGTCCCCTGGAGGCTCGTCACCGGGGCCGAGCCCAGGTACTGGAGGCTAACCACCAGCGGCGTGTCCTGCGCCCCCGGGAGGGGCGAGGTCGTGGAGGCGCCGCTCCCCCATCCCGAGCCCTCGACCACGAACGAGGAGGCCTGGGCCGAGCCCGTGGCCGTGAACCCGACCGTCTGCGTCGCGGTCTGGCTGTTTGAATAGGCGTCGAGGTACTTGCCCGTGAACGTGAGGACGAACGCGCTCCCGCTCATCGAAGCGGGGATGTAGACCTGCAGGACCTGGGGGACGCTGCTTCCCGGGTCTATTGCGGTGGTCGTGGCCAGCTGGTTGAAGAGGGTGACGCCCGCGGGCGCGGTCGCCGTCGTCGAGACGGGACCCGAGGCGGCCGACCCGGTGTTGGAGATCGTTATCGTGACGTTGTTGACCGCCCCGGGGACCAGGTTGGTCGGGGTGGCGCCGAAGTTGAGCTGCACCGGGCCGTAGAGAGCGATGGGCGCCGTCAGCTGCCCGCCGCTGGCCAGCGTCGTCTGGGTGATGACGTCCGTGGTCGTGTTGTTGGAGTAGGCGATTATCATCGGGACGTAATAGGTGAGCCCCGTGGGGGCGCTCTGGTCGATGTTGAGGTAGTAGGTCTCCGTGACGAGCGTGTTGGGGGTGATGTTGAGGGAGACGTCCTTCGGCTCCTGCACCCCGTTGAGCCCGATGAAGGGGATGGTGTTTGGGCCCTGGGTCAGGCCGAGGTAGAAGGTCGTCTGCGGGGAGGTGCACGGGCCCGAGAAGAGGAGTGTCACGGTGAGCGGGACGTCCTGGTCACCGGGGTAGACGCTGACTGGCGAGCCGGGGGTGCCCCAGTTCGCGCCGGTCACGCTGAAGGGGTCCGTCTGCGAGTTGCAGGACGTGCTGGTGGCGGCGGAGGCAGTGCTAAGTGGGAGCGCGGCGGCTGCGAGCCCGGCCACGAGCAGGGCGAGCACGAGGGACGAGGCGGCGAACGGGTTCTTCTTCGTCTCCATCCCCTCAGTTGGTCTTGATCTCCGTCACCAGGCCGTCGCGGATGGATATCACCCGCTGCGCGTGCGCGGCCACCTCAGGGTTGTGCGTGATCACCACGAGCGTCTTCCCGAAATCCTTGTTGAGCTGCTTCATCAGTGCCATCATCATCTCGGTGTTCTTCGTGTCGAGGTTCCCCGTCGGCTCGTCGGCGAGCACTATCTTCGGGTCGTTCGCGAGGGCGCGCGCGACCGCGACCCTCTGCCGCTCCCCTCCGCTGATGTGGTTCACGTTCTTGTTCGCCTTGTGCGCAATCCCTAGCCTCCCGAGGAGCGCGAGCGCCCTCCGCCTGCTGAAGGCCGGGTCCGCGCCCGCGATGAAGAGGGGGAGCTCCACGTTCTCGACCACCGACATCCGCGAGAGCAGGTTGAAGTCCTGGAAGACGAATCCGAGCTTCTTGCTCCTGATGATGGCAAGCTCCTTGTTCGGGAGCTGCGAGATGTCTACCCCGTCGATGAAGACCTTCCCCGAGGTCGGCCTGTCGAGCGCCCCGAGGATGTTGAGGAGCGTCGTCTTGCCGCAGCCCGAGGGGCCGATTATCGCCATGAACTCGCCCTTCTCGATGTGGAAGCTCATCCCGCGGAGGGCGTAGACCGCGTCGTCCCCGACCCCGTACCTCTTCTTCAGGTCGGCCACCTGTATCGCGTACTCGTCGAACGGCGCCCTCGCGGGAGCCTGGAGGACCGCCGACCCGCTCATGGCCTCTTCTCCGCCTTTGCGGCCGAAGGTGCAGGGGCGCTCGGGCTCGGCGGCGCCATGTCGTCCGCGGCGGTCGCCGCGCTGGGCAGCGCCGCGCCGACGTCGGTGAAGAGCGAGAGGAGCTCGAGGACAGCCCCGACGCCGACCATCCCGAACCCGAGGAGGGACTCGATGGTGGCCGTGTTGTCCGTACCGCTGGACGCGGTCGAGGCGCCGAAGCGCACCACCGTCGTCGAGCCGGGAGAGGTCGACCCCGTGGTGATCAGGCTGTAGAGCGCGCTCGAGGGGAGGAGGAGCGCCAGGCCGACGAGGATTAGCAGGATGCTGAGGACGACGAGGCGGCGCAAAGCGATCGAGCCTTCGGCACATCGGTCAGGTTATAGCGGTTTTCCGGAATGGTTCCCTAATCCTTAGCAAATCTCCCCCATGCGCCCCCTTCGACGGCTGAGACCCAGAGAGTCGTCGGAGCGCGGCTGCGGCAATCCTTCGGCAGGCCGCCCCATGTCAAGGCATTCTCACCGACGGGAGGGAGGGCGAGCGGGAGTGACGGGCCCAGCGCCTCCGGGTAGATGCTTAAGTATCCGGCGAAAGATGATTTACCGGGTAAAGATGTCAGAATCAGAGAGCGTGGTCGGTTCTAAGGAGGAGCTCTATCCGCCGAAGCACCTCCGCAGGGCGCTCAACCTCAAACCAGGAACCAGGGTGAGGTACCGAGTAGAGGGCACAAGGCTGATCGTGGAACCGATACCCACGGTGGACGAGCTTGCCGAAAGAAAGCCGACCGTCACGATTGCGCTCAAGGAGCTCCTGGGCGAAAGGCGGAAGCTCTCAGCCGAGCTCGAGAGGTAGGGCTCGGAAACCCATGCCCAGGGTCCTGATCGACACCTCGTACCTCCTGCCCGCCGCCGGGATAGGGGTCGAGGGGGTCCCCGCCGACGCCATCCGCAGGATCAAGACGGCGGGTCACGAGGTGCTAGCCTCGGAGGTCTCCCTCTTCGAGGTGCTCGCAAAGGGCGCGAAGCTGGCATCGCAGGGGAAGGCAGACCCAGGCAGGGTCTCTCTGGCGATAAAGTCGATCATGAGCGACCACAGCATAGGCAAAGTGGGAGCATTCGCGGAGGATACGATGGCCATGGCCATCGAGCTGCGCGCGCATCACGCCGACTTCGTGGACTGCGTGATAGTGGCCTCCGCGGCGAACGAATGCGACGCCCTCGTCACGGAGGATGCCGGCATCCCCAAGAACGACGGCCTCATGAAGGCGGTGCTCCGGCGCAAGCCGGGTTTCAGGACGCTGACGCTGAAGGCGCTCCTAGCCCGAGAGCGGTGACCGGGGGATGCTCGAGGTCGGCCAGATCAGCGGTCGCGGGCGCCCTAGGAAGGCGACGCCGGACCAGAAGGCCTGCGGCTCTACTTCATCTTGGATTTAGGAAGAATGTCGTCAACCCGCTCCTCCCTGGCTCTCCTCTTGAGATATTCCGCGTCGATGCTCTCTTCGAAGCTATTGAATAGGACGACGGCTTGCTCCGCGTCGCGTGCGCTCTTCCAATGCTTGGCGCCGACGAGCCTGTCGACTATCAGGTCTTCGACGCCCACCACGCTCACCGTGTATGGTCCGACGGCGATGGTCCGGACCTTCTCGCTGTGTGACGGGTAAGAGCCGACTACGTGCACGGCGATCCCCATCTTCGCGTTCAACCAGACCATCCCCTGCTTCGTGAATCCCATCCGAGCCAGGGTCCGCTCGGTGAGCTCCTTGTCAGTGGCGGTGACGTCGACATCCCCCGTCGTGAACTGGCCGGCCGTATAGGTCTCGACGGCCTGCCCTCCGACCAGAAAGAGAGCCTCCCCCTTCCTGGAGAGCAACTCGGCGAGGTATCCGACCAGGAGCAACTTCTTCTTCAGCTCGTTAGGCTCTCTCTTGATCTGGGACGCTATCGTCCTCGGCCTCAGGAGCGGGGGGCGCGACCGCGCGTGCGGCCCTGGACGAGCCCTCCTATTGCGCCTCATCTCATGCGATACGACCGCTCTCCGACCTCCTCGAAGGCTTCTCTGAACCTAGCCGCGGCAATCTTCGACAGTGCGAAGAGCTCTCCCTCTTCCCTCGGTCGGTCGCCCTGAGTGCGCATCCCATCCCGACGTCCGCTCTTGACGGAGAGTACGTACCTCTCCCGCCTGGCATCAGAGAGCTCCTCGAAGGTGAGCGGGATCCTCCGTATCCTGTCGTCTACGCGTCTCCACTCGACCTGAAGCCGTTCGTCGACCTTCCTTTTCGTCCGTTCCGGCACGCCGGAGGCCAGCTTCGAGATGGGACCGAGGTAACATAGGGTCTTCTGCCTCACGCGGCCTCCCTCCCTGGCCCCCTCTACCAGGTAGACGTATCGCCTCCCTCCGATCTGTTTGACCCTAGGGAACAAGGACTTGAAGACCGCGCGTCGCCTTAATAATGTTGTGCCTAAAAATGCGACCGCACCGCGGCTCGACCCCGCGGATGCGTGAGAAGGTCGTCGGCGGCCGGCTCGTCATTCGAGCGCCCTCCGGAACCTGCTTACGAACGCCTTGCTGTAGAGGCCGAGATAGTCGGCCAACGCCTTCCTGTCCGCCCCCTTCGCGAGCTCGCGTAACACCGCCCTCCCAGGACTTTCGCCGAAGTAGACGAGGTCGATGAGGGTCTTCTCCAGGTCAGAGACCGGGACGTAGAAGCCGCCGTCGTATCGCACGTAGTCGAACCCGAAGAGATAGCGCGTGTCGATCCTGTGCACGACCACCCTGCCCCCCATCACCGTCCTTACCCCCGGCTTTGCCTTTCCAGCCGTGACGACCACGACGTTCGTCTCCTGCTCCCAGAGCTCCCTCACGCTCAGGGCGTCCTGGAGGCCTAGATAGGCGGGCCTGAGCGCGAAGACGCTGACCACCGGGTCGTCGTGGACCGTGTAGAAGCCCCGTGCGACCCTGCGCAGCTCGCCGCTCTTTGCCATATTGTGGAGCATCAGCAGAGCATACCCCCTGTCCTTCACCAGCGCCTCAACGTCCCTGGCAGTGAAGACCGGCGTGCTCCTCGCGAACCTCCTGACCTCATCTATGTGGATCTTCTTGCCCATCTCCTCAACTCACCGACCATGGCCTCTGCCGAAGGGACCGCCCCGACGACCACTATCGCCCTCAGCTGAGCCTCGTCGACGGGGGGCCGGTAGCGGTACACCAGAGAGTCGACCGCGCCCGTGACGCTAGTCTTGTCACCCACCAGGCCGAGGAGGAAGTAGGCGTCGTAGAGGTCCCGGACCTTCCTTCGTGAAGCGTATGCTGCCGCCTTCTCCACTAGAAGGGACTCTGGCGAGAGCGTCCTGACCAACATCAGGTTCCCGTCCACCATCGCGTAGGGCTTGACGACGCTCGGCGTGGGGGGCGCCCTCTTCGCCGCCTCGAAGCTCACCACCGTACCCCCGAGGCTGAATTTCGCGGAGAGTGTGCTGGCGGTCTCCTTGAACTTCAACTCGGCGAGCCCCTTCGCCACCGCGCCCCGCCGGAGGCGCTCGGTGGAGGCCGCGATCACCTGCGGCAGATAGATGTCGAGGTCCTCGGAGAACCTCCCGCCCCCGTAGCACCTCCATATCGCTGTGCCGCCGTGCAGCACGGCGTCCGGGAACGCGTTGTAAGCCTCGGTCATCAGGATGTCCTGGGCGAGCGCGACCGATTTGTGGGTCCTTCTTCTCAGCTTAGCCCCTAAGGGTACGGCGCTCATCCCATACACGATGCGTCTAGATTATATATATGTATAATTACAATTGATTCACATTCCGCACGGAGGGCGTGAGGCTGAACCCCGTCGACTGCATGCTTTCGTCTAGTCTCCTTTCTTCACGCTGGAAGCTGGAGGCTAACGCTTCTATTACGCCGAGGGGCGGTTCCGCCAGCACCCGCGCTCCGCTGGCAGGAGGGTTTCCTTCACTGCAAAACGAGGCGCGCTTATGTTTAATTATCTGCGCCTCGCGCATCCATCCGATGTCCGAAGACAGACTCTCCACCTTCCTCAAGACGGGCTCGGACTGGGCCCGGATGAAGACATCCGTCCCAGGGATATTCATCCTCAAGATGCCCGCCTACAGGACCAGCCCGCCGAGGCTCGCCGTGGAGCTCAACCCGACCGACGAGTCTGGCGCCCCCACGAAGAAGAGGGGCCTGGTGCTGAGGTCGGCCGCGGAGTTCGACGAGTACAAGGGGCTCTTCCAGCACGAGAGGCTCTCCCCCCTCCTAAAGTCGGTCGAAGGCGTCAACCCGCCGCAGGCGAAGAAGGCAGCGAAGTCCGGAGAAGAAGTGCTACAGCTCTAGCCCGCTGGTCAGCGCGGCATGCACGTCTCCCATCCTCTGATCTTTGACGCGACGGTCGAGGACAGGGAGTACCAGCGGTCGATATCCCGGGCCGCGAAGGACAGGAACACGCTCGTGGTCCTCCCCACGGCCCTCGGCAAGACGATAATCTCCGCGCTGGTGGTCGCCGACCTCCTGCACGACTACAGGGGCAAGAGGGTGCTGGTGATGGCCCCCACGCGCCCCTTGTGCGTGCAGCACATGTCCTCCTTCCGCAAGGTCATGAGGCTGCCCGAGGAAGACTTCGTGGTCCTGACGGGGAAGACCCCCGCAGACTTTCGGGAGGTCACCTGGAACGGCAGGTCGAGGCTCGTCTTCGCGACGCCCGAAGTGGTGCGGAACGACCTCCTGGCCAAGAGGGTGGACCTCACAGGCTTCGGCCTCCTGGTCTTCGACGAGTGCCACAGGTCGGTGAAGGAGTACGCCTACACCGAGATAGCGAGCCAGTACGCGAAGACCTCCGACTATCCCCTGATACTCGGGATGACCGCGTCCCCCGGCTCGGACGTCGAGAAGGTGAGGGCGGTGTGCGAATCGCTCTCCATCGAGCACGTGGAGTACAGGAGCGACGAAGACCCCGACGTAAGGCCCTACATCCACCCGATATCCGTGGAGTGGAAGACGGTGGACCTGCCGCCCGCGTACCAGCCGATCGTCCGCCTCCTGAGGGACATGCTCGACGAGAGGGTGCGCTGGCTGAGGGCGAGGGGACACCTGAAGGGGCAGTTCGTCAGCGTGACGAGGACGCAGCTGATAGAGCTGGGGGTCGAGCTCAGGTACAGCGCCGAGCTGACCATGGAGGAAGAGAGGGGCCCGATATACGGCGTGATCGCCAGGCAGGCCTCCGCCCTCACGCTGTACCACATGCTCGAGCTCCTGGAGACGCAGGGCGCCCACACGCTGAGGGCGTTCATGGAGAGGATGGAGGGCGACGAGAAGAGGAGCCGGTCTGCGCTCTTGAACGAGCCGGCGTACGCCGAAGTCTCTCGCCTGCTGGGAGGCGAGCGCATCGTCGACCACCCGAAGGTCGGGGCGCTCGCGCTGGTGACAGGCCAGCAAATAGCCGCGAACCCGGGCTCGAGGATGCTGGTGTTCACGCAGTACAGGGACACCGCGACCCACCTGGTGGAGGCGCTCAACTCCGTAAAGGGGGTGAGGGCGGAGCGGTTCGTCGGGCAGGCGACGAAGCTGGGGGACCCCGGGCTGACCCAGGAGAAGCAGGCATCCCTCATCAGGGACCTGAGGAAGGGATACCTCAACACGCTCGTCGCCACCTCGATAGCGGAGGAGGGGCTGGACATACCCGAGGTCGACCTCGTCGTCTTCTACGAGCCGGTCCCCTCAGAGATAAGGCACATCCAGAGGAGGGGCAGGACGGGCAGGAAGACCGCCGGGAAGGTCGTGATACTCGTGGCGAACGGCACCAGCGACGCGTTCTACGTCCAGGCGTCCGCCCGGAGGGTCGAGAAGATGAGGGAGATCGCTGGAGACCTGAACAGGCTCCTCAAGCCGGTGCTGAGGACGAAGGAGAGGCCCCCTCCGATGCCGATGACGGCAGACGAAATGACGAAGCTGCTGCCGCAGAGGCCGGCTGGGGAGAAGGAAGGGGAGCGGGAGGATGTCCTCGCCTCCCTCAAGACGGAGAGGGAGGGCGCCGAAGAGATCAGGAGGGGGATGGTGAGGGCTGCGAAGCTGGTGTACCTGAGGATACTGGAGGTGGGCTATACAGGGGTGAGCGACGAGGAGCTGTATAGAGAGCTCGAGGAGGAGGGCTACCCGCGGGGCATAGTCAAGCTTGCCCTGGATAGGCTTGCAAAGGCGAAGCACATAGCGAGTTCCCGAGGGGTGTCGGCCGTCCCTGCCAGGAGCATCCCCGGGACCAGAAGGATGGAGATAGAGATCGAGAAGCTGGTCTCGGGCCACGCGGTCGCCTGGATAGACGGGAAGTGGAGGGCGAAGCTGCTGCCGGAGAACTACGAAGGCCCGAGGGAGCTGATAAAGAAGGGGTCGAGGTTCGAGGCGCTCTGCTCGCTCTACGATGAGTCAGGGGTCCTCTGCGTGACCGTGAGGCAGGTCGTCCGGCGGGCGTAGCCGCCCGCCCATTGACCTTGATGCTCATTCGATTGGCCGGTAAATACTACGCTATACTGTATTGACATGAAGTTGTCAGTCTGGGCAGGCCGGAACCGTCTGTCATACAAGACAGCGTGGCGACTCTGGAAGACGGGAAGACTTCCGCTACCAGCCGAACAACTCGCCACAGGCACCGTCCTTGTCCATGAACTTCCAACTCAGACCAACAACGCGATCCTGTACGCAAGAGTCTCGTCTGGAGACCAAGCCGCTGACCTGGACAGACGACTTCAAAGGCTGAGGGATTTCGCCGCCGTTCAGGGCCTGCACGTCGTACAGGAAGTCCAGGAGATTGGCTCCGGGCTCAATGGGCACCGCAAGAAATTGATGAGGGTTCTGGAGGAGCCGTCGGAACGAGAAGGCCGTCAGGAAGCTCAGAATCCTCGTCGCCCGTAAGCATCATCCGATCTACAGCTCCTCAACTGGATACCTGGCAGACGCCTATTTGACGCGCGACGCGGTTTTCGGCCACGTCTACGTGTGCGCAGGTGAAGGGGACGGCGAGAATCCAGACTGGATACCGGGTTCGGACGAGATCATACTCAAGATTTCGGAGAGGTACAGGCAGTGGAAGGCGCTCAGCTCAACATGAGTTGAACAGCTCAAAAGCCCTAAATCAGAGCAACACAGAAGAGGCCGATGGTGGCGACCGGAACGAGCACAAAACTGCAGGAAATCGACATAGAGGAGGCCCGGCGCAAGCTGATGGCTTACGAGGGCCTGGACAACATCACTCGCCTGAGGGCGTTCTTCGTCATAAGGGACAATCCGGGCATCACCTTCAACGAAATAGCGAAGGCGGTGAAGGCTGGGAGAGCACTTGTGGCTTACCACCTGGGTGTGCTGAAGGTGGGAGGCCTGGTGACCTTCACTTACGCGAGGAAGGGGAAAGCGACATCAAGCTACAACCTCACGGAATCGGGCAAGAAGGTCGCCAAAGAGTTGGCTGCCGCCGTAAGGTAGAGCTTCGCTGAATTCGGTCTCTGGTTGGTGCGCTCTGCCGCGCCCGAACGAACGAGGGCGAACCGATACAGAACGGTAGGCGGCCACGAGCCAGGGCGGCCAGCCAGAGCCGGGCTCGGCGCGCGGCTTGGCTCAGTGGATCCTTTCCGCGAGATCGTCGAATTCGGCATCGAAGCTCATGATCTTCTCGATTCCATGGGCTTCCATGAGGGCCAAGGTCGTGCAATCGGTGAAGCTCATGGGCCGCTTGTCGAGCGACAAGAACTTCTTCCATGCCAGGTCGAAATGCTGGCGACCGACCGACAAGAGCTCTATGCGCGGCGAGTCGATGACAAACTTTCCGGTACTGACTGCGAGGTCACGCCGGTGGGTTCTCGCGAGGGCAGTTGGTGTGGCCTCGTCCAGGACGAAATCTGAAGTGCGCATGCGCCCATATTCTCCCTGCAGCCCCGCCGCCATCAATCGAGTCGCCGCGGAGTGCATGTTGTCCGACCGGTTCCGCACGGCGACGAGGATTGCCGTGTCGATGAACACCGCCATTCGGAGTCTACCAGTAGAGGACCTCGTCTATTCGCTCTGAGGCGTCGGCGACGCCCCAGTCATCCGGCTTCTGCAGCAGCTTCCAGGCGGCGTCCTGCTCGAGCGGAGGAATCCGTTTCAGCCTCTTCACGATCTCTTCCTTGTTCTCCATCGAAAAGTCCAGCATGGTCCCCATCGCCTCCTGGAGGGTGACCTTGAGCCCTTCGTCGATGATGAGCGTAGCGACGAACCTCTCTATGCTTCTCTTCCTGTCCCTGTCA
>DATLRR010000047.1:0-9472 GCA_035534595.1 Nitrososphaerales archaeon
TCCTGCTGGCCGCACCGTCTTTCTTCTTCTTGATTAGAACCATGAAGGGGTAAGATGGTGCGTCAGCCTAAAAATCTCACACGCCTCGAACCCGAAATTCAGGTTCCGACTGATGCATCAGAACAGGTTTTCTACAGAGCCCCAAATCCACGCGGGGCCGCTAGCGAGCTAGGCGGACTTTCGCCCGAGGATCTTGCCGGCCCGAGACACCCACGGCTCCCAGTCCATCTTGTATATCGCGATCCCGAGTATCACGAACGCGGCGGAAGCCAAGATCGAAATCTCGAGCCGCGAGAGACCGAGGAAATTGTGGGTGAGCCTCGAGACCTCCAGGAGCCCCGAGAGCTCGAGGAGTATCTCGAACGCGCTCTTGGCCAGCTTCGCCAGGAAGGTGACCCCGAGCATCGGCCCCAGCTTGCCGCGGTTCGCGCCCGCCCCTATGTAGACGTAGTCGTCGAGAGGAAGGACGGGCAGCAAAGCGGTGACGAAAAGCCCCAGGTAGAAACCGCTCTTGCCAAGCCATGTCCCGAGCAGCCTCACGTTCCTGTTCTTCCGCAGGGTGCCCTTGAGGCCGAAGGCGCTGTAATAGATGACGATCTTACCGATGGTCGCCCCGAGCGCCGTCACTAGGACGACGAGCGTGAAGCTCTGCAGGTTGACGCCGGTGGCCGCCAGCTCCGCCGTCGCAATAAGCGTATACGACGCTCCGAAGAACGCCGTGGCGTTTGAGACGAAGGAGACGAGGAATAGGATGAACAGCCGAATCAGGACCGAGATCAACGGAGGCGACTCTCTATCGACGCTCCCTTCGGGCCTCTTATAGGCGGTGCGGACCTCGGCGCGCGGCGCCGGCAACAGCCTAAAATACGGAGATGGCCGCTCTCACGGAAGAGATCTCCCAGCAGGGGTGAGAGAATTTGCCATTGCACAAACTGATAATCATAGGACTCGACGCGGCGGACCTTCAGCTGACGCAGGGCTTCATGGGCGACGGGGACATGCCGAGGCTCTCTGCCATCGCTGACCATGGCTGCTTCTCGCGCCTGAAATCCGGCGTCCCTCCGCAGACCGCCCCGGCATGGACGTCGATCACCACGGGGGTAAATCCAGGGAAGCACGGGATATACTACTTCTACAACTTCTCGACCTCTCCGATCACGATAGTCAACTCCACCAATACGTCGACGCCAAGGATCTGGGACTACGTCGAGGCCCTGGACGAAAGGTCGGTGGTGGTCAACGTCCCGATCACCTATCCTGTGCACAAGATCGCGGGGTCCATCGTGTCCGGGATACCTCCGTGGTACATCGACGAGAAGTCGGTCTACCCAGTAGGCCTTCTAGACAAGCTGAACGCCGCGGGATACGAGATCGACGCGCCGATGAGCAGGGGCCTCGAGAAGAAGCCCGACGCGCTTGTCAGCCGAGTCTTGGCGACCGAAGGAAAGAGGGTGGACGTCTTCCTGGACTTGCTGAAGGGGGGCGAGTGGTCGTTCGGAATGATAGTCCTCACCGGCCTGGACAGGCTCCAGCACAAGCTGCTCGGAAAGGGCGAGACGGAGAGCGACGCGGTCAGGCGCGGCTACCGCGGAGTCGACTCCTTGGTCGGCAAGTTGATCGACTCCTTGGGCGCCGGGGTCAACTTCCTGATAGTCTCAGACCACGGCTTCAATCCGAGGCCTCTCGCATTCTATCCGAACGCGTGGCTGCACTCGCAGGGGATGCTTCGGAGGAATTCCTCCTTGCGGAATCGCCTCACGAGGATGGCCCACGACCTGCTTGACGGACACTTGCTCTGGCTGCCGCAGAGCATGACAAAGAGGTTTCAGGGGGCGACCACGGTCATTCGCACCATCGACGCGGTGGACTTGCAGGGGTCGCGAGCCTTCGTTCCGGGCACGGACGGAGTTATCGTGGTAAAGTCCAAGGAGGACGAGAGGTCGATCATATCGGGCCTCTCCGCGCTGAAGGACGATTCGGGGAGGGAGGTCTGCAAGGTCTACACCCGGGACCAGGTATACAAGGGCGGCAGGCTGGCTGCGGCTCCAGAGCTGCTGATCGTCCCGCGCGACGACGTCAACATCAAGACCGACCCGTTCAGCCGAAGCGTCCTCTCTAGGTCTGGGAACTTCCCCAAGGCCAACCACGGCCCGAACGGTATATTCCTGGCCACAGGCCCTGACATCAGAAGGTCGGGGACGCTGGAGGTCTCCTTGGAGGACGTGGCCCCCACGTCGCTCACGTTGATGGGCTTGCGACCTCCCGACGCGATGGACGGGCACGCCATCAAGGAGATAATGCGGAAGCCGCGCACCCTTCAGTCTCTCCGCCCGACGGACGTCACGCACGACGATCGCGCCTACGCATTCTCGGAAAAGGAAGAAAAGCAGGTCATGGACAACCTCAGGCGCCTTGGCTATACGTGATCGGGCCCCCCGTGGAGATGCGAACGTTGCTCGCGCCCAAAGCCAGCCAGCGGCGTCGACGACGGCAGCCGCAACCATATCCTTGCCGACCATGGGCGACCAGAGCAGCTCGGAGAGGGCGAAGCACATCGCCTCCGGCATCAGATCTCTGACCATCCAGAACGTCGTAAACGGAGTGCTTGGCTTCGTCTTCCTCACCATGTTGCTTCGCCTCCTGTCGCCCACGGACTACGGTCTCTACTCGGCAGCCCTGCTGGTTACCACCCTTGGCTCGTCCGTCGCCGTGTTCGGGCTGCAATTCGCCGCGACGAGGTTCGTCGCATTCATGGCGCACGACGAAGGGGAGTCGAGGGTCGTCTCCAGGTCGATAGTGATCCTCTCGCTCGTCTTCACCTCCGTCGCGACGGTCGTGTATATCGCGCTCGCGCCTGCGCTTGCGGAGTATTTCACCAGAGGCGAGAGCTCGGAATGGATCTTCGCCGCCTCAGGGGCATGGCTCTTCTCCATCACCATGTCAGGGATATTCCAGGGCCTCGTCCAGGGGATGAAGAAGTACCAGACGCTCGCGCGGATTCTCATCAGCGCCAACTTCGCGACGGTCGGCCTGACGGTGTTGGGCTTGCTCGAGTTTCACAGCGTGCTCGTCCCCATAGTCGCGTGGGTGGTCTACGGCGCCGTGATCATCGTCTGGTCGCTCGCAATCACGCGGAGGCCGCTCTTGGTCGCGAACCCCTCCAGGGTGGCCGGGATGACCGTCAAGCAGGTGCTGAGATACTCGATGCCTCTCGGCATCGCAGGGATAGTCACGGTGGCCACGGGGGCAGCCGACCCGATGGTGGTGGGGGGGTTCCTCAACGAGGCGCAGCTGGGGGCGTACTACGCCGCGATAGCCATCTCGGGAGGTCTCGGCGTGATGCTCTTCACTCCGCTCAACACGGCCTTTTTCCCGGAGACCTCGTCGAACGCAAACGATCCGAGGAAGCTCTCCGCGGGGCTGAGGCTCGCCTTCAGGTACACCGCCCTCGCGCTCATCCCGGTGTCCTTCGCGCTCGTCGGCCTCTCCAAGCAGATGATCCGCCTGTTCGCTGGAGGCGTGTCTACCTATCTTCTCGCAAACCCATCGCTCCAGATGATGTCGGCCTTCTTCCTCTTCGTCGCGATGCAGGGGATCCTCACATCGCTCCTGCTCTCGACCGGCAAGACGACTCAGGTGATGCTGATCGGCGTCGTCACCGTGGTGTTAGACGTCGCGCTGTCCGTCCTGCTTGTTCCCAACTTTGGTCTTCTCGGGGCCGCGACGAGCAGGACCTTGGTCGATATCGCGGGGTTCCTGATGGCCCTGTACCTGACGAGGAGCTACCTGAGAGGCGTCGCTGACATCGGATTCCAGGTCAAGCTGATCGCCTCGTCTCTGGTGATGCTCGGCGTGCTGTTCGGGATGTCGAAGTTCATCTCGAACAGGGCGTTGACCCTGGTTCCATACAGCATAATCGGGGTGGCGGTCCTCTTGCTCTGCGTGCGCGCCGTTCGCCTTCTGACCGAGGAGGACAAGCGGTACCTGGAGCACTTCATGCCCCGCACCGTCGGCAGGCTGATGCGCCAGCTCCTCTAGGGCTGCGGGCGACGAAGCGAGAATCCTCTGCCTCGCTCCTTGGGAGGCGAAGCAGAACAGACAAACTTAAAGCGATTACGAGGCCGAAGTTCGCCGACTTGGCCCGAACGCAGGAATACCTGGAAGAAGTCTCTCAGATTGCGGCGAAGCTGGACCGAGGGTCTATCGACAAGGCGATCGAGATCCTCTACGAGGCCTGGAAGAGCGACAGCCAGGTCTTCGTGATAGGCAACGGCGGTTCTGCCTCGACCGCGACGCACTTCGCGTGCGACCTCAACAAGTGGGTCTCCGACGAGGCGGATGTGAAGTTCCGCGCGTTCTCTCTCGTGGACAACATCCCGCTGGTAAGCGCCCTGACCAACGACAACGGCTGGGGGGACGTCTACTCCGAGCAGCTCAGGAACTTCTTTAGGAAGGGGGACGTGCTGGTGGCGATCAGCGTCCACGGGGGCTCGGGGAGCGACAAGGCGGGTCCCTGGTCCCAGAACCTCCTAAAGGCCGTGAAGTACGCAAAGGACAACGGCGGGAAGGTCGTCGGGCTGTCCGGGTTCGATGGAGGAGTGCTGAGGACCGCCTCGGACGCGTGCATCGTGGTGCCTGCGAACTCGACGCCGCACGTCGAGGGGATGCACCTGGTCCTGACGCACCTCATGTGCGAGCAGTTGAGGGGCCGCATCTCGTCGAAGGGAAAGGGACGGAAGCCCTCTCACTACTGATCTCTAGCCGGGGGTGTGCGGCCGCGCCGCTGGACTCGGGAGTCCCTCGTTGTCGCCCCTCCTTCGGAGTCGAGGCTTCGCAACAGGTCAGGGACCTGCCTCAGCGACGGCAGCACGTAGTCCGGCCGCGCATCTTCGCTCTCTATCATCCTGCTGAGGAAGCTGGTGACGTGCCCGAGGAGGATCGTCCTGCAGCCCGCGGCTCTGCCCGCCTTCACGTCGACGAGCGCGTCGCCCACGAAGAACGACCTCGAGAGGTCGACGCCGTTCTCTCGCGCCGCCCGCAGGAGCAGCCCGGCCTTTGGCTTCCTGCAATCGCAGTCCAGCCTGTACTTTTTGACGAGGGCGTCCGGGTGGTGCAGGCAATAATACTCCCCGTCTAGGACGCACCCGTGCCTCGCGAGTTCGTCCCTGACCATCCCGTTCATCTTCTCGAACTCCGAATGCGTAAGCTGGCGCTTGGCGACGCCGGGCTGATTTGAGACCAGTATCGCATCGAAGCCGAGCTCCTTTATCCTCCGAACCGACTCCCCCGCGTACGGGAACACCCTGAGCTGCTTCGCTGACAGGGGACTCCCTATCCGTCCCTCGTCAGGGTCGTACTCGAGGTCGTTCAGCACCCCGTCTCGGTCGAGGAAGACCGCCCTCCTGAGTCTAATCCGGCTGGCTTCAGGCGCTTGTCGAGTCGTCTCCTGGGGTGACCGCCTCTCACCGACTTTATGCCTTTCGCCAAAACAGCAATTCTTATACCACGGTATTGGTAGCCTTTGGCACAGGCGCACCAGAATGGTCCAGTTCTTCCTTGATACCGCCTCTTTGAACGAAATCGAGGTGATCGCTCGGCAAGGCATAACCGACGGTGTCACCACGAACCAGAAGATACTCCTCACAGAAGGCAAGGTTGATTTCAAGCGGCGCATCCTGGACATCTGCCGCCTCGTGAAGGGGCCCGTGAGCGTGGAGACTACGAAGAGCTCCGTTCAAGAGCTCCTTGCGCAAGGAAGAGAGTTCGCCTCGTGGCACAAGAGCGTGGTCGTCAAGGTCGCCATGCACGGGGATGGCCGAGGGCTGGAAGTGGTGCACCAGCTCGCAAAAGAGCACATCAAGACCAACATGACGGTCATGATGACGTTCAACCAGCTGGTCCTCGCCTCGAAGGCGGGCGCGACATACGTCTCCCTCTTCTACAACAGAGCGATCGAGGCCCGCGAGAACCCATTGCAGATAATCAGAGACTACGCCTCTCTAGCAAAGGAAAACGACTCGATGGCGAGGCTGATAGTCGGCAGCATAAGGAAGCCCGAGGACGTAGCGCTGGCCGTGGCAGCAGGCGCCCACATCATGACCGTACCATTCAAGATCCTGAAGCAGATGTCCTACAACAAGCGGACCGAGGAGACCATCGAGGAGTTCGACAAGGCGTGGGAGGAGTTCGAGTCGATTAAGAAGGAAGCGATCTCCCGGTGAACGGAGAAGCCAAGGGCACCGCCTTCGTCTCGAACCCTGCACCCGCGAAACCACAAAGTTCTTCCGAAAACCGCGCCTAGCCCTTCTCGATTCGGAGCCAGATGATCGGGTTGCGACCTAGACTGGCTGACTTGTGCGCACGAACGCGAGAGGCTGGATGAAAGGATGAGAAGGGCGCTGGTCACGGGTGGGCTGGGGTTCATCGGCAGCCATCTCGTCGACCGCTTGCTCGCGGACGGATGGCGCGTGGTGGTCCTGGACAGCCTGCTGACTGGCCGTCGCTCCAACCTCGCCCATCACAAGGGAGACGCGAGCCTGAGGATCGTAGCTGGGGACATCAGGGACCTTGAGACCGTCTCGAAGTGCTCACGGGGGTGCGACGCTGTCTTCCACCTCGCCGCCCACGCGCTTATGAGGGTCAGCCTCCGGGACCACCGCGCAGACCTCGATCACAACATCGTCGGCACCCTGAACGTCCTGGAGAGCATGGTCGCGAACAACGTCCAAGACTTCGTCTTCGCCTCCACCTCGGCGCTCTACGGGGAGGCCGCGGTCACTCCGACCCCTGAGACTTACTCCGGCATCCAGACATCGCTCTACGGGGCGGCCAAGCTCGCGGGCGAGGGGTACGCCTCCGCCTTCGCCGAGTTCAGCCCCATCAAGGTCTGGGCGTACAGGTTCGGGACGGTCCTGGGAGAGAGGTGCAGGAGGGGGGCGATCTGGGACTTCACTCACAAGCTCCTCGACGACCCCTCCAAGCTCGAGATTCTCGGCAACGGAAAGCAGAGCAAGGACTACATGTCTGTGAAGGACTGCGTCGACGGGATCGTCCTGGGCCACGAGAAGGCCACAGACCGCGTGAACATCTTCAACCTGGGCCTCCAGGAGCAGACCACGGTCGACCACCTCGCGGACTTTGTCATCGAGGAGATGGGGCTTTCGAAGGTGAGGAAGAGCTACACGGGCGGTGCGCGGGGGTGGGTGGGGGACAACCCGGTGGTCTACCTCTCGACGAAGAAGATCAAGGGGCTGGGTTGGAGGCCGAAGACCTCGCCAGAGGAGGCGATACGGCTGACCGCGAGATGGACCATCCGAGAGGCCGGGCGGGGCGGGAAGTAGCAAAGGATGTCGAAGGTCGCGGTCACGGGGGGCGCCGGCTTCCTCGGCAGCCACATCGTGAAGAGACTCGTAGACGACGGCCGCCAGGTCTCGATAGTCGACGACTTCTCGTCCGGCTCGACGCAGAACCTGGCGGACCTGGGGATCCGCCGGAAGTGCTCCGTCGGGGACCTTCGCGACTATCGGTTCGCGAGGAGCTCTCTTCGCGGGGCCGAGACGGTATTCCATTTCGCCGCCGAGGTGGGAAGCGTGAGCTACCTCCACGGCTCGAACGCGCGGGAGCTCGCCGCGCTGCAGTCCAACCTGATCATCGATGCAAACGTGCTCAAGGCATGCCTCGAGAACGGCGTCCGGACGGTGATCTACGCATCGAGCGTCTCGGTGTATCCGTTCGATGAGCAGCTCGGCTCCCACACCGAGTTCCGGGAGGAGGACGCGGAGCGCAAGGTCAACCCTGAGGGAGGCTATGGGTGGGCGAAGTACATCGCGGAGAAGCAGCTCGCCTTGATGCCTGACGTCTCCTACGGCGCCGCCCGGATCTTCCACGCCTATGGCAAGAACATCTACCTGAAGCCGGACAGGAGCCAGGTGATCGCCTCCCTGATCAGGAAGGCGGTCAGATATCCGGCGGAGGACTTCGTGGTCTGGGGAGACGGCAGTCAGAGGCGGTGCTTTGTCTACATCGAGGACGCGCTCGACGCGCTGATGATGCTCGAGAAGCACGTCTGCGAGAAAGGGAGCCTCACCGTCAACGTCGGGTCTAAGGAGGAGACCACGGTTCGGGAGCTTGCCGAGCGCGTCGTCGTCCTCTCGAACAAGGACATCCCGCTGAAGTTCGACGAAACCAAGCTCACCGGCGCCCTGAACAGGACGCCGAACCTGGAGAGGGCGAAGCGCGTCCTCGGCTGGAGCCCGACCACTCCCTTCTCCGTGGGCCTCAAGGAGACGTTCGACTGGGCCAAGGAAAGGCTCAGGAAGCGAGGCGAAAGGCCTCGAGACAGGGGGACGGCGCTTCCTTGAAGAGGGCCGGCACGAGCAAGGCGCAGGTCGCTGGGGCGGCCTTCTTGGTCGCGCTGGTCGCGCTGGGAGCAATCTACCTGGCCACGTCGCCCCAAAAGGCGGCGACCGTGTCTACGACTCAGACAGAGTCCTCGACCCAGACCTCCGCGCAGACCTCGACCTCTCAGAGCGCGAGCACCGCGACAACCTCCACCCTGACCTCAGCCGCACGGACGAGTTCGTCTTCCACCGCCAGCTCCTCGTCCTCCTCGACCTCGGCCGCGGGGCGCATATCGCACGTCATCGTCGTCTTGATGGAGAACGAGGAATACGGAAACGTGATAGGGAGCTCCTCTGCCCCGTACCAGAACAAGCTAGCCGCGACCTACGCGCTAGCGGCCAACTACTTCGGGGTCGCACACCCCTCGCTTCCCAACTACCTCGCGCTAGTGGCGGGCGGCACCTTCGGCGTGACGAGCGACTGCCAGCCGGCGCAGTGCAGCCTCCCCAGCAACGTCACCACGATAGCCACCCTCCTGGACTCGCACCTCCTGTCGTGGAAGGAATACGCGGAGTCGATGCCCGCGAACTGCTCTCAGGTGATCAGCCCCGACAGCCTCTACTACCCGAAGCACAACCCCTTCGTCTACTTCTCAGCGATAACGGGGAACGGCGGGACGGGTAGCCCTTCGGGCTACTGCGACTCCCACGTCGTGTCGATGGCCCAGTTCTACCTCGACCTCCAATCGGGCGGCCTCCCCAACTACTCCTTCGTCACGCCTAACATCTGCCACGACGCCCACAGCTGCCCCCTCTCGACGGCGGACCAATGGCTCTCGACTTTCGTCCCCAAGGTAATCAACTCGAGCTCCTTCGCCACGACGGCCCTCTTCATCACGTACGACGAAGGGAGCACGAACGACACAAGGGCAGGAGGAGGACAGGTGGCCTGCATCGTCGTCTCGCCGTTCGCAAAGGCGGGCTACGTCTCCCACGTGGAATACACTCACTACTCCCTCCTCGCGACCGTCGAGGGGATCTTCGGCCTCGGGAGCCTAGGCCGGAACGACGCCTCCGCGACCGCGATGGGCGACCTCTTCTCGCCATCGGCACAAATCCCCTGACCGGTGGAG
>DATLRR010000048.1:0-46081 GCA_035534595.1 Nitrososphaerales archaeon
TGGCAGATACCTCATCAACAGCGGGTTGAAGCCGTGCTTTGTTTGGATCATATGGAGGGGCTTCGAGGCGGGGCCCAAAAAATCCTTATGACGAAAGAGACGGTTCTACAGCCTCAAGAACGCGCTCATTCGCATCTACTGCAGATGACGTGCTGTTGCATTGTCGGGTGATTTCTGACCCTGTTGCACGACGGGTGATGGCTCAAGTTGGGCGGCACAATCCGGGACTGTCACCTTGGCGGGTCTTCGGATGGGGTGTTCCCTGTCGGGTTGTGGACTTACACACTGCAACCTGGATAAATACAAAAGAACCTGAGAAAGTTCCATGTCTCGCTCGCAATCAACCATGAATTTCCGACATGGACGTAGGAATCCTGAGCGGCTATCGTTCCACTAACGTTGCCACCGATGTGGCTATATCCGGCCCAGTCAAATGTCGAGTTGACGCGCCAATAACCTCCTTCGAATAAAACTGGTGTCTGGGTCACCTCAGACAGGGTCAAATTCACCATTTCTCCTGGGAAGTTAGCTAGCAGCGGGCCAATTTCATTTGACCCGGTATAGTTTCCCGCTAGCCCCCCCGGCATTCCTGTCCACTCGATGGTCGCATTGCTTGCATATCCGCTCATAAGGCCGGATACGTTCCTGGCGTCGAGTAGAAGGAGATGATTCGCATATGCGCTGGCGACTTGCTCATAGTGAACGTCAATAGTTGATACGGTCGTTGTCTTCGTCGTAGTCGTTGCGCTGAGTAGACCGCTTCCGATGAACGATTGCAAGACAAGCAAGATGACCAAGGTGACTCCAGCGCCCACGCCGATGAAGACGCCCTCGCGACCCCTGACAGCCATTCCTCCTCATCTCATTCGTCCCTGAGCTTTATCAGTTATGACTGTCCCCTTGGTGCTGTTGCATTGTCGGGTGATTTCTAAGCACGTTGCATGACGGGTGATGGACGAAGGTTTCAGATATTGTTAACTTATCTGCGCGACCCTGGGGCTACGCAGGCACCGCGATGATGAACTGTGTGGTAGCCGTCTCAGTCGTGCCGAACGCCGTGCAGACAGCGACGACTGTGTAACCGCCCCCTGGCCAGGCGGAATAATTCCCGGCAACGAGTGTATACGAGTAGCTGAAATTGGTCGTGCTCACCTGGCTGGTAGCGTTGGCGACAATGCCCTCCGGGCCGACTACGATGAGGTTCACGTCGGAATAGCCGCCGTTTGCGTTTGGCCCAGGGGAGATGCTTCCGCTTACGATGATGGGCTCGTTGGCTTGGTAGTCGAACATGTCGGTGCGCACTGAGAGGGCAAACGCGCCTGAGCTTGTCGCCGTTCCCGTCACGGTGGAGACTGAAACGACGCTCGACGTAGATACCATGGTCGTGGTGGTCGTTGTCGTTTCTGTACTCGTCGTGGTCGAAAGTGAAGGGCCGCGAGAATACTCGATTGCGGCTATGGACGCGAATATCAGCGTCAACCCCACGAATGCACCCAATGCCACGTTCT
Organism: Nitrososphaerales archaeon; assembly: GCA_035534595.1. GTDB lineage: Archaea > Thermoproteota > Nitrososphaeria > Nitrososphaerales > Gagatemarchaeaceae > Gagatemarchaeum. The sequence continues at coordinate 1,509 of DATLRR010000048.1, forward strand.
TGGAATCCACAAACCCCTCCTTGTTTGCCCCTTTCGATTAAGGATTTGTCCTGACGATTGCCACAGTGTATCCATTAAGACAATCTAAACTGAGTCTTGCTTGATGGCCTCGGTCAAGAGATTCTCCCGTCTGGTCAAGAGCGAGTCACCGGTGGTGCAACGGCTCGCCAAATCAGCCGCCGTGCAACACCCTTCCAAATCACCTGAAGACGCAACAGCACCTCAGATGATGGTGAGGCTTTCGTACGCCTTCTTGACCTCGTCTACCGAGGCCTCGTCCTCCAGGGTGGCCACGTCCCCCAGCGGCTTCCCCTCGGCCACCGCCTTCACCAGCCGCCGCATTATCTTCCCGCTCCTCGTCTTCGGCAGCTTGTTGACGAAGTAGACCTGCGAAGGCTCGGCTATCGGGCTGAAGTTGCTCCTGACCCACAGGCGGATCTCCCTCCTGAGCTCCTCGCTCGGGGCGAAGCCCTGCCTGAGGACCACGAAAGCGATCGGGACCTCGCCCTTGATGGGGTCGGGGATCGCCACGACCGCCGCCTCGGAGGCGGCCTTGTGCGAGACGATGGACGACTCCAGCTCGAACGTGCCTATCCTGTGCCCGGCGACCTTCAGGACCTCGTCCGCCCTCCCCGCCACCCAGATGTAGCCGTCGTTGTCCTTCACCGCGTAGTCCCCGCAGTAGAAGTAGCCCCTCGCCCCGAAGCGCTCGAAGTACTGCTTCTCGTACCTCTCGGGATCGCCCCACATGCCCGTCGGGGGGCCGGGCATGCCCGGCCACTCGTTCTTGATCACGAGGAGGCCCTTCTCACCGCGCTTCACTGGCTCGCCCTTCTCGTCGACGACGTCGGCATCGACGCCCGGGATGGGCAGGCCGTTGGTGCCTGGCTTCATCGGGAGGAGCATCAGGCCGGGGAGGTGGCTGATGATTATCCCGCCGGTCTCGGTCATCCACCAGGTGGACCCGACCGGGCATCTCTTCTCGCCCACCACCTCGAAGAGCCACCGCCAAGCGGAGGGGTTGATCGGCTCGCCGACGCTGTGTATGAGCCTCAGGGAGCTCCTGTCGTGCTTGCGAACAAGGTCCTCGCCGAACCTCATCTGCATCCTCGTGGCCGTGGGCGTCGTGTAGAAGACCGAGACCCCGTACCTCTCTATCACCTGCCACCACCTGTCGGCCTGAGGGAAGTCGAGGGTCCCCTCGTAGATCACGGTGGTGGCGCCCTCGATCAGGGGACCGAAGACCACATAGCTGTGCCCTGTCACCCATCCGATGTCGGCGGGGCACCAGTAGACGTCGCTGTCCTCGATGTCGAAGACCCACTTCATCGTCGCGTGGAGCAGGACTGCGTATCCCCCGTTGTCGTGTATCATGCCCTTGGGCTTCCCGGTGGTCCCGGAGGTGTAGAGGACGTATAGGGGGTGTTCGCTCTCTAGCGGCTCCGGCTCGACGCGGGCCGATGCCGGGACCCCGAGCATGAGGTCGTCGAACCAGTAGTCCCTCCCGGCCTTCATGGCGGTGTCTTTGGAGTCTATCCTCCTGACGACAATCACCTGGTTGACCGTCCGGGTCTGTTCGAGCGCCTTGTCGGCTATCTCCTTGAGCGGCACCTGCTTCCCCCTCCTGTTCAGGCCGTCCGCGGTCACCAGGAGCTTCGCGCCCAGGTCGTTTATCCTAGACGACAGGGCCTCCGCGCTGAAACCGCTGAAAACCACCGTGAAAGTCACGCCGAGCCTCGCCGCGGCGAGAAGGACGATGAACGCCTCGGGGACCATCGGGAGGTAGACAGCCATCTTGTCGCCCTTCTTCATCGCGAAGTTGTTCTTCAGGAGGAAGGCGAACCTGTTGACCTCCCTCCAGAGGTCGTAGTAGGTGAGCTTCCTCACCTCGGCGGGGGCGCCGTCCTTTCCAATCGCCTCGCCCTCCCAGATGAGGGCGAGCTTGTTCCTCCTGGGCCCCTCCACGTGCCTGTCTAAGGCGAGCTGGGAGAGGTTGAGGGCCCCTCCCTCGAACCACTTCGAGACGTGCGGGTGGTCTCCCGCGCTAAGCACCTTGTCCCAAGGCCTCTGCCAGACGAGCTCCTTCGCGACTCGGTCCCACTGTCCCGTCGCGTCCTTGACGGACAGGGCGTGCGAGGCTCGGTAGTCTTTGACGCTCACCCGACGGTGGACCCAGTTGGGGAGCTCGATCCTCTCCTCGAACGGGAGGGACTCGCCGAGTATCTCGGTCTCTCCTGTCAAGGGGGCTCGTCGTTTCGGCGCCGGGTTGGCATATTAAGAGTTCGAATGGGTAAGAACCTATATCTCGCGGGGGATTTCCGCGAAACCCGCCGCCATGACCGCGCTTCGCCGCTCAACAAGGGTGTCTTGCTAAGAGTTGGACGCCGCCCCGGACCAGCAGGCCGCCCTCAGGCTGGTCTCGCTCGTCAAGTCGTATGGCGACATCAAGGCTGTCAAGGGCATCGACCTCACCCTGAAGAGGGGCGAGATCCTCGGGCTGCTCGGCCCCAACGGAAGCGGCAAGTCCACGACGATGAAGATGGTCTTGGGGATCCTGAAGCCCGACGCCGGGGAGGTCTTCGTCTATGGTGAGAACGAGACGACCGCACCCGTCGAGCTGAAGAAGAAGCTGGGGTACGTCCCCGAGACCCCTCAGCTCTACGAGTTCCTGACGGGGATCGAGTACATCGACTTCGTGGCGGAGATGTATGGCGTCGCGCCGGCGGAGAGGAAGGAGAGGGTCTCGCACTTCTTGGAGGGGATGCAGCTCGCCGGCCACGAGAACGAGATGATAAGCGGATACTCACAGGGGATGAAGCAGAAGATCGCGATAATATCGGCTCTGGTCCACAGGCCGCAGATACTCGTCCTGGACGAGGCCTTGAACGGTCTCGACCCGCGCTCGGCGAAGCTCGTCAAGGACCTGCTGAAGGAGCTCGCCAGCGAAGGCGTCTCGATCCTATTCAGCACCCACGTCCTCGAGATAGCGCAGGCCCTCTGTGACAGGGTGGCGATAATGTATCAGGGGACGATAATGGCCGAGGGCACCGTCGCCGAGCTAAGGCAGAAAGCCGGCCTCCCCGGGTCCTCACTCGAGGAGGTCTTCCTGAAGATGACGGGGACGGACGACATCGGCGAGGTCGTGAAGGCGCTATCACGGTAGGGACCGTGGAAGCGCCTTGACAAGGTTGGGCAGGGTCTATTCGATTGCGCTGATCCTGGCGAAGTCCCAGTTGCGGATGGGCAGGAGCGGGAGGGGCGGCGAGGGGATCTTTCGCAACCCTTCGATAGTCGCCGTGCTCGATGCGGTCTGCTTCGTTGCCTGCGCGGCGATCGGGTTCTTCATCGCTGGCGCGATCCTGGCGCTACCCGCATCAGAGATAGCCCCGATCGCGACCGCCCTGGAAGAGATCCTCGTCTTCGTCCCCGCCTTGGTCCCGAGCGTCGTGCTTGTCGCCGGCGTCCTCTTCGAGCTGAACGTCTCGTCGAAGTTCGCGTCGAGCGACTCGATAAACTGGCTCCCTGTCACACAGTTCGAATACGTCGTTGCCTCCACGCTCTCCGTCGCATACAACTACTCCGTCGTCCCTTCCGTGATAATGGGGCTCACGCTAGTGCCCGCGGTCAGGCTGGGGTACGGGGCCACGTGGGTGGAGATGCTCCTGTTGAGCTGCGTCTCTCTCCTCTACGGCGGGGCGATCGTCGAGATCCTCAGGGCGGCGGTGAACAGGGTGAGCTTGGCGGTCATGAGCCGCGCGAGGCGCGGCGCGCTGGTCCTTCGTCTGGCCGCGACCATCGGTGTGATACTCGTCGTCGAGGTAATCTTCAACTTCGCGTTCCTCCTCGACATCGTCGGGAGGTTCCAATCCGCCCTGGGCGCCGCCGCGTTTGTCCCCGTACTGTGGGCATCGGTTGCAGTCAGGGCGAGCGAGACGGGGGACGCCGTCCAGAACCTCCTCTTCTCGGTTGCGACCGTCGTCTTCTCCGTGGCGATGGTCTTCGTAGCCGTCAAGGTCCGCGCGCGGTATTGGGCGCCGACGCCGTTTCAGGTGGTCGTGACGAGCAAGGACTACACGCCAGGTGCCGGCGTGCCGTTCGGCCTCTCGCTCTTCGGCCTCAGCCGTGCGGAGGCGACCCTCGTGAGGAAGGACCTCAAGGGGCTGACGAGGCGCCGCGAGATGCTGCAGTACTTTGCGATCCCCTTCGTGCTGTCGATAGTCTTCCTGTTCCAGATAGTCTTCAATCCCTCTTTGGGCGCAGGGTCGGCTGGCGCGTCGGGCGGCCCTTCGCAGGTCCGCGCGGTGACCGACCAGCTCCCGGTCTGGTTCGTGGGAGGGCTGTTCGGCCTCATCATCTCCTCGATAAGCTTCGGGCAGGAAGGAAGGTCTGCCCCTCTCCTCTACTCGCTCCCGCTCACCGCGATGGAGGTCCTTCGGGCCAAGATGTTCACCTCGCTGCTCCTCGCGATTACCGCGACGCTCTGCATCTTCGCCGTCGTGACGGCGGTCGACAGGCCTCCGCCGTTGGTCCTCGTCGAAAACCTGGCGGTCGCGGTCTCGATAGCGGTCGAGGAGGTTTGCCTCGGGACCGCGTTCGGCGCCAGGTACCCCGACTTCCAAGAGAGGCCCAGGCCGAGGTTCGTTGACCCCATCGGGCTCATCGTGATGGTCATAGTGGGGATGGTGGTGATGGTCGTCACCGTGCTCCCCGCCGTGCTCAGCGAGGTCCTGACCTCCTTCCCGACGATAGAGTCGCAGGTCCAGCCCCTCTTCCTGGCCTCGGTGGCGTTCGCCGTCGCGGTCACGGGCCTCTCCTACAGCTGGGCCCGTCGCTCGACGAAGAAGCTCTTCGTCGAGTTCAGGATGTGAGGCCAGTCAGGCTATTCCTCGACCTGCCGACGGCATGGTCAGTACTTGAAAGACGACGCATACCAAAATAATCGCAGGAACTTGGACTGGAATATGCCGATAATTTGATGGTTCGAGTCTTGATGCGCATTAGCAAGCTTTCAAACTTGTTTTATGCGCTTTCAAAAATGGAGCATTATACCGGCTTGCTTGCTTCCCTCCCAGACATGTCAATCGGAAAAAGGACGGCAACTTACGCGGCGACAGCTGCGGTCCTTGCTATAGCGATTGCAGCCATAGCGACGTTCTATCCAGGACCCGTAGCTCAGTCGTCTACAAGCTCGACCGCGGCAACGAGCCCAAGTCAGAATCAAGGCCAGACGCAGACCCAGCGGACAATATCGACTTCCAGCGCGGTAGCTGCTAGTCAGCCGACGTCCAGCTCGACGCAGTCTGGCTTACAGGCGCTACTCCTCGTCCAGCTGACCGACCCGCCTGTCGTCCCGACGGGCACTACCTCGCTCAACCTGACATACTCAGCAATAGACCTCATCATCACTGAGCAGGGCCAGAACAACCTGGTCACCACGAACGACGTGACCATCACTCCACAAGGCGGCTCGGCCACGGTCGACCTGCTCCAGCTCCAGAACGTGTCCCAGACCATCGCCACGGCCAACATCCCGGCCAACTCGACCATCTACTCCGTCAGCTTCACCGTGACAGGGATCTCCATCGGGGTCAACGGCACAAGCTCGGCAGTAACCTTGGCGACGGGGAGTACGACCTTCCAAGTCACCCTCGGAAACCCAGCGCTAGTGGGCGGGACCACGGCGGCTCTGCTCGAGCTGAACCCGGTCATCGTGAACACGCCGACGGGATACCAGATGATCCCATCTGCGGTAGCGATAGTGAAGGGAGGCTCCCAGATAACCCACCAAGACGAGACGGTCGGCTCCAAGCAGCAGCTCACGACGCAGGACCACTCCGACCTGAACGCGGCGAGTGGCCAGGTCTCGGCAAGACTGGTCGGGCTCTCGTCCGCAGGGACGGTCACGACGGTGACGGTCCAGGTCAACAACACGGGAAGCGCGCCCATCCAACTGGTGGCCATCGGCCTACGCGGGAACTTCACGGTGCAGAGCGCAGCAGGCTGCACGAGCACGTCATCGACATCGACCACGTCCAGCTCGAGCACGTCGAGTAGCAGCGCGAGTTCCGTCTCCTCTTCGAGCAGCACCAGCACCTCTCACGGTGAGGGCTCAGGAGGTCAGCAGAACGGCCAGAACGGAGGCAACCACACATCATCGACGGCAAGCAGCTCGACCACTTCGACCAGCACGAGCAGCTCCTCTCGTGGCGAGGGCTCCGGAGGTCAGCAGAACGGCCAGAACGGAGCGGGTAACTGCACCGGCAGCGACCATGGCCACGGCAACGGCCAGGGCGGAAACGAGCTGGTCTTCGTGCCAGTGGCTTCCGGAAGCACGACGACATCCAGCTTGAGCTCCAGCGCCAGCAGCACCACGAGCTCTTCCTCCACGAGCTCCAGCAGCAGCTCCTCGTCATCGTCATCGACCACCTCTACCAGCACCAGCAGCACATCCTCTTCGTCCACGACGACGACAGCAGGACCCTGCACCACTGTGAGTATGGCTCTACCCAGCGGAAACAACAACCAAGAAGGCCACGGGGGATTGACGCTGAGCCCAGGCCAGTGCGTCACCCTGACCTTCACGGGCGTCATCTCCCTCGGCGAATCCCAGATCACGGTAGTCCCCAACACGGCTCCAGGCCAGACGTACACGCTCCACGTCATCGCGTCCGACAGCGCGGAGACGATGATGGGCTGCGTGCTACCCCTGACCAAGACGAGCTGCACCCTTACGAACGCACACAACGACTAGGTCCGTGCAAGCGATTGCACGGATCTGCCCTCTGTTTTTGATTTGCCGTCTAGACCAGAAATTCTGAATGATTATCTGTGGCGGTTCATGGGCTAAAGATCAGGCTTAGAGAGGCGACTTCAAGCTGATTACCTCGAAGAACGGACCATCAACCCCCGACCTGAGGGGGAATACCCTAAGGACATACATGCAGGTGCTGAAGCACGGCCCCTGCGAGCTGAGGGAGGTCCAACATGCGATGGATTTCTCATCCGCATCGTTAGCTTCATACCATCTCAACAAGCTCCTTGATGCCGGCTACGTCAAGCAGGACGAACACAGTCGCTATATCGCCTCGGGCGAAGCGGTAGGAGACGTGCTTGCAGGGTACTCCAAGATCGGGTCGGCCATCGTGCCGCAGTCGGCGTTCTTCGCCGTCCTCATCTCCATCCTGATAGCGTACTTTTCGTACGAGGCTCTCAGGCTGACGAGTTTCGTGCCATACCTGGTCGTCGCGGCGGTAGGGGCTGCGTTCGCCCTCTGCTACGAGACGTTCAGGCTGTGGCGAAGGCTGGCGGCGTAGCTATCCGAGTCTGGACCGCGCTGGCGCTCCAAGAATTCATGAGACGAGACGGTCACACGTCTCGATCTAGGCCCTTTAGTCGAGTTCGGTATGTGAACGTGGTAAGGTTTAATCCTCAACCCGCCGACGGCAGCCTCAGTACTTGAAAGACGGCGCCTACGGATACGACACCTACCTCTCTCCCTTCACCTGGCGCTATGGCAGCGAGGAGATGAGAAGGCTCTTCTCGGAGACTCGGAGGAGGGCCACCTGGAGGAAGGTCTGGCTCAGCCTCGCGGAGGCGGAGGCCGAGCTCGGCCTCGTCTCGAGCAAGGAGCTCGAGGGGATCAGGAAGAGCTCGGGCGAGGCGAACGTCGACATAGCCAGGGCGCACGAGATCGAGAAGAGGATCAGGCACGACCTGATGGCGGAGCTCCGGGTCTTCGCCGAGCAGGCGAAGGAGGGAGGGGGGAAGCTCCACTTGGGCGCCACTTCGATGGACATCGAGGACAACGCCGACGTCATCATCTTCGAGAAAGGGCTCGAGCTGATAGTGGCGCGGCTGGTCAGCTGCCTCGACGCGGCCGCGTCGAAGATAGGGCAGCACAAGGGGCTCGTGTGCATGGGCTGGACCCACCTCCAACCCGCGGAGCCGACGACGGTGGGCTACAGGTTCGCGAACTATGCCCAGGACCTAGTCCTCGACATCAAGCTGATCGAGACGCTTCGAAAGGAGTTCCTGAAGGGCAAGGGAGTGAAGGGCGCGGTCGGGACGTCGGCGAGCTACAGGAAGCTCCTGGGCAGCACCGCCAAGGCCAAGCGCCTAGAGGAGGACGTGATGTCGGGGCTGGGGCTGGGGTACTTCGATGTCTCCACGCAGACGTACCCGAGGAAGCTCGACTACCTCCTCCTTAGCGCGCTCGCATCCGTCGCGGCGTCGTGCGCCAAGTTCGGCCTGGACGTCAGGGTCCTCCAGTCCCCCACGTTCGGGGAGCTCTCGGAGCCCATCGAGGACTCGCAGGTCGGCTCGAGCGCGATGCCGTTCAAGAGGAACCCCGTCACCGCGGAGAGGATGTGCTCGCTGGCCAGGGTGGTCTCCGTGGTGCCTCTCGTCGCGTTCATGAACGCCTCGAACAGCATCCTCGAGAGGACGCTGGACGACTCCGCCGCGAGGCGGATAGCGATCCCAGAGGCGTTCCTCGCGGTGGACGAGTGCCTAGCGATATACGAGAGGCTGATGAGGGGCCTGCGGCTCTATCCCGCGATGATCAAGAAGAACCTCGAGAGGTTCGGCGCCTTCGCGGGCACCGAGGCGGTGATGATGGAGCTCGCGGAGAAGGGAGAGGACAGGCAGGCGATGCACGAGCTAATCAGGGTGAAGTCGTTCAAGGCGTGGGACTCGGTGATGAAGGGCGAGCCGAACCCGCTGGAGCGTCTCCTCTCGGAGGACAAGCTCGTCTCCTCCAAGCTGACCAGGAAGCGCCTCAAGGTGCTCCTGAATCCCTCGACACACACCGGAGGCGCTAAGGAGGACTGCGGCGAGTTCCTGAAGAAGGTCGTCGCCCCGATTCTCGCGGGTCACAATAAGGCGCGCCGGACGAAGGTGGAGTACTAGCTTCGAGGGGCGGCGTCAGGCGATGCGTTTCGTCCCCACCACGACCCCCTCTCCCCTCTTGACCTGACCTATCTTTCTCCCGTCGAAGCCAAGCCTCCTGTAGTCTCGGAGGACCGCGTCCACCTCGCCCTCGGGCGTCACGAGACAGAGCCCCACCCCCATGTTGAAGGTCCGGTACATCTCGTCGTCGCCAAGGCCGCCCTCCCGCTGGAGGAACGCGAAGATCGGCGGCGCTGACTCGCTATCAAGGTGGCTCAGCCTGAACTGGAGCTTCCTTGCGCCCACGAGCCGAGGGAGCTTGGTGAAGGCTCCTCCCGTGACGTGCGCGATTCCGTGGACTTTGCGCCGCCTTACGGCGTCGAGGGTCGGTTTGACGTAGATCTTGGTGGGCTTCAGGAGGGCCTGGCCTATGGTCTCGCCCAGCTGCTCGACCTCTTCGTCCATGTTCTTCCCGTTCACGATTCGCCTCGCGAGGGTGTACCCGTTCGAGTGAAGCCCGGAGCTTTCTATCCCCAAGACGGCGTCGCCCTCGCGGATGGCGCTCCCGTCGATGAGGTGGGCCTTCTTCACGACCCCCACCCCCATCGAGACGAGGTCGAACCCGTAGCCGTCGATGCCCTTGAGGAGGTCCCCGACGATGGCCGTCTCCCCGCCGACTATGGCGGCCCCCGCGTCGGTGGCTCCCACCACGAGCCCCCGCGAAAGCTGCGCAACGAGCTCGTCGTCCTCTTTTTCAAGCGCGATGTAGTCGAGGAGCGCTACGGGCTCCGCTCCCAGGCAGATGAGGTCGTTCACTGTCATCGCCACGCAGTCTATCCCTACCGTGTCGAACTTCCTCATCTCCTGCGCGACAAGCACCTTCGTCCCCACCCCGTCGGTGTGCATCGCGAGCAGCCTGTTGCCGCCGATGTCGATCAGGCCCGCGTAGTGCCCTATCCCGATGGCGGGCTCGCCGAACTTTCCCCTTCTAGATTCGAACGTGGGAGACATGAGGCCCGCGAGAGATTTCTGGATGCTGCGCACCTTGACGAGGTCGACGCCTGCCCGCGCGTAGGCGTCGCCACGTTTCTCCCGTTTCTCTTTGGGCAAGAGCGGGCCGTCGTGCTTCTGCTAGCTATTAGAGAGTTCTCTACCTGTGATGCTCTCGTAAACGTGCACGTACCTGCGGCTCACCTCGTCCACAAGGTCGCGCGGGAGCTCCGGCGGGGGAGGGACCGGCTGGCCCGCCTTCCTCGCCGCGTCGAGCTTCGCCTTGTAGCCTGAGGACTGGAGCCAGTCGCGCACGGGCTGCTTGTCGTAGCTCTCCTGGCTCTTTCCCGGCGCGTAGGAAGACGAAGGCCACATCCTGAACTCGTCGGGCCCGATGGAGTCTCCCATGAGGATCTTCCCTTTCGCGTCCTTCCCGAACTCGAGCTTCAGGTCGGCGAGGATGAAGCCCGCCCCCTTCGCCCTCTGCGACATCTTCTCGTAGACCTGGATGGTCGAGGCCTTGACCTGCTTCAGCTCGGGACCGGTCATCAGGCGCTCCTTGAGGATGTGCGCTTCCGTTATTGGCTCGTCGTGCACCTCCGACTTTGTCGTGGGGTCGAAGTACGGCGCCGGGAGCTTCGAAGCCAGCACCTTGGGCACAGGGAGCGAGATCTCGCCCTTGCTCAACCTCTCGAAGAGGCTCCCGTAGAGGTACCCCCGGACGACGCACTCGACCATTATCATCTTGAGCTTCTTCACCACCATCATGTCGGGCCCTTCCAGCCTGACCATGTGGTTCGGCACTCCCAGGGTCTCGAACCAGTAGGCGCCCATCTTGCAGAGGGCCTCGCCCTTCCTTGGGATCGGCGTGGGGAGGACCACGTCAAAGGCGGAGACCCTGTCTGTGAATTGGAAGAGGAGATGGTCGGCATCGTATTCGTAGATGTCCTTGACCTTCCCCGAACGGACGAACCTCCCGGGCGGCTTCTGGACTTTACCTGTCATCGCCACGCTTCCCTCATCTTCTCCAGCCTTTCCTTCACCTTAGGGTCGCCGAGGGCGACGATCTCGGCGGCGAGTATGCCCGCGTTCCTCGCGTTGTCTATCCCCACGCAGCCCACGGGGACGCCCGGGGGCATCTGGACTATCGAGAGGAGCGAGTCCAGTCCGTTCAGCTTCGCGTTCACGGGGACGCCGATCACCGGCTTCACCGTCGTCGAGGCGATGACGCCCGGGAGGTGCGCGGCCAGGCCAGCGATCGCGACGTAGACGTCGGCCTTGGAGCCCGCCAAGTACTTCCGCAACCCCTCCGGGTTGCGGTGGGCCGAGAGGAACTGGACCTCGTACGGGACCCCGAGCTCCGTCAGGACCTTCACCGCGTCGTCGACGACCGCCTGGTCGCTCTTGCTGCCCGCGATTATCGCTACCTTCACGCCGTCTGCCATTCTCTCGCCTGCTCCCAATTATCCTCGGTTTTTGAATGCTTCCTGTTCAGGCTGTCCGCCTGGCCGGCCTCACGACCCTTCTCTCCGTGACTATGACGTCGAGCGGGACGTCGTACCTCGACTCGGGTATCCTCGTAAGGCGCTGCGACTCCAGCGCGAGCCCGACCTTCGTTATCCTCCTAGCCCCCTCCAGGGCGCGGTCAAAGTACCCCGCGCCGTAGCCGAGGCGGTGGCCCTTCTCGTCCCAAGCGACGAGCGGAACCAGCACGAGGTCGGCCTCCGCGAAGGGGACCGGCCGCACCCTTCCCGGCTTGGGCTCGAGTATCCCAAAGGTTCCCGGAGCGAGGTCGCCCTCGAAGGACTTTATCTCGGAGAAGCTCAGCGTCTTCGTAGGGACGTCCGTCAAGATCACCGCGACTCGCTTCCCGTCCGCAAGCGCCCTCTCTATGATGGGCCGGGTCTGGACCTCGTCGTCCTTCGCGCAGTAAGAAACCACCATGGCCGCGCTCTTGTACTCTTTCAGGGAGAGAAGGTTCACCTCCACTCGGGAGCTGCGCGCGGCGAGTTCCTCGGGGTCCATCGACCGCCTCTTCAGAAGGGCTATGGCCCTGAGCTCCTGCTTCCTCTCCCTCGTGGTGGGGCCGCCTCCCCGGCGAGAGCCGCGCATCAATCACTTCAGCACCCCGGTGTCCTTGAGGCCGTTCTGGAGCGCGGCGGCTATGAGGGTGTTCTCCATGAGCATGGCCACGGTCATTGGCCCCACCCCTCCTGGCACGGGGGTGATCATAGAGGCCTTCTCCGCCACCTCGTCGAACTCGGCGTCCCCCACGAGCCTCCCGTGGACCCTGTTCATCGCGACGTCGATCACCACGGCGCCTTCCCTGACCATGTCCGGAGTGAGGGTGAAGCCGGGGCGACGCCCGACGGCGGTCACCAGGACGTCGGCCTGCCTCGTGAGGGAGAGGAAGTCCACCGACTTTGAGTGGCAGACGGTGACCGTGGAATCCTCGGCCAGTAGGAGGTGCATCAGCGGCCTCCCGACGAGGGCGCTCCTGTTGATGATCACGCACCTCGACCCTGCGAGGCGGACCTTGTAGTGGTGCAGGAGCTCCATGATGCCCTTGGGTGTGCAGGGGACCAAGACGCCCTGGTTGTAGAAGAGCCGCCCCATGTTCGCGGCCGTGAGCCCGTCGACGTCCTTCTCGGGCGAGATCAGCTCGATCATCCTCCTCACGTCGAGGTGGGAAGGGAGGGGGAGCTCGAGGATTATCCCGTTGACCGACTTGTCCGCGTTGAGCCTACCTATGAGGAGCTCGAGGTCCCGGACAGGCGAGGTCCCAGGGAGGTGGAACCCTTCGACCTTGATGCCGAGCTCCTGGGCCGCGCGGTGCTTCCCCGCGACGTAGACCTTGGAGGGCGCGTCGTCCCCGACGAGGATCGTGGCGAGCTTCGGCTGGACCCCGGCGCCCTTCATCATCTCGGCCTCCTGCGAGAGGCGGCCCTTTATCTCGGCCGCGAGCGCCTTCCCGTCCATGATGACGGCGGTCATTTCCCTCGTATCACCACCTTTCGGCCCTCAATCTTTAGCCTTCCCTCCACGAACAGCTCGACCGCGAGGGGATAGATTCGGTGCTCCTGCTTCAAGATCCTCGCCGAGAGGCTCTCTGTGGTGTCCCCCTCCTCGACCTTCACCGCGGTCTGGAGGATGACCGGGCCTGAGTCGACCTGCGGAACGACGAAGTGCACTGTGCAGCCCGAGACCTTCACCCCGTACTCGATTGCCTGCTGCTGGGCTCTCAGCCCGGGAAACGACGGCAGTAGCGCCGGGTGGACGTTCATGATCCTACCGCTGAAGGCCTCGACGAACTCCGGCGAGAGCAGCCTCATGAACCCAGCCAGCAAGAGGAGGCCGCCCTTCGGGGTCACGCCCTTCTCCCGGAGGACATCGAGGATCCTCCTGTCGTAGTCGAGCCTGCTCGCCGCCTCTTCAGGGTCGAGCCACACGGCGTCTATCCCGTGCCTCATCGCCGAGTCGAGCGCCTTTGCGTCGCGCCTGTCGCTGATCACGACGGCCACCCTCGCACCCTTGATCTCTTTCCGCTCGATGGCGCGGACTATCGCGAGCATGTTGCTCCCCCTGCCCGAGACGAGGATGCCGAGGTTGCACGGCGTGGCGGTGGGCAAGGGCGGTTCAGGCCTTGATCTCTTTTCTAGGCTTCATTCCGAGCTTCGAGTAGTCCCCGTTGATGCACGCGAAGCAGAGGCTCTCCTTGGGTAGCCCTATCGCCTCGGCCAGCCCGTCGATGTCGTTGTAGTGAAGCTCCTCCACCCCGAGCGATTTCGCGACCTTAGCGCCGATAACCTCGATGTCAGTTTCGTCGCGCGCCACCCGGTACGCCAGGAGCTCCTCCCTGCTAGGAAAGTCCACGCCCATGTAGCATGGGTGCATGATGGGCGGGAAGGTTATCGCCATCTTGATGCTCTTCGCCCCCGCTTCGCGCAGCGCGTCGACGATTATCTCGGAGCTCGTCCCTCTCACGACGCTGTCGTCCACCACGATGACGTCCCTCCCACGGATCGTCTCCTTGATGGGTATGATCCTCTTCACGACCTCCTCCCGCCCTCCCTGCTTGGGCTCGATGAAGCTCCTCATGCTCCCCTTTCGCCTGTACCTGTCCTTCATGAGCCCCTCGTCCATCGGGATGCCGCTCTCGGTGGAGTATCCGAGCGCCGCTGGACGCGCCGAGTCCGGCACCGGGATGACGACCTTCCCCTTCATCCGCTTTCGGCGGGCGAGGATCTTGCCTACGTTCTTCCTCGCCTCGTAGACGTTGACGCCGTCGATGACCGAGGCGGGGTGGGCGAAGTACGTGTATTCGAACGAGCAGTGGGCAGCCGCGGCCTTGGGCGCGAACCGGAAGGCCTCGAACCCCTTCTTGGGGCCGCCTAGGCGTATCATCTCCCCCGGCGCGACGTCCCGGATGAAATCCGCCTCGACGGCGGTGAGGGCGCAGCTCTCGGAGGCGGCGATGTAGGTCCCAGACTTCTCGTGCATCCCGATGCAAAGCGGCCTGTAGCCCCTCGGGTCCCTAACCGCGAAGACCTCGCCCTGCTTGTTGAGTATCGTGAAGGAATACGCCCCCTTGACCTCCTTGGCGAGGCGCTCGAAGGCCCAGAACCAGTCGTTCTCCTCCTTCAGGATCTGGAGGAGCCTGTGGCCGACCACCTTGGTGTCCGTGGAGCAGTCGGCACCCGCACGGGACGCGACTACGGTCTTTTGGAGGTCCTCGGTGTTGACGATGGTCCCGTTGTGGGCGATGCTGAACTCGCTCCCGAACTGGATGGGCTGCGCGTTCCCAAGGTTCGAGCGACCCTTCGTCGAGTACCTGATGTGCCCGATGCCCGAGCCGCCCTTGTACCCGGTGAGCTCTCGCGCGAAGTTGATCCAGTTGAAGGCCAGACCCATCCGCTTGAAGACGGGCATCCCCGGAACGGCGATCCCCCAAGACTCCTGTCCCCTGTGCTGCAGTGCCTCGAGCCCCTTGAGGATCTTCGGGACGACGTCGGTGCCCTTGGTAGAATGAGCCCCGAAGACCCCGCAAGCCTCCTTGGCGCCCATCTAGTCCATCAGCTCCGGTATCGCGCCTTCCCACCTCGACCTCATCGACGAGACGGGGACGCTCGCGAGGGGGGAGCGCCCTGCCGCAAGGTGGAGCGATGCCCCGCCCACCGTCCCAACGATCGCGTGTTTCACGCCCGCGCCTCTCAGCGAGGAGGATATCACCCGCCCGTCCCCGCCCGAGACCACAAACCTCCCATGAGACTCGGAGAACGCGGTCTCAAGGCTTCGGCTACAGCTGGTGCGGGCGGAGGCCAGGTCGACCTTCGCGCCCAGGCTCCCCGAGATGGCCATCTCCGCCAGGGCGACCCCGATCCCCCCGCCCGAGCAGTCGTGTACCGCGTTCGCGTGGCCTTTTTCGATGAGCTGCAGGATTGCCCGGCAGGTCTTCAGGTCCTCCTTGGCGTCCACGCGCGGAGAGCGTGAGGGAAGGTCGATGCTCTTCGGGAACCTGGCAGAGATCTCGGAGCCCGCCATCTCCGGCCTGGTCTCGCCCACTATCACTATTGCGTCGCCCGCGTGCTTGAACGCCATCGTCCTGAGGTTCGCCTCGCGCGAGGCGAGGCCCACCACGAGGGCTATCGGGCTCGGCTTTATCGCGCGACCCGTCGCCGAGTCCTCGTTGTAGAAGCTCACCTTCCCGCCCACCACCGGGAGGCCGAAGGATTTGCAGTAGTCGGCCATGCCCCTGAGCGTCTCGCGGAAGGCCCAGTAGACCTCCGGGTCGGAGGGGTCGCCCGACTGGAGGTGGTCCACCATGGCGATGGGCTCCGCGCCCACGGCGACGACGTTCCTGCACGCTTCTGCGACGCAGCCCGCCGCCCCCTCGTACGGGTCGAGGGAGGCCTGCCTGCTGTTTCCGTCCCCCTTGATGGCGAGGAAGCGCCCGTTGGGGAGCCTCATCACGGCGGCGTCGGCCTGCCCCGGCTTTACCACTGTCCTCAGCCCCACCTCGTGGTCGTATTGCTGGTAGACCCACCTCTTGCTGGCGATGTTGGGCGAAGAGAGGAGGGCGAGGAGCGCGTCCTTGAGCCCTGGCTCGGCCGCAGTGACCGCGTGCCTGGGGGCGATGCGAGGCGTTGCGGGCTTCTCGTAAGGCCAGTCGATGAGGGGCGCGTCGGTGACGAGGGAGGCCGGGAGGTCCGCGACGACCTTTCCGTCCCACCTCAGCAGGAGCCTCGGCGAGGACGTGACCTTCCCGATTACCGAGTATGGCACGCCGTACTTCTCTAGCACGGAGATCACGTTTTTCCCCCCGCCGGGGCCGGACGGCAGGACCAGGAGCATCCGCTCCTGGGACTCTGATATCATTATCTCGGTGGGCGACATGTCGTCCTCGCGGAGCCTCACCCTCTTCAGCTCCACGTCGACGCCGGTCCCTCCCTTGGAAGCGACCTCGGAGAGCGCCGTCGAGAGGCCGCCTCCCCCGAGGTCCTTCATCCCGCGGATCTCCCCGTGGTTCGCGACTATCTCCAGGAGGGAATCCAGGAGGAGCTTCTTCATGAAGGGGTCGGGGACCTGGACGGAGGAGCGCTCGCTCCCGGCGTCCTTCTTGAGGTTCTTCGACGCGAAGGTCGCCCCCTTGATCCCGTCCCTCCCCGTGCCCCCCCCTATCAGGACGAGGACGTCCCCTGGCGCCTTCGCCTCCCCTAGGATGAGGTCCCCCTTCCTTCCCAGCCCCACGCAGGCGACGTCGACGAGGCAGTTCCTCTCGAAAGAGTCGTCGAACTCTATCTCCCCCGCGACGGTCGGAACGCCGATGCAGTTCCCGTAGTCAGCGATCCCCCTGACCACGTTCTTGAGGAGCCACCGGGAGTGGCCGCTCTTGTCGATGAGGCCGAAGCGCAGGATGTCGATGAGCGCGATGGGCCTGCTCGCCACCGAGAGTATGTCCCTGATGACCCCGCCTATGCCGGTCGAGGCGCCGCCATAGGGGTCCACCGCGGAGGGGTGGTTGTGGCTCTCGATGTGGAGCGTCACCACGTACCCGTCTCCGACGTCCACCACCCCGGCGTCGTATCCAGGGCCCAGCACCACCCGTGCCCCCGTGGTGGGGAAGAGCTTGAGGAGACCCCGGGAGGACTTGTAGCTGCTGTGCTCGGACCACTCCGCGTCGATTATCGACCACTCCGTCTCGTTGGGCTCGCGCCCGAGCGACATCCTCACAGTGGCGATCTCCTGGGGCGTCAGTCCCAGGCCGAGCTGCTCCGCGTTCAAGCCCGCCGCCCTCCTCCGCTCTTGCGCAGGATGGACGACAAGACGAGCGCGCCGTCGGGACGGCCGAGCGGGCTCAGGAGCGCCTCGGCGGCCCTCTCGGGATGGGGCATCAGTCCCACGACGTTCCCCGCCTTGTTGCAGACCCCCGCGATGTTGTGCAGCGTCCCGGTGGGGTTGCTCCCTGCCGTGGGCTTGCCGGAGGCGTCGCAGTACCTGAAGGCGACCAACCCGTCCTTCTCGAGCCGCTCGAGCTCCGCGCGCTGCAAGAAGAACCGCCCCTCGCCGTGCGCGATGGGCATGCTGAGGACCTGGCCCTGGCGAAGCCCCGAGGTGAACGGGGTCCGGGTGTTCTCCACGCGCACGTGCGTCCACTCGCAGACGAACTTCAGCGTCGAGTTCCGGAGGAGCGCCCCGGGAAGCAGGCCGCTCTCCACGAGAATCTGAAAGCCGTTGCAGACCCCGAGCACGGGGACACCGCGGTCGGCGAGCCGCTTCACCCGGGCCATCGCCGGCGAGTTGGCCGCTATCACCCCTGCCCTGAGGCGGTCGGCGAAGGCGAACCCGCCCGGGAGGATCACGGCGCCGTAGTCGCGCCCGCCCAAGCTGGCGTCCTCGTGCCAGACCAGGTCCGGCTCGATCCCCTTGATTGTCCTGAGGGCCGTCATCATGTCGAGGTCGCAGTTGCTGCCTGGGAACCGTATGACCGCTACTCTCATCGGCCCGGGACCCTCCCGATGGACACTTCGCATGAATGCGCCGCCGGGTTGAAAATCCTGAGGTCGTTGCACATCTTCTCCACGAGCCGCTTCGCGGAGGCGGGGTCGGGCGCGACCACTCTCACGCGGAGGTATTTCCCGGCGCGGATGGACTCGACCTGCTCGAAGCCCGACTTGGCGACAAGGTCGTGGAGTATGGTCTCACCCTCGGGCTCGCGCACGCCCGGCTTGTTGGAGATGACCACGCTCACCTCAAACGTGCGACCTTTAGTCGTAAAGAACGCCAATTTTCCGCGTCTATTTAAATCGGATTTGCCACGTTCCTGTTAAAGCTGCCACCGGTACCTGTACGGCGAAATAGCGGTTCTGACGCGTTCAATTTGCATGGACGCGATTCTTCCCTCCATTCGCTTATCAACGCCCATCTGCTGAGGATTCAGTAGCACCCAAATAGCCAAAGCTGCGGGGAAAGCGGCAGCGGAGGAGAGCGGGTGGAGCGAGTGCCGAAGACAGCCGGTGACATCGAGGTCAAGACCGCGATACTCAGCGTCGCGGACAAGTCGGGGCTCGTCGATTTTGCGAAAGGCCTTCGCTCGTTCAAGGTTTCGCTGCTGGCCACCGGCGGGACGTACGGCGCGCTCAAGGAGGCGGGGGTAGAGGTGAAGAGCCTGGGGGAGGCGATGGGCCTCTCGGAGGCGCTCTCCGGGCGGGTGAAGACCCTTCACTCAAACCTCTTCGCCGGGATACTCGCGAAGAGGGGGGACGCCGGACACATGCGCGAGCTGAAGGCGATGGGCGTCTCTCCCATCGACATGGTGGTCTGCAACTTCTACCCCTTCGAGAAGGTCGCTGCCGACGCGGGCGCGACCGACGAAAGTGTGATTGAGAACATCGACATCGGCGGGCCGTCGATGGTCAGGGCGTCGACGAAGAACCACCTCTACGTCACGGTGGTACCCTCACCGAGGTCCTACGACCTGGTGCTCGAGGAGCTGGGGAAGAGGGGTGGGAAGGTGGGCCTCGAGCTGAGGAAGTCCCTGGCGGTCGAGGCCTTCGCGATGACAGCCTCCTACGACGCGGCGATATACAACGAGCTGAGGCGCAGGTTCTCCTCAGGAGAGGCGTTCCCCGGCAAGTTCGTGCTCTCGGCCTCGAAGTACCAGGACGCTAGGTACGGAGAGAACCCCGACCAGAAAGCCTCGATCTATTCCATAGACGGCGCCCGGAGCATGACAGCGTGGAAGCAGCTCTCCGGCGAGGCGCTCTCGTTCAACAACTATCTCGACATAGGGAGCGCGTACGACATCGTCGAGGGGTTCGAGGACGTGCCGACGGCAGCGACGGTGAAGCACGGCCAGATCAGCGGGTTCGCGTTCGCGGCCACCGTCGCGAAGGCGTACGCGCTCGCCCACGCGTGCGACCCCGAGGCAGACTTCGGTGGGACGGTGATAGTGAACCGGGCCGTCGACATCGCGGCCGCCCGCCTGATCGGGAAGAACGAGGGAAAGAAGGACGACTCGGTATACACCGAGATTCTCATCGCCCCCGGATTCGACAAGCCCGCCTCGGAGCTCCTAGAGTCGAAGCAAAAGAAGAAGATACGCATGATCCAGGCCGGCGAGAGGCCGGACTACAGGTACGACCTGAAGGAGCTCGAGGGGGCGCTGCTTCTGCAGGAGGCAGCGGACTATCGTAAGAAGCTCGAGAGGAGCAAGCTGACGTTCCCCACGAAGGCCAAGCCCGACGAAGCCACAGTCCAGAAGCTGCTCGCGGCGTGGGAGGTGGTCAGGCGCGTGCAGTCAAACGGAATAGTGGTCGCGGACGGGACGCCTGACAAGGGCGGGCGCCTCGACGAGTTCTGGACGCTGGGCGTCGCGAGCTTCAGGAAGCGGAGCGGGGCCGTCAAGATCGCCCTCGACAACGCAGGGGCGAGGGCGAAGGGCGCGGTCTGCGCGTCGGACGGGTTCTTCCCGTTCCGCGACAACATAGACCTCCTCGGGAAGGCCGGCGTCTCCGCGGCCATACAGCCGGGAGGCTCGATAAGCGACCCCGAGGTCGTGAAGGCCGCCGACGAGTTCGGGATGGCGATGGCCATGACCCACGCGCGGGCGTTCAAGCACTAGGAGAGCGTCGGCATGTCTCGAATCTCGGCGCTGCGCCTTTCGGGTCTCTTCGCGCTCGTCTTCATCTCGTCCCAGGCCTTCGTCCCGGCGCACGGGGCGACGTACTCGATGACCCTCCAGACCGACGCGTCTTCGTACTCTGGCCTGACATCGATCGTGATCACGGGAACGATCTCCCCGGCTCCTGGGACGGACACCGGCGTGATCATCAGCATAAGGGACCAGGCGGGGACAGTCGCAGACATCATGGAGGTCGTCCCGAGCCCGACCGACGGGAGCTTCAGCTACACGTCCCGCCCAGGCGGGAACTCGGCGTGGACCAGCGGCACGTTCACGGTCAACGCCTCTTGGGGCGGCGACGGGACTTCTGCGTCACAGGTCGTGACTTTCACCTACACGGCGGCCGCGACCTCCTCGACGAGCAGCTCCACGTCCTCGAGCACGACCACGAGCACGACCACGAG
This sequence comes from Nitrososphaerales archaeon, assembly GCA_035534595.1. Lineage (GTDB taxonomy): Archaea > Thermoproteota > Nitrososphaeria > Nitrososphaerales > Gagatemarchaeaceae > Gagatemarchaeum. The sequence continues at coordinate 21,969 of DATLRR010000048.1, forward strand.
CACGACCACGAGCAAGAGCTCGAGCACGAGCACTAGCACTAGCAAGAGCTCGAGCACGACGACCAGCACGAGCACCGCCAGCACGTCGACCAGCGTCAGCACCACGACAACGTCCACCACTACCTCCGCTCCAGAATTCCCCTCGGGCGCGCTCGCCCTCACGTCCCTTGTGGGAGCGGCGCTGGTCGCGGTCTTCTCGAGGAGGGCGGCGGCCGGACGAGCTCGAGTTGGCTACCGCTTCGCGAACGCGGCGAAGACCTGATTAAATAGAGCGCATCTTCGGGCGAGCCCACGGCGATTTTACGATGAAACCAGACCAGCTGACGCGGATGCCAGTGACAGAGCTCCTTACCGAGGCCGAGATATTCCCGTCGAGCGAGACCGTCTCGAGGGTGATAGGCTACCTCAGAGAGTCGAAGCTCACGGACGCGTACGTGGACGACGGCGAGGCGACCACCTGCGTGGTCTCTATGCGGGACCTCCTGAACATCACCAGCCTCAACACCAAGCTCGCCTCGGTCATGCACCAGGTGCCCCGCCTCGGCCCGAACAACACCGTGAGCGACGCGGCCACCCTGATGCACGAGTACAGGACGCGCTCGATGCCGATATACAAGAAGAGGAAGCTCGTAGGGCAGATCACGTCGCCGGCCATTGTCGCCAAGCTCCTGGACTCCGACACCGCGGGAAAGATCTCGTCGGTGATGAGCCCGAAACCGACCTGCTTGGACGTCTCGGACACCGTGTCAAAGGCGAGAGAGACCATGCTGAAGAAGAAGGTTGACCAGCTCCCCGTTACCAAGAAGGGCGCGCTGGAGGGAATCGTCAGCTCGGACGAGATTGTGTTCAACCTCATGCCGAAGACGGACAGGAACATGAAGGGAGACACGCGCGCCGGAAGATACGACGAGACGCTCGGCATCTTCGCCCTGAGGGACGTCTTGACCAACGAGATCACCGACTCCCTCCGCGAGGTCTACCAGAACATGTCCAAGAGCGGGTCGAACTACTCTGTGATAGTCGGGACGGGGGAGATCCAGGGGATTGTGACCTACCGCGACTTTCTCAGAGTGCTGACTCGAAAGGTCGCCCAGAGCTCCATCCCCATGTACATCGTCGGGCTCCCCGACGACCCCTTCGAGGCGGAGACCGCGAGGAAGAAGTTCCTGGGGGCGGTCGAGCTGCTCCGCAGGAGCGTCCCCGACATCTCCGAGGCGAGGGCCGTCATCAAGATGGGGGAGACGAAGTCCCCGAAGAAGAAGTACGAGGTGAAGGTGTTCCTCGTCCACCCCAGGGACCACTACTCCTACAGCGTCCGCTCTTTCGAGCTCGCAGACGCCTTCGACGAGGTGAACAACTGGGTCAAGGAGCTGGTACAGCGCTCGAGGCCGAAACGAAAGGAGAGGACGCACAACGCCAGGTCCTATCCCGACGACTTCCGTCCCGAGACCGCGCCCGGCTAGGCTCGCTCCGGCCAGGCGCACTACGGAAATACAAGATGATTGAAGGCTGAGGCGGGCAAAGAGAATGTCTCGCAGCTCGGCCAAGGCAGGCACGAAGCCCAGGTCCCTTCTCTCGGTATCCGACCTCTCGGCGGTCGACCTGGCGGGGATGCTGGAGCGGATGAAGTCGCTGAAGCCGGCGATAGAGAGACGGGAGGCTCTCTCTGACCTCCGCGGGAGGGTCGTCGGGCTCCTGTTCGAGAAGCCTTCCACAAGGACCAGGACGAGCTTCGAGGTGGCCACTGTCCGGCTGGGAGGGTTCCCGGTCTACCTTGCCGCGGACGAGCTGCAGGCGAGCCGCGGGGAGCCCATCAAGGACACGGCGAGGGTCCTCGGGAGCTACCTCGACGTGATCGTGGGGAGGGTCTTCTCGCACGAGACGCTGACGGCGATGGCCACGTTCTCTGGAGTGCCGGTCTTGAACGGCCTAAGCGACCTCGAGCACCCCACGCAGGTCATCTCCGACCTCTTCACGATAAGCGAGACGAAGGGGAAGCTACGAGGCCTGACCCTCGCCTTCATCGGCGACGGGGACAACGTCTGCAACTCCCTCCTGCTCGGGGCGTCCCTCATGGGGATGAACGCCGTGGCGGCTTGCCCGCTTGGATACGCGCCAGACCCCGACGTCCTTCGCCGGGCTGAGGATAACGCCAAGAGGTCTGGGTCTACCGTCAGGGTGGTCGAAGACCCCAAGGAGGCCGCGGTGGACTCGGACGTGCTCTACACCGACGTCTGGGTGAGCATGGGCGAGGAGAAGGAGAGGAGCAAGCGCCTGCGCGCCTTCCGCGGGTTCCAGATAAACTCGGAGATGCTGAAGCTCGCGTCCAAGGATGCGATCGTCATGCACTGCCTGCCCGCGCACCGCGGGCTGGAGATAACCGACGACGTCATAGAGGGGAAGCACTCGGTTGTCTGGAGGCAGGCCGAGAACAAGCTCTACGGGGCGGCCGTGGCGCTCGATTTTGTGACTGGATGAGCCGGTCGGCTCGCTTTCGCCGAAGGACGCAATTGTGACTGATTGCAGCAAGGCCGGCGAGAAAGCATATCTATCGTAGGGGGGCGCAGGGAGCTCGAAAGTTGAAAATCAGAGAGGCCCTGCCGCACGTCTTCAACAGGGCTTATCCCGTCCTTGACCCCAAGATGCCGATGCTCCCGGCCGTCTCGATGCTGCGCTTCCAGCAGATAGACGGGCTCCCCCTCGTCATCGATGTCACGGCCGCGAGGCCGCGGGCTCTCCACGGGTACTCGCTGCTGAAGAGGCTCCTGGCCATCGGCCAGGGGGGGTTCTGGAAGTTCATCGAGAGGCCCTGCGAGGACGCCGCGCAGAGCATAGGCATCGTCGGCGCGGACGAGAGCCTTGAGCGCCTCTTCGAGGTCTTCCTCAAGGAGCGCTTCGGCTTCGCCTGGATAAGCGACACGGAAAGGACGGGGGTGCCCGTGAGCCTCGCCGACGTCCTCGAGCTCTACAAGACCGGCACGATAGAGAGCGACCTCCAGGTCAAGGACGTCGCATCCCCCGTGTTCTCCCTCCCGGGGATGACGCCGTTGAGGAAGGCCCTCCTCTTCATGTTCAGCCACAGGTTCAGGCGCGTCTTCCTCTCCGCCGGGGGCGCGTTCATCTCTGACCGCAGCATCATCAGCCACATCTTCAGCCCGGCGGTGCTCCACGACCTGGCGGCCAACCCCGACAGCCTGCTCGAGATGCCGATCGCTGAGATAGAGAAGAGCAGGCCGCGAAGGGTGCCGGGGCGCACCACGATGAAGGCGGCGGCGAACACCTTGGCAGGGGACATCGGCCAGTGCCTCACGTCGCGCGGGACGGTCATAACGCCCTGGGACATCATCATGAAGCCGTGGGTGGCCAAGAAGCTCAAGATAAACCGCTGAGAGGCCCCAGTCAAGAGGGGCGACAGGAGGAGGAAGAGCGATGGGCCGAGCCGGATTTGAACGCGGGATCGAGGAGAAGTGGGTCAGGGGAGAATTGAACTCCCGACTTCCGCCGTGTGAGAGCGGCGTCATACCAGGCTAGACCACTGACCCAGGACGATGACGGGCTTATCGAGTCGATTTAAGCTCTGGGTTTCTTGCTACTTCTTGAGCCCGACGGACCGGTTCTTCAGCCTCAGGACCGAGGCGTGGCACTTTCTGCACCGTGTGGCCTGGAGGGCGTTCCTCGCCCCACAGCGCAGGCAGACCTTCAGGAAAAGGCGCCTCTTCTGCGCGATCTGCTTCTTGGTGACGTCGGCGATCGGCATTTAGTGGATTCGTTCCCAAGCCGTTCAAGACCCGCTTAAGGACTTTTCGAGCTTCGGAGCGGCCGAGGCGCCTGCCCCTCCCCTCAACGCGATGGGCTGACCAGCGCAGGTATCTCGCCGGTCGTCCTTGCGATGCTCGCCCCGGCTCTCTTTAGCGCGGCGACCTTGGACTCGGCGGTGCCGTAGCTCCCGTAGATTATCGCCCCCGCGTGTCCCATGTGCTTCTCCTTAGGGGCAGACCTCCCCGCGATGTAGGCTACGACGGGCTTGGAAAATCTCGTCGCGAGGATGTGCTCCGCGAGCCTCTCCTCGGCGTCCCCGCCTATCTCCCCCACCACCACCACCGACGTGACCTCGTCGACGGCCGCCGCCCAGTCGAGGCACTCGGTCATAGTGGTGCAGTTCACGGGGTCGCCTCCCACGCCGAGGGCGACGTGCTGGCCCAGGGCGCTCTTGGAGAGCGCGTCCGCCACCTCGTACATCAGCGTCCCGCTCCGAGAGAAGAGCGCGACCCCGCCATCGAGGAAGGAGGGGGCGGGCATTATCCCGAGCTTCAGCCTCCTAGAGGGGACGATGATGCCCGGCGTGTTCGGGCCTATCACCCGGGCTCCGCTCTCCTCGCAGAGGCGTATCATCGCGAGCGTGTCCCGGATGGGGACGTGCTCGGTTATCGCGACGAGCAGCCTTATCCCGGCGCCCACCGCCTCCACGACAGCGGGGAGGATGGCCGGCGCTGGGACGAAGAGGACCGACGCCTTCGCGCCCGTCTCTTCCACCGCGGCCTTCACCGTGTCGAATACGGGGATGCCCTCGACGGACTGTCCGCCCTTCCCGGGGGTCACTCCGGCGGCCACGTTGGTCCCGTACCTCAGCATCAGCCCCGCGTGGAGGCTGCCGTACCTCCCCGTGATCCCCTGGACGACCACCGGGTCGCCCGCCTCCGGGACCTCGAAGGTCAAGGGGAGACGCCTCTGACCGCGGCGAGGACCGCCTCCTGGGCGGTGCGGAAGACCGGGACGCCAGAGTCCGAGAGAAGGGCATGCGCCTCAGCCTCCTCCGCGCCGCTTATCCTCGCGAAGACGGGCACCATCGGCCGCTCTGAGACGACGGCCCTCAGGCCCTCCGCCACGTCGGTGGTCCGCGTTATCCCTCCGAATATGTTGACAAGGATCGCCCTCGCGCTCGGAAGCCCTCGCACCAGCCTCAGGGCGGCCTCGACCCGCTCCCTCTGTGCGCCTCCTCCGAGGTCGAGGAAGCAGGCCGCCCTTCCTCCGGCGTCCGCGACCAGGTCGAGGGTAGAGAGGACGAGCCCCGCTCCGTTTCCGACGACCGCGACGTTCCCGTCGAGCCTCACAAAGGCGAAGCCGAACTTCGCCGCCTCCCCCTCGAGAGGGTCTTCGGGAGGGAGCTGGGAGAACTCTGGGTGGCGGAAGAGGGCATTGTCGTCCAGCACTATCTTGGAGTCGAGCGCGATCAGGGTCCCGTCGGCGTGGACGGCGAGCGGGTTGATCTCCGCGAGCTCGCACTCCTCCTCGCGCGAGAGCCTCTCGAGCTTGAGGAGGATCGAGCAGAATTCCGAGGATGTCCGCCCTTCGAGGCCGAGCTTGGTGCCCAGCGCGGAGGCGGCGTCCGCCCTGAGCCCTTCGAGAGGGACCGGCAGCTCCTCCACCGCTCCCTGCGCCCGGGACTCGACCTCTGTCCCCCCGCTCCTCGAGGCGAGGGCGACGAACTCCCGGCGCCCCCGGTTCAGCGAGACCGAGACGTACATCTCCTCGCCGTGCTGCGCGGCCTCCTCGACCAGGAGGGCCCGCGTGGGCTCGCCTCCCACGTTCAGGGCGAGCACGCGCCCCGCCTCCCTCCTCGCCTCGTCCTTCGTCCTCACCAAGACGACCCCGCCGGCCTTGCCCCTTCCGCCGGAGAGTACCTGCGCCTTGATGACGAAGGGCAGCCCGATCTCCTCCACCGCCGCCAGGACCTGCGACTCGTCGTTGGCGAGCTTCGAGCGCGGGACGGGGATGCCATATTTCGAGAAGAGCTCCTTTCCCTCGTATTCGAAGAGCCTCATGGCGATCTGCGATGAAAGGGCAATCTCGGATAAACCTAGGCCCGACGTCGCCCTCTGGTGTCTCAGGGTAGATCTCTTGGGTCTGATGCGCTCACGGCGCGTGGACGCCCTTCCCGCCGCCGACTGGGCGGATTAGGGTCGCCTCGCTCTGTTCCGGTTGCGGGGGTCAGCGCGACCGGCCTCTCAACGCGGCCTTCAGACGCGGAAGAGTATGAGGATCGAGTTCAGTGCAGACGTGGGTCAGCATGAGGTTTTGAATGCGGCAGTCTTCCAAGTCCGAGAATGTCATTGCTTGGAGGGTAGTGTCGTCAGACGGCTTTCACTGCGCTCATTTGATTGTCATCGGAATTCGTACAGCAGCACCCACGCGATATAGAGAAAACAACCCTGACATTTTTATATCAGCGGGAAGAGTGGTTTTCTGAAGCAGGTCTTGCCACTCCGGATACCGATATGCGCCTTCGACGCGAAGACTGGTATCCTCTGTGCCAAATGTCAGGCTAAGCTCAGCGCCGGACAGATCTCGAACTCCGACATCGTCGCATCGAAGGTCTTGGTCAAGCTGGCCGAGTCCACGCCCGAGCTCAACAAGGCCGCGCTCCTCAGGTCGTACGAGGTCGAAGGGAGCTACGTCCTGGAGATGGAGCAGGCGGACGCCACCCTGGTCAGGTCAAAGCCGGAGATCAAGCAGAAGCTCGAGGACATGCTAAAGGGCAAGGTCTGGGTGATAGGGGCGTCTAACTCCGACAGGCGATTCCTGGAGGAGCTCTTCTATCCGATCCGGATCCTCACGGTGAACACGGTCTGGCTCCCCGACGGGAGCAAGCTCACGAAGGTGATAATCCCCGGCAGGAGGCCGGAGAGGCTCCGGGGAGAGATAGAGGTCCTCAAGAGGATAGTGAAGCAGGTGAAGGGGATGGAGCTCCTCGTCGAGTCCGAGAGGGAAGCAACCCTTCGGATGTAGGCAGACGCGAGAGGACTCTCGGCAAAGTGCGAGCTCGGCGGGCCAAGATTTAGAAACGGCTGCCTGTGTACGGAATTCGTGGAGTTCCGTCGGGCGGAAGGAGAAGGAGGCGCCGAGCAGAGATGGATCGACCACAACCTGCCGACTTGCCCTTTTTGCAGGTCGCCCTCGCTCTGGGGGATCTCTACAGGCGCGGACCAGCAGGCACTGGTGAGGTGGTATTTTCAATGCTCCAACTGCAAGGCGGTCATTTCCACGATTCCTGACACGGCTGTCTCCGCGCTCGCGGAGCCCGTCAACGTCTCGAAGACCGCTTTGGCGGTGAACCTCCGCGTCGAGAGCGTCGAGAGGAGTGAGGACGAGGACTTTGTCGGAGGGGAGTTCCAGCTGTACGAACTCCAGCAGTGGGCCGAGGAAGAAGAGAGCTAGCACCACCATAGGGGGCCTCGCGACAAGGCCCGGGCTCGCGAGGCGGCTTCAGGCGAACCCTTTCTGGACGAAGCTCGCCACGACGCTTGACGCGTCCTTCGTGATGGGAGGCCCGTGTCCGGGAAGAAGGAGCACGTACTCAAGCGCGGATATCTTCCTTATCGACCCCTTTGCCTGCTCCATGTTGACGGTGAACGAGCCTGGGGGCAGACCGGGCTTTCCGTGGGAGTCCGTCCTGAGGGCGTCGCCGACGAAGAGCGCCACCTTCTCTCTGTATAGGCAGATGCTCCCGTCCGTGTGTCCGGGCGCGTGCACGACGAGCAGGTCGAGGAGCCTGTCGGAGTCCTTGAGCACGGCGTCCGGCTTCACCGGGGTGAACCTCATGAACGGCCCCATCACGCTGAAGAGCAAGCCCGTCACCCCCTTGACCTCCTTGAGCTTCTTCTCCCCGGAGATGCGCGGAGCGTCAGCCTCGTGTATCGCGACCTTCGCGCCGGTCAGGCCCTTCAGCTTCGCGGCGCTCCCTGAGTGGTCGATGTCCGCGTGGGTCAGGACGATGTACCGGAGCTTGCCTGGCTCGACCCCCGCCTTCTTGGAATATTCGACTATCTTCTTCTCGTTTCCGGGGAGCCCCGTGTCGATCACCGCGGCGCCTTCGTCCGCGATTACCAGGAAGGAGTTAGCCCCCCTCACTCCATCGATTTGGTGAATCCCAGGGGAGAGTTCCATGGGGGAGAAGTCGCACCCTCCCAAGCATAAACGCTTCGCCACGCGCCGGGTTAGGGTTGCAGCCGCTCGGGGTCCCGGGGGAAGAGAGCCGCCTCCTTGACGTTCTCGATCCCCAGCAGCGACGCGGTGAGCCTCTCGATGCCCAGCGAGAACCCGCCGTGGGGAGGGACCCCGTACCTGAAGGGCTCCGTGAACCACATCAGGCCCTGAGGGTCGAGGCCCTTCTGCGCTATCTGCTCGACGATCTTCTCGTGCCTGTGCTCCCTCTGGCCCCCTGATGAGAGCTCGAGCCCCTTGTAGACCAGGTCGACCGAGCGGGCGAACTCGGGCTCGGCGTCGACGTGCATCACGTAGAAGGGCTTCACCGACGAGGGGAACCGGTTGACGAAGAAGTAGTCGGAGCCGTGCTCCCTCTTCACGAACTCGGCGAGGAGCTTCTCAGACTCCCTGTCGAGGTCCTTGCCGCGCGGGAGCTCGTGGCCTAGCTTCTTCAGCGTCCCGTAGAGGTCGGGGAAGGAGAGCTCTGGGAAGGGGGTCTGAGGCTCCTGGAGGTCGAGCTGCAGGACGTGCAGCTCCCGCGCGCACCTCTCGTTGACCTTCCGTATCCCGCTGACGAGCATCGCCTCTTCCACGCGCATGGTGTCCCTCTCGTCTTCGATGAACGAGACCTCGGGGGCTATGGTCCTGTGCTCGCTCATGTGCCTCGGTGTGTGAGAGAGCTCGGCTCGCCAGCTCGGCCCGAGGTCGTAGACCTTGCCCAGGCCTCCAGCGATGGCGAGCTGCCGGTGGAGCTGCGGGTCTTGCCGGAGGAACGCGGGTTTGCCGTAGTAGTCGGTCTTGAAGACCTCCGCCCCCCCCTCCGAGACTCCGCCGAGGATGCTCGGCGTGAAGACGCGCAAGAACCCCTTCGACCGCAGGTGTGCCTCCATCCCCTCGAGGAGGGCGTCCTGGATGCGGAAGATGGCCTGGACCTCGGGCCTCCTGAGGTCGAGCGTCCTCCAGTTTAGCCGAGTGTCGATGTTGGCGTCGGTGACCCCCCTTGGGTCGAGCGGCAGGGGCGTCGCGGAGGCGCTTATCACCTCGATCGTCTCCGGGATTATCTCGAAGCCGTTCCTCGCGACCTTCGCCTCTTTGACGAGGCCGGTGCACCTGACGACGTCCTCGGGGTGGAGCTTGGCCACCATGTCCGCGACCTCCTTGGAGACGGCCTTCTTCGGGGCGGTCACCTGGACTATCCCCTCGCTGTTCCTCACAAGGATGAAGCTAATCCCCCCGAGGAGCCTCACGTCGTGGACCCACCCACTGACCGTGACCTTCTCGCCGACCCTCTTGGCGATGGCATCGGGCGCGGGAGTCTCTTCCAAGGCCTCCCCGTCCCCTTTTCAGCGCCTTAAGAATCTACCAGACCGCTCGGGAGAACCGCGCTCCGTCGCGGAGGGAATGCATGGAAGCTCTAGTCGGAAGCGTGAATTGTGTTCGCGGGACGCGCATGCCCCGTTGAGGAAGCAGGAACCATGCGCGGCGAGGGTCACGCCAGTCAGGCGGAAAATCGCTGCTGGAGGTAAACATTGGTCGTGGCAGGATGTCAGAGGGCCTTGTATTGCTCCGCCCAGTTGGCGTACGCGCGCAGCATCTCAGGGGAGACGCTGGGCTTGCGCGACTTCATTATCTCCTTGAAGTCGGTCATCACGATGGGCCGCGGCTGGACGCTCTTGTCGAGAGCCTTCCCCGTCTCGAACAGCTCCCTGACCACGCGGAGCTGCCCGCCCTGGCAGATGTCTCGTATGTCGGAGCCCGAGTATCCGTCGGAGACCCTGGAGAGGTCTTCCAGGCTGATTTCGGGGTCCACGTTGATGGGCGCCGTGTAGTTCTTGAACATCGACATCCTCCCGTCGAAGTTGGGGAGCGGGATGTATATCCTCTTCTGGAACCTGCGAAGGAAGGGCCAGTCGAGCGACCACGGCTTGTTCGTTGCCCCCACCGTGTAGAGGTGGACGTCGATCCCCTTGTCCTGGATCCCGTCCATCTCCTTGAGGAACTGGTTCCTCACCCTCGTCTCCCCGCCGACCTCGTTTGACCGGCTGCCGAGGATGGAGTCGAGCTCGTCGATGAAGATTATCACCGGGTCTCCCTTGTCCAGGAGCTTCCGCGCCTCGGTGAAGAGCTTGGAGACGTTCTTCTCCGCTTCGCCGAGCCACTTGCTCATTATCGAGGCCGCGTCTATCGAGATGAAGTAGCCCTCGATCTCGGCGGCGGTCGCGGCCGCGAGCATCGTCTTGCCGCAGCCAGGCGGTCCGTAGAGGAGGATGCCGCGAGCCCACCCCAGGGGGAAGAGGTCTGGCCTCTCGAACGGGAAGACGATGGACTCCCGTATGGCCCTCTTCGCGTCGTCGAGGCCGATTACGTCGTCCCACTTCACGTTGGGCTTCTCCCTGACGACGAGCTCGCTGAAGGAGGCCTTCAGCTGCGGGACCATCTGGGGGCCCTTCGCCCCGCTCCCGTTGCCGTTGCTCCTGTCGATTCCGCCCCCGTGCAGCGAGGGGGACGGCGCCTCCGGGTCGGAGCGGGCGCTGCCGTTTCCATTCCCGTTTCCGCTTGGCCCCATTATCGAGAAGCTCGCTCCCTCCTGCGGCGTGTCCTGAGGAACCAGCCCGTGCGCCTGCTGGATGGCCTTGACCCGCTCCTGATAGATCGAGGCCTTGTCCATGTAGTGCCTGTTGAGCTTGTAATCCGGATAGAGCCTGACGAGCTTTATCAGCGTGGAGATGGCCTTCTGGTAGCTCTGGATGGCCATCCCGTGGGCACCCTGAGAGTCGAGGCGAATCGCCTCGCCCGCGTACTTCCTGGCGTCCTCCTCCAGCTCTCTGGCGGCTACTACGCTCATCTCGAATCGCTACTCCTAGAGGGCGCCGGTTTAACTTTCCCCTGCGCCACGAGGTGGATCATGGACTGCTCGACGAGGTCTTGCGGGATCCCCAGCTGCTGGGACGTCCTCGAGATGTCGAGCGCGCCTTCGTGGGTCGCAGCGTACTTCAGCACCTCGAAGTCGATCTTCTCGTCCTTCGGGGCGGAGTAGAGGGTCCCCAGCACGAAGCCTTCGTCATCGTCGTCTCCTGTCGCGAGTAGCGGAGTGTGGTCGTCGGCGGTCCGGAGGATCTGCTCCTCGAACTTGCCCGGCATCATGTTGAGGCTGTCCTTCAGGCGAGCGGACTGCTCCTCGGCGTATCTCTTCGCCTGCTCGACTAGGTCCTCCGAGTTCTCCGTCTTGATGTCGATGTTGATGGTAGGGGAGATCTGCCCCATCTGGGCCATCGTCTCCACGAGCGTGCTGTTGATGTCGGTCGAGGCCGCGTCGAGCGCGGGGATGACCCCCTGCATCTCCTTGCTGATCTGCTTGAGCGACCTGAAAGCCGTGTCCATGTGCAGCATCGCGTCCCCGATCTCGGTGATGCTCTGAAGCCTGAGCGAGACCTGCGTGAGGGCGAGCTCGCTCGCCTCGACGACCCTGCAGACCTTGCGCACCTCGGCGTGCTCCGTGGCGTAGACGGCGGCCTTGGGCTGGTTCTTCTCCTGAAGGGAGCGCACCGCCGTCTCGAAGAGCTTTTGCCTGCGCTCGGCGAGCCTGGCCTTCAGCGCGTCAAGCTCCTTGCGCTGCGCCTCGATGTCACGGATGGCGACCGCGATCCTCCCCTTGAAATCCCCGCTGCCCTTCCCCCTCCTGAATATGCGCAGGGAGTCCATGGAGGCCATCACAGCATCGGCACCGCCATTGCGCCCGCTAGGGAAGAAGCTAGCATACTCCATGCATGCGAACGAGATGCGAAGTAATCATGCCTTTGGTCAACAAAAGAGAACAAATGACTGAACAAGCTGCGAATCTTCGACCACGTCGCGTACTCGCTGTTAGTTTTTGTCAAGTGGTTCTGACCAAGTCTGAGGTTTCGAGCTCAAGGATTCTTAAAAAGAGGAGGTGAGGGGATGCTCCCACTCGCGTGGGTTGCACCCCTCTCGTTTTCCATTGCCTGGGTCCTTTACGATGTGCTCTCGGAAGAGCCTTCCATCGAGGGGAGCCCAGAGGGAATCTCTGGGAACTTCTCCTTCATCCTCTGCTCGGCGACTGCTGCAGCCTCTGCAAGTACCTTCTCGGCGTCCTCGTTGGCAGCCTCGAAGTTCAGCGAGTACCCGCCCACCGTGCCCGCATCCACCAGGATGCTGCTCAGCAGGCCTGATATCTCTCCGATCTCGCCTTCTGCCTCCGGAAGGACGCTGACAAGCCCTTGCCTGACACTGCGAATCACTGACATTGCAGGGGTGAGGGTCACGACGATGTCGCCCAGCTCGGTGATCGTGTTCAGCCGCAGGGTTATCTGCTCGAGAGCCAGTTTGGCCTGTGTGACCATCCTGTTCATCTTCCTGATCTCTGCGAGTTCGTTCGCATAGACCGAAGCATGCTGCGAGTCATGCTTCTGGATGGATGACACGATCTTGTTGAAGATCGAGGCGTCTCTTTCCCTGAGCTTCGCCGACGTTGCATCGAGTTTCGCGACTTGCACCTGAATCTGCCTTACTGCCAGGTCCAGCCTCGGCTTGAGGGGACCAGGGTTCTTCACAGATTCACGTACTCGTGACGTGATTCCGGCATTGTTTGACTTCTCCCACTTGCTTGCGAATTGGGACATATTGACTCGCTGGTTAGATGTAGATGACCAGTCTTCTTATGCCAAGTGTCACCGAGTAATCAGTCACCGCAGTGAATAGCATGGCAGTGAATCACGGAGCCAGGGGGATGAGCCTGGCAGACGACTCGAGCGAGCTCGTCTTCGGCCTCCAGGGGTTCGGGCTGACCGAGTATGAGTCCAGAGTTTACTTCGCGCTCCTCTCGAACGGCGCTTGCACGGTCAACCAGATACAATACGCCTCTGGGGTCCCTCGGACGAAGGTCTACCAGGTCTCGCAGCAGCTCACCAGGAAGGGGCTCCTCAGGGAGGTCGAGGCCGGGAAGCCCTCCAGGTTCGAGGCGCAGCCTCCGGAAGTCCTCCAGTCCATCTTGGTGGAGAGGGAGCGAAAGGTCAGGACCCTCAGGAAGTCGATGGTCGCGCTCAAGAAGGTGCGGGAGAAGAACATCAACCCAGGGGACGTGATCGAGGAGAGATACCTATCGCTCGGCTCGCAGAGCCTCCTCATGAAGCTCAAGGAGTCCATACTCAAAGCAGAGAAGGAGGTGAAGTGCATAGTCGACAACTGGGGCCTCCACCTCATCCAGGAGTGCATCGAGGAGGTGGAGAGCGCGTGCAGGCACGACACGGAGGTGAGGATAGTCTCCTCGCTCACAGAGTCCGTCCCGGAGTTCCCGTTCTCGTCCCCCAGGCTCAGGCTGAGGTTCGGGAGGCACTTCGCCTCCAAGAGCGTTTTCGTCATCGACAACTCGGAGCTGATAATCGTCAACAGCCAGACGGGGAGGGGCTACCAGATCCTGCTCAGCGAGCTCAGGAGCGCGATAGGGGACGAGTTCTTCGAGGGCATCTGGAAGAACTCTACCAGCAGCAGGGCGATATCCTCCCTCCAGCTCGTCGACGGCATCCCGTTCTTCGTCGACCCCCTGCTCATGAAGGACCTATTCGTCGAGGCGGTGGCGCGGGTCTTGAAGGACGAGGCGACGATAGAGAGCGTCGGCGAGGCCCTGGTGGGGCTCCTAGAGTCGAGGGTCTCCTCCAAGCTGACGCGACAGCCCCTCGACACGACGGTAAAGTTCATGCTCGCGATGATGAGGGAGGAGCTGGGAGAAGAGGTCACCTCGACCGAGTACGACCCGCTCACCAAGATAGCGAGGATCGAGATGCCCGACAGCCAGGGCGCGGTCCCGAGCTCGGCCTGGTACTTCGCGCTCGCGGGCATTCTCAAGAGGACCGGCACCGCCAACGAGCTCCTTCAGGTGGCCGCCTTCCCCGAGACGAGGAGCCGCATAATCCAGAGGCGGTTCGCAGGCACCCGCTGAGCCGCGACGCACGGGCGAAGTCTTAGATAGCGAGCGAAGGCGGGAAACCGCCGGCAAGAGAGTGAGGACCAAGGACGCCCTGCGGGTGGCTTTCATCTCGGACGTGCACTCGAACCTTGAAGCGCTGGAGGCGGTCCTCGACGAGGTGGGGAAGCTCAAGGTCTTCTGCGCCGGCGACATCGTGGGGTACGGTGCGTCTCCGAACGAGGTGGTACGCCTCCTACAGGACGTGGGCGCGACTTGCGTAGTGGGGAACCATGACGTCGCGTCGCTCGATGGCGACGTCGGGGAGTTCAACCCTAGGGCAGCCATGGCGGCGATATGGACCTCCCAGCACCTCTCGGACGAGGGCAAGTCGTTCCTCCGGTCGCTCCCCCGAGAGGCCCGGGCGGACGTGGGAGGAAAGAGCCTCTACATGGCCCACGGGTCTCCAGACGACACGATGTGGGAGTACGTCCGCCCCTCGACCCACGCAGACCTCTTCGACTACTACCTGAAGAAGGTCCAAGCCGACCTGATAGCGCTGGGGCACACGCACCTCGCGTTTCAATGGCGGAGCGACGGTGGAGGCCTGGTATTCAACCCCGGCTCGGTCGGACAGCCTCGCAACGGGGACACGAGGGCCTCCTTCGCCATCCTCAGCGTCGAAGGCGGTGAGGTCGAGGTGGAGGCGAGGCAGGTAGAATACGACATAGAGAAGGCGGCGAGGAAGGTGCTAGCGTCAGGCCTTCCGCCGTCGCTTGCGACCCAGCTCCTTTCTGGCCGTTAGGCCGCGAGCCACGTCGAGGTATATCGGCTTCCCGTCCAGCTCGTCCTCTTCCCATTCCCCGCCCGGCGTCCGGTCCTCGAGGATCTCGACCTCCTTCACCCGGACGAGGAAGGCGAGGTGCTTCTTCAGGGGTGCGAGCATGGAGACCGTCTCCTCGTCGAGGCCGGAGACCCTCGCCTTCGCGAGCACCGCCGCTGGGGAGTAGCCCCTCTTCTTCCTCAAGGCCTGGAGCCTCCGAGCTACGTCCCTCTCGACGCCCTCCGCCATGAGCTTGTCGTCCCTCACCTTCTCGATGGCGACGATCGTCTCCCCCCTCGCAGCCGCCTCCCAGTCCCCGGTCCCCCGGAAGTTGAACTCCATTGCGGAGACCGGGACCTCGACCTTCTCTCCCTTGGCGGTGGTGAGCTTGATCGGCGAGCCTGTCCGGTAGGTCTCCCAAGCGGCGTCCCCTTCGAGGACCTTGAGCTGCGTCAGCACGTCGTTGGTCTTCTCCTTGAAGTGGGCGCCTATCTGCGACCTGTTGGGGGTGAGGGTCACCGAGATGGGAAGCGAGGAGACCTTCGTTGCGAACGAGACCTTCTTGACGTTGCAGAGCAGGGAGATCAGCCTCTGCGCCCGCCTCATCTTCGTCGCCTTCTCGGGCGGGACGTACACCTCCATGCTTCGGAGCGGCCAGCGCCTCTTCAGCTTGGCCTTCTCCCTGGCGGAGTTGCAGGCCCCCTCCACCATCAGCGCGAACTCCACCGCCTCGCTCTCCGCCTTCGCGGTCTTGGGCAGAGCGAGCTTGGGCAGGCTCGCGAGAAGGAGCGGCCTCTTCCAGGTGCCTGGCGAGAAGACCTCCTGGTAGAGGTATTCTGTGAGATAGGGCGAGACGGGGTGAAGGAGCATGTCCAGGGTAGAGAGCGCGTGGCCTAGGACGGCGAATATCGCCAGCCTCCTCCCCTTCTCCTTGGGGGTGTCGTTCCAGAGCTCGTTCCTCACCATCCGCACATAGCCCTGGCTCAGGACCTCGACTATCTGGTGCTCGAGCTCCTTGCAGGCTTCGTTGTACCTGCCCGTCGCGTATGCCTTCTCGACAGAGCCGACGGCCTTCTGGAGGTTGTAGAGGATCCAGAGGTCCACCTGCGTGAGCAGCTTCTTGCCCGCCGCCCACTTGACGGTGTGCTTGCTCGGGTCGAAGCCGTCCTGCTCGCCGTTCTGCTTCAGGTAGACGTGCAGGTGGTAGAGCGTGTTTAGCACCTGGTACGGCCTCCCCGTCATCTCCTTGGTGTCCAGGCTCAGCGCGTCGACCGGCGAGCTCTTCCACATGAGGTAGTATCGCAGGAGGTCGACGGACCCATTGTTGAGCATCTCGAGGGCGTCCAAGACGTTCCCGAGGCTCTTGCTCATCTTCCGGCCCTTCTCGTCGAGGACGTGACCCTGGAAGAGGAACGCCTTGTAGGGCGAAACGGGCTTCTCTTGGTAGACTACGTTGAGCACGAGCATGGTGTATGCCCAGCCCCTGGTCTGGTCGATGCCCTCCGTTAGGTGCTGGACGGGGACAAGCGCTTCCCTTTCGGCGTCGGTGAAGGCGGCGAGCGGAGCCGAGCCGCTGTTGTGCCACGTGTCCAGCACGAACGGCTCCCTCCTGCAATCGCCCCCGCACTTCGGGCACCTCAGGACCACCCTGTCTATCCACGGCCTGTGGAGTTCGAACTCCTTCCCGTCCGGGAGCTCCTTCGCCTTGTCCACGATGCTCCGGCGGGAGAAGGCGGGCACCTTCTCTTTGCAGTCTGCGCAGATCCAGATGGGGAGGGGAGTGCCCCAGACCCTCTCCCTCGAGACGCACCACGGGGGCGACTGTTTGAGGAACTCGATGAACCTGTTCCTCGGCGCGTCGAAGTAGTACTCGACCTTCTCGGCAGCCTCGACGAGCATGCCCTTGACCCTGTCGATCCAATAAAAGTACTCGCGCCTCGCCACCCAGACGAGCCGGTGGCCCGAGCGCCAGCACGTCGGGTACTCGTGCTCCAGTCTCCCCTCGCTCACGAGGTTCCCGCTCTCTCCGAGGAGCTTTGAGACGAGGGGGTCCGCGTCTCTGACGAAGAGCCCCGCGAACCTTCCCGCGTCCTCCGTGAACCTGACACGGTCGTCGATGGGCGCGAAGACCGGGACATTCCTCCTCGTCGCCACCTGGAAGTCCTCCTCTCCGTTGGCGGGCGCGAGGTGGACGAGCCCTGTGCCCGTCTCGGTGTCGACGAACTCCTCAGCGACGACCTTGTGTATGCTCCCCTGTGCGTGAAGCCGCTCGAGGCCGGGTATCATCTTGAGAAGAGGGTGCTCGTAGGTGAGGCCGTCGAGCTCCCGGCCCTTGACGACCTTTACTGTTTCTCCGAATTGCAGGCCGAGCTCCTTCGCCAGGGCTGCCTTCCTGTCCTCGCCTACGACCCAGGTCTCTTCCCCGACCTTCACGTAGGCGTAGTTGGCCGCGGGCTTGACCCCGACCATCTCGTCCGTCACGACGGTGAAGGGCATGGTCGTCCAAATCACGAGGTAGCTCCCGTCCGAGCTTCTCACCTTGTAGTAGAGGCTGGGGTCGTCCAGCGTCTCGTAGCCGAGGACAGCCTCCGCATGGCTCAGCGAGGTCATGCAGCTCGGGCAGTAGGGCACGACCTTGTACCCCTCGCCCAGTATCCCCCTCTCCCAAGCCCGCTCTAGGAACTTCCACTCCCGCTCGATGTAGCTGTCGCGGTAGGTCATGTAGGCCTTGGAATGGTCCAAGAGGAGCCCCAGAAGGTCGTCTGCCTCCTCCCACGACTGGAGGTATTTGTTGAGAAGGCGCTTGCAGGCCTCCACGAGCTTCTCCTCGCCTATCTGCTTGAGGTCTTCCCACTTGTTCCCCGAGAGGCCGAGCTCCTTCTCGGCCTGCAGCTCCACCGGGAGGCCTTGACAGTCCCAGCCAGCCCGGAAGACTATGTTCTCCTTGAGGAGGAGGGTGCTATATCGATACCAGAGGTCTTTCATTATCCTGCCGCGTATGTGACCGATGTGCGGGACGCCGTTGAGCGTGGGGGGGCCTTCCACGTATCCCACCTCGGCCTTCTTTCCCATCGATTTGGATACTACCTTGATGAGATCGATCTCCTTCGTGAACTTCCTGACCCGCGGCTCGACCAATTTCCAGTCGTAGACGGTGGAAAGCTCAGGCTCCCCTGACATGGGCTCACTGGGCACGGATTTGATGATCACTCATGGGCTTCTTGCCGCACGAAGCTGGGACGAAATCGATTTTAAAATCCTTTGGCTCCTTGAGCTTCCCGTAGGCTACGAGTCTCCGCTGTAGTCCGAGAGCGCGGCCTGATAGCCGTCGAGGGGCTTTGCGTCGAACCCCTCCGCCCGGAGCGTCCTCGCGAACTCGTTGGTGAAGCCGTGCGTTGTGTACACCACCTCTGGGGAGACCTCCTTCACCAGGTTGAGGAGCTCGGCGTAGTCGCAGTGGTCGCTAAGGGCGAAGGAGTAGTCGGCACCCAGGTAGCTCCCGTATCCCCTCTCGACCGCCCACCCGCTGAAGGCGGCGAGGACGGCGCCATATTCCTTCTTGAGCCTCACCGCGAGCTTGTTGCGCGAGCTCATCATCGGGGCTACCATCACCCACGGGCCTTGGGGGAGCCCCTCGAGCGTCCGGGCGATGGGCTTGGCCTCGCTCTTCAGCGGGACGCCAGACTGCCGGTATATGTCGTTCATCTGCCCGACCGACTCGTGGACGAAGAACGGGTTCCAGGACGAGAAGAGGTAGGAGAGGATCTGCGACTTGCCCAGAGGATAACCCATGAGCACCACCGGCCTCCCCTTGTCGAAGGTGTGGCCGATCATCTCGTTCACGCGCTTGACCACCTCGTCGAGGGGCGGGAAGATGTAGCGCGGGTCGCCGAAGGTCGTCTCCGTGATCAAGACCCTGGCCTTCTTGGTCCTGCACCGGCTCATGAAAGCGCGCTCCCTCCCCGCGGCGTCGCCTGTGTAGAGCAGCTCGCCCTCGAGATAGAGCGCCCTCGCTCCAAGGATGTGCCCGGAGTCGAGGAGCGAGACGCCGTCGGGCGGGTCGTGCCTGTTCTGCTCGAGCTCCACCCCCCTCGCGCGCGCGAGGAGGACCGTCTCGTTCGAGGCTAGCACCTTCGACTTCGGGTGGGGCCTCTCGACGTGGTCCATGTGCGCGTGCGAGACGAAGGTGTAGTCCGACTTGACGGGCGCCTTCGGGTCGAGCGCGTACCTCGTGGCCCCCTGCTCGACCATGATCCCCTCTCCGAGAGATACGCGTGTCTTGCTCAAATTGATGAGGAGTTCCTTCCCCGAGGCTTCGACGTGAGAAGTTTATGACGTTTGCCCATGTGGTATGAGAAACCTAACCCGGCTTTTACCTAACAAGATGACCGAAACGATGCAGGAGGGGAAGACGCGGCCCCTCACGAATCCCGAAAAGAACAACGCGCAACAGGTGGCGAAGCTTCTGGAGAGACTAGGACGGTATTCCTCGGTCCAGAAGTTCATCGCCACCTATGCCAAGATGACGACGAAGAATGCCTACCGCGTCCGCCTCACCGTCTACTTCCGCTGGCTCAGGGAGGCGAAGGGCGTTTTTTCTTGAAAAACCCTATAACATTGGGCAATCACTACCGTGCTGGGAGATTTGATGTCAAAAAGCGAAAAGAAAGCAAGGTCGATGATCAAGGAGAGGACAGGAAAGATGAGAGCTGGAATCGAGAAGGCTGGCGAAGACTTGAAAACTGGGGTTGAGGAGTCTGCAGACAAGAGCAGGAAATCGATTCAGAAGCGCCCACTCACATCGATTGCGGCGGCGGCTGGCGCGGCTGCAGCCATGGGGGTAGTAGCCGGTGCTCTTATGAGTAGACAGCGTAAGAAGGACGCCAAGAAACAGCAGAAGAAGGGGCAGCGCTAGGGCTGGAGTAACTCGGTCCACTCAAGTTTGCCTATCCTGCCATCCTTCAGCATTCTTGCTCCAATCTGTTGAACAAAAGAGCAGGCCGATGAGCATGCGTGTCCCGATCGTTGGACAGAAGGATCACCACTAGCAAAACCGCGCGATGAAGCGTGACAAATTGTAAATACGCACTCGCTGCTCATTGCTGGTGTGAGCGAATCAGATATCGAAGGTCATAAAGGATCTAAGATAGGAGGTAAAAGCGCCAAAGGTCGCCAGAACGCGATAAGTGATGCCGCTCCCGATATCGAGCCGCCTGGGACGATAAAGGAGATAGGCAAAGAGGAAGTCGGCAAGCAGAAAGCGGCGAAAAAGGCTTCAAGCAGAGGCAACAGGTCTCGTCAGCACTGAGGAGAGGGAAGTCCGTCGAATCCGACCCTGACCGCCTGATAACCGGATGACCAGACAGTAGGGCCAGGATGGCCATCCGGCACCTTGGGTGCGCGGTCGAAACACTCGGACTCTGAGGACTGGGGCCAATGGGGTGTTGCGAAATTCCCTCCAACGGTAACCACAGTCAGGCCGAGGCGCAGTTATTGATTCCACACCCTTGTTCGTGGGAAGCGATTGAGAGCATGAAAGCTGTGGCTCGGCGATGCCAGAGGACCGGAGCCGTGGCCAAAAAGCTCGGATCACTCAACCGCACTTGAAAGTATAGCCGCTGCCGACTGGCACGGAGCTTGATACGACGCCTCCAAGTGAGGTCGTATCGTGGGTGCCGTAGAACGAACCGCACCGAAACACTAAGAACGTGAGCGAGGCGTTCGTGGTGACCGACACGCTCGTGCCGAATAGAGAAGCAGACGCCGTCGTGTCGGGGAAGATAGGAACAAAGAAGGCAAAGAGGAACAGTACGACAACAACGATGCCGACATTCGTGACTGCACTCAAACTGCAACCTATGGGCTCTTTCAACGATTTATAGTTTGGTGGGGTTGGTTCTATTGCCTCTTCGTTTGATGGAGCATGCGTTCGGGTCTCCATCCTGAGAGGCTACCAAGTTTTCCACAACTACATCCTGCCCCAAATGAGCCTAGATGGGACAACGCCAGCAGAGGCCGCGGGAATCCAATTGACTAACGATAATCCAGAACGCGAGTTATCCGACGAAACTTGACAACTTAGAAGAGGGGGTCAATCCGACGCAGACTTGACAAAACCAAACGGGGGCACCGGGTAAGTGGTGTTTGAGCCGGGCGCGACGGACGCCGCCGAGAGCGTGACGTCAACCGTGGCGTTGGTCTGGTTAGCTATAGCCAAGGGGGGTTGGATGCCGATCAGTTTATGGCCATCGTCAGGGCTGGGATCATCCATGCCTAAGAAGTTCGAGAAGAGCGACTTCACCGGACCGCTGACGGCCGCGGAGAGGAACTCCCTGCCTGACGCCGACTTCGCCGTCCCGTCCAAGCGCGCTTACCCGATCGACACGCCCGCCAGGGCCAGGGACGCGCTCTCGAGAGTGTCTCATAACGGGACCCCGGACGAGAAGAAGATGGTCTGCCGGGCCGTAGCCAAGCGCTGGCCAGAGATTCACGAGCAGCACTGCGGGACGCACAAGACCTAGAGATTCGTGTCTGGCTTCTCGAAGAGGTCAGGGGCAGCTCCAGTCAGGCCGGTTCTGTCGAGTTGTCGTTTTGGTATGGAATGCATGTCACGCTAGACCAAACGAAGACTGGACAGCACCGTTCGCATAATCCTTACTAGGGGAAAGTACGATAGCGCGAATCCTGCCTGCAGTTCCAACGAGGCCAATGGTATCGTAGCTCAGCATAGTAATGCCTAGGTTATACCATTACAGACCCCTCTCCCGGGTCCGTCCGAGCGTTGCTGCACGTCGAGAGCTCATTCAACGCTGGATGGTTTGAGCTTAAAAGACGAAAAACCGAGCTGAGATTGGACCTATTGCGCCATCGCTACAGTCTACGGGGGGGGTTGCCTATGAAAATCCAATTATCGACGAATCGATTGTAGCCTTCTTGCCATTCACGGAAGAAAGTTTGGGGTTTGTGCAATGGACTAGGCGACTCCAGCAGGAGGTGTCTTTTGAACCTCAAGCTGCGCCTCCAATTCCATCAAGTATTCTGTTATTTCTAGTTCCTCTCTTCTCTTTGTTTTCCTCTCGAGATTCTCTCCTCTAAACCCTTCCAAGAATCCCTCATTGATTCTAAATCCGCCCTCATCGCTCCTTTCAACAGCTCCAATCTTCTCTAGCTTGCGCACGCGCTCTTCACTAAAGCCTGTTAATCTCGAGATTCCTTCGAGATTCGTTCCCGGGGCGTCCTTGAGCATGACGAACAGCTCCGCATCAAATGAACG
Source organism: Nitrososphaerales archaeon (assembly GCA_035534595.1). GTDB lineage: Archaea > Thermoproteota > Nitrososphaeria > Nitrososphaerales > Gagatemarchaeaceae > Gagatemarchaeum. The sequence goes on from DATLRR010000048.1 coordinate 43,968, forward strand.
TGGATGAGCAGGAGTAGCTTTCTTTCGCTTCGTTTCCCGCCCTCTTCTTGATCTCTCGCTTAGTGCTTGGCGTTGCTTGCGTTTGGTTTTCACCGCTCTTTGTGCAATATTGGTCAGGCGCTTGACTTTCTGGCGTCCCGTCCTCCGCGCTTTCTTGGTCCGCTCTATCACATCCACTGCGTCCTTATTCCGTCTAATAAGGAATGGCGAATCTAGGTTCGGTCGAGTTGTCGTTTGGTACCGAATGCATCTCACGCTAGACCAAACGAAGACTGGACAGCACCTTTAACTCCAAAGACAGAATTGGATGATAATCGTAGCACGAAATTAGACTCAATCCTCTACTACATTATCGGCGGTCCTCCGCCAGGAGGATTTCCACTAAGATCCGGTTTCACGGTGGGCTGCTCGGTTCCTTGTTGCAGTTCTTTCTCTTTCTCCTCCTCTCGCTTGGAGTGTTCGTGCTGCTTGTGTCTCTCCAGCGCTTCCTGGTCTGTAAAAGTCGCCCCGCATTTTTCACACGTATACTTTTCGTCCTTGTCCTGTTGGCTCATATTTTTTCGTCAGACGAGAATCGCCTACAAGACTTGCATTATATTCGTTTAGGCAGGCGTGATAACCCTGGTTAGAACAGCGGCCTTTAGTGGACAGATGCAGATCCAGATAGAGAAGGACTTTTCCCGCGAACTTCGAGCGGCTCTCCGAAAGCTCGGCGAGGGCAACGCCGTCACGAAGTTCCTCAACAGCTACGGCAGCTTGAGGACGAAGAAGGCCTACTGCGTCCACCTCACCGTCTACTTCCGCTGGCTCAGGGAGGAGAAGGGCGTCTTTTCTTGAAAAGCCGTATAACATTGGGCAATCACTACCGTGCCAGGAGATTTGATGTCAAAAAGCGAAAAGAAAGCAAGGTCGATGATCAAGGAGACGACAGAAGAGATGAGAGCTGGAATCGAGAAGGCTGGCAAAGACTTGAAAACTGGGGTTGAGGAGTCTGCAGACAAGAGCAGGAAATCGATTCAGAAGCGCCCACTTACATCGGTTGCGGCGGCGGCTGGAGCGGCCGCAGCCATAGGGGTCGTAGCCGGTGCTCTTATGAGTAGACAGCGTAAGAAGGACACCAAGAAACAGCAGAAGAAGGGGCAGCGCTAGGGCTGGAGTAACTCGGTCTGCTCAAGTTTGCTTATCCTGTCATCCTTCAGCATTCTTGGTTCAATCTGTTGAACAAAAGAGCAGACCGATGAGCATGCGTGTCCCGATCGTTGGACAGAACAATCACCACTAGCAAGACCACGCGATGAAGAGTGACAAATTGTAAATATGCGCTCCCTGCTCATTACTGGTGTGAGCGAATCAGATGTGGAAGGTCATAAGGGATCTAAGATAGGACGTAAAAGCGCCAAAGGTCGCCAGAACGCGATAAGTGATGCCACTCCTGATATCCAGCCGCCTGGAACGATAAAGGAGATAGGCAAAGAGAAAGTCGGCAAGCCGAAAGCGGCGAAAAGGGCTTCAAGCAGAAGCAACAGGTCTCGTCAGCGCTGAGTAGAGGGAAGTCCGTCGAATCCGACCCCGACCGTCTGATAACCAGATGACCGGACAGTAAGGCCAGGATGGCCATCCGGCACCTTGAGTGGGCGGTCGAAACAATCGGACTGCGACCTACGCGCTCTTTCAGCGATTCATAATTTGGTGGGGTTGTTTCTAGAGCGTGACGTCACCCGTGGCGTTGGTCGGGTTAGCATGGTCAGGGGGATTGGATGCCAATCAGTTTATTGCCATCATCAGGGCCGGGATCATCCATGTCTAAGAAGTTCGAGAAGAGCGACTTCACCGGACCGCTGACGGCCGGGGAGAGGAAATCCCTGCCTGACGCCGACTTCGCCGTCCCGTCCAAGCGCGCCTACCCGATTGACACGCCCGCTAGGGCCAGGGACGCCCTCTCGAGGGTGTCTCATAACGGGACCCCGGACGAGAAGAAGATGGTCTGCCAGGCCGTAGCCAAGCGCTGGCCCGAGATTCACGAGCAGCACTGCGGGACGCACAAGACCTAGAGATTCGTGTCTGGCTTCTCGAAGGGGTCAGGGGCAGCTCCAGTCGGGCCGGTTCTGTCGAGT
>DATLRR010000049.1:0-18756 GCA_035534595.1 Nitrososphaerales archaeon
CGTCCCGATAAAGGTCGACAGGGAGGAGAGGCCTGACCTCGACGAGGTCTACATGAAGGCCGTGACTTCGCTCACGGGACAAGGGGGCTGGCCGCTCTCGGTCTTCCTCACCCCCGACCTGAAGCCCTTCTACGGGGGGACATACTTCCCGCCCGTCCCCAGGCACGGCCTCCCGGGCTTCCCAGAGGTCTTGAACTTCATCGCGGACACATGGAAGAGCAAGCGCCAAGAGGTCGTCCAGAGCTCGGAGGAGATAACCAAGGCGATCAGCGACGGCTACGCGCTCAAGGGCGAGGGGACGCTCTCGAAGGTCCTGCTAGACAACGCCTACGCGGTCATCGTTTCGGCGCACGACCCCCAGTTCGGGGGCTTCGGCCGCCCGCCGAAGTTCCCGCTCCCCAGCTACCTCGGGTTCCTCTTGCGCTACAACGCCAGGACCGGCAAGGGCTCTGCGCTAAACCCGGTCATGAAGACGCTGGACGCGATGGCCGACGGGGGCATCCACGACCACCTCGCCGGGGGATTCCACAGGTACTCGACAGACAGGTACTGGCTAGTCCCGCACTTCGAGAAGATGCTCTACGACAACGCGCTGCTCTCGAGGGTGTACGCGGACGCCTACCGCGCGACCCGCACGGAGAGATACGCCGCGACCGCGAGGGACACCCTCGGCTGGATCCTCGACGAGATGACGTCCCCCGAGGGAGGCTTCTTCTCTGCGCAGGACGCCGACACCGCCGAGGGCGAAGGCTACTACTACACCTGGACTCCTTCAGAGGTCGCCGATGTCCTCGGGAAGGAGGACGGCGCAATCCTCTGCGAGTACTACGGCGTCTCGCCCGACGGGAACTTCGAGGGACGCAGGTCCATCCTCAACGTCACCGCGTCGCCCGAGAAGACCGCCAGCAAGCTCGGACTGACCGCGGAGCAGGTCGAGAAGGCCATGCGGGGGGGCCGGGGCGCCCTGCTCGAGGCGAGGAGGAAGAGGAACCGCCCGCGGGTCGACGACAAGATACTCGCGTCGTGGAACGGGCTCGCAATCTCCGCCTTCGCGTGCGCGTACCAGGCCCTACAGGACGAGAGATACCTCTCGGCGGCGAAGAGAAGCGCAGATTTCATCCTCACGAAGATGGTCAAGAAGGGCACGAGCCCGATGCTCCTGAGGAGGTACAGGGACGGGGAGGTCGCAATCGAGGGGAACCTGGAGGACTACTCATTCCTCATCGCAGGCCTGCTTGACCTCTACGAGGCCTCCTTCGAGAAGAGGTGGATGCCGGCCGCCATCATGCTCGCAGAGGAGATGGTGGGCGTCTTCTGGGACCCCGAGGGCGGAGGCTTCTTCATGAGGCCTCCCGGCAGAGAGATAGTGGCGATAAAGGAGGGCTACGACGGGCCCACCCCTTCAGGGAACTCCGTCGCCGCCCTCGACCTCCTCCGGCTCGCCGAGTTCACGGGCAACCAGGACTTTCGAGAGATGGCCGAGACGACCCTGAAGCTCTTCGCGGACGCCATGGAGTCGATGCCCACCGGCTACCTGGAGATGCTGGGGGCCGTCGACTTCTCCTTCGGCTCAAAGGAGGTCGTCATCGCGCGCGGCTGGGGCCCTGGAGAGCTCAGCGCGATGGTCAGGGAGATCCAGACGCGCTACCTGCCGACCAAGGTGTTGGCCATGGCGGACGGCGACCCCGCGACGGCGCAGCTGACCGAGGGCAAGCCCAGCATCAAGGGGATGCCGACGGTCTACGTCTGCGAGAACTTCGCCTGCAAGGCCCCGGTCACGGACGTCGAGGCGCTCAGGCGGCAGCTCGAACCCGTGCCGGACGCGGGAGGCGCATAGGCGCGTGGGTACCCTGAAGGCGACTGTCCTCGTTGACTCAGAGAGGCCGAAGGTCAGCGAGAGCGAGGTCGTCTCCATCCTGAAGAAGTCGGGCATCGAGCACTCCCTGGTCAACCCCTCTTTCGGTGTGGTCGTCGGGGGTGACGGGCTCTTCAGCTACCAGGGTCGGCAGCTCGGCATCCCCTTGCTCTTCGTGGGAACCAAGTCCCGCAGACCCACGGACTCGAAGGCCCGCCTTGCGGAGGTCTACCTGACTGGCCTGGACGCCGCGCTCCGCGAGGTAAAGGCGGGCCGGTTCGAGGTCTCGAAGCAGAGGAGGCTCGAGGTCTCGATCAACGGGGGCGAGTTCAGGGGAGAGATCTTCACGGACGTCTCGCTCGAGAAGGGCGCCGACAGCAACTGCATCCGCTACACCGTTAACGTGCGCGGAAGAGGCGCCGATTTCAGAGACGCGGCCGTCTCGAACGGCATCGTCATCACGACCGCGGCGGGCTCCACCGGCTACTACTCCTACCTCGACAAGATCGACCAGGGCGACCGACTCGAACCCGAGAAGTTCAAGGTGATCGGAAAGGACGAGGTCGGCGTCTGCCACATAGCCCCCACCTACACCTCTAGGGAGAACGCGAGCCTGCACCCGCTCCGCTACACGGTCCCCTGGGGCTCCAGCTTCAGGATCACCCTGATGCGCGACGCCGACGCCCACCTCTTCGGAGTGACGAGGTCGAGGAAGGGGCTGAGGATCACGACGAAGGACACGGTCGAGGTGGGCCCGAGCAAGAACGCCACGAACGTAATCCGGCTGACCTCCCACCACCGTCCTCACGGCTCGCCCCTAGAGTGAGGGCGGGATGATGCCGACGACTAACGTCAACGCATAGACGTGTACTACGAAGTCCACGGGGAGGGAAGACCGCTGTTGTTGATCGCCGGGCTAGGGTCAGGGGTCTCCCTCTTCGCCAGGTCGATCCCCCTCTTCGCCAGGTCGATCCCCCTCTTCTCGAGGGACCACAAGGTCATCGCATTCGACAATAGAGGGGCGGGACGCACCGACAAGCCAGACAGCCCCTACACGATAGAGATGATGGCGGACGACGCCGATGGTCTGCTGAGGGCCCTGGACATCAAGCGGGCCGACGTGCTGGGCGTATCGATGGGGGGCAGAATCGCGATGGACCTCGCGATAAGGTACCCCGACATGGTCAGAGGCCTGATACTGGTATCCACTTCGGCTCGCGTGAACAACGAGACCAGGTCCTCTTTTGGACTGAGGTTCGGCAAGCTGACCAAAATGATAACGGGGAGCGGAGCGTTCGGCGGGTCCCCGCAGCCCTATCACGCATTCATCCACCAGCTCGAGGCCTCCGCGAAGTTCGACTGCACCGACCGGCTGGGCGGGATAAGCGCGCCGACCCTCATAATGCGCGGAGACAGGGACACGCTCGCGCCCGAGGATCTGGTGGAGGAGGTCCACTCGGGAATCAAAGGCTCGAGGCTGGTGGAGTTCAAGGGAGGTCACATCTTCTTCCTCTGGGAAAACAAGAAGTTCACAGAGGCCGTTTCGGAGTTCCTCACGGGCCTCGGTTAGCCGGTCCTAGACAGTCTTGGCCAGGAGCCCGACCATCTGCTCCGGGCTCGCGACCAACGGCGTCGAGTCCAGCTGGACCTTCAGGCTCTCCTGGTCTTTCAGCCCGTTCCCGGTGCAGACGCAGACGACGGTCGCGTCCTTCTCTATCTTGCCCATCAGCTTCTTCACCGCCGCTATCGGGACGGCGCTCGCCGGCTCCACGAATATCCCCTCGCTCGAGGCAAGGTCCATCCTCGCCGCTATGGTCTCCTCGTCCGTCACGGCCAGCGCCATCCCCTTCGAGTCCCTGATGGCTGCGAGGGCCTTCTTCCAGGAGGCCGGGTTGCCTATGTTTATCGCGGACGCGATGGTCTTCGGCTGGACCGGTATGACCGAGTCGCGGCCGTGCTGGAACGCCTCGACTATGGGCTGGGCGCCTGCAGCCTGGACCGCGACCATCTTGGGGAGGGAGTTGGATATCCCCCACTCCTTCAGCTCCTTGAACCCCTTCCAGATCGCGCTGATGTTGCCCGCGTTCCCCACTGGAAGGACGACGTAGTCGGGGACCTTGAACCTCAACTGCTCGTAGATCTCGTAGGCGTTGGTCTTCTGCCCCTCTATCCTGTAAGGGTTGACGGAGTTCATGACGGATAGCTCCTTTATCTCGGCGGCGACCTTCAACGTGATGGCCAGCGCCGCGTCGAAGTCTCCCTCCACCCTGATTATCTTCGCGCCGTACGCGTACACCTGCGCTAGCTTGCCCGACGCGACCTTCCCCGCAGGGACCGTCACCATCGCCGTGACCCCTGCCCTCGCCGCGTAGGCCGCCATCGAGGCCGCGGTGTTGCCCGTCGAGGCGCATATCAGGAGCTTGGAGCCTCCCTGCACCGCGCGGGTGACGGCGACGGTCATCCCCCTGTCCTTGAACGAGCCCGAGGGGTTCTGCCCCTCGTTCTTGACGTGGAGGCCCTTGAGCCCGAACTTCTCCCCGATCCTGCTCACCAAGACCAAGGGCGTGTGCCCCTCAGAGAGTGAGACCGCCTTGGCATCGGGCTCGATCGGGAGGGCCTTCCTGTATTGCCAGATACCTGGCTCCCTGGACTCGCCGTAAAGCCCGGTCCTCGAGACAGGGCTGTCCTTGACCAGCTCGAGAAGGTTTGAGCACTTGCTGCAGACATAGCTCCTCACGTCGTTCTCGTAGATCGCCCCGCAGCCGACGCACCTCTGCGTCCACCCCTCAGCGACTCTTGACAACTCTCGCTCCCCTCCCTATCCGCGTGACGTAACCGCTCGACTTGACCTTGTCCTGCCCAAAGGCCGCGAGCATCGCCCCCAGGACCTTCTCGGGCTGGCTCCGCCTCTTATCCACCATCGCCAGCATGGAGGGTCCCGCGCCGCTTATGCAGACGCCCTCCGCCCCCGCGTCCATCGCCCGCGACCTGACTCGGTCGTAGCCCGGGATCATAGACTTCCTCGCCTGCTCCACCGCCCTGTCGGTCATGCCCTTACCTATGAGCTTGATGTCCTTCTTGGCGAAGCCCGAGACCATCAGGCTGGCGTTGGCGACGTTGGAGACCAGCGTCTCGAGCGTGACGGACCCCGGCAGGAGGGACCGCGCGTACTCAGTCTTCCTGCGGGGGAGGCTCACGACCGGCGTCGCGACGCAGACGGCCAGGCCGGCCGGCGGGTCGAACCTGACCGCGGTCGGGCTCTCGCCAGCCCCTCCCCTCACAACCACGAACCCTCCGAGGATGGAGGCGGAGACGTTGTCATAGTGCGGGGACCCCGACGTGACCGCCTCGCCCTTCCCCGCGTAGAAGATCAGCTCGTCGGAGGAGAGCCCCAGATCAAGGAGCTCGTTCATGGCGAAAGCGGCCGCGGCCGCGGACGCCCCGCTGCTCCCCATCCCCAAGCCGATGGGGACGCGCTTCTCGAGCTCCACGACAATCTCGTTCCTGACCCCGAGCTGCTTGGCCATCTCGAGGCACACCACGCAGGCCCCGTTCTCGGCCTCCATCATCGGGACCTCAAGGCCGGTGACCCTTGCCATCTTGACCGAGGGCGCACGCCCTCCGGAGCCGCTTCCGAGCCTCAGGCGGACGCTGTCTCTGGGGCTGTCGAGGGCTAGTGCGAAGACGTCGAACCCCGGGCCTAGGTTGGCCGAGGAGGCGGGGGCTTCGACCCTGATCTGGTCCAAATCCGGTTGATGCAGAGGCTGGACCGTTCATTATATGTGCGTATTTCCCACCGGAAGCAACCGCGCGACCAAAGACGCCCTCGAACTGGCAAACGCTTTTGTATAATCTCGAACTGAAGCGATAATCCTCCTCATGCTCCCAAGCACCCTCAAGCCCCGAGAGTATCAGCAGAAGATAGCCGAAGCCGCCTCCCAGGCGAACACCCTCGTCGTCCTTCCGACCGGCCTGGGGAAGACGCTGATCGCGCTGCTCGTCGCGAGGCTCAGGCTCGAGAAGTTCCCGAAGGGGAAGGTGGTCGTCCTCGCGCCCACGAGGCCGCTCGTCCTCCAGCACTTCAATTCATTCAAGCAGATCCTTTCCCTCGAGAGCAAGGACATCGCGCTCCTGACGGGAGAGAACCCGCCCGAGGAGCGGAGCTACCTCTGGAGGAGGTCTAGGTTCGTCTTCGCGACCCCCCAGACCGTGAGGAACGACCTGCGCCAAGGGCGCGTCGACCTGAACGACGTCGTGTTGCTGGTCTTCGACGAGGCCCACCGCTCCGTGAAGGACTACTCATACACGGAGGTCGCGAAGGTCTACAGGGAGACGGCATGGACTCCGCTCATCCTCGGCCTGACGGCCTCCCCCGGGGGCTCGAGGGAGAAGATCAACGAGATAACGCAGAGCCTCTTCATCGAGCACGTCGAGGCCAGGAGCGAGGAGGACGAGGACGTCAAGGGCTACGTCGAGCAGACGGAGTTCGAGGGAAGGAAGGTCGCGCTTCCCCAAGAATACAAGCAGCTCCTCGCCATCTTGCGGGACGTCCACAACGAGAAGGTGGGGAAGCTGATGGAGTCGGGGTTCCTCCCGCGCACCAGGCTCTCGAAGAAGATGCTGCTGCAGGCCAGGGCCACAATCCTGGCAAGGCTCAAGACGGGCGGAGGCAACAAGGGCTACCTCTACGGCGCCCTCATCAACCAGGCTCAGGCCATAATGGTGAACCACGCACTGGAGCTCGCAGAGACGCAGGGGGTGGACGTCCTCCTGAAGTACCTCAAGCGGATGCGGGAGAAGCCAGAGCAGGGCAAGTCCGCCACAGCACTCCTGAAGGACCACAGGTGGCTCATGCTCGAGGACGAGGCGAAGCGCATCCAGGGCATCGAGTACCCCAAGCTCACGGAGGTCAGGTCAATAGTCAAGTCACAGTTCGCCGGCAAACCCGACTCGAAGATAATCATCTTCACCCAATACCGCGACACGATAGAGTCGATAGTCGAGACCCTCGCCAAGGATGGGGTGCGCGCGCAGAGGTTCGTAGGACAGGCGAACAAGACCGACAGCGAGGGGATGGACCAGAAGAGGCAGACCGAAGTCCTGGAGAAGTTCACGGAGGGCGAGTTCAAGGTCCTCGTCAGCAGCAGCATCGGGGAGGAGGGCCTCCACGTCCCTGACGTCGACCTCGTGGTCTTCTACGAGGCGGTCCCTTCTGAGATCAGGGCGATACAGAGGAAGGGCCGCACCGGGAGGACGATGCGCGGGAAGGTCATCGTCCTCCTCGCCGAGGGGACGGTGGACGAGGCCTACTTCTACAGCAGCCTGAGGAGGGAGAAGTTCATGAAGAGCATGGTCTCTCCCAACCGTACGGAGAAAAAGTCAGAGAAGGAGCAGGCGACCAAGCCTGCCACACTCCTCGACTACATGGACTAGTCCGCGTCTCAATCCTGCCTTTTGGGGGGCAGATTCAAATTCTATTCCGACTCAGCTGTTTCGTGAAACTCGCCAACGTGATCGTCCTAGTCAGCAACCTCGAGAGGTCGCAGAAGTTCTACCATGATATTGACGGGCAAGATCGAGGGCGAGTCCGTCTTCTTTGATGCTGGTGGGGTCGCGCTCGCAATCCGGGCGATCGGGCGCAAACCCGTCCCGGGAGACATCGAGCTCTCCTTTGAAGTCCCCGACATGATGTCCGCATACGAGACTCTCCAGTCGCTCATCGACTTCTCACAACCTCCTCGAGCCGTGACCGGGAACGAGAAGAGCGACCTCTGTGCCACCGACTTTCGCGACCCTGACGGACACTTGCTGTCCATCACGGGCTGGGTTGCGAAACCTATCCGATGACTCGAGCTCGGCCTACTTGTAGGCCTCGAACTCCCTACCGAGGACGGTCGAGGCGATCTTGAGCTCCATTATCTCGTCGGTCCCCTCATAGATCCTCGCGACCCGCGTGTCGAGCAGGTGCTTGGTGACAGGGGAGAGGATGGAGTACCCGAACCCCCCGAAGCACTGGACCGCGGCGTCGGCGGTGCCGTAGGCGGCCCTTGAGGCGACGTACTTGGCCACCGCGCTCGCCCTGTCGACCTCCGTCCTCATCTCGAGGTTCCCCTTGTTGTTGTCGTACTCCTCCTTCTTGACCGCCACCTGGTAGACCAGCCACCGGGACGACTCCAGGTTGGCGACCATCGTTGCGATGTGCCTCTGGATGAGCTGGTGCTTCCCGATGGGCTTGCCGAACTGGACCCTTGAGGTCACCCTCTCCTTGACCTGGTTGATGCAGTCCTCCATCACCCCTAGGCAGCCGGAGGCGATCCCGAGCCTCCCGTTGAGGAGCGCGGAGTAGGCGACGGGTAGCCCCCTGCCCTCCTCCCCCAGGACGTCCTCCTTGGGGACCCTGACGTTGTCTAGCGTGAGCAGGGACGTGTCCGAGGTGAAGAGACCCATCTTCTCTTCCATCCTCATCTCCACGGAGAAGCCTGGATCCTTGTTGTCCACGAGGAACGCGGTCATCCCCTTCGTCTGCCCCTCGGGGTAGGCGAAGACAATCAGCTTGTTGGCGACCGACCCGTTCGAGATGAGGTACTTGGACCCGGTGACGTAGTAGCTGTCGCCCTCCCTCCTGAAGGTCGACTTGAGCGCCGACGGGTCGCTCCCGGCCTCGGGCTCAGTGAGCGCGTAGGCGAAGGTGACGTCGCCCGTGGCTGCCTTTGTCAGGTACCTCTGCTTCTGCTCCTCGTTCCCCCACTCCTGGACGGTGAGGCTCCCCAGCGCCTGGTGGACGTCGATGAACGTGATGACGCCGAGCCCGAGCTGCCCGAACCTCTCTAGCGCGAGCGCATGGACGAGGGGTCTCGCCCCCTCGCCCCCGTACTTCTTCGCGATGGGGATTCCCATGAGCCGGTGCTTCTTGACGACCTCGGGTATCTTCTCGTTGAACTTCCTCTCGACGTACCTCTCGAACTCTGGCAGGACCAGCTCGTCGCAGGCCGCCTCCACCCGCTCGAAGAGCCTGTGGTCGTCCTCAGTCAGGTCGATGAGCTTCTTCGCATCCTCGATCGACCGCGCGAATAGTTTCTCCATCGTCGTCATCATTCGCACATCCGATAGACGTTTTAACTGTCTCGGGTAGCCATGCTACGCGGTCGCGGTCTCCGCGTTCAAGAGTCAACCACCGTCAAGACTAAATGGTCATTTAACCCTCTTCACGGCGAACACTCTTTGCCTTCGAAACGAAGACACTTTCCCAAAACGAACTCTATGCTGGTGTGGAGTTAGGCTTGGACACAGACATATCGCCACTCTTCCTAACGTATTACATGATGGATTGGGGCAAGCTCGCACAGGGGCCGTCCCCTACCAGATGCATGTCTTGCGGAGGACCGATGATGTCCGTGGAGGCGGTCAAGGACAAGAAGGGAGTCGTCTTCGACGGGATCGTCTGCCACAAGTGCAAGACGCTCCTGTGGTCCAGGAAGAGCTGACGCGCCGGGGATTCGCTTTTATCCGCGGCCCAGACCCTTGCCGGCGCTGTGTCAGTCCTGAGCGGAAAGGAGGTCGCGAAGTCGTGCTCCTCCTACAAGAAGGTCAACCCGAACGGGGTAGACCTCTCCCCGAAGGAGGTCAAGCTCGTCCCGCGCGGTTTCAAGATCTACCTACACGGCGAGGAGAGGGGCTACATCGCGCCGTCCGCGACGCGAGGCCGGGAGACCCAGAAGGCCGAGGTCAGGGATGTGAAGGAGCTGGTGGTCCCGGACGAGGAGGGCTTCTACGACTTTCTCAAGGGGAACCTCTACGAGCTCCGGTTCCCCAAGGTGACCATCCCCGCCGACTGCACCGGCTTCGCCTTCCCCCGCTCCACGGTCAACAGGCTCGGAATCATCAAGCTCGAGAGCGCTGTCTTCGACAGCGGCTACTCAGGCGAGCCCACGCAGACCATCTTCACGCCGCTGGACGCCAGGGTCCACAAGGACGAGGCGCTCGTACAGCTCGTCTTCATCAGGAACGAGGCGCCCGCGAAGGAGCTCTACAGCGGCAGGTATCAGAACGAGGCCTCCGGCGTCTAGCGTGCGCGCGCGGTCTTGAGCTGCTTCGGCCTGACGACTTGCCTGTAGTATTTGCACCGAGCCCTGAGGGTGCACTCACCGCACCTCGGCCCGACCGGCTTGCAGGTGGTCTGCCCGAACCGGACGAAGAGCTCGTTGAGCTCCAGCCAGTATCTCTTTGGGACGCTCTTGACGAGCTGAGCCTCGGTCTGCTCGGGGGTCTTGGTCTCCACCAGCCCGAGCCTGTTGGAGATGCGGTGCACGTGCGTATCCACAGGGATTGCGGGCTCGTCGAATCCGTAGACCAGGACGCAGTTCGCGGTCTTCCGGCCCACAGAAGGGAGCGACATCAGTGCCTCCAAGTCGGACGGGACCTCGCCGCCGAACTCTTCGACGAGCTGCTTCGCGACCTTGATGATGCTCTTGGCCTTCATGTTGTAGAACCCGGCCGGCCTGATGAGCTCCCTCACCTCGTCCTCCTTCGCCCCCGCAAGCTCCCTGGGCCCCTTGAACCTGCGGAAGAGCCTCTCCGTGGCTAGCGTCGTCCTCTCGTCGCGGGTCCGCTGGGAGAGTATCGTCCCGATGAGTATCCTGAAGGGGTTGCCGTCCTCCGCGTCCTTGAGCTCGGCGAGCGCCGTGGCCCTCGGGTCCTTGCTCTCGCGAACCATCTTCGCGATTTCGCGCAGGATCGGGCCTAAGTCCGCCTGCTTTCGGTCAGCCATGGCTCTTTCACATGCCACTCGGCTATCTCTGCGCTCGTACGCCGGAGGTCGTAATCGGGGGAGTAAGAGATGGCGCTCCAGGAATCCTGCTTCTCGAGGAGCATCCCTGCCCTGAGCTGGCTCGTGGTGTATGGCGGCAGACCTGTCTTGGCGAAGATGCCCTCGCGCTTGACCTGGGCCTTCTTCCCGCACGCACTCACCACGCCCTGGGCAAGCTCCTCCGGTGCCGCGTCGAAGGACTTGACCTGGTACACCTTGCCGCCCTCCCCCGTCGTCGCTACCCTGAAGAGGGCCTTCGCCACGTCCTTGGGGTGGGTGAAGGACATCGGCGAGTCGCTCCCCGACGGGAGGATGACGCTTCCGCTCTCCATCATCCGAAGCAAGGGTAGCGCGAGCGTGGTGTCCCGGGGACCCGTCGCCCTCGCCGCCCTGACGACCTTGAGCCGCATCTCGCCGCCCTTCTTTGAGAACTCTTGAATCTCCATCTCGGCTTGGAGCTTCGCCCTCTGGTAGGGGTGCGACGGCGGCGCGTCCACTGCCACCTCGCTCGCGCCGACCTTCTTCTTCTTGAAGCCGAAGACGTCGAGGGTGCTCAGGTGGACGAAGTCCTGCACCCCGTGCTCCTCGGCCTCCTCAAGCAGGTTGCGCAGCCCCTTCGTGTTCGGCTCGAGGTAGTCGCCCTGCCCCTCGTGGTCAGGGGTCGGGGACGCCAGGTTGTAGATCACGTTCACCCCGTCCACGGCCTCGTGAAGCGAGTCCCTCTCGAGGAGGTCTGCCTCGAGGATCTGAATCCCGCACTGGTCGAGTATCTTGAGGTGCGAGCCCTTGCGGAAGACCCCCTTCGAGATCTCTCCCTCCTGGAAGAAGTACTCCGCGAGGTGCCCGCCGATGAATCCCGTCCCGCCAACTATGAGATTCAAGCCTTCAGCGCCTCCGGACGCAAACACCTTCGAGTAACATGAAAATCACTTTTTTCACGAGTGCGTGTGTCGGTGCTCTTGCTCTTCCTTCCTCTTTGAGGCTTCTGCTGCGACCGGGTCGACCTCGAAGTCTCCACTCACCAGCTTCTGCTGAAGGTCCTCCTCGAACTTCGAGACGTCCCCGAAGACCGCCTTGACCCTCTTCTTCGATATCGGGGAGAGCCTCGGAGCGACGTTCTGCCCGCCGTAGCGCCCGTACGCGATGCCCTTGAAGCGGATCTTCTCGCCGTTGACCGCGATGTAGCCCTTGATTATGTTGGCGATCTCTCCGCCCGTCACGTCGTCGACCACGATCTGGTAGGCCGGAAGATCAGGATTCTCTCTTTGCAAGTCACGCTTTCGTGACAGGCCTGGTATTTGAATTGTCGGGGCTTGATCTTGGGTGCCGTCGCATTGGCGGGCGATTTCAAAACGTGTTGCATGGCGGGTGATAAATAAGGAAAGGGCTCTTGCCTGCGACTGTGGACAGAGAGACACGAAGAATCGTCATCGGTGTTGTGCTCTTCGCTGTAGGACTCACGCTATTGGAGGTTTCTGGATATTATCAGAGGCTTGCGCTGCAACAGCTTCAAGGACAGAATGCATTTTGTGAAGGTTCGAATTGCCTTCTCGCATCATCATTCAGAGTGTTAGCCAAATAGGTGGAAGTGTCATTGCATTCGTTGGGGTAATGGTGGCTCTCATAGCTGCGTTTCGGAAGATTGGACAGCCTCCCGAATCACCCGACGCGCAACGCGACTCCAAATAAACCGTCAATGCAACAGCGCCTGATCTTGTGCCGGCGCTTGTCGCTTCCTCCAGGCCTCGCAAGCGGCGGTACCTTACAAAGTCACGCCCGTGCGATGCGCATCAGCTGCAGCTCGTCGGCCCAAAGGCGCACACGACGTAGTAGTGAGCGTATTCGTCCTCCATCCAGACGCCGCCCGCACCGAAGGCTGAGTACGTGACCGAGCCGAATTCAGGCGCTGTGCAAGGCTCGAACGGCTCTGGCTCTGCTTGTGCGGGTTCCTGGGTTGAGGCAGCGCTGCAAGACTGGGACTGGGCTTGATATTGCGGAACGCCAAGCACAGGGACGAAGAAGAGGAATCCCAAGGCTGCGGCAAGAATGACCAGAAGATCGGCATTCCTTCTTCTCATCGACACCCACGCATCCCTGCGAGAATATCTACTCATCGGTGACCGTTCGCGCTGCGCCGAGTTGGGTCTTCTCTTGACCGACCGACCAGCGACGAAGACACTGCGCTAGCGTTTAGATTTATATAATCGTTTAATCCGTCCTAATCATTGCGGATGGTCAGGGTAGCGATAAGGGTAATCCCAGATCAGAAGGTGGCGAAGTTGCTAGTGGACCCCATCAAAAGGCAGATCCTGAGACACCTCGCAGAAGAGGAGCTCACCCAGAAGATGCTCGCGGAGCGCCTGGGTATCGCCGACCCCTCCGTCTACTATCACCTGAAGGAGCTCAAGGCGGCGGGGATGGTCGTTGTTGCCAGGAGCGAGCCTGAGAAGCACGGCATCATCCAGAAGTTCTACACGGCCGACGCCCTGTACTTCGTAGCGGACTACGCCAAGGTGCCGCTAGACCTGCGAAGGTATTTCCTCGATGTCAACCTGGAGAGGTTGAGAGGCGTCTTCGCAATCCTCAGAGCGCTCAGAGGAATAACGATAGCCCTGTCGAGCAGCGAGATGGAGAAGCTTGCCGACCGCCTGGCCTACTCTCTCGCCGAGGTGGCCAAAGAGCACCAGGACTGGCCGCTGAGCGGAGGGAGGGAGTCCCTCATCATTACCCTCTACGGCGAGGCCCTCCAGCGCGTGATTGAGAAGGACCCCGGGAGCATAGCCCCCCTGAGCTCGCAGCTCTCGAGCCTCGGGTTGCTCGGGGCGCACCACTGACCCTTGGGTTGCACCTAGACCTTGGACCCGTTGGAGTTCTTCCTTCTCGTATTGGCCTCGGCGTTTCTGGCCGGGATCCTTGGCTCGCTTCTGGGCCTCGGAGGAGGCGTGATCATCGTGCCCTTCCTGACGATATTCCTGGGCGTCCCGCCCCTCTTTGCCATCGGCGCGAGCATCGTCTCCGTCATAGCGACCTCCAGCGGCGCCGCGTCGGCCTACGTCAAGGACGGAATCACCAACCTTCGGATAGGGATGTTCCTCGAACTGGCGACCACCGCGGGCGCGGTGATGGGCGCGGTGCTGACGATAGCCCTAGCGCGGGCGAACCTCGAGGGGGTGGTATACGTCACCTTCGGGATAGTGCTGTTGCTGTCCGTGCTGCCGCTCTTGAGAAGGATCGGCGAGGAGCTGCCCTCCGGCGTCACTCCTGACGCGATTAGCAGGAGGCTGGAGCTGAATGGGGAATACTACGACCAGGCGCAAAGGGTGCGGGTCGACTACCAGGCGACGCGCTCGCCCCTGGGGCTCGTCATCATGTACGCGGCCGGCCTCATCTCCGGCCTCCTCGGCATCGGGGGTGGTGTGCTGAAGGT
This sequence comes from Nitrososphaerales archaeon, assembly GCA_035534595.1. Taxonomy (GTDB): domain Archaea; phylum Thermoproteota; class Nitrososphaeria; order Nitrososphaerales; family Gagatemarchaeaceae; genus Gagatemarchaeum. The sequence continues at coordinate 14,089 of DATLRR010000049.1, forward strand.
GCTCGCCCTCGACGTGGGGATGAAGCTCCCGATGAAGGTCTCCTCGACAACGAGCAACTTCATGATAGGGGTCACGGCCGCGGCTAGCACCGGGATCTTCTACCTGGCCGGTTACATCAATCCGTTCGTCGCTGCGCCCGTGATGATGGGCGTCGTGCTTGGGTCCGTCCCCGGCACCAGGATCCTGGTCAGGGCGAAGAACTCGTCGATAAGGAAGTTGTTCATCCCGATCATCGTGCTTCTCGCCGTCGAGATGCTCATCCACGGAGTGTAGAGGGAAGTGACCGAGGGAAAGACCGACTTCAGGGCGGTAATCGGCCTGGTCCTGCGCTACGGCGTCATCGTCTCGTTCACCCTGGTTGCCCTGGGCACGGTTCTCCTGTTTTTGGAAGGCCAGACGGGATACTACCCGATGGGGACCGCGGAGCAGCTGTTTGACTCGCAGAACAGGTTTCTGATCGGGCTAGTCCCCCTGATTCAAGGCGTCGCATCGGCCAAGCCCTACGCGATCATCGACCTCGGGTTGGTCGTGCTCCTGGCGACTCCCTTAGCGAGGGTGACCATTTCGATATTCCTCTTCATAGATGAGAAGAGATACGCCTTCGTGGCAATAACCGCGACTGTCCTGACGATCCTCCTGCTGAGCATGTTCGTGGTAGCGCCTCTCGTAAGCCCTTGAGTCGTCGTCACATGGAAGAAGTCCTCAAGAGCCGATGGCTCTGCAGGTCATTTGCCTCGAGGGGGCTGTCAGTCGAGGATGAACGGACTGCGGAAGTCTTCCTTGGTGGTGTTGAGCACCACGTGCGTGTTGGTCCTCTCGACGTGTGGCAGGGCGAGCACCTCCTTCGCGAAGTTGCTGAGCTCCTCCCGGTTCTTGAACTTCGAGATGACTATGCTGTCCTCCTCTCCGGTCACGTCGTAGACCGCGCAGACGTGCGAGAGCTTCGCGATATCCTTCTCCACCTCGAGCACCTTCCCCTTGGAGACAGTCACTTCGGTCACGGTGGTTATCTCGTACCCGAGCATTTCTGAGCTCACCAGGGCGGAGTATCCCCTTATCACGCCAGCCTTCTCCATCTTCCTGACCCGCTGCGCGACCGTGACCACCGAGGCGTGGGCCTTCTTCGAGAGGTCGCGGAAGGACTGCCGCGCGTCCATCATGAGCTCCTTCAGGATGATCTTGTCGAGGTTGTCCAATGCATTTGCTATCTCAGCCGCCCATATATTAGCCATTTGGTGAGTTTTATCACGGATATGTAAACAAGCGGCCATGTGTGACGCAAGATTTATATCATATTCGAGGCCGACCCGGAGCCAATGCCGTTCGACCATACTCCAAAAGGCCTCGTCTCAAGGAAGAGGACCTCCAGACAAGTGATGACCGAGATCAAGGAGAAGAACGTGAAGTATGTTGACCTACAGTTCATGGACGTGCCAGGGCGCATCCAGCACGTCTCAATCCCGCTTAACATGCTCGAGGAAGACATCTTCGAGGAAGGCGTCGCCAAGCTCGACGGCTCCTCTATCAAGGGCTTCGCCGAGATTTACGAGTCGGACATGCTCCTCGTCCCCGACCCGTCGACCTACGCGCTGATCCCTTGGGGCGACGAGAGGTACCCGACCGGGAGGCTGATCTGCGACATCCAGTGGGGCTTCGGCAAGGGCAGGTTCTCGAGGGACCCCAGGTACATCGCCCAAAAGGCCGAAGAGAAGATGAAGGCGGCCGGCTTCACGGACTCCTACTGGGGCCCCGAGATAGAGTTCTTCGTCTTCGACAGCGCGACGTGGCAGGTCAACAACCCGTTCGACATCGGCTACAAGATCACCTCAGTCGAGAGCGCGGTCGAGTCGAGAGGCACCAACCTCCCCATCAGGTGGAAGGAGGGCTACTACCCAGCCCCACCGCAGGACACGCTACAGGACTACAGGAGCGAGGTTGCATACCTGCTCGACGAGAACTTCGGAGTGGTCAACGACGCGCACCACCACGAGGTCGCGACGGCAGGGCAGTGCGAGATCGACATGTATCGCGACTCGCTCGTCCCGATGGCCGACAGCTGCCTCAGCTACAAGTTCGTGGTAAAGAACATCGCCGCGAAGAGAGGTCTTATCGCCACGATCATGCCTAAGCCAATCTTCGGCGACAACGCCTCGGGCATGCATGTCTCCTCGAGCCTCTGGAAGGGCTCGAAGAACGCCTTCTACGACTCCGGCGACAGCTACGCGGAGCTGAGCCAGATCGGGAGATACTACGTCGGTGGCCTCCTGAACCACAGCCGCGCGCTCACGGCTATCACCAACCCGACGACGAACTCCTATCGCAGGCTGGTCCCAGGATACGAGGCCCCGATCTACGTCGCGTGGAGCAAGGCGAACCGCTCTGCGAACGTGAGGATACCTGTCTATCACAAGGGCGCCAGCGAGGAGAAGAGGAAGAGGGCAGAGTTCAGGACCCCTGACCCCTCTGCAAACCCATACCTCGCCTTCTCGGCGATCATGGCAGCAGGCCTCGACGGGATCAAGAAGAAGATGGACCCCGGAAGTCCGATCAACGAGGACATCTACAAGCTCACACCTGAGAAGAAGAGGTCCTACGGAGTGAAGGAGCTCCCGACGAGTCTGTTCGAGTCCCTTGAGGCGCTGGAGAGCGACTCGAGCTTCCTCGACGGCATCTTCTCGAAGGACATGGTCGAGATGATCGTCGAGTTGGGCTCGGCTAATGCAAAGGCGGTCGCTGCAAGGCCCCACCCGTACGAGTTCTACCTCTACTTCGACATCTAACAGTTAACTGCTACCTGTCAAGGCTTAAATGCGGGGTGGGACTGACCTCCCGCCCTGCATGAAGGTCCTAAACCGGAAGGCCTACGAGTGGAGGAGAGATCATCGGGACGAGGTAGTCGTTCAACTCAAGACCTACCTGGAGAAGGTGGGGAGGCGCGGCTCAAGGAAGAGCGTCGAGAACTCTACCGGAGGGATGATGGACTTTTGCAGCTACCTCGAGATGCTGCCTAACGACGCTCTGGCCTACATGAGGAAGAACGACGCCTACAAGGTCCTCGACGGATACGTGGCTTGGATGCTCAAAGACAAGTTCGCGCCGAACTCCCTCAGGAACCGTCTCTCGGCCGTGAAGAAGTTCCTCGCCATTAACGACTTCGAGCTGGACAACGCCGAGATGAGGGTGAAGGTCGACCTCCCCAGGTATCACGCGGTCACCATCGACAGGGTTCCGACGCAGGAAGAGCTCAGGAGCGTTCTTACACACACCGATGCCCGCGGAAAGGCCCTTGTCACGATGCTTGCATCGAGCGGAATGAGGGTGGGAGAGTTCCTTACTCTCAGGGTGAAGGATATCGATCTGTCCAAGAACCCAGCGACGATACACCTTAGGGCAGAGGTGACAAAGGACAGACAGCCGAGGTATTGCTTCATCAGCGACGAGGCGGTCACGTTCTTGAAGGAATTCCTGCGTGACCGAATCAACAATCCCGGCGACTACGTCTTCCCGACATCAACCCGTGGGCAGGAGCACAAGACCGGAAACCTTCCGATGTCATACTGGAATGCGGACCACATCTTCTCATTGGCGTTGAAGAACGCTGGACTGGGGGAGAAGGACGACCAAGGAAGGAATACCATCCACATCCACTGTCTCAGGAAGTTCTTCTTCACGCAGATGCTGCAACCATTGGGAAGGGACATAGCAGAGGCGCTCATGGGGCACAAGCTCTTCCTCGACTCTGCGTATAGGCGATACACGGAAGACCAGATGAGGGAGTTCTATCTCAAGGGGATGGAAGCTGTCACGATAATGCTGCGGAAGCGGGGGATGAGCCAGGAGGAGATCAAGCAGTCCTTCAGGAGGGAGATCCTGATTCAGGTCGCCGGGTACAGCCAGGAGGACGTCGACAAGCTTGAGCTATCGGGCATCAAGGACGAGGACTTCCAGAAGATGGTGCGAGAGAAGCTGCTCGGAGTCATGGCCAACAACGGGAACAGGCAGAAGGTGATTCCCATCGGCGAGCTGAAGGCTCATATCAGTCAGGGGTGGGAATACATCGCCCAGCTCCCCGACTCTGAGGCCGTTGTCAAGTTGTCGTTGTGAGTAAGCTCCCATGGCATCCAGACCTCGTGTCCTACTGGTGGATACCACGGTGCTCTACTCCGCCATCGTCTACAGAGGTCTTGAGAACAAGGTTCTCTTCTCCGGGGACTACATCTTCGTCACGACGGATTTTGTAATCTCTGAAATCCAAAGAGTCATCATCGCCAAGAGGGGGTTGAGCCGGCAGGAGGCCCGAAAGATGATCAGGTCTATGCCAGTAGTCGTTGCTTCCAGCGACTTCACCAAGAACAAGCTGAAGGAGGCCGATGAGCTGATCGGTAAGCGAGACAGGTCGGACGTTCCACTGGTTGCCCTTGCCCTGACGATTCCGGGCCATGACGGAATATGGTCAACTGACAAGGATTTTGAGGTGGTGAAAGGGCGATTCAAGGTCTGGAAGACCAGAGAACTCCTGAAGGAATAAATATATGCAGTGCATATACATCACATATAGGTGAAAGAATGGGAAGCAAGCTGCTCCTGAACCTTCCTGACAAGGACTCTGAGAGGATAGAGATGCTCGTCGAAGCTGGAGAGTACGCATCGAAGAGCGAGTTCATTCG
>DATLRR010000050.1:0-28994 GCA_035534595.1 Nitrososphaerales archaeon
AGAATCTTGGCAGAAAGACCCTTCGCCAGTTCGATGCCGCTATCAACTATCTGCTCCGCGTGAGGGTGCTCGTCGACCGCGACGAGTATTTGTTTCATGGTCAAACAGACTCCGGCGAATATATAGAGGTTAGGGCGATTCTCAGATCGCGGGCATGGCGCCGTCCGGCGCCCCAACTGGCCCGCGACGGCTAGCAACGCTTATCTCAGCAGCGCGGGCGGGCACGCATCCAGGCTTGGCTCTCTACAGGCGGGCGAACAGGCAGTACGTGGCCATGTCCCGCAGGGAGGTCTGGAGGTTCCTCGAGTCGCAGCACAGGGTCTACCTGGGCTTCGCGATGGAGAACGGGTACCCCCACGTCACCCCCATCTGGTTCGTCGTCGTCGGGGAGAGGGTCTACATGCGCGCCCAGGACTACAAGGTCAAGGTCGGGCTCGCCGCGAAGGGGAAGGCCTGCGTCGTGATCGACGACGGGGACAAGTACCGGGAGCTGCGGGGAGCGGTCATGTGGGGCAGGTCGAGGCTGGTCTCCGAGAAGAAGCTGATAGCCAAGCTCACGGAGCTCTTCGAGACCAAGTACGCCGAGCGCCAATGGAAGGCCGACGAGATGCCCGCGGACTGGGTGAAACAGAGGAGAAAGGAGAGGAGGGCCCTCATCGAGTTCGTCCCAGAGAAGGTGGACTCCTGGGACAACAGCAAGGTCTAGCGCGAGTCTCGAGTCATTTCTTCCATACCTCGTCCTTGACGCCCTCGAGGACGTTCGCGTAGCGGGCCGCGTTGAAGAGGTAGGTCGAGAGCCTGTTGAGGTACGGGACCATCTCGGGGTTTATCCTCTCAGCGCGGCCGAGCGCGACGACCCTCCTCTCGGCCCTCCTGCACACCGCCCTGGCGAGGTGGAGCGAGGACGAGAGCTGGCTGCCGCCCGGCAGGATGAAGCTCGTGAGCCTGGGGAGCCTCTCTTGGAGCTCGTCGACCATCTCCTCCAGCCTCTCGGTGTCCTTCTTCACAATCCGGGGGGCGCGACCCTCTCCCTTCGCGGCGAACTCCGTGGCGAGGTCAGCGCCAGCCGTGAAGAGCTCGGCCTGGATGCGCTTGAGCTGTTTCGAGATCGCCTTGTGCCTGCACCCGGCGATGGCAACGCCCAGGCAGCTGTTTAGTTCGTCAATCGTGCCGTAAGCGTCGACCCTCAGGGAGTCTTTCGGGACGCGGCTGGGGCCGTAGAGGCTAGTCTCCCCTTTGTCCCCGCCCCTTGTATACAAGAGCTCTCCAGATTTCATCTCCGTTATCAACATATTTAGGCTTGGGGTTTTCACATTTTTGCCACCGAAGGGATATATGCTAATCTTTCCGAGACATCTGTCCTGAGGGATATAGACGCCAACGGGATCATCCAAGGATGAGCCTGCCCATCTCTTCACTCCTCAGGAAGCGATGCGCATGCTCCCGGACATCAAGATAAAGCTCAAGGCGATAATGGAGAGGAAGAAGGTCGCGGACAGCCTCAGGGACGAGATCGAGCGCTTCAGTCTCGTGGGCTTCGAGGTCCCCGAGGCGAGGCAGAAGACCGACCAGCTCGATTCCATCGTCAAGGACCTGATGATGAGCATCCAGGAGCTCGAGGACCTCGGCGTCAAGCTGAGGGACATCGACACCGGCCTGCTGGACTTCCCAGCGAAGAGGTTCGGCGAGACCGTCTATCTCTGCTGGAAATACGGGGAGTCGAGCATCGAGTTCTGGCACACCCAGAACGAGGGCTTCGCGAGCCGGAAGCAGATAAACGCGCAGATAGTCTCGCCATAGCGGGCCCCGCTAAGGTTTACTAGTGGCAGCTCGCGGACGGGTCGGCAACACGAATGCCTTCCACCCATGAGCTAGCGGCGGGCGACCAGGCGCCTGACTTCACGCTGCCTTCGTCGAGCGGAAAGAGCGTCAAGCTGAGCGGCCTCAGAGGCAAGAGCGTCGTCTTGTACTTCTATCCGAAGGACGACACGCCGGGCTGCACCAAGGAGGCGTGCACGTTCAGGGACAACCTTCCCAAGTTCGGGGAGATGGACGCCGTCATCCTAGGGGTGAGCAAGGACTCGCTCGACTCCCACGCCGACTTCATAAAGAAGTACGGGCTCAACTTCACCCTGCTGAGCGACGAGGACCTCAAGGTCAACAAGCTCTACGGCACGTGGGTTGAGAAGGAGAACTACGGGAGAAAGTACTGGGGGACCGAGAGGTCCACCTTCGTGATCGGGAAGGACGGAAAGATACGGAATGTCTTCAGGAAGGTAAAGGTCGACGGACACGAGCAGGATGTCCTGCAAGCGCTCTCCTGATTTGATGCACATGTGGGGTGAATGATTCGGCTTCTGGCCTCGCCGGTGCGAAAGCCGGCATACTCGGCGGTATCTTCTTCGCGGCCGCGGTGGGCCTATTCAACTGGGCCCTCCTGCAGGCCTTCAGCGGAACTGTCCTCCAGGTGCTCTCGACAAACTCCTTCTGCTCGGGCGCGTCAAGTACGCCGCAGGACTGCTTCTCCACGCTGCTCAACACTGACATACCGTCCCTGGTCGTCTTCCCGATAGGGGTCTCAGGGATACTCTTCGGCGGGCTCTACGGGCTGTACTTCGAGTTCCTGCCCGGGCAGGGATACCGGATCAAGGCCGTCGCAATAGGGATGGCGATGCTGATCATGATGCTCGTCATCGGCCTGGCTGGGATCACCGCCGACCAGACCCAGAAGACCATCATGGACGTCTTCGACGTGGTCGCCATGCTGGGCTACGTCCTAATCATCTCGCGCTTCTACCGCAAGTACACGAGGGAGGTGAGGTTCGATAGCCCCAACCCGGCGAAGCTGAAGATCACCGTCGACCACAAGAACTACACGGGGAAGACGAAGACCCTCTCCCTACACTCCAACCACACCATCAGGGCTCCCAGCGAGAGCGGCGCCTTCCACGAGTGGCTCGTCAGCGGAGGGGTCTCTGTCCTCGACTCGAAGAGCTTCGAGACCACCATGAGGGTGGACGGCGACGGGCTTCTGAAGATAACCTGAGTGAGCTCCAAAGCCGCGTCTAAAGCTTAATTGGCGCAAGGGGAGGAGCGCGTCCAGAAGCGCCTGTGGTCCACGACAAGAATGTAGGCGACTACATCCATGAGAACCAAGGGAGGTTCGTCAAGGACATCATCCGGCTCGCCTCGCAGCCCAGCGTCTCAGCGAGGAAGGAGGGCATCTCCGAGTGCGCCGCGATAGTCAAGTCGATGATCGAGGAGATAGGCGGGACGGCGAGGCTGCTCGAGCTCCCGGGGGCCGCGCCGCTGGTCTACGGCGAGCTGAAGTCGTCGAAGTCGCCCAAGACTGTCCTCTTCTACAACCACTATGACGTGCAGCCCGAGGTCCCGCTGGAGCTCTGGAAGTCCCCGCCATTCAAGCCGGAGGTGCGCGACGGCCGGCTATACGGGCGAGGCGTATCGGACGACAAGGGGGAGCTAGTCGCGCGGCTCAAGCTCATCGAGGCCTACGTCAAGGTGAACGGGGAGCCGCCGTGCAACGTGAAGTTCTGCTTCGAGGGAGAGGAGGAGGTGGGGAGTCCCCACCTCGAGGAGTACGTGGGCAAGAACCCCGACCTCTTCAGGTCTGACGCGGTCGTCTGGGAGTACGGGAAGATAGGCAGCGATGGCACGCCGGTGGTCGGGCTAGGCGTGAAGGGGATGATCTACCTGGAGCTCACGGTGAAGTCTCTCTCGCAGGACGCGCACAGCATGTACGCGGCCGCCCTCCCGAGCGCCGTCTGGAGGCTCACGAGGCTCCTGAGCCTCATCAAGGACTCCCACGAGAGGATCCTCATCCCCGGGTGGTATGACAAGGTCCAGGACCTCGCGGACGACGAGCTCAAGCTTCTCGAGGAGCAGCCCTCCGAGGCGCAGGAGCTCCTCAAGGCCTACGGGAGCAAGGAGTTCGCAGGCGGAATGTCGCTTGCCCAAGCCAAGAAGTCGCTCGTCGCCCGCCCCACCGCGAACATCGCCGGCATCTGGGCAGGATACACTGACCAGGGGAGCAAGACGGTCCTCCCCGCGGAGGCGCACTGCAAGATGGACTTCCGGCTGGTCCCCAACCAGGACCCGGAGGAGCTCTATGCGAAGTTCGTCGCCTACCTGAAGCAGAACGGGTTCGGCGACGTCGAGATAGTGAAGGAGACGATGGAGCCTGCCGCGAGGACGAGCTACAGGAGCGACTTGGCGCAGGCCGCCATCAAGGGGGCGAAGGAGGTCTTCCAGAAGGACCCCTCCATAGAGATCTCAAGCGCCGGGACGGGCCCGCTCTACGTCTTCACACGGAGATACGGGGTCGCCGGGCTGGACATCGGCATCTCGCCAGTAGACTCCGCCCTGCACTCGCCGAACGAGAACATCCGGTTGGATTTCCTCGAGAAGGGGATGCTCTGGCTCGGCCAGACGGTAGAGAACTACCTTTCCAGATGAACGGTCTCCGTCGACCGTCCCGTCCTCGAAAAAACGGGCGAGAAAGGTTAAGCTTATCTCGTCATGGCGTAAGCCCGTTGGAGTTAAACGATTGATAGTCGGCGTCCCGAAAGAGACGGCGGCCCTCGAGAGGCGCGTCTCCGTAGTCCCGGAGACGGTCTCAAAGTTCGGTGCTGGAGCAAGCTTTGTCGTCGAGAAGGGTGCAGGCGAGAACGCAGGCTTCCCTGATTCCGATTACACGAGCGCCGGCGCGACTATTGCCAGCGACCAGAAGTCGCTCTACTCGCAGGCCGACATCATCCTGAAGGTTACGCCCTTCACTCCAGACGAGGCTTTGCTCGTGAAGGAGGGGGCGGTGACGATCTCGTTCCTTTCGCCCTTGGCCAACCTCGAGACGGTGAAGAAGCTCGCCTCGCGGAAGGCCAGTGTGTTCGCGATGGAGCTGATTCCCCGGATCAGCAGGGCCCAGCCGATGGACGCCCTCTCCTCCCAGGCGAACATCGCGGGCTACAAGGCGGTCATCCTAGCCGCGGACACGGTCCCCAAGCTATTCCCTCTCATGATGACGGCGGCAGGCACCATCTCTCCGGCGAAGGTGTTCATCCTCGGGGCAGGGGTGGCCGGCTTGCAGGCGATCGCCACCGCGAAGAGGCTCGGCGCGGTCGTGGAAGCCTACGACGTAAGGCCCGTCGTCAAAGAGCAGGTAATGAGCCTCGGCGCGAAGTTCGCAGAGATGCCGGTGGAAGCCAAGGACGCCCAGGACGCCGGTGGGTACGCGAAGGCGATGGGCGAGGAGTTCACCAGGAAGCAGCAGGAGTTCCTTGCGGGACGCGCCAAGCTCATGGACGTCGTGATCACGACGGCGCTCATCCCCAACACCAGGGCTCCCATCCTGATCACGGAGGAGGCTGTTAAGGGGATGCGCCCTGGCTCGGTGGTCGTCGACCTGGCGGCCGAGGCGAAGGGGAACTGCGCCATCACCGAGCCTGGCAAGACGGTCGTGAAGTACGGGGTCACGATACACGGGCCTCTGAACCTACCGTCCACGATGGCCCCCGAGGCGAGCAGGCTCTACTCGAAGAACATCTCTTCGTTGCTGCAGATAATGCTGAAAGAAGGCAAGCTGACGATCGACCCGAAGGACGACGTGATCAAGGGCTCGATGGTGATCAACGCGGGGCAGATCGTCCACGGGCCCACCCAGAAGGCGATAGAGGGGCCGGCGCCGGCGCCGGCGGGAGCCAAGCCCTAACATGTTGCTCGAACTGGTCGCCAACGCGACCGCGACCTCGCCTACTGCGATCTCTTACACCTCCCAGGACCTCGTCACCAACCTTCTCGTGTTCGTCATGTCGACGTTCCTCGGGGTCGAGCTCATCCGGCACGTCACGAGGCTGCTACACACCCCGCTCATGGCGCTGACCAACGCCATCTCGTCCGTCTCGATGATCGCCGCGCTGATAGTGATGAGCGAGACAACCGACCAGACGCTCTTGATCCTCGCCACCGCCGGTGTCGCCCTGGCGTCGACCAACATCATCAGCGGCTTCATACTCGTAGAGCGCATCGTCCGGCTGTTCAAGAGCAAGCCGAAGGGGAAGCCAGCGAAATGACCCTCGACCCCACCTACGTCCTCGCGCTCTACGTCGCGGCCGTAGTCCTCTTCATCCTCTCGCTCAGGTTCATGAGCGACGTCAGGACCTCGAGGTGGGGAGGCAGGTCCGCGGCGCTCGGGATGGCTATCGGCGTGGTCGCGACTCTCGCGGCGTATCAGATACAACGCGTCGACCTCTTGATTGGCGCTATTCTCGTGGGGTTCCTGGTCGGCACTCCCATCGCTCTTCGCGTCGCCACCACCGCGCTCCCGCAGAGGACGGCCGTGTCCCAGGCCTTCGGCTCACTCGCGGTGGCCCTCGTGGGCGCAGCCGAGTTCTACGACTACCACACCACCGCGAACACCTTCACGCTATCGGTCCTCTCCGCGGAGATGATACTCGGCTTCCTGACCTTCGCCGGCAGCTGCATCGCGTTCGCGAAGCTTCAGGAGCTCATCCCTGGGAGGCCGTTCGTCTATCCAGGGAAGAACTTCGTGAGCATCGCGATACTCGTCGTCGCGGCCGCGATAGGGGTGTTCCTAGTCGCAGAACCCTCGCAGACCTTCGCGCTCCCGATAATGGCGGCCTTCGCGCTCGTCTTCGGGTTCCTGCTAGTGATGGGGATAGGCGGCGCCGACATGCCGACGGTCATCGCGATACTCAACGCATACACGGGGATGTCAGCGGCGGCGCTGGGATTCGTCCTCAACAACAAGCTCCTCATCGTCGCGGGCTCCCTCGACGGCTCGTCCGGATTCGTCCTCGCGCTCATCATGAGCCAGGCCATGAACCGCTCGTTCGCGAACGTGCTCTTCGGCGGCGTCGGGGCCAAGGTCGTGAAGGCGGAGGGCGGAGCGGTCGCGGCTCAGGCTCGTCCCGTCCAATCGCTCTCTGCTGGTGACGTCGCAACGATCTTGGAGAACGCCCGGTCTGTGGTGGTCGTCCCAGGTTACGGGATGGCGGTCGCCCAGGCGCAGCACACCATCAAGGAGGTCTCCGACCTGCTGCAAGAGAAGGGCATCGACGTGAAGTACGGCATCCATCCGGTCGCGGGCAGGATGCCCGGGCACATGAACGTACTCCTCGCCGAGGCGAACGTCCCCTACGACCAGCTCTGGGAGATGGAGAAGATCAACCCGATCTTCCCGGAGACAGACGTGGTCATAGTCGTGGGAGCGAACGACGTCACCAACCCGGCCGCCCGCACCAAGCCAGACTCGCCTCTCTATGGGATGCCCATCATGAACGTGGACAAGGCGAAGACGGTGATCTTCATCAAGCGCTCGATGAGCCCAGGCTTCTCAGGGTCCGATAACGAGCTCTTCTACCTCCCCAACACGTGGATGGTGTTCGGGGACGCCAAGAAGGTGCTCTCGGACCTGGTGGCCGCGCTGAAAGCGTCCTAAGGACCCAAACCTCAGAGATTTCACCCAGCCCGCCGCACTTCAACTGGCGGCTGGCCTTGGGCCAGCCAGCGGCGCCTGCACAGGTGCCGCACTCCCTTCCTCCACCGCCTCAATCCGCATCCACGCATACTTGACGCTGAGCGCGTACCTCAAGAAGAACGCGGCGCCGATCCCTATCAGGTTCGAGACTGCGGCGGCGATGCCGAAGTAGTCGGTCCCCACGTCGAGCACCGCCGCGTTGACCACCAAGCCGGCGAGCATCAGGAGGTTGAACTTCAACAGCCGGACCGCGAAGCGGCCTGAGCGTCTGTCCCTGAATGTCCAGAGGTCGTTCATGAGGAAGTTGGACAGTATCGAGATCTCGATCGCGGCGGTGCTGGCGTATAGGAGGTGGACGCCTATCGATAGGAAGGCGATGAGCAGCCCCTCGTTGACGACCACCCCGACCACCCCGACGACGCCGAACTTGAGGAAGTGTTGGAGGTGGGCGAGCGAGAAGAAGGGGGGTTGGCTGTCGGAGCTCATTTTGCGAGCTATCCCTTCTGACCGAGGGCCCCGAGATAGTAGGCCACATAGATTACCGAAACACCCGCTATGACGACGAGCGCCGCCTGGTCGGCGAACATCGAGAGCGTGCTTAGGGCACCCTCCCAGAGGGGTCCCGCAGAGTATCCCACGTAGATGAGGGCGGCGGACCAGACAAAAGTCCCGACCACGGTTAGAACCACGAACGGTCTCAGCTCCATCCTGAGGATGCCTGCCGGAATCGATATCACCGATCTCACCCCCGGGATGAACCTACCGATGAAGACGCTCCAGGCGCCCTTGGAATCGACCCATCGCTCCCCGTCGTCCAGACGCTTCGGAGAGACACCGACCCTACCCAGCAACCTGTAGACGACCGGCCGCCCGAGCTTAAGACCCAGGTAGTAGGAGATCAGCGAGCCGGCCAGCCCCGCCAGCGTGGCGTCGACGAGCGCCAGCCCCAGGTTCATCTTCCCGAGATAGGCCAGGTAGCCTGCGAGCGGAAGGACGACCTCACTCGGGATGGGTAAGGCCGAACTCTCCATCGTCATGAGGATGAACAACCCCGCATATCCTATGTCGAGGAAGGAGGTGAGCGCGCTAACCGAGAAGAAAGACCCGGACGCGGCCGCGCCGCCGAGGTAGGACTCCAAGGGGAGCTCGAAGAGGTCAACGAGTTCCACTAGGCTCAAGCAGAGCGCCGCTATCGCGACCACCGCGAGATACTTGTTTCGGGGAACCAGGGAGTTGGTCCGCCTTGGAAAGCCAGGGTCTCCCATATCTTTCCCGGTTCCCCCTCGTGGCCCTTATAGCACTTACGAGCCTTGGACATCCGTCAGCGCAGGTAGGTTTCGCCGAGGGCCATCAGGTAGCCCCCGAACGCGAGCCCTCCGATGAGGACAGGATAGACTATCATTCTCTCCATCCCTCCCTGGCCGAGCCCGAGATAGGTGTCCGTCCCGTAGAAGACTATCGCCACGAGGGTCATGGCTCCCGTGACCATGGAGAGGTAGGAGAACGGAGGCTTCGCCACCTTGAAGACCAGGAGCGCCTGGATGCCGATCGAAAAGAATGTGAACGCGGAGAAGAAGACGTGGGCGCCTCCGAAGCTCTCGTTGAAGATCCCCACCCCCATCGCCCCAATCCCCGAGAGGAACTCGAAGAACGAGAGCGCCCTGGACCCGGACCCCTTCCAGAAGTAATAGGCCGTCAAGAGCAGCATGATGCCCAGCAGCACGATTGAAGCGTTGAATATGTCAGACGAAGGTTGGACGAACTTGCAGACGCCGCCCTTGCAGGTAGCCCCCAAGTCGCTTATAGTCTGGACCGAGACGTCGTAGCCCGGATAGTATATCTCGGCCAAGGCGAAGCAGAACGCGAACTGCCCCACCCCGACGAATAGGATGGTCCCCGCCCGCTTCACGCTCGGCGCGTCCATGTCGCGGCCTGGACCAAACACTTGTTTAAAAATTTCGGCACGCGCTTTACGTTCGGCCACGCGCAGCTCGCGACGGACCGAGGATCCTCGGTCCGTCGGCCGTCGCCGCCGCTCTCACTTCGGAAGAACGCCCACGCTCAGCGTTCTGGTTTTAACACGACGATGCGAAAAGTGGCTTTTGGTGCTAAACATATGGCTGATTTTCAATGAACGTGGTAATCATATGTTACAGTAAATCGGTATAAATTTATATAATATGCAAGGTAAGCCTCGGTGAAGTGAACGAATCAAACTCACTTGACAGCATCCCGATGAGGTTAACGAAGTTCGTGACGGCGCGGTACACGCTCCCCCTGATCGTCCTGATGGTCCTGTTGCTGGTGGTGAGCGCGCACCCCGCGTTCGCGCAGGCCGGGTACACGCCCCCCGCGAACCTGAACAGCTTCCCGGCTCCCGCCGTTCCCAGCTGGCTTGACACGGGGAGCAACGCATGGATGATGGTCGCGGGCACCCTCGTCGGACTGATGAGCGTCCCTGGGTTGGCGCTCTACTATGGAGGGCTGACGAGGAAGAAGTTCTCGATAAACACCGCATTCATGTGCTTCTACGGCTTCGCGGCAGTCCTCGTCGTCTGGGTACTCGCTGGCTACAACGGCGGTTTCGGGCCCGCCGCCCTCAAGATTGGCAACTACGGGATTCTCGGGACGTTTACCTCGGTGGCGCCTGGTATCGCCGAGGGGACTCAAGCCCTGGTAGGTCCGGCTCAACTGGCCCTCAACATACCTCAGTCGACCGTCGTCTGGTTCCAGTTCGTCTTCGCCGCCATAACTCCCTTGCTCTTCGTAGGGGCGATTATCGAGAGGACGAACTTCAAGGCCTGGTTAGTCTTTGTCCCTATCTGGTCGTTGCTCGTTTACAGTCCTCTCGCCTACGCCCTCTTCGGAGGCGGATGGCTGAACCAGCTCGGGGCCGTCGACTTTTCCGGAGGATACGTCATTCACTTGGATGCGGGAATCGCCGCCCTCGCGTCGGCGATTGCGATTGGCCCAAGGGCGATAAAGAGCAGGGGAATCAAGCCCAACAACCTCTACTTTGTTTTCATTGGGGCGGGCTTGCTGTGGCTCGGCTGGAACGGATTCAACGGAGGCGACCCCTACGGCAGCAGCATCGACGCGTCCATAGCAGTCATGAACACCGACCTCGCGACTGCAGTCAGCGCCATCGTCTGGATGATCATGGACATGAAGTTCCTAGGGAAACCGACGATGGTCGGAGCTATGAGCGGTGCAATCACAGGTCTGGTCGCGATAACGCCGGCCGCAGGCTACGTGAGCGGCTATGGCGCCATCATCCTGGGCATTGCGGGAGGCACCATCCCCTGGTTGGCAAACTACAAGCTGATGCCGAAGCTCAAGCTGGATGACTCGCTCGGGGTCTTTCCGGCCCACGGCGTCGCCGGTCTGACGGGCGGCATCTTGACAGGGATTCTTGCCGACCCCGCCGTCACACAATACGTGTATCCGGGACTCACAGGAGCTGCCTTCGGCAGCTTTAGCTTGCTCGGGTGGCAGATTGCGGCCGCGGCGGTCGTAATCGTATACAGCTTCGTCGTGACCTATGCGATCTGGAAGGTCATAGGAATCTTCATGCCACTCAAGATGTCCGACAAGGAGCTCCTGGAGGGCGACATCGCCGTCCACGGTGAGGAGATCGAGCCCCAGCACGAGGAGACGATGGAGTCCGAGATGAAGCCGGCGGCAAAAATGTAGATCGCCGGACCCGCCCCGTTTCGTGCCGGGCGTCCTTAGCCCGGACCATTTCAAATTTGGCGGCCGTTCCCTCTTCCTCCGAGGGAGGCCGTCTGAACTTTCTTCCGGAATTCATAAATATTGTTGAAAACAAACTTGGCTTGTGGACTTGAGTAAGCTTCAACCCTACAAACTGGTTAACCTAGGGCGGCAGCTGAAAACGCCCGTACTGGTCCGCGTGGACATCAACCTCCCCGCTTCGCACGGCCAAATCCAGGAGGACGCGCTCAGGATGCGCGTCTACGGGCATGTGCTCGAGATGTATTCCGATTACGCGGGGCTCGTGGTGATGAGCCACCAGGGAAGGAAGGGAGGCGACG
This sequence comes from Nitrososphaerales archaeon, assembly GCA_035534595.1. Classification (GTDB taxonomy): domain Archaea; phylum Thermoproteota; class Nitrososphaeria; order Nitrososphaerales; family Gagatemarchaeaceae; genus Gagatemarchaeum. The sequence continues at coordinate 11,566 of DATLRR010000050.1, forward strand.
ACTTCACCTCCTTCGCCCCTCACTGCGAGACCCTGAGGAAGTTGCTCCCTGACGACATGACGGTCGAGTTCGTCCCCCACGAGAAGATATTCACGGAGGAGACCAAGAAGAAGATCAAGAGCCTCAAGCGGAGGCAGATGATCCTCCTCGACAACATGAGGTACTTCGAGGAAGAGAAGAAGTGGAACGCCGAGCACAACACCTACGTCCCGTTCTTCAAGGGAATGATTCAGAGCTGCGTGAACGACTCCATCCCGACCTGGCACAGGGAAGACTCGTCACTGATGTGCCTCCCCTACATCGCGCCGACCTGGATCGGGCTCCGCTCGTCCTACGAGCTCAGGATCCTGCAAGAGGTCATCAACAGCAAGGAGCCGAAGGCGCTGATAATGGGAGGGGCGAAGATCCAGAAGGTCGCCGACCTCGTCAAGATAGCGAAGACGGGGGTGGACATATTCACGGGCGGTCTCCCAGGGCAGGTCATCGCAAAGTCGAGGGGCTACGACCTCGGCGAGGCCAACAACAAGTTCCTCGCAAAGAAGTTCAGCGCGGAGGACTTTGGGGAGGCGAAGAAGCTCGACTCGCTCCTCGAGGGCCACAGCAGCCACGGGCTCAGGCACCCGATAGACTTCGTCGTCGACGACGACGGGGTGAGGAAGAACGTCAAGCTCGAGGACCTCCCGAAGACCAAGGGTGAGATCAGGGACATCGGTCCCGAGACCTTGGACACCTACGCTTCAGCACTTCAGGAAAAGCCGCTGAGGATCAGGGCAGGGCCTCTGGGGGTCTACGAGAAAGGCTACCAGAACGGGCTCGAGCTGACAAAGCGCATCAGCGGGGACGGCCTGATATTCCTGGGCGGGGACACCTCCCAAGAGCTCAACGCAGCCGGGCTCCTGGGGCACATCGAGGACTCGGGCGGCAGGATATGCATCAGCGGGGGCTCGTTCCTGCACGGGTGGGCAGGCGGCAGCTTCCCGCCCATCGAGTCGCTGATGAGCCTCCAAGGGCCGCTCGTCCTGGACTCGTCGCGCTAAGCGGGCGACAGAGCTCTCTGGCCGTGCATCTCACGTCCGAACCCGAGCGGATGCTTGGTCTCGCTCGAGGGCAGAGAACGGGTTCCTCACCGTCCTGACGGCGAGCCCAACCCTGCTCACCTGGCGTAGATCTGCTCAGACTCGGGCTGGGGCGCGTGCGCGCGCGCGTGCCTCGTCAAGTGGATGTAGCAGTAGGCGTCGCCGCAGATGTGGCAAGTGAAATGATACCCCAGTTGGAGCTTCCCTCCGCAGTATTGGCAGGAGGTCTCGCTGTTGAACTGGGCATGTTTCGTCTCGCTCATCCTTCAGCCCACCTTTTCTTCAAGGCCAGCGAGTCCTTTCACGGGGTACGGGAGTATAGCACTTTCCGAAATAATCTATAGGACACAATAGGGGCTATAGCGCCACAATACGGATGTAACGCTAGCTCGGCGGCCAGGTCTTCAGCGTCTCCAGAATCTGCCTGGCCCTCTCTCCCTTGTAGTACTTCGTTATCAGCTTCGTGAACTGCATCGGCCTGTTAGCGTAGAGGACGCGCAGCTCGCGAAGAAGCTGCTCCTCTGACATTATCCCAGCCATGTGACCACGACGGTTGCCACCCTCGGCCTCATTAAGGCCTTTTTTCGATCTCCAGCTTGGCTGCGGCTGAAAATTGGTGACAGGGCACAAGTGTTAGTTCAGCGGAGTGGCCGAATTCTATTGAAGCCGGACCATGATTAATTCAAATCGATGGTTTATTGTGGGATCCGTTATTCTAGCGAACTCGATAGCCGCCGTTCTTTCGATTGCCTACGCCTCGGTTTCATACAGAAGCCCAAACGTTTCGTCGTCTGGATGTGTCAAGTCCTCAAACGGCTTTCTGCTTATTTGTTAACAGCTCAGGATATAACGATAGTGTCGGCCACGGCGCCCCTGCAGTACACTGGCCCGTAGTCACAGTAAAACTTGGACAAGTTGTCAACATAGACTTCTGCAACAACGACGTCCAAGCTCACAGTCTATTCATAATGCGATACGTCAACGCGACTTCAAATGTGCAGCGGGGCGGTGCTCTTGAGATATCGTTTGTTGCGAGTCAAGCGGGAGTATTCTCAATTGAAAACGGCTCTTCGACACCCTCCAACATTACGAGCAGAGCGGCCAACTAATTGTGACGCCCTTCTAACGCAGGACATCGGCCAGGTCCTCGGTCCATCCCCTCATCGGCGCTCCTAGAAACGCATTAATCCAAGCTTGAGGGTCAATCGCCGTTGCTCTTCCTGATATCACATCGGCACAGCGTGGAGAAGTGCCCTGGGAACGAGGGGAAGGAAGCGGTGGACAAGCACTACAGGAGCCTGCAGACCGACGTGGCCAGCAGGCTCGGGATCAGGATCGTGGCCTTGTACACAGCACCGATAGAGCACGCACGCTTCATCGTCCTCCAAACGGACAGCTTCGAGGCACTCCGCGACTACCTGGAGCCCCTCTACCTGATAGGAAGCGTCGAGATATTCCCAGTCTCCTCCTTCTCCGAGAGGGTTCACAACCTCGAGGAGCGGCTCGAGCCTCCGCCCACCGACTACTATTGCATGACCTGCCGGATCAACTTCTTCGAGAACGAGATGGAGACCCACAAGGGCCACAAGTATTACAACCAGAAACAGATGGAGGAGATTTGGCCGCACGAGTTGGGTGGAGAGGCCGGGGGAGGTTAGTCCTCCCTCAGGCAAATCCAGGGCTCACGCCGGTGGTCGCCCGCCCAGAGCCCGGGACAGAATAATAAGACGCGCGGGCGCCTCGTCGACCTGAATGGTCACGCTCCGGAAGAGACAGAAGGCCGTCATCGCAGCCGTTCTCGTCTCGCTGCTTACGTTCTCCTCCATGGCGTATCTCCGCAGCTCGACGTCGGGTCATACCGGAGGAGCCGGCGAATCACTGCAGGCCGTTGTCTCCACCGCCCACATCGAACCCTGATGCGTCCAGATACATCGCCGAATATCATGTCGGAGGTGCCAATTCGCAGCCGAACGCCCTCGCGTCGATAGGATTATAGGAGGTCGAACCTCCTCTCGATCGAAGGGCGGCGCATATGCTTCCGACTAGACATTTCACTTCCTCGCGGATCGCGCGGGCCGCCCCACGTGGCGGTGGGGGCGCGGGCGAAGGCGAGAGGATCCTGCCGAGGGGAAAGACGTACCTGGCCGCGCTCGGCATCGCTTCCGCCGTTCTCCTCGCGCTCTTCCTCTACGGGCTCGGTGCCTTCAATCCGGCGCCCGGCTCCAGCTCCGTCGAGACGACGGCCGCCACGTCCTATGACGCCCTCGCCTCCTCGGTTATCTCCTCCGCGGCCAGCTACGCGCCCGCCGGATACACGCAGGGGTCCGCAAGGCCGCTGAGCCCGAACGAGTCGGGCCTTGTGAGCGGGGGCTACGCCCTCTACTCGGACCAGGGGGGAGCGCTCGCCAACGTGACGATACTGGTGTTTGGTTCGCCCGCCTCTGCTCAAACCTACATCGCCAGCGTCATTTCCAACGCCAAGGGCCTTTCGGGCTACTCGGACGCCACCTCCACGCTGACGGGCTACCAACACTACGGCGTCTGCTACGGATACGCCGAGACCGACCCCGAGGGGGGCCAATTCGTCGCCAACGGGGTCTGCACCAAGGGGAACGTCTACATCCAGGTCCATCTGGCCTCGACCTCCTCGCTTGCCTCCGCGGAGGGCGATATGGCAGGGTTCGTGGGGGCTGCCTATACAGGCCTGGGCTGAGGGCTGATCATTTCCTTCCGCCGCGTTCCTCGGCCTCCCATGGCCCGGCGCGACCAGCTTCGAGCCGGGCCTGCCCCCACATCGCCTGTCCCTAGGACTCCGATCTTCACAGGAGAAGACGAGAAGGAGGATTCGCATTAGGGGATTCGGCCGCGGCGCGGCGAGCCGAGATCTATGTGCCGAGGGGCGGAAGAGCCGTCTCAAGTTAAATGGGGGTTCCCGCGGGCGCCTCGGGCATGCACACGGGACCGGGCTCTTCCTCTTCGCGAAGCGAGAACGGGGGCGCCGCTCCTCCTGGAGCCGCCGCGGCGAAGGACGCCAAGTATCCGACCAGGGTCCTCCTGTGCGTCACTGCGGTGGCCCTCCTAGTGAACTACGTCGAGACGATGGTCATACCCGGCGTCCCCGTCATCCAGAAGGACTTCTCCACGACAGCCACCATCGCCTCCTGGATCACGTCCGCCTTCCTGATCGTGGGGAGCGCCGTCGCACCGCTCTTCGGGAGGCTCGGGGACAACTACGGCAAGAAGAGGATGGTCCTCATCTCGCTCACGTTCTACACCTTCGGCGTAGGGATCGCCGGCTTTTCGCCCTCCATCTATTTCCTTCTCTTCTCGCGCGCAGTGCAAGGCGTCGGCTTCGCCATCGTGCCGCTCGGGCTCGCGATAATCACCGACACCTTCCCGAGGGAGAAGATAGCCGGCGCCCAGGGCATCATCAGCGGGACTTTCGCCATAGGCGCGGCGGCGGGGCTGATCTTGGGCTCCGAGGTCGTCCAGGACCTGGGCTGGCAGTACGCCTTCCACAGCGCCTTCGTGCTAAGCATCGTCCTCTTCGTGCTGGTCTGGAAGGTCATCAGGAGGGACTCCCCCGGCCCGAAGCGCAAGGTAGACTACGTCGGCGCGCTCATACTCATGACGGGCGTGACGCTGCTCCTCGTCTACGCCACCGAGGGCCCCTCCCTCGGGTGGCTCAACGGAGAGGAGCTCGCCCTCCTCTTGCCAGGGATATTCCTCTCCCTTCTCTTCTTCTACTTCGAGACCAAGGTGGCGGAGCCCCTCATCGGGCTGGACCTGCTCCGGATCAGGAACGTCCTGGTCGCAAACCTGGTGGGGCTGTTCTCGGGCATGGTGATGTTCCTGCTCTTCTTCGCGATAATCTACTACGCTGAGCTGCCCGTGCCCTTCGGGCTCACCCTGGGGATAGTCGCTACCGGCCTCACCCTCGCGCCCGCCACGCTCGCGATGCTCGTTGTCGGACCCTTCGCCGGAAGGGCGGTGGCCAGATTCGGGCCGCGCCCGATGCTCTTCCTCGCCTGCCTCTCGATGGGCACAGGCCTGACTCTCTTCATCCTCAACAGGGCGACCTCCATCGACCTTTCCATCGACCTTGTCTTCTCGCTCGTGGGGATAGTTTGCATCATCATCCCCATCGTGAACATGATCTCCCTCTCGCTGCCGCGAGAAGCGGTTGGCACGGGCCTGGGGTTCAACACGATGCTTCGAAACCTCGGAGGGGCCATAGGGCCGGTCGTCGCGACCGCGATTATGGTGAGCTACACCTCGCCTATGACGGCTGTCGTCAACGGCCACTCGGTGGTCGTAGGCCCGCTTCCGAACTCGACCGCCTTCGACATCGTCTTCGGCGTAGGGCTAGTCCTGACCGTCGTTGTGGTCATCCTGAGCTCGATGAGCAAGAACTACACGTTCAGGGGCATGGCCAAGGCCCCGGCCAAGCCGCCGGCCTGACCAGCACCCATTTACGCTCCGGCGGGAGCGCCTCCGCCGTGACCAAGCGAGGCCACGGTCCGACCAGGGACGAGAAGCTGGAGAACCTGATGCTGAACCACTCGATGATATTCATGGGGCTGTTCGAGGAGGCGTTCTCCAGCCTCGCGGAGAAGATGACAGAGGCGATGCCGGTGGGGGCCGGCGCCATCGCGGACGCGCTCGCCGGGAGCTCGGGGACCTCTGGCGCGGAGAGGAAGGTCCAGAAGGAGATGGCCCCGGAGGTCCGGACCCAGATTGGCCAGGCGTTCTCGGGAATCAGGGAGGAGGTCGCCGAGCAATGGCCGAAAAACGCGAGCGCCTTCACTAAATACATCTCAGCCCCGGCCTTCGACAAGGGAATCGAGATAGTCGAGGGGTATGACTTCGGGCGGCCCAAGCTCACGGAGAAGCTGAGCGACGAGGTCCTCGCGTCGTACGTCTTCCTCGTCCAGAGCGGTAACCCTGAGATCGGCAAGATGTTCAAGGAGCTTGCCGACTGGCAGGTCGCCCTGCCGGCTCCCCCTTGGCGGATGTAGGATGCCCCTAGTTTGTCGTCGCCAGGACAACCCGCCGTCTAAGCCTCTCGGGCTTAGGAGACGATAAAGCCGGCCACGAAGAAGACCATGATCGCGAGCCCCCACACCATGAGAGTCGTGCCTCGAACGGTGGAGCCCGTCTTCATCGCCAGGTAGAAGTGCGCCATCAGGCCGAAGGCCAGGAGGTCGGCCGCCAGGAAGAGTGTGAATATCGTCTGGCTGACGTGCCCCAGGGTGTCCAGGCTCCACAGAAAGACCACCGAGATGGTCTGCACCATCAGCAGCGGGACGGCGACCCTCTCAGCTGAGTCCAAGCCTGCTCCACACCTTGCGCGACACTTGGCGTTCGCCGCTGCCCAGCTTCCTGCCGACCCGACGGAGCCCCAGAAGCGTGAGCGTGACTACGGCGATCAGAAGGCAAAGAGAGGCGCTGAGCCGGGAGAGCATCGGGGTGGTCATCCCGTACTCCACGAGTTGCGCCGCCGAGTCGATCAAGATTCCTATGGCGAGCGCCCCGAACGCCATCAGCCCGGTCATCCCAAGGCCCATCCACTTGCCTTCGTAGGCCCGGCGGGCGGGACCGCCCACGGGAAGAGACGGGGACTCCGAGGAGCCGGGTCCGGCGCTCGTACCCGCGGGGCGGACCGCCGCGTACACTCCCAGCGTCGCGAGCGTGGCGACTAGGGCAGTCCCTCCCAGCACCTCCACCGCAGCCAGGTTCGAGATGATCTGGCCCGGGGTGATGAGGCCCCACGCGGCGAGCACGATCAGCTCCGCGATGAATACCACTCCCAGTATGACGTACTTCGGGCGGTCGATGATCCGACGGTCCTGTCCCCTATCGATGAACGGAAGCACCACGAGCGCGCCCATCACCGCCGCGACGAACGTGAGGGCCACGGGAAGGCCGGCCGTCTCGAAGACGTTTATCTTGAGGATCTGGTAGATCCAAAGGAAGTACCAGTCCGGCTGGGCTGCGATAGCCGCCGCGGCTTGAGGCGAGTACTCGGGTCCGAGCTGAATGGGGAAGAGCGCCGAGACGAGCAGCATCCCGACCCCGAAGATGACGGCGAGCTCGAGGAGATAGACGGTGACATCAGGGAAGATCGGCAGCGTCCTCCTCAGCCGCTCCGTCAGCTTCCCTGTGACGGGCTCGGCGACGCCATGGGTCTCGAGCATGTACATCTTGGCCGCCAGGAGGCCCAGCAGCACCGCAGGGAGCACGATGACATGGAGGTCATAGAAGCGCAAAAGCTCGGTGGCATCGCCTCCGGTTCCCACCACCAGGAAGTTCGCCAGGTTGGCTATGGGAGCGGGGAGCGCAGCCATCATCCCGATCCCCACGTTCGACGCCGACGTGGAGACGACCGTCCAGGGGAGCAGGTACCCCGTGAACCCGAATCCCAGCGTGACGAAGCCCATGAGCATCCCGACCATCCACATCACCTGCCGAGGGCTCTTCTGAACCGAGACGAAGTAGCCCCTCATCATGTGCATGAACGCGAGCATTATCATAGCGTAAGCGGTGTAGAGATGGATGGTCTCCAAGAACTGGCCGAAGTAGACGCTCTTGAAGATGTACTGGGTCGTGGTGTAGGCCGAGCCAGTAGTGGGAACGTAGTATAGCATCATTATCACGCCCGTGATCCCCTGGATGATGAAGGCGACCACCGAGAGGGCCCCGAGCCAGTAGAAGGGGTTGAGCGAGTACTCGGGGACGGGGCGGAACAAGGGATAGGTAGCCCCCGTCTGCGCCGAGAACCATTTCGCGAAGCGGACGAGCCTGCGTCTCTCGGCTTTGGTCTCCTCTTGCGGGTGTTGCTCCGCCTGTTCGTGACCCATGCTACGCCGAGCCTCCGACGAGGGCTCCGCCCGAAAGGTCCGCGCTGACGTCGCTGGACCCCGTGTCGTGCCCGAATATCGTGGGCGGGCTCATCCCCGTGGCGTAGATGTTCCCGGAGGAGTCGACCTCGAGCATGACCGCGGGCACCGGTCGGGGCGCGGGCCCTCCTATCACTGCGGCGCCGGTGAGGAAGTCGTACTGGCTGCCGTGGCAGCAGCAGTAGCCCATCGGCCCCTTCGCGACAAAGGCGGGCTCGCACGGCGGCGAAGTGCCCGGCGCCTGGAAGCCATAGATGCACCCTAGGTGCTGGCAGACGTTGCTGAACGCGACAATGTCCCCGTCGGGGCCGACGCCCCCTTCGGCCTTCTGCCCGACCTTGACCAGAAGGCTCGGCTCGTCGTCGAGCGGATAGTTGAAGGTCACAGGCGTGTTGACCTGCAGGCTCTCGACGGTCGCTATCATGACCTTCGGGAAGGTCGAGGCCGCGGTGGTGATGGGAGCCTCGGCGGCGTTCGTCACCGATTTTGTGATTGCGGCTACGCCCACCACGGCGAGGGCCGCCGACGCCGTCGCCGCGTACTTGATGAATTCCCTTCGGCCCTCTTCAGGCCCATCCTCGTTGTCACCCGGAATGGCCCTTCAGCTCCGAATGGCCCGCTCGGGCCGAAACGGCATTAAAGGTTTGTCGAAAAAGTACGAATTTCTCAGATGAGCAAGGCGTGTGAGAGCATCGGGCGTCTAGCTCGACCTCCCTCCAAGATAGGCTAGAAGCACCCCGAAAACGACCATGTCTGCCCCTTCGGCGATCAGGACGGGGTTCCCCAGGACCAGGAACGACGGGACGGCGACCAGGGCCACCCCGAAGACCACCAGGGAGACGCCCAGGAAGAACAGACCTCCGCTCCTCATCGAAGGACCTGAGAAGGCTCCTCCTGGAGGCATCGTGCCTCGGGCATTGGGCACCCCCGAGGCGCCCACACCGGTGGGCATTCGCTTCAAGCCAACAGGGGCTAAGACCAAGCTAAAGGCGAGCAGTATCACGGAGAGCTCCTGGAGCCTCGCCGATGGGCTGGGGATGCAGTTGCAGGTGGGCGAGGCCAAGATGTTTGGACTGACGCTCGCGGTCGCGGTGATGCCCACTATCCCGAAGACTCCCATGAGCACGGCGAAGGCGAGGTAGTCCGCGTCCAAAGGCGAATTCACCACGAAGTTAATTGGACTAGGCCTTTGAATCTTTCGCCGGCTTTTAACAGATTGGGCTCATTTCACACATTCTCACACACGGCTCTCTCCGCTCGCGGACCAGCCAGCAGCCGCCCGCCCACGGGCGGGCCTCGGCTTGAACGGGCAATCGATGCGGCCAGGTCTACCCAGCGGCGCTTTGGGCCATCGGCCTGCGTTGCAAGGGCTCGACCAAGGCCGACGTCGAGGAGGCCATAGTCAAGAGCAAGATATCCCTAACGTGGATGATGCGGGGGAGGCCGCGAAACGGTATGACGACTTCCTGGAAGTCCCGACCGTCACCTTGTTTGAAAGGTAGTCTGCGAAGGCGACGGGCGCCATAGGCCTGAAGGACGAAGCCTTGACGCGGGTCACCTTCATAAGACCCCGGCGCGTCGTTTGCATCCATGGCGTCAGGGCGCGCGCTCATCCCGCTGGCGGGGAGCGAGCGAAGGCCGTTGGAGAGGGCCCGCAAATCAGGAAAGCTGGACCCGGAGGAGACCGCCCGGGTCACGCTGGTGCTGCGACCGCGCGCCCCCGACCGGGAGCTCTCCCTGGTGAGGCGGCTCGGCTCCCAGCTGCCGCAGGACCGGTCCTACCCCACGAGGTCGGAGTTCGAGAAGGCCTTCGGGTCGACCCGGGATGAACTGGCGAAGGTACAGGACTTCGCACGGGACAACTCCCTGAAGGTCGTGGAGTCGAGCCTCTCGAAGCGCTCAGTCGTCCTCTCTGGGACGATCGAGCAGGTAAGCGGGGCGTTCAACGTGAGCCTCTCCCGCTATGAGCACCCCGAAAGGGGGGCCTTTCGCGGCCGCGTGGGGCCTGTCTATCTCCCCCCGGAGCTCGCCCCGAGCCTGAGCGCGGTGCTGGGGCTGGACAACAGGCCTCAGGGGCGAACCCACTTCCGCATCAGGCCGGCGGCCACGGCCGGAATCTCTTACACTCCTCCCCAGGTCGGCGCCCTCTACGACTTCCCCTCGGCGCTGAACGGGTCGGGGCAGACGCTGGGAATACTCGAGCTCGGCGGCGGGTACTTCCCCAAGGACATCCAGGCCTACTTCTCGGGCCTCGGGGTCGCACCTCCTTCGGTGACCTCGGTCTCGGTGGACGGCGCCTCCAACTCTCCCACCGGGGACCCAAACGGCCCTGACGCCGAGGTCCTCCTCGACATCGAGGTCGCGGGGGCCAACGCACCCAAGGCGAAGGTCCTCGTCTACTTCGCCCCAAACACCGACTCGGGCTTCGTGGACGCGGTCAACGGCGCCCTGCACGACGCCCAGGGGATGCCCGCGGTCATCTCTATCAGCTGGGGCAGCGCAGAATCCGAGTGGACCTCCCAGGGCATCCGCGCACTCGACCAGGCCTTCCAGGACGCGTCGGCGCTGGGGGTCACGGTCTGCGCTGCGTCCGGCGACGGAGGATCGTCCGACGGTGTGACCGACGGCCTCGCGCACGTCGACTTTCCTGCGTCCTCGCCGTACGTCATCGGCTGCGGCGGGACGCGCCTGAACGCCGCCGGGGGCAAGATCACGAGCCAGGTCGTGTGGGATGACCTTCCGAACGGCGGGGCTACCGGAGGGGGAGTGAGCGACGTCTTCCCCCTGCCGTCCTGGCAGGCGGCCGCAGGCGTGCCTCCTTCGGCAAATCCAGGAGGGAGAGTCGGGCGGGGGGTCCCCGACGTCTCGGGGGACGCCGACCCACAGACGGGCTACAGCGTCCTGGTGGACGGACAACAGATCACCGTCGGCGGGACGAGCGCCGTCGCGCCCCTCTGGACCGGCCTGCTGACCCTGTTCAACCAGGGAATCGGAAAGCCGCTCGGCTACATCAACCCGCTTCTCTACGGAAAGGCGTCCGCCCCGGCCTTCCGCGACGTGCTCTCCGGCACCAACGGGGCGTACGACGCGGGCCCTGGCTGGGACGCGTGCACGGGATGGGGGAGCCCCGACGGGGCGAAGCTTCTCGGCGTGATGTCCCCGTCCACCATAGAGATGGCGGGCGGCCGACGGTAGCGCTGTGCTCGAAGCTAATTAGGTCGGGCAGCGAGGAACGCTATTCATGTCCGGCGGAGGAGCGCAAGGAGGAGCCGGCAGCGACGGCACCGGAGGTAGCATCGGAGGCAACCCGGGCGCGGGCGGCAACAACGGAGGGCTAGGTGGCGGAAGCGGCTCGGGCTCGGGAAAATCCGGGGACGGCACTGGCAGCGGGCAAGGCGGCTCAGCCGGCCAGCAGGGAAGCGGACAGGGCAGCAGCGGAGGAAGAAGCCAGTCCACCTCTCAGCCGGGCAGCCCGTCCCCCTAATGTCCTGACCTCCAGGACGCCGCCGCCTACATCTTCAACGACTCACCGCTTCTTCATCGTTGATATAGCGAAGCGCGGCATGTCGCCTTAGGCAGCACTAACCCCCTTTCATACTCTGTCAAGAAGCTCATCGAGGCGAAGGTCTACGCGAACGTCGCCGCCCTGATGAAATACGGCTCGCCTCGCGTCACGCATACGTGGGTGGACCGAGGACGGAGACACCGTCCTGATCAACACCAACGAGGGAAGCCAGAAGCGCAAGAACGCGGTCAGGAATCCGATGATCGCGCTCGACGTCTGCGACCCTACCACCCCGTACAACATGGCCGTCACCCGGGGGCGCGTCAGCGGAGTGACCTTCGACGGGGTCGAGGCGCACATAGACAAGGTGGCAAAGAAGTATCTCCTGCAGGACAAGTACCGGACGCGCCAGCCCGGTGTGAGGCGCGTCCTCATCAAGATCGAGCCGACCCACGTGATTGCTCCGTTCACGGACAGCCCGCGCTGGAAGGCATGGGGCGTCCAGAAGAAGTAAGCGAAGGACAAGAAACCGAATTCGGAGACTCGGTCTCGCAGCCCCATGCCGATCTCGAATAAGAAATTCGGCCCACTCTTATAGAAAGAAAGGCTCTCCAAGCGATTGCGAGGAAGATGGCGCAAGTTCTAACTTCCGAGAAAAACTCGGAGAAGAGACCTCCAGTAGCGAGGAGGTCCTCGTTTGAGATCCGGATGGACGTCTTGACCGTCGTGACAGGAGGGTGCACCAAACCTACCCAAATCATGTACCGGAGCAACACTTCTTGGATGATGCTACAGAACATCCTAGAGTCGTTGACCGCGTCGGGGCTCTTGCGGCAGCACTTCGAACGATCGAGGACGGAGTACGCAGCCACCGACAAAGGATTCGAGGTCGCCCGCCACTATCTAGACCTGGTCCACGCGACAAAGGCAGAGCCGACCTCAGTCTCCTAGAAGGATCGCCGCACGTAGGCTCGCGGTTTGTAGGGCTGGACGGAGCCTCTCGAACTTCTTCCGCGGTCAGATCCCTGCAATTCCAGACTTGAGATTGCGCGTCTCTCTTAAGTAGCAGCGTCCCTCTCTTGAAAGCGAGGATTCGAATGGAAACCTGTCAAAGCTGCGGTGCCAAGCTCGTCGAGGACGCGAGGTTCTGCCACGCGTGCGGGGCCCCAGTAGGGAAGAACACGACGACCCAGGAGTTCACCATCTCGGCAGACGAAGTGGCGAAGAAGGTGAGGGAGCTTCTCCACGAGGGAAACGTGTCGAGGATAATCGTAAAGGACGAGAGCGGGAAGTCCCTCCTGGAGATACCGGTCACCGCCGGCGTCGTCGGGGTCCTCCTCGCGCCTTGGCTGGCCGCGGCGGGAGCCATCGCCGCACTCGCGACGAAGTGCACCATCGTGGTCGTGAGGACCAGCCCAGCGTCGAACCCTATGCGAGCGACTCCCTAACCATCGCCTTTCCCTTCTTGGTAAGCTTCCAATTTCCGGGAGAAGAATCCGAGATTAGGTCTGACTTCTTGAGGTCAGCTAAGAGCGAACGGAGGTCCTCGATGTTCGAGGACTTCTTCGAGCGCTCGAATATCTCGGTCTCGGTCATGGGCCAGTTGAACTCGTAGAGGAGGGAGAGGATGGCGCCAAACCACTCGCCGCGCTTTTCTTCATTCATGCCAGGTCGTGCTTCTTCGGGCAGAGCGCTCTATTTAGCGTGTTTGTATGCATGTGCGGGGACGGACGCGGCTCGTCACCTTCTCCCGCAACCAATTGGGGAAAATATATCCGGTCCAGATGGCGCGCGGGAGGTTATCACCATTGAATCAGACATGTCAACAGACACTGAAAGGGAGATCGAGCGGGGAGCGGACGACTGACAAGGGCAGCGACGCGCCGGGGGCCGGAGCAGGAAGGGAGAGGGCGACGGTCTTAAAGTCCAAGACGGGCGTGGCGGTCGTCGAGCCGACGGTAGCATGCTTCTGGAGGCTGACTGGTCCGGCTGGCTCCTGCTGTCCGAGACCCTCATCCTCTCCACCGAGGACTTTTGTCCTAGAGGAGAGCCCTCCCGGATGCGGGTCTTCCCTTCTCCAAGAGGAGATGCAGGTGGGTTTGTGATACCTACTTAGTTGGAGAATACTACCTGATTTATTAGTCGACCTCTCAGAGCCCGTGCCCGTCCTATTCTCTATGACGAAACCTGCCTCTCCACCACGGCTTACCCTAATCCTCACGCTGCTCGTACTCGCTCAATTCGTCATCGTCCTCGACTTCTCGATCGTCCAGATAGCCCTGCCGACCATGCGCACCGAGCTCGGGATATCCCTCGCCGACAGCCAGTGGATAGTGAGCGCCTACGGCCTCACCTTCTCGGGCTTTCTCCTACTTAGCGGCCGCGCCTCGGACATCTACGGGCGCCGCAGACTCTTCGGGGTCGGGCTCGTCCTCTTCGCGGTGTCGTCCCTGGCCGGGGGACTCGCCCCTTCCGAAGGCGTCCTGATCGGCGCCAGGGCTGTCCAGGGCATAGGGGCGGCGATAGCCTCTGCGACGGGTCTCTCGTTGCTCGTCGTCACCTTCCCGGAGGGGCGCGAAAGGAACCGGGCCCTGAGCGTCTTCGCCGCCGTCTCGTCCGCCGCCTTCGCGGCGGGCGTGATCCTAGGGGGCGTCCTCACAGCGACCTTGGGCTGGAGGTCCATCTTCTTCGTGAACGTCCCCATAGGCATCGTGACCGCCATTCTGGCCACGCGACTCCTCGTGGAGAGCCGAGGCGACCCCGCACAGAAGCGGCTCGACCTTCCCGGCGCGCTCTCCGTTACCACGGGGTTGTCGATCCTCGTCTACGCCCTGACGAACGCGGCGAACAAGGGCCTGCTTTCGCCCCAGACCCTCGCGCCTCTCGGCCTCTCCGCCGTCGTCTTGGCAGGCTTCCTAGCGATCGAACACCGGTCCAGCGCCCCGCTCATGCCGCTGTCGTTCCTCAGGCGCGGGGCCGTCTTCAGCGCAAACGCGCTCGCGATCCTTACGATAGCCGCTGTGAGCTCGATGATATTCCTCCTGACCATCTACCTCCAGCAGATACAGGGGTACTCCCCCCTGTCGGCCGGTCTCGCCTTCCTGCCGACGGCCCTGGTCTTCCTCTCGGTGGGAGGATATCTCTCTGCCAAGCTCGTCACCCGCTTCGGCCCGAAGCCGGTGTTGCTGGTCGGCACGACGATCCAGGCTGCGGGCTTCCTCCTTCTCACCCAGCTCGCGGTGGGGACCGCTTTCCTCGTAGGCCTGCTGCCCGACATGCTGGTAGTCTCATTGGGAGCCGCCCTGAGCTTCACCGCGTTCAACATCGCCGCTCTAAGCGGCGCGAGAAGGGGCGAGGAAGGTCTCGCCGCCGGGCTCATCAACACGTCGACGCAGGTCGGTGGCCCAGTCGGGCTGGCGATAGCCGTGACGATAGTCGGCGTAGTAGCGGCCGGCCTCGGAGGGTCGGTGACCGCAGCGGTCGCGACGGTAGACGGGTTCCGGTACGCCTTCCTAGGTGCCGCGGTGCTCTCCGGGGTCGGGGTCCTCTTCGCCTCGGTCATCAGAAGCCCGAAGATGGTCGTGATGTCCAAGGAAGCGAGTCTCCAGGTCGCGGCTCCACTCCCGTACCCCGCAGCAGGGGGGAAGATGTCGCTCGCGATGAACAAGATCCTGGTGGCCGTCGACGGCTCCGAGAACGGGGAACGGGCAGCGAGGACCGCGATTGGCTTCGCCCGGGACTACCACGCGGAGCTCGACGTCCTGCGAGTGGTCCAGTCCCCGTCGGCCGTGACTCCCTCGAGCCCCAGGGGTGGAGGGACGGGATCGGGGATCCTGAAGGAGCGCTACGACTACGCCGAGAAGGAAGCCGAGGCCTACGTCAACTCCGTCGTCGCCGAGGCCAAGAGCGCAGGAGTCTCCGTCGCGGGTGGGACGGTCGTCAGGGGAACAGGGCCGCCGGCGAACGCGATCGTCGAGACCGCGAAGAAGGAGGGCGCCGACCTCATAGTGATAGGCACGCGCGGCCAGAGCGCATCCGGGAGGTTCCTCCAGGGGAGCGTCTCGGCCGGCGTCGTCGCCAACTCTACCGTCACCGTCGTAGTCGTGAGATGAAGCACGGCGGCCGCCAATCGACGACCTTCATCTCCACTTCGTCAGTATCTCTTCTCGTCTGAAAGTGGATGTGCTCAAGAAGAACAGAGCCACGTCAGCAATCAGCACTACGCGAGCGATTATCAGAAGGTTGTCGGTGGTAAACGCAAATACTCCCTCCACTGCCGCCAAGAAGACGACCATGAACGGAAGGAACATGAGGCCAGCAATCTGGTTTGCTCCCCTGACATCGCTCACGCGCGACGATGCGATCACTGCTGACTCGATGCTGAAAACTGCTGCAAGAGGCGCAAGAAGAAACAACATGATCCCAGAGGTCAAATTGGGAAAATAATAGTAGGACAGCCCGCCGTGGGTCAGGTGTTCTGTCGCGGCCATGAAGATCACCTCGGGGTCGTGGACCAGGGCGCGTGCTATGGCGAGCTTCTGCTTCATCCCCTTCGAGAATGTCCCTGCCAGGGCGTCTCCCTTCTCCCATAACCCGAGCATCTTGAGGAAGCGCTCGTTGCTCTCCTTCCGCTGGGGGTAGGTCCGCCTGTATAACGTCCCTTAGTAGTCCAGGTTCTCGTAGGCGGTGGGAGACTCGTAGAGGCCCACGTTGTCAGGGACGAGCCCGACGATCTTCCTGATCTTCAAGGCGTCCTCCTGGTTGCCGACATCGTAATCGCCGACCCTCGCGCTGCCGCTCGTCTTGGATATCAGGCAACAGAGCATCCTGACCGTGGTGGTCTTTCCCGCGCCGTTGGGCCCGAGGAACCCGAAGACCTCGCCCTCGTCCACGCGAAGCGTCAGATTGTCAACGGCAGTCAGGTCACCGAATTTCCTCGTAAGGTTCTCAACCTCGATCATGTCAAGCCGCCATGCTTCAGCTCGTGCTCCATCCAAGGAGCCTATGCGTTTTAAGCTGTCTGCGCCGTCGGGACAATCCGGGAATCGGAAGCAGGCTGCTCAGCTCACTCTAAGTAGGGCCGGGGAGAACTCACGGCCTGTCCGCTGCCGCCTTCAGAGGGGAAGGACGTAGGTCACCGAAGCAAACCTGACATTGAACAGCGAGGCGATGCTGGTCTGCTCTGTCCAGACGATTGATATCCGGCCGCTCGTCAGGTAGTTGGTCGCCAGAGAACCGGGCTGGATGAAATTCTCTGTCGTCGTTATTGCTGTGGAAGACGTCCACGACTTCCCCAGGTCCGTGCTTGCTTCGTAGATGACGCTGCTGGAATTCGAATAGGCGACGAAAAGGTACGAGGCTCCGTCCGTGGATATTGTCGCATCGTTGTATCCCTCCGAGCAGCACCTTGCCAACGCGGTGGGACCTACAAAGGACGAGCCCCCATAGGTGTAAGTCCAGAGGAAGATGCCGCCGCTGGTGTCAGACGTGACGGAGTAGACGGTATCACCCACCGAAACTGAGCTCAGGGTGAGTATGTTGTCAAGGCCCTGCGGAGTGGAAACCGGCGAGCTCCACGTCGATCCTCCGTCCGCCGTCGTGTAGATGACGGCCGTCCGCTCCCCCGGCGTCTCGGTCAAAATCTCCAGGGCCATCTTCCCGGACGTTAGGGCCAGGAGGATGGGCCTGGGATAGTCGGCGAGGCCTGCGACGTTGAAGACCTGCGACCACACGCCGGCGGTGCTCTTGAAGACCTCTATCGCCCTTGAGTTGGTAGGCACCGTCCCGCCGGTTCCACCCAAGGTCTCGATAGCCACCCACACGCTGCCCGATGTATCGACCGCCACCGTCGGGACGGTGCCTACCCCCACGTTGTAAGGCACATCCTGTTCCGGGATCGACCAGCTGACCGTGCCGTTGCTCTCCATGGTCCCGTAGCGGAAGACGATC